>NZ_JH379381.1:0-9619 GCF_000235885.1 Leyella stercorea DSM 18206
TGTTAAAAACACAACAATATTATATGAGCCGAGGGTGACACGGTATATCCATGTCTTGACGTCGCTCTTGCCGTGGAACGTCTCGTAGCCGTTCCATAGCTTGACAAGCACCTCCTGAAAGAGGTCTGCCACCTCGTCGGCATCGTTGGAGAACATGTAGCACACGGCGTATATCGTGCTACGGTTGTCTCTCACAAGCTGCGAGAATTGTTGCTCTGTTGTGTTCATATGCTTGTTGTTTATTACTTTTCCTGCTCTTTAGACGCACAAAAGGTGGGGTTTGCTACAGAAAAAGTTGTGTTTTTTCGAGGTATATAAAAAAAGAATGGCTACAACCGCTACTCTTCCGTCTGCGTCTTAGGCCAATTAACGAGGAAGAGTTTCTCCGTAGCACGTGTAAAGGCGGTGTAGAGCCAGTGGATATAGTCGGGCGTGAGCATTTCGTCGGTCATATATCCTTGGTCTACGTAGACGTGCGCCCACTGTCCGCCCTGCGCCTTATGGCACGTGACAGCATAGGCGTACTTTATCTGCAACGCATTGTAGTAGGGATCGGCTTTCAGACGCTTGTAGCGTTCGGGCTTGGTGCGCACATCGGCGTAGTCTGCCATCACCTCGTCGAAGAGCTGCTGACTCTGCTCGCGTGTGAGCGCTGGTGCCTCGGTGGCGAGCGTGTCGGTGAGCGCCGTCACCTGCAACTCGTAGTTGTCGTAGTCTGGGAACTGCAGCCAGAGGTCGACGAAGTGGAAGCCGTAGAGGTCGCGGCGGTTGCGCACGCGCTGTATCACGGCACGGTCACCGTTGGCTATGAACGCCGGCGCCGACGTGTCTTCAGCCTTCTTCTGCTCGGTCCAGTAGTAGCTGTTCTTCACCACCATGAGCCAGTCGCCCGACGTCAGTTCCTCCTCGCGCCAAAGCACTTGGTTGCGTATGCCCTGATTGTATATGTTTGCACGCTTGTTGGAGCGCGTAACAACCATCGTCTCGTCCATGCCCACCTGCGAATAGCTCGTAGCGAGCGTCTCTATCAGTTCATCGCCCGGCACGCATACGATGTCGGGGAAGCCGCTGAAGCGTATCTTGGGCAGGGCGGTCGCCTCGTCGTGCGTAATCATCTGGCGTATCACCGTGGCGTTGTAGAGTATACCCGACTGCTGGCTCTGGCGCAACACCTCGCGCAGGTCGCTTTCGTAGACGGTGAGTCCGTAGCCGGAGATGAACGCTGAGGAGAGAGCCGGCGACTCCTCCTCGCCTACCGGCGGCAGCTGCGCCTTGTCGCCGATGAGCACCAGTCGGCAGTTGCGCCCCGAATAGACGAACTGCACGAGGTCGTCGAGCAGACAGCCCGTGCCGAACACCGATTCGCGCAAGCCTTCGTTGGCTATCATCGACGACTCGTCGACGAGAAACAGCGTGTCGGTCATCATGTTAGGAGCAAGCGAGAACGAACCGCCGAGCGACTGCTGGCGGTAGATGCGGCGGGGGATGGTGGAAGCCGGTACGCCTGAGTTTAAAGCGAACACTTTCGCGGCACGACCCGTCGGCGCAAGCAGGACAACGCGCTGCTTCAACGCGAGCATCGTGCGCACGATGGCACCAGAGAGTGTCGTCTTACCCGTACCTGCCGAACCGCGCAGCAGCATCGTAGCATGGTCGTCACGATCGGCGAGAAACTCGGCGAAGGTGTCGATGGCGTGCCGCTGGTCGGCAGTAGGCTCGAAGCCGAGCGCCTGGACGATGAGTGTCTTATAGTTTATAGCGTACAATTCGGTTTACTTTTAAAAAGGCTACGGTTGGCAGAGCACAGTGCAGACACGGTCTTGGAAAGCACGACCGTTGCTGTGGTGCTGTATGCCCTGATTGATGATGGAGAATGCGAGGCGGTGGCCGTTGGCTGCCGTGCAATAGCCGGCAAGCGACGACACGCCCTGCACGGTGCCGGTCTTGGCGCGTACGTTGCCAGCGGTGAACACGCCCGTCATGCGCTTGCGCAGTGTGCCGTCTTCGCCGGCAATGGGCAGCGACGGACGCAGGTGCATGTATATATTGTTGTTCTGGAACGCATAGCGCAGAAGGCGCACTTCGAGTTCAGCCGAGAGATAGTTGTAGAGCGAGAGTCCGCTACCATCGGCTATCTCGTAACGCTTCGGATTGAGTCCTACCTTAGATATCAGCCTATTGATTACGCTGCGTGCCTGCTTAGCCGAAGCCTGCTTGGTGCCTGTAGATGCTGCCAACTGGTAGAACATCGACTCGGCATAGAGGTTGTCGCTGTTCTTCATCATGCGCATCAGTATCTGGTCGATGGTGTGGAAGCGACGGCAGATGCAATAGGCACTGTCAGGACGTTGCGACTCGCCAACGTTTGCCTCAACAACAAGACTGTCGGCAAGGAGGTCGCTGACGAAACGCTCTGTGAATGAATCCTTCCTGCTGATAAGCAACGGCGATAGCACGGGGTTGTCGTCATCCCAACACCAGCCTGCACCAAACTGATCGGCATCCTTCATCGACTTGTCGGCATAGATGTTGCCACGTATGGTGTCGACTCCCATCTTGTGTATAGCCTCAACAAAAGCACGCATATCGTCGGAGTTGAAGCGTGGGTCGAAGCCGCCCACGCAGTAGATATTGCCCGTAAGCGTGCGGTCGTTCACCTCGCCGGTGTAGCATAGCTCGGTCTTGAACTGGTAGCTGCCGCCCAAGCGGTCGATGGCTGCTATCGCCGTGACGAGTTTCATTGTCGATGCAGGGCGCAGAAGCTGACGCGCATTGTGACTGTAGAGCACCGAGTCGGCATCGAGGTCGTACACCATCATTCCGACGGTGGATGTCTCAAACATATCGTGCTCAAGAAGGTTGTCCAGATGCTTTGCCACAGCTATATTCCACGGCAATGCCTGCTCCGCCACCTTGAACGTGTCGGGCATCAGTGTGTCGGCAACCGCCGAACTGTCGTCTTCGTCAAACTCGACATCTGTCTGTGCCGTTGCTCCTGAAGCGAAGAAGAACGCCACGAGTGTCAATACATATTTATATATATAGTCTTTCATGCCTGTTTGTAATGGTTGATGTCCATTTCTTAATTATCCTTGTCTTCATATTGTCTCTGTCTGCGCCGTATCTCTTCGATGAATTCGCTTGTCTGCTGCGGTTGCGCATACGTTATCTTTCCGCAACCGTATTCTATCACGATGTGGCGTGCCGTGAACAGCGTGCCGCGCACCGCACGTGCCACTATTATCTCGTTTACAGCTATCGTTATGCTCTTGCCGAGTCTGCCACGAATGATGACGAGGTCGCCATCAGCGGTGAATGTGTAGGTGGTGTTCACCAAGCGGTCGACACCTGCCGCGCCAAGCAACAGACACACGAAACCCAACGCAGGAGTGATTCCGCTGCGCACAAGAAAACACCACAGAGCGACTACTGCCAACAACACTATCGTGGCTATGCCCTGCAAGCTGACGTTATGATGGAAAGTTCGGTTCATAATGCAAATCTACACTTTTTTTGCGAGACAGGCAAACGATAAACAACAAAATCGCCTGAGCGTCAATCATTACTGTGACGCTCAGGCGATTTAATTCGAGTATTTATCAAATAGTGTCTGCTGATTTTTATTAATCGCAACTCACGGTTTAGAAAATCGTGAGTGTGTACAGATATACCACTGCAGCAGGGAACGCCATCAGCGAAGAGTCGAAACGGTCGAGCATTCCGCCATGACCGGGCAGGATGTTGCCCGAATCCTTTATGCCGATGGTACGCTTGAAGAGCGACTCAACAAGGTCGCCCCATGTACCGAAGAACACAACGACAAGACCTAAGCCCATCCACTGCGGTATGCTGAGAGCCACTTCGGCTGCGCCGTTGTGCAGAGCGGATGTCTCGTAGAAGCCTACGGCTGCTGCCATAGCCAGCACGAGGAGTCCGCCACCGATACTTCCCTCCCAGCTCTTGCCTGGGCTGACACGCGGAAAGAGCTTGTGCTTGCCGAAGAGCGATCCGCTGAGGTAAGCACCCGTATCATTAGTCCAAAGGAAGATAAAGACACTGAGCGGAAGGAGGTAGTTGTACACCACTCCATCGCCCGTAGCACGGAATGCGAGGACGTTGATAGTGGAGAACGGCAGTGCAATGTACATCTGCGCAAGCATTGTGTACGCCCAGTTGTTTATCGGATTCGGAGCCTTTGTGTACAGCTCGGCGATGAACAGATAGACGATGGTCAGCAAGTAAGGTATGAACACTGCCGACGGCACGATGCCCGAGCAGTAGCCTGCGATGCTGAAGAACAAGTAGACGCCAGCAACGGTGGTGATGAGACGGTTCGTCGTGACGCCCTCTATGTCGTTCACAATGCCCGTAAACTCCCAGATGGTGAGTCCTGTAACCAGCGCGAACAGAAGTATCATCGCCTCCGGACGCAAGAAGCACGTAACGATGGCTGCCACAAAGAGCACACCGGTGATGGTACGTACAATCAAGTTTTTCATTTTATCGCTCATAATGCTTACGTTTATTATTTCTCAGTAGGTTCTGTCTTGTCGTCAGTCGGCTGCTCTGCCGAGTCATCAGCAGGAAGTGCAGCCTGCTTTGCCAACGATTCCTCGTGCTCCTTCTGAGCCTGGCGAACCACTTCGGGCATGTCCTCAAGCTTAGGAGTATTGTCCTCGATTATCTCTTCCGAGCGACTCACCCATGGACGCTTGCCGAATATGCGCTCCACATCCTCGGCGAAGATCACCTCGCGAGTCATAAGGAGCTCGGCGAGTTCGTTATGTCCCTTTGCATGTTCCTTAAGCAGAGTCTTCGCACGTGCATACTCGTCGTTGACCAGCTTCAGCACCTCGTCGTCGATAATCTTAGCCGTTGTCTCTGAGTAAGGACGCTGGAACTGATATTCCTGGTTGTTATAGTAGCAGATGTTTGGCAGACGATCGCTCATGCCGGCGTATGCTACCATGCCGAATGCCGACTTCGTAGCACGTTCGAGGTCGTTCATAGCGCCGGTAGAAATGTGTCCGGTGAAGAGTTCTTCGGCTGCACGACCGCCAAGCAGTGCACACATCTCGTCGAGCATCTGCTCCTTTGTTGTGATCTGACGCTCTTCGGGCAGGTACCAAGCTGCGCCGAGTGCTCTGCCACGTGGCACGATGCTCACTTTAACGAGAGGATTGGCGTGCTCGCAGAACCATGAGACAGTGGCGTGACCGGCTTCATGCAGCGCGATGGTGCGCTTCTCAGCCTCAGTCATTACCTTTGTCTTCTTCTCCAGACCGCCGATGATGCGGTCTACTGCGTCGAGGAAGTCCTGCTTGCCTACCTTGTTGCTATTATGGCGTGCGGCGATGAGCGCCGCCTCGTTGCACACATTGGCGATATCTGCACCCGAGAAGCCCGGTGTCTGACGCGAGAGGAAGTCGATATCTACCGTCTCGTCTATCTTCACCTTACGCAGATGCACCTGGAAAATCTCCTTACGCTCAGTAAGGTCGGGCAAGTCGACCGTTATCTGACGGTCGAAACGTCCGGCACGCAGCAACGCCTTGTCGAGCATGTCGGCACGGTTCGTAGCTGCGAGGATGATAACACCGCTGTTTGTACCAAAGCCGTCCATCTCTGTAAGGAGGGCATTGAGCGTGTTCTCGCGCTCGTCGTTGCCACCCATTGCAGGATTCTTGCTACGCGCACGTCCCACGGCATCAATCTCGTCGATGAAGATGATGCACGGAGCCTTCTCCTTAGCCTGACGGAAGAGGTCGCGTACGCGACTTGCGCCTACACCGACGAACATCTCCACGAAGTCGGAGCCGCTCATGGAGAAGAACGGAACGCCTGCCTCGCCTGCCACTGCCTTTGCGAGCAAGGTCTTACCTGTGCCCGGAGGTCCTACGAGGAGAGCGCCCTTGGGTATCTTACCACCCAGCTCTGTGTACTTCTGCGGTTGCTTGAGGAAGTCGACAATCTCCTGCACCTCCTGCTTGGCACCCACCTGACCAGCCACATCCTTGAATGTGATGCCGAGATCGTTGCCCTTCTCGTACATCTGAGCCTTCGACTTGCCGACGTTGAAAACTCCGCCGCCAGCTCCGCCGCCGCCCATGCGGCGCATCATGAAGAGCCACAAGAAGACGAAGAAGATAATCGGACCGAAGGTGTAGAACAGCGTCATGAGTCCGGAGTTGGAGTCCTTCTCGTAGCTGAAATCGAGTATCTTGCCTCTCTTCATTGCAGAAGAGAGATAGTTGTCTACGCCGTCAACCGAGCCGTATGTAACTTCTACATACGGTTTCTGACCAACCTGCTGCGCCGACTTGCCGAACACGTCGCGGATTTTGTCCGGACGCACGTACATACGCAGCGTTCCGTTGTCCTTATTCACAACCACACTGCGTGCATAACCCTTGTCTACATACACCTGAAACTTGGTGTACGTAGCCTCCTGGCTCGCCATCTGGCTGCCAAAGAAGCCTTTACCTCCATCAGAGAAGAACAGCACGGCGAGCATCACGATGATGATCGTGTAGATCCAGTTCATATTGAACTTCGGCATCTTCGGTTGGTTGTTATCTCCAGAGGGATTATTGTTTGTGTTCATATAATCTTTATTATTAATCGAGGTTCGGTATATTTATAACCTTGGCATCCTCCCAGAGGGTCTCAAGGTTATAGAAGTCGCGTGCTTCAGGTATGAAGACATGCACGATAACGTCAACGAAGTCCATTGCCACCCAGTAAGCCTGCGGCAATCCGACGGTGTGTACCGGCTTCTCGCCAGCATCGATGCGTGCTGTCGCGCACACAGAATCGGCGATAGCCTCAACCTGCGAAGGCGAGTTGCCCTGGCAAATCACGAAGTAGTTAGTTATATTGCCGTCGATACCACGGAGGTCGGCGATTGTTATGTCCTGTCCTTTCTTCTCTTGAATACCCTTAACGATGGCTTCTACCAACTTGTCTTTAATTTCCATTTACTATATTCTTGTTTAATTTTATATTCTGTTTATTCAATGATTATATATCATTTAATGTGACTACATTATTATATATATTATATATGCGCTTTTTAAGCCGTACAAAGATACAGCGATTTATCCAAAAAACGACTTAAAACTATAGAAAATGGCTTTTTATTAGATTTTATTAAAAAAAACTTACGAAAAACATTGCTGTTATAAAAATAATTCGTACCTTTGCACTCGCAATAAGGGAACAAGTTGCAACACATATTGGGATATGGTGTAATGGTAACACTGCAGATTCTGGTCCTGCCTTTCCTGGTTCGAGTCCGGGTATCCCAACTTCATAGCAACATTCTTCTTATAAAGAGGGATGTTTTTTATTGCAATAAAGTTCCACTTTTGCAGCATTGGGATATGGTGTAATGGTAACACTGCAGATTCTGGTCCTGCCTTTCCTGGTTCGAGTCCGGGTATCCCAACACAAAGCATTCATCTTTCACAGATGGATGCTTTTTTTGTGCAATTAATATCCTTACATTACTTTTTTTACGTAACTTTGCATTAAATAGGAGGTATTGTGCCTTCTTTGAACAAAACCTATTTAACAGAGTTCAATAGATTTCAGTATATTTCAATATATATATGAGCACCGACAACTTGGAATTATTAGACAAGATACAGTATCCAGAGGACCTCAGACAGTTGCCCGTTGAGCAACTGCCCGAGCTTTGTGCCGAGTTGCGTCAGGATATCGTGAAGGAATTGTCTGTCAATCCTGGTCACCTTGCTTCGTCGCTTGGCGTAGTGGAGCTGACTGTAGCGATGCACTATGTGCTAAACACGCCCTACGACCGCATTGTGTGGGACGTAGGACATCAGGCATACGGACACAAAATCCTCACCGGACGCAAAGACCAGTTCTATACTAACCGCAAATTAGGCGGCATCCGCCCATTCCCTTCTCCTAAAGAAAGCGAGTACGACACGTTCACGTGCGGACACGCCTCCAACTCTATCTCTGTGGCGTTGGGCATGGCTGTGGCTGCGCATAAGAACAACGAGCCAGACCGGCATGTGGTTGCCGTCATTGGTGACGGAGCGATGTCGGGCGGATTGGCGTTTGAGGGCTTGAACAACGTCTCGTCGTCGCCCAACGATCTGCTTATCATCCTCAACGACAACGACATGAGTATCGACAGAGCAGTGGGTGGCATGGAGAAATATCTACTGAACCTCGACACCAACGCCACGTACAACCGTCTGCGCGACCGTGCGTCGAAGTGGCTGCACTCGAAAGGTTATCTCAACGACGACCGCCGCAAGGGGCTCATTCGCCTGAACAACGCCATCAAGTCGGCACTCGCTCATCAGCAGAACATCTTTGAGGGCATGAACATACGCTACTTCGGTCCGTTCGACGGCAACGACGTGGTGGAACTGGTGCGCATACTCAATCAGTTGAAGGACATGCGCGGACCGAAGCTTCTGCATCTGCACACCGTGAAGGGCAAGGGATACAAGCCCGCCGAGGAGGCGGCTACGATATGGCACGCACCGGGCAAGTTCGACCCAGACACGGGCGAACGTCTAACGGGCGACACCTCGCAGCAACCGCTACGCTATCAGGATGTGTTTGGACGCACACTTGTCGAACTGGCGAAGCAGAACCCGAAGATAGTGGGCGTCACACCGGCTATGCCTACGGGTTGCTCGCTCGACATCATGATGCAGGAGATGCCCGACCGTGCCTTCGACGTAGGCATCGCCGAAGGTCACGCCGTGACGTTCTCTGCCGGAATGGCTAAGGACGGACTACTGCCGTTCTGCAACATATACAGTGCGTTTGCGCAGCGTGCATACGACAACATCGTACACGACGCGGCTATCCTGAACCTGCCGTTAGTGTTGTGCTTCGACCGCGCCGGACTCGTCGGCGAGGACGGAGCCACGCATCATGGCGTGCTCGACATCGCTGCATTGCGCCCCGTGCCCAACCTCACGCTATGCTCGCCAATGGACGAGTGCGAGCTGCGCCGTATGATGTACACAGCACAACTGCCCGACAAGGGCACTGTCGTGATACGCTATCCGCGTGGCAGAGGCGTGCGCCGCGACGACTGGCAGTGCGCGCTGGAGGAGATACCCGTTGGCAAGGGGCGCTGCATACGCGAAGGCGACGATGTGGCGGTGCTCAGCTACGGACCTATCGGCAACGATGTGGAGAAGGCTATCGAGCAGCTCAAGGCTGAGGGGTGCACAACAAGCGTGGCTCACTACGACATGCGCTTCTGCAAACCGCTCGACGAGGAACTTCTACAGAACATCGCGGCGAAGTTCAAGCGCATCATCACCATCGAGGACGCGCAGCGCACGGGCGGCTTCGGCTCGGCAGTGCTCGAGTGGATGAGCGACAACGACAAACCGGTAAAGGTGGTGCGCATGGGCATACCCGACCGCTTCATAGAGCACGGCACCGTGCCGGAGCTGCACCACATTGCAGGCATTGACGTAGAGGCGATTAAAGCCGAAATCACAAAGGGCTAATCGTAGGAGTCTACGGCATTCTTGCCGTAGACCTTGACTACTGAAATATAAATCATTGCAACGGTTTGTAATGGCTTGCAATGGCTACGGCAGGAATGCCGTAGCCT
>NZ_JH379381.1:9629-25902 GCF_000235885.1 Leyella stercorea DSM 18206
TGGCTACGGCAGGAATGCCGTAGCCTCCTACGCAAATCTCAACACCTCACCATCACAACATCAAAATAAAAGAACATGAAAATCATTATATCCGGCGCTTACGCCATCGGCTGCCACCTCGCGCGACTGCTCTCGCGCGAACATGAGGACATCGTCGTTATGGACACCGACGAGGAGCGCTTCTCACATATCGGTTCGGACGTAGACATCCTCACCATGGAGGCATCGTCAACAAGCATCGAGGCATTGAAGAATGCGGGTGCGGAGAAAGCCGACCTGTTCATCGCCGTGACACCCGACGAGAGCAAGAACATGAACTCGTGCGTTTTGGCAAAGGCGTTGGGCACCAAGAAGACCGTGGCGAAGATAGACAACGCAGAATACATCGCGCCTGACCTGCAGGAATTCTTCTCGCAGCTGGGCGTGAGCAAGCTCATCTATCCGGAGATGCTTGCAGCCACCGACATCAACAACGGACTGAAGATGTCGTGGGTGCGCCAGCGTTGGGACGTGCACGGCGGAGCACTGGTGATGCTCGGCGTGAAGCTGCGCGAGACATGCACCATCCTCGACCGACCGATGCGCGAGATATGCGGACCGGAGGACCCGTTCCACATCGTAGCCATAAAGCGCGGTGACGACACCATCATCCCTGGCGGTAACGATTGTCTGCAGATGTACGACTTGGCTTACTTTATGACTACCAAGCAGTACATACCCTACGTCCGTAAGATTGTGGGCAAGGAGCACTACGTCGACGTGAAGAACGTGATGATAATGGGCGGTGGAGCGACAGCTGTGCGCACGGTGAAGACCATGCCGTCGTACATGGACGTGAAGATCATCGAGACCGACGAGCAGCGCTGTGAACGTCTCAACTCGATACTCGAAGACGAGAAGGCACTCATCATCAACGGCGACGGACGCGACCTCTCGCTGCTCATCGAGGAGGGCATCAAGAACACGCAGGCGTTCGTGGCTCTCACGGGCAACGCCGAGACTAATATCCTCGCCTGCCTTACGGCGAAGCGCATGGGTGTGCGCAAGACGGTGGCTATGGTGGAGAACATCGACTACGTGAGCATGGCTGAGAGTCTGGATATCGGCACTATCATCAACAAGAAGTCGATTGCGGCGAGCCACATCTATCAGATGATGCTCGACGCCAACGTGCACAACGTGCGCTTCCTGATGACTGCCAACGCCGACGTTGCCGAGTTCATACCGTCGGAAGGTTCGAAGGTGACGCAGAAGCCCGTGAAGGACCTCGGCTTGCCGGTAGGCATGACCATCGGCGGACTGGTGCGCGACGGCGTAGGTCTGCTCGTGTCGGGTAACACGATGATACAGCCCGGCGACTCGGTAATGGTATTCTGCCACAACGTCAACATGAAGAAAATAGAGAAGTTCTTTCTGTAATGATAAACCTGAAACTTTTATATAAAATCATCGGTTCGCTGCTCTTCATCGAGACAACGATGTTCCTCGTGTGCCTTGGCGTCGCCATAGGCTACGAGGAGGAAGATGTGTTCACCTTCGCCTGTTCTGTAGCAATCTCGGCAAGTGCAGGTTTCACGATGCGTCTGCTTGGACGCAAGTGCGACAACTCACTATCGCGTCGCGACGCCTATCTCGTAGTGACGCTCACGTGGGTAGTGTTCTCGCTTTTCGGAACCCTACCCTTCCTCATTGGCGGCTACCTGCCGTCGTTCACAGACGCTTTTTTTGAAACCATGTCGGGCTTCACCACCACCGGTGCCACCATCATCGACGACGTCTCCACGCTGCCCCACGGCATATTGTTCTGGCGCTCGTTCATGCAGTGGATAGGCGGCTTGGGTATTGTGTTCTTCACCATCGCCCTTCTGCCCTCGTTTGTAGGCGGAAGCGTGAAGGTGTTCGCTGCCGAAGCCACGGGCCCTATCAAGACCAAGCTGCACCCGCGCCTCAGCACCAACGCCAAGTGGATATGGGTGGTCTACCTCTGCATCACACTGCTCTGCATCGGTTCGCTGCTGGCTGCCGGCATGACACCGTTCCGCAGCATCAACTATAGTATGACGGCGGCTGCCACGGGCGGCTTCGCGGTAGACAGCGACTACTCGGTGTTCACGCCCGCCGTGCAGTATATCATCACGTTCTTCTGCTTCGTAGCGGGCGTCAATTTCACCTTATTATATATAAGCGTCTCCAAGCGCAAGCTGTCCACCCTGCTCAAGAGTGCCGAGTGCCGTCTGTACCTCTCCATGGTGTTAGGCTGCGCGGCGTTCATAGCCTTCGAACTGATGTGGAAGAACGACTACGCTCTGGAGCCAGCCGTGCGCAGCAGTCTGTTCCATGTGGTGTCGTTCATCACCAGTACGGGTCTGTTGGCAGACGACCCTGCCAAGTGGGCGCACGTGACGTGGGTGGTGCTCGCCGTGTGTATGTTCCTCGGTCCATGCTCGGGATCAACGGGCGGTGGTTTCAAGTGCATCCGCGGCGTAATGTTGCTGAAGGTGATAAAGAACGAGTTCCGCCAGATGCTCCACCCCAACGCCGTTCTGCCGGTAAAGATAGACGGTGCGAACGTGCCGCAAAGCAAGCGCGTAACGCTGCTGGCTTTCCTCACGAGCTACCTCATACTGTGCCTTGTGTGCTCGTTCTCGATGATTGCGATGGGCATCGACAACACCAACGCCATCACCATCACGCTGAGTACGCTCGGCAACGTCGGTCCGACGCTCGGTCTTGAGATTGGTCCTACCATGTCGTGGAGCATTCTGCCCGACACGGCGAAGTGGATATGCTCTGTGCTTATGCTCATCGGACGTCTTGAAATATTCACTGTTCTTGTGATATTCACTCCACAGTTCTGGAAGGAGAACTAATCAATAGTAGCACTTTCATAGCACGCATCGGTCGGTGCAGACATCCGCATCGGTCGATGCAGACATCCGCGTCGGTCGGTGCAGACATCCGCGTCAGTCGGTGCAGACATCCGCGTCGGTCGGTGCGGATGCTATTAGTAGAACTTCTTTTTGCATTTTTCGCACCTTTTTGCTTGCTTCAAATTGCCATTTTTGCTATATTTGCAACCGTATCATTGATACTTTTGCATTAAAACAAATTTACTACTAACATAATATCTTACACTATGGCAAAGACAAAGCAGATTGTAGAGTGTGTGCCTAACTTCAGCGAGGGCCGCGACATGAACGTTATTCGTCAGATTACTGACGCAGTAGAGAGCGTTAAGGGTGTAAAGTTGCTCGACGTAGACCCGGGCGAAGCAACCAACCGCACAGTCGTAACCTTCGTTGGCGAACCCGACGACGTGGTGGAGGCTGCCTTCAGAGCAGTGGGCAAAGCCGCTCAACTTATAGATATGCGTCAGCATCACGGTGCGCATCCGCGCATCGGTGCCACCGACGTACTGCCAATCGTTCCCGTGAGCGGCATCACGCTTGAGGAGTGCGCTGAGATTTCGCGCCAGCTCGCCAAGCGCATCGCCGACGAACTCAATATTCCGTGCTATTGCTACGAGGCTGCGGCGTTCAAGCCGGAGCGCAAGAACCTTGCCATGTGTCGCAAGGGCGAATACGAGGGTATCGCCGAGCGCATCGACGACGATGCTGAGGCACCCGACTTCGGCAGACGCCCATTCGATGAGCAGGTGGCTCGCACGGGCTGCACCGTCGTAGGAGCACGCGACTTCCTCATCGCCGTCAACTTCAACCTCAACACCACGTCTACACGCCGCGCCAACGCCATTGCGTTCGACGTGCGCGAGAAGGGCCGCCCGATGCGCGAGGGCAATCCAATCACCGGCAAGAAGCTCTGCTACGCCGACGGTACACCTATCATGAAGCCCGGTACGCTGAAGTGTACGAAGGCTATCGGCTGGTTCATCGACGAATACGGCATCGCTCAGGTGTCGATGAACATCACCAATATCAATGTAACGCCGCTACATAAGGCGTTCGACGAGGTGTGCCGCTGCGCACAGAACCGCGGCGTGCGCGTCACGGGCACCGAGATAGTGGGCCTCGTGCCGGAGCGCACTCTGCTCGAAGCCGGTCGCTACTTCCTTGCCAAGCAGCAGCGCTCTGCCGGCATCCCGAAGAAGGACATTCTCAACATCGCCATCAAGTCGCTCGGACTCTCCGACCTCAAGGAGTTCAAGCCCGAGGAGAAGATTATAGAATACGTTATGGCGGCTGGCGCAGAGAAGCAGAACCTGCTCGTAGACCTCACCGTGAAGGGCTTCGCCGAGGAGACATCGCGAGAGAGTCCGGCTCCTGGCGGCGGTTCGGTATCGGCATACATGGGCGCATTAGGCGCATCGCTGGCTACGATGGTGGCTAACCTGTCGAGCCACAAGCCGGGATGGGACGAGCAGTGGGAAGAGTTCGCTGCCGTTGCAGAGGAAGGCATGGCTCTACAGGAGCGTCTGCTCCACCTCGTAGACGAGGACACAGAGGCGTTCAACCGCATCATGGCTGCCTTCGGAATGCCGAAGAACACGCCCGAGGAGAAGGCGGCACGCTCGGAGGCTATACAGACCGCTACGCTATTCGCTACGGAGGTACCACTGGAGACGATGAAGGCTTCGTTCGAGGTATTCGACGTTTGCCGCAAGATGGTTGAGAAGGGCAATCCGAACAGCGTGTCGGATGCTGGCGTGGGCGCATTGGCTGCGCGTGCGGCAGTGCTCGGTGCAGGTATGAACGTGAAGATCAACGCCGGCTCGCTGAATGATCGCGAGAAGGCAGACGCGCTCATCGCCGAGGCTAACCAGCTCATCGAAAAGGCTAACTGCGAAGAGGCAGAGATTACGAAACTCGTGGAGGAGAAGCTATAGCCCCTCCCCACCCTCCCCATCGGGGAGGGAGAACAGACAGCGAAACAATTAACCATAGCCCAACTCAACTCCCTCCCCGACGGGGAGGGATGGGGAGGGGCTTTAACCATAACCCAACTCAACTCCCTCCCCGATGGGGAGGGATAGGGAGGGGCTTTAACCATAACCCAACTCAACCCCTCCCCGACGGGGAGGGATGGGGAGGGGTTCCTAAAAACCTAACCCTATGACTTTTTCAGAAGATATACGCTTGGGCATACCCGACTTCCTTCCCGAACCAATGCCCTACGACCCGAATATAAATCATGCGCCGAAGCGCAAGGAGATACTCAACCACGAAGAGAGGAAGCTGGCGCTGCGCAACGCACTGCGCTACTTCCCCAAACAGTTGCACGCACAACTGGCACCGGAGTTCATCGCCGAACTCAACACCTACGGACGCATCTACATGTACCGCTATCGCCCTACTTATGATATGTACGCTCGCCCCATCGACGAGTATCCGCACCGCTCCGAACAGGCTGCTGCCATCATGCTCATGATTCAGAACAACCTGAACCCTGAGGTGGCGCAGCATCCGCACGAACTAATCGTGTACGGAGGCAACGGTGCCATCTTCCAGAACTGGGCGCAGTACCGACTCACAATGAAATACCTCAGCGAGATGACCGACGAACAGACACTCGTGATGTACTCGGGTCATCCGCTTGGACTCTTCCCGTCGCACCCGAACGCTCCGCGTGTGGTGGTGACGAACGGAATGGTGATACCCAACTACTCGAAGCCCGACGACTGGGAGCGCATGAACGCTCTCGGCGTGAGCCAGTACGGACAGATGACTGCCGGATCGTACATGTACATCGGTCCGCAGGGCATCGTGCACGGCACTACCATCACCGTGCTGAACGCGGCACGCAAGCAGCGCAGCGAGAAGGGCGGACCGCAGGACATACGCGGAATGCTGTTCGTGTCGTCGGGCCTGGGCGGTATGTCGGGCGCTCAGCCTAAGGCTGGCAACATCGCTGGCGTGGTGAGCGTGGTGGCAGAGATAAATCCGCTGGCTGCGAAGAAGCGCTACGACCAGGGCTGGGTGGACGAGCTGCACGACAATCTCGACGAACTCATACCTGCCATAAAGCGCAACGTGGAGGAGAAGCGCACGGTGTCAATGGCTTACGTGGGCAATGTGGTCGACCTGTGGGAACGTCTCGCCGACGAAGGCGTACACGTGGACATAGGCAGCGACCAGACCTCGCTCCACAACCCGTGGGCAGGCGGCTACTATCCTGCCGACCTCACGCTCGAGGAGTCGAAGGCTATGATGGCTGAGAACCCCGACGACTTCCGCAAGCATGTGCAGGCGTCGCTGTGCCGCCAGGTGGCTGCCATAAACCGCCTCGCCGCCAACGGCATGTACTTCTTCGACTACGGCAACGCATTCCTCCTGCAGTCGAAGCGTGCCGGTGCCGACATCTGCACAGCTGACGGCAAGTTCCGCTATCCGTCGTACGTGCAGGACATCATGGGACCGATGTTCTTCGACTACGGATTCGGACCGTTCCGCTGGGTATGCACATCGGGCGACCCTGCCGACCTTGCCAAGACCGACGAGATTGCGGCACGTGTGCTTGAGGAGATTATGCAGAACGCGCCCGACGAGATAAGGGGACAGATGGCTGACAACATCCACTGGATTGTGGAGGCTGGCAGAAACCAGCTCGTGGTGGGTTCGCAGGCTCGCATCCTCTACGCCGACGCAGAGGGTCGCGCGAAGATAGCATTGGCGTTCAACGAGGCTATACGCAAGGGCGAGATAACCCGACCCATCGTGCTCGGACGCGACCATCACGACGTGTCGGGCACCGACTCACCGTTCCGCGAGACAAGCAACATATACGACGGTTCGCAGTTCTGCGCCGACATGGCTGTGCAGAACGTCATCGGCGACTCGTTCCGCGGTGCTACATGGGTATCGCTGCACAACGGCGGCGGCGTAGGCTGGGGCGAAGTGATAAACGGTGGCTTCGGCATGGTGATAGACGGCAGCGCGGACAGCGACCGACACATCACGGAGATGCTGTTCTGGGACGTGAACAACGGCATCGCTCGCCGTGCCTGGGCACGCAACGAAGGCTCTATACACAGCATAGAGCGCGAGATGCAGCGTTCGCACGGACTGCAAGTGACAATGCCGAGCATCGTCGATGACGACATCATCAATCTAATATAGGAAATATCAGGGGTGCACCCCCTTCCTTAACAACCAACTAAAAACAACGACAATGAAAAAACATCAGATTTCTGCCGAACACCTGTCAATCGAGCGCATTGGCGAGGTGGTGTATGGTGGCTACAAGATAGAACTGAGCGACGACGCGCAGAAGCGCATCGTGGAGTGTAGAGAGTATCTCGACCGCAAGATAGCGGAGACGACCGCTCCTATTTACGGCGTTACGACAGGCTTCGGCTCGCTCTGCAACGTGAGCATCGGTGCCGACGACTTGGCGCAGCTGCAGATTAACCTTATGATGTCGCACGCCTGCGGCACGGGCGACCGCGTGTCTAACGACATCGTGAAGATTATGCTGCTCTTGAAGATACAGTCGCTGAGCTATGGTTTCTCTGGCTGTCAGCTCGCAACCATCAACCGACTCATCGACTTCTTCAACAACGACGTTTATCCTGTTGTGTACATGCAGGGCTCGCTCGGTGCATCGGGCGACCTCGTGCCGCTGGCTCATCTCACGCTTCCGCTCGTCGGTCTTGGCGAAGTGGAGGTCGACGGCAAGGTGATAAGTGGCGAGGAGATGCTCCGCAAGTTCAACTGGCAGCCTATCCAGCTCGCATCGAAGGAGGGTCTGGCACTGCTCAACGGCACGCAGAACATGGGTGCGTTCGCTGTATGGGCGCTGCTGCAGTCGCACCGCCTCAGCGATTGGGCTGACAAGATTGCTGCCATGTCGCTCGATGCCTACTACGGACTCATCGCGCCGTTCACCGATGCAGTGCATCAGGTGCGTCCGCATAAGGGACAGATTGTCACGGCGGCTCGCATGAGAGAGCTGCTCAAGGGCAGCGAGATTGTGGAGAAACCGAAGTCGTACGTGCAGGACCCGTATTCGTTCAGATGCATTCCGCAGGTTCACGGCACGGTGAAGGACACCATCGCGTATGTCGACTCGGTGATTGACGTTGAGGTGAACTCGGCTACCGACAACCCGACCGTTTGTCCTGACGAAGACCTCATCATCTCTGCCGGCAACTTCCACGGCGAACCGATAGCCATGCCTATGGACTTCCTCTCGATAGCCATGTGCGAACTCTCGAATATCTCCGAACGCCGCATCTACAAACTCATCAGCGGCACACGCGGTCTGCCGAGCTTCCTCGTGGCAAGCCCGGGGTTGAACAGCGGTTTCATGATTCCGCAGTACACAGCCGCTTCGGTGGTGAGCCTCAACAAGTCACTCGCTACACCGTCGTCGGTAGACAGCATCCCGTCGAGTCAGGGTCAGGAGGACCATGTGAGCATGGGTGCCAACGCTGCCATCAAACTGTATAAGGTGGTGCTCAACACGGAACGCGTGCTTGCCATCGAACTCTTCAACGCGGCTCAGGCTCTCGAGTTCCGCCGTCCGCTGAAGTCGTCGCCGGCTGTAGAGGCAATCTTCGAGAGCTACCGCAAGGTGGTGCCGTTCATCGTGCGCGACGAGGTGATGTATCCGCACATTGCTAACTCAATCGAATTCTTACGCAAGTAGCTTTATAGTTGAAAATGAGAACTTTAATAAAGAACATAAAAACTCTCGCTGGTATCGAATACGCTCCGAAGCTGCGCTTGCAGGGCAAGGAGATGTCTGCGTTCAACACTATCGACGATGCCTGGCTGACCGTTGAGGACGGTCGCTTCGCTGCGTTCGGTAGTGTTGCCGACGGTATGCCGACGGGCACCTTCGACAAGACCATCGACGCAGAAGGCGGAATGGTGTTGCCGTCGTGGTGCGACTCGCATACTCACATCGTCTTCGCAGGCAGCAGAGAACGCGAGTTCGTCGACAAGATTAACGGACTGAGCTACGAGGAGATTGCACGGCGCGGAGGTGGCATCCTCAACTCTGCCGACCTGCTGCACAACACTTCGGAGGACGAACTGTTCCGCCAGGCTATGCAGCGACTCGACGAGGTGATACACAAGGGAACGGGCTGCATAGAGATAAAGAGTGGCTACGGACTGAACCTCGAGGACGAGCTGAAGATGCTGCGCGTGATACAGCGTATGAAGGAGGCTTCGCCGGCGAAGATTGTGTCTACGTTCCTCGGAGCGCACGCCGTGGCTCGCGGCATGACGCAAAGCGATTACGTGAAACTCATCATCGACGAGATGATACCCGAAGTGGGTCGCCAGCGCCTTGCCGACTTTATCGACGTGTTCTGCGACCGCGGCTTCTTCACACCAGAGGAGACAGCACGTATGCTCGAGGCGGCTGCCGCATGGGGTATGCGCCCGAAGATTCATGCCGACGAACTGGCTTCGTCGGGCGGTGTGGAGATTGGCGTGAAGCACGGCGCGCTGTCGGTCGACCATCTGGAGAGCATGACCGTGGAGGAGATTGACGTTCTACGCGGTAGCGAGACGATGCCGACCGTGCTGCCCGGCACGTCGTTCTTCCTGAATATGCCTTACGGCAAGGGCCGCAAGATGATTGATGTAGGTTTGGGCATCGCCGTAGCCAGCGACTATAACCCGGGTTCTACACCGTCGGGCGACATGAAGTTCGTGGTTTCGCTTGCTTGCATCAAGATGCGATTGCTGCCCAACGAGGCGCTCAACGCTGCAACGATAAACGGAGCATACGCTATGGGCGAGAGCCAAAACTACGGAAGCATCGCGAAGGGCAAGGTTGCCAACTTCTTCATCACCACCCCACTGCCGTCTGTAGACTTCATTCCGTATGCCTACACCACGCCGATTGTTAAGAAGGTGGTACTTATGGGAAAAGAATGTTGAGTTATGATTTTTTTTGCGTAACTTTGTAGTCATTATACTATAAAGCATTCAATCATAAAAATCGCAACAGCACGATGGAAGACTTCATACACCTGCACGTACACACCTACTACTCCATTCTCGACGGACAGTCGCCGGTGGAAAAGCTTGTCGACAAGGCCGTGGCTAACGGTATGCGCGGCATGGCTATCACCGACCACGGCAATATGTTCGGCGTAAAAGAGTTGTACAACTATTGCAACAAGATAAACGGCAAGCTGAAAGAACAGGGCAAGGAGCCGTTCAAGCCTATCTTCGGTTGTGAGATGTATGTGGCACGCCGCACCAAAGCCGACCGTGTGAAGGAGAAGGGCGACGCAGGTGGCTATCACCTCATCGTGCTTGCGAAGAACTACCACGGATACAAGAATCTCATCAAGCTCGTGTCGCGTGCCTGGGTAGACGGTTTCTACTCTAAACCGCGTACCGACAGAGCCGACCTCGAGAAGTATCACGAGGACCTCATCGTCTGCTCGGCATGTATCGCCGGCGAGGTGCCGGCGAAGATACTGAAGGGCGACATACCAGGGGCACGCGAAGCGATAGAATGGTATAAGAGCATCTTCGGCGACGACTACTACTTGGAGCTTCAGCGCCACGAGGTGAAGGACCCGAACCAACGCGCCAACCGCGAGACGTTCCCGCTGCAGCAGCGTGCCAACAAGGAACTGATAAAGCTCGCTAAGGAATACGGCATAAAGGTTGTCTGCACCAACGACTGCCACTTCGTCGACCAGGAGAACGCCGAAGCACACGACCACCTGCTATGTCTCTCTACGGGCAAGGAGCTGAACGACCCTACACGTATGCTCTACTCCAAACAGGAGTGGTTCAAGACGCGCGAGGAGATGAACGAGATATTCGCCGACGTGCCCGAAGCCCTCTCGAACACGCTCGAGATATTGGATAAGGTGGAGACCTACTCCATCGACCACTCGCCCATCATGCCGTTCTTCCCCATCCCGGAGGAGTTCGGCACGGAGGAGGAGACACGCAAACGCATCTCGCCCGAGGAGCTATTCCGCGAGTTCACCACCGACGAGAACGGCAAAGAGATAATGTCGCACGAGGAGGCGGAGAAGAAGATCAAGAAGCTCGGTGGCATCGACAAGCTCTACCGCATCAAGTTCGAGGCCGACTATCTTGCCAAGCTCGCCTACGACGGAGCGAAACGTCTCTACGGCGAACCGCTCACAGACGAGGTGTACGAGCGCATCAAGTTCGAGCTGCACATTATGAAGACGATGGGCTTCCCGGGCTACTTCCTCATCGTGCAGGACTTCATCAACTCGGCTGAGGACGAGTTGGGCGTGATGGTGGGTCCGGGTCGTGGCTCGGCAGCCGGTTCAGTTGTGGCTTACTGTCTGGGCATCACGAAGATCGACCCTATCAAGTATGACCTGCTTTTCGAACGTTTCCTCAACCCCGACCGTATCTCTCTCCCCGATATCGATACCGACTTCGACGACGACGGACGCGGTAAGGTGCTCGAGTGGGTGGAGGATAAGTACGGTCACGACAAGGTGGCGCACATCATCACCTACGGCACGATGGCTACGAAGAACTCCATCAAGGACGTGGCGCGTGTTGAGAAACTGCCGCTCGACATATCCAACCGCCTCTGCAAGGCTATCCCCGACAAGCTGCCCGACGGCTTGAAGATGAACCTCACCAACGCCATCAAGTGCGTGCCGGAGCTGCGCGAAGCCGAAGCGAGTGCCAACCCGCAGATGGCAAACACCATAAAGTACGCAAAGATGCTCGAGGGCACCGTGCGCGGTACGGGCATACACGCCTGCGGCACAATCATCTGCCGCGATGCCATCAGCGACTGGGTGCCGGTGTCGACGGCTGAAGACAAGAGCGACCCAGGACATAAGCTGCTCGCCACACAATACGACGGACACGTCATCGAGGAGACCGGACTCATCAAGATGGACTTCCTCGGACTCTCCACACTGTCCATCATGAAGGAGACGGTGGAGAACATACGCCTCACCCACGACGGATTCACGCTCGACCTCGACACTATCCCTATCGACGACGAACTCACATACAAACTCTATCAGGAGGGACGCACCATCGGCACGTTCCAGTTCGAGTCGGCAGGTATGCAGAAGTATCTGCGCGAGCTGCGCCCCACGGTGTTCGAAGACCTCATCGCCATGAACGCCCTCTACCGCCCGGGACCTATGGACTACATCCCGTCGTTCATCGCCCGTAAGAACGGCAAGGAGCCAATCACATACGACATCCCCTGCATGGAGAAGTATCTGAAGGACACCTACGGCATCACGGTCTACCAGGAGCAAGTGATGCTTCTCTCGCGCCAGCTTGCTGACTTCACCCGTGGCGAGTCCGACGCATTGCGTAAGGCGATGGGTAAGAAGAAGAAAGCCATCGTTGATGCCATGAAGCCAAAGTTCATCGAGGGCGGAAAGAAGAACGGACACGACCCGAAGGTGCTCGAGAAGATATGGGGCGACTGGGAGAAGTTCGCATCCTACGCCTTCAACAAGTCGCACGCCACGTGCTACTCGTGGGTGGCTTACCAGACGGCGTACCTCAAGGCGCACTATCCAGCCGAGTTCATGGCGGGCAATATGAGCCGATGCCTCAACGACATCACTAAGATTACGAAGCTCATGTCCGAGTGCCAGGCTATGAACATACCCTGTCTCGGTCCCGACGTGAACGAGTCGGAACAGAAGTTCTCCGCCAACAAAAAGGGCGAGGTGCGCTTCGGACTCTCAGCCATCAAGGGCATGGGCGAGGCAGCTGCCATCAACATCATCGCCGAGCGACACAAGAACGGACAATACAAGGACATCTTCGACTTCGTGCAGCGTGTCAATCTCTCCGCCGTCAACCGCAAGGCGATGGAGTCGCTCGCACTGAGCGGCGGCTTCGACTCGTTCGGCATACGCCGCGAACAGTACTTCGCCCCCAACGCCAAGGGCGACACCTTCGTCGAGACACTCCTGCGCTATGGTCAGGTGTACCAGTCGGAGCTGTCGGCGATGCAGAACTCGCTGTTCGGCGACATGGGAGGCGTAGAGATACAGACACCGCCCGTGCCCGACTGCGAAGCATGGAGCACCATGGAACTGCTGAAGCGCGAGCGCGAGCTGGTGGGCATCTACCTCTCGGCACATCCGCTCGACGACTACGCCGTCGTGCTCAACCATATGTGCAACCTGCACTGCCCACAGATAGGCCGCGAGATGGACAAGAAGGCGTTCGCCTCAATCGAAGAACTCACCTTCGGCGGCATCGTCACCTCCGTCTCTCAACGCTGGACAAAGACCAACAAGCCGTTCGGCATCGTCACCATCGAAGACTTCGAGGGACAAGGCGAGCTGGCACTCTTTGGCGAGGACTGGACAAAATGGCAGTCCATGCTGCAGGAGGAATACCACATCTATATCACAGCACAATGCGTGCAGCGCTTCCGCAACAACCCCGATGCCTACGACATGGTAATAAAGAAGATAGAGTTCCTCAGCGACGTAAAGGAGAAGTCGATAGAAAAGTTCACGGTGTACATGGATGCCACGATGTTCAACGACGCACAACTCACCGACCTGGAGACAACACTGAAGAACTCCACCGGCAACGTGCCGCTCTACATCAACATCCACGATGCCAAGAACAACACCAACGTACAGCTCTACAGCCGTAACATCACAGTCGACGTGAACAAGAAGCTGCTCACCTCGCTCGACGAAATGGCAGAACAAGGCGTGCGCTATGGCATCAACTAATAATCGTTGGTACATTGGCACAGATTTTGATATTTAATCATTATCTCCAAAGAGGTAAACCCTTGCGCCATCATCGCAAGTATAAAGAATAATCACTAACAAATAAACGAATACAACTATGGAAGTAACAATCACAACAGAGAACATCGAACAGTACAGAACTGGCGAACTGCCATTGGTAGTAGACCTTTGGGCTACATGGTGCGGTCCGTGCCGCATGATCGCTCCTATCGTTTCTAAGCTCGCAGAGGAGTACGACGGCAAGATCGTTGTAGGCAAGTGCGACGTAGAGGAGAACGACGACGTAGCAGCAGAGTACCGTGTACGCAACATCCCGACACTGCTCTTCTTCAAGGGCGGCGAGCTCGTTGGCAAGCACGTAGGTGCCATCACAGAAGGCGATCTTCGCAAGAAGTTCGACGAACTCCTGTAATCTCAGGGGGTGCACTTGTCTCAAGTGCACCAACCAAGCAGAATGCATCCAACTGCACCAACCAAGGAAAATGCCAACCAAGGAAAATTCCTTATGATCGGTTGGTGCACTTGAGACAAGTGCACCCCCTACCCCCCTATAGATAAACGCCGAAACAACCCGTCAGCATGACACGCCGGGTTGTTTCGGCGTCTTTGTTTTCCATAAAAGCAACAAAAAGTTTGTCACTTCCATAAAAAAACGGTAACTTTGCACAGAATATATGTATCCGTACAATGGCTGCGTACGTGCATACGATTTTTACGACAACCGATTATCAACAACTAATTTACACATACCGAACCAAACAATGATCAAAAAGATAAAGAAACTAAAGAAAATACGCCTTCACCGCGAAGGAACCGACACACTCGTTTATGGCTTCATCGTTATCGCAGCAATCGCGTTGCTGCTTTGGCGTTTCATAGACAGCAAGGTGCCGTTCTGGTGCTTCACGGCAATCATGGGCACCGTCTACTGCATCGTCATCAACTTCTTCCGCTGCCCCATACGCTTCTTCCCCGAAGAAGACACAACGGGCTTGGTAGTAGCTCCAGCCGATGGCCGCGTAGTAGTAATCGAGGAAGTCGACGAGGATGTCTACTTCCACGAGCGTCGCATCATGGTGAGCATCTTCATGAGTCTCTTTAACGTACACGCCAACTGGTTCCCCGTTGATGGCAAAGTGAAGACCGTAGCCCACCACGACGGCAACTTCCACAAGGCATGGCTGCCAAAGGCGAGCGAGGAGAACGAGCACGCCGACGTAGTCATCACCACCCCCGAAGGCACCGACATCCTCTGCCGCCAGATAGCAGGCGCAGTGGCACGTCGCATCGTCACCTACGCCAAGCAAGGCGAAGACTGCTACATCGACGAGCACCTCGGCTTCATCAAGTTCGGCTCACGCGTCGATGTCTACCTGCCCCTCGGCACCGAAATATGCGTCAAGATGGGACAGCTGACCACCGGCAACGGAACAATAATAGCAAAACTGAAATAAAGCAATGGCTAACTTCATAACACGCAACATACCCAACACCCTTACATGCGGCAACCTCGTTTCGGGTTGCATCGCAACCGTAATGGCACTCGGAGGCGACGCACGCTGTGCGCTGATATGGATTATTATCGGTGCCGTGTTCGACTTCTTCGATGGTATGAGTGCCCGCCTGTTCGGAGTATCATCACCCATCGGCAAAGAGCTCGACTCGCTTGCCGACGACGTGACATTCGGCGTAGCCCCCTCGGCAATCGTCTTCGCACAGTTGAGCGTGATGGAATACCCCACAGTGCTCGCCAGCGTAGAGCCGTACATCCCCTACTGCGCCTTCCTCATCGCAGCATTCTCAGCCCTTCGCCTCGCGAAGTTCAACCTCGACACACGCCAGACCACCTCGTTCATCGGAATGCCCACACCAGCCAACGCCCTCTTCTGGGGCTCGCTGCTCGTGTCGCAGCCCACACTCATCGAGTCGTCAGCATGGATGATTCCCGCGATACTGCTGCTCGTAGTGCTCACAAGCCTCCTGCTCGTCAGCGAGCTGCCCATGTTCGCCCTTAAGTTCAAGCAGTGGGGCTGGCGTGGCAACGAGCTTCGCTACTCGTTCATCGCCCTCTCCGGCGTAGTCATCGCCCTCTTCGGCGTCATCGGCGGCATGTGGATAGTCATCACCCTCTACTTCCTCACCTCCGTAGTAGCCGACATCGTGAGTCGCACCCATACCACTGTCGACATCGAGAAGTAGACAACAAGAGAGTGGAAACGGATTGTAGCACCAAACAAACCATTCCTATGACATTCATCGGACTATTTCTGAAAAGCATATTTATCATGGTGCTGATGGTAGCCATCTTCCTCATCGGCATCGTCAGCTTCATCTATCTGCGCGTAAAGCGCATGACAAAGCAGTTCCGCAACGGTACCAACCACACCAACCATCGCCAACAGCAAAGCTCTGCTGCGGGCAGCACCAAGCGTCGCAGCGCCCAATACGACGACGGCGTAGTCGTGGAAGAAGAACTCTACGACGAACGCTCACCACGCCAAGCCAACCGCAAGATATTTGCGAAAGACGAGGGCGAGTATGTCGACTTCGAGGAAGAAAAATAAAACGTAGGAGGAAGGTGTGTCAAAACTCCCTTAT
>NZ_JH379382.1 GCF_000235885.1 Leyella stercorea DSM 18206
GATTGCTTAGCGGATTTTCTCGGGAGTATGATTACCTTCGCTATCAAGTTCCTCCGAAGAGGACCCTGTACTTTCAAGTTCGACTCTCAAGGCGGATTTGCCTACCCTGATCAACGTCTACACTCTTCAACGAACCATTCCGTCGGTTCGCGGAAGTGTCACTGCTCCGTCTCCGCATCGCTCCTAAAGGTAGTCACGGAATGTTGACCGTGTCTGCCATCGCCCTCGCCGTTCGGCTGAGACTTAGGACCCGACTGACCCCGGGATGATTGACATTGCCCGGGAAACCTTAGTCTTGCGGCGGGAGGGAATCTTACCCTCCTTATCGTTACTTATACCTACATTTGCTTTTCCATATCCTCCAGGATTGGTTACCCGCACCATTCGACGGATATGGAATGCTCCCCTACCGATACTTTTATTATTGCTATCCCGCGCCTTCGGTATCTGTCTTATACCCGATTATTATCCATGCAGGGACTCTCGACCAGTGAGCTGTTACGCACTCTTTGAATGAATGGCTGCTTCCAAGCCAACATCCTGGCTGTCACTGAGACCCCACTTCGTTAGACTAACTTAGACAGAATTCCGGGACCTTAGACGGCGGTCTGGATTCTTCTCCTCTCGGGAACGGACCTTAGCACCCGTCCCCTTACTGCCGGACTGCGGAGCGTGAGCATTCGGAGTTCGTCAGGACTCGATAGGCGGTGAAGCCCTCTTGTCCTATCGGTCGCTCTACCTCTCACGCTGATCGTCCGACGCGGCACCTAAATGCCTTTCGGGGAGTACGAGCTATCTCCAAGTTTGATTGGCCTTTCACTCCTACACTCATCTCATCCAGAAGCTTTTCAACGCTTATTGGTTCGGTCCTCCATCCCGTGTTACCGGGACTTCAACCTGGACAAGTGTAGATCACTTGGTTTCGCGTCTACCCCCACAGACTAAACGGCCT
>NZ_JH379383.1:0-4227 GCF_000235885.1 Leyella stercorea DSM 18206
ATGAGTGACGAGACGTTTGCGCGTTTCATAGAATATCAGAAGTGCATCTCGGAGCGTGCCGACCTTATTGGAGCCGGCAGCCATGTGGTGGATGTTGTAAGGGTGCCATGATAGAATGATAGTTGCTGTCTATTGCTGCATTGACAGAATCGTTTGTTAGTCTATGAGAGAATGAGTATCTTTGCACCATTAAATTAAGATTTGCAAACTTTTAAACACGTAAAAAACATGACAGCAAGCAAAATGAAATACATTATCGTAGGTGGAGTTGCAGGTGGTGCAACTGCAGCTGCACGCATCAGACGTTTGACAGAGGATGCTGAGATTGTCCTCTTTGAAAAGGGTGAACACATATCATACGCCAATTGTGGTTTGCCTTACTATATAGGAGGGGTTATAGAAGACCGTGACCGCCTGTTTGTGCAGACGCCGGAGGCTTTCGGCAAGCGGTTCAATATCGATGTGCGCATATTGAGCGAAGTGACAGCCATTGATGCCGAAGCAAAGCAGGTGACTGTGCATACCGCTGACGGCAAAGAATACGTTGAGAGCTACGACAAACTGTTGCTTTCGCCAGGAGCATCGCCGGTTGTGCCTCCGCTTGAAGGTATTGACAGCAAGGGTATCTTCACCCTTAGAAACGTGAGCGATACAGACCGCATAAAGGCCTATATGGCGGAGCATAAGGTGAAGCGTGCCGTAATCGTGGGCGGAGGCTTCATCGGCTTGGAGATGGCAGAGAATCTGAAGCATGCAGGTGCCCAGGTGGCTGTGGTGGAAATGGCAAATCAGGTGATGGCTCCTATCGACTTCTCCATGGCTGCTCTTGTGCACGAGCATCTGCAGCAGCAGGATGTAAGGCTCTACCTGGAGCAAGCCGTAGAAGGTTTCTCACGCGAGGGAGACGAGCTGGCCGTCCACTTCAAATCGGGTGTCAGTTTGAAGGCCGATATGGTGTTGCTCAGCATTGGCGTAAGGGCAGAGACCCGCTTGGCTCAAACTGCCGGATTGAAGATTGGCGAGATGCGCGGTATCTGGGTGGATGAATATCTGCAGACATCCCATGAGCATATTTATGCTGTAGGCGACGCCATTGAGTTTCCTCACCCCATAACGGGCAAGTCCTGGCTCAACTTCCTTGCAGGCCCTGCCAACCGTCAGGCACGCATTGTGGCAGACAATATGGTGTTGGGCAACAGGTTGAAATACGAAGGTTCTGTCGGAACGTCCATAGCCAAGGTATTCGATATCACCGTGGCGTCCACAGGGCTTCCTGCCAAGCGCCTAAAGCAGATGGAGATACCATATCTCTCGGCTACTATTCATAGCGGCTCACATGCCGGCTATTATCCAGGCAGTAGGCAGATGGACATCAAGATAACCTTCTCGCCAAGTGACGGAAGGCTCTATGGCGCACAAATCGTAGGTTATGAGGGCGTGGACACGCGTATCAACCAGTATGCGCTTGCCATAAAGACTGGGGCTACGGTCGACGATCTCACTCGGCTGGAACATGCCTATGCCCCGCCTTTCTCTTCGGCGAAGGACCCTGTGGCTATCTCGGGATATGTGGCAGGCAACATTCTTGCCGGAAAGATGACTCCACTCTATTGGCGGGAGCTGGAGCAGGCTGACACCACGAAGGTGATACTTGTGGATGTGCGTACTGCCGACGAATATGCGTTGGGCACGATTGGCGGAGCCGTGAACATTCCGCTTGACGACTTGCGCGAGCGTATGGGCGAGATCCCTACGGACGTTCCCGTATGGCTCTTCTGCGGTGTGGGACTGCGTGGCTATCTGGCTTCCAACATCCTCAAGGCCAACGGCTATCGGGACGTAAGAAATCTTATAGGCGGACTTAAAACCTATAGGGCTGCTACAGCCAAACCAGTTGCGCCTGCAGACTTCGACACCGCAGCGGACAGCCATTCAAGCGAGGCGGCTGTACATTACAACCATTCGTGCGAGACATCTGTGTGTGAAGGCGGAAAGACTGTTGTGAGGGTGGACGCATGCGGCATACAATGTCCGGGCCCTATCCTCAAGATGAAGCAGGCTATGGACGGCCTTGCGCCTGGAGAGCGATTGGAAGTGCGTGCTACGGATGCCGCCTTCCCACGCGACGCCGAGGCTTGGTGCAGGACAACTGGGAACATATTCTTGGGCAGGCACTCTGAGTCCGGTGTATATATAGCCATGATAGAGAAAACGACTCCTTGTGCCGTTGAGGCTTCCAAGCCGCAGCAGGGGGATTCAGGAAAGACCCTGATTCTTTTTAGCGATGATCTTGACAAGGTCCTTGCCACGTTTGTCCTTGCCAATGGCGCGGCAGCCACAGGCAGGAAGGTCAGCATCTTTTTCACATTCTGGGGGCTGAACGCCATCAAAAAAACCAACAGACCGAAGGTGACCAAGGACTTTTTCGGGCGTATGTTTTCGTGGATGCTGCCGTCCGATTCTACGAGGCTTGCCCTCTCAAAGATGAACATGATGGGTATGGGTGCGAAGATGATGCGCTATCTGATGCGCAAGAAGGGTGTGGACTCTCTGGAGGAGCTTCGTCAGCAAGCCGTCGACAACGGTGTGGAGTTTATAGCCTGCCAGATGTCGATGGATGTGATGGGCGTGAGGCGCGAGGAGCTTCTCGACAATGTCACCGTTGGCGGTGTGGCGACCTATATGGAACGTGCCGAGAAGGCTAATGTCAATCTGTTTATATAATGAATATACAGCAACTAAAATATGTAACTGCAGTAGGCCGCTTTCGCAATTTTGCGAGAGCGGCTGAGTCGTGCAATGTCTCTCAGCCAACTCTGAGCGCCATGCTTCAGAAGCTGGAGGAGGAGCTTGGCATACGGATTTTCGAACGTACAAACAGGTCGGTAAACCCGACTTCGGCTGGCGAAAAGATTATCCGTCAGGCTGAGCATGTGCTGATGGAGATAGAGCGGATAAACGAGATAGTATCGGAGGACAAGGGGCTGGTCGGCGGAAGGCTGCGTCTGTCCGTCGGTCCTACCATCGCTCCGTATGTCCTGCCTAAGTTCATCAGGCATTATCGTGAGGATTACCCAACGGTGGAGCTGTCGATACAGGAGATGGACGTGGGCTTCATGCAGACCGCGCTTCTGCGTGGAGAACTCGATGCGGGCATCGCCATATCCGACAACAGAAGGGAGGGGATACTCGAGATCCCGCTTTATACCGAGAGGTTCATGGTGTACCTTGCGGAGAGCTGCTGGCGAAAACTGCCCGTGTTCAGACCGGAGAATCTGGAGCATGAAGGCATGTGGATAATGAGAGGTGCGCAATGTCTGCGCGAGAGTGCGTTCTCCTTCTGCAAGGGGAGGAGCAAGGGCAATCGTGTGTACGAGGCTGGCACGGTGGCGACTCTGGTGAATATAGTGGACGAGAATGGAGGCTTCACTATCATCCCCGAGATGCACGTGTCGTACCTTACGGAAAAGCAGCGTGAGAACGTGCGCCGTATTGAGGGCGACTTTCTCTCCCAGCGCCGTGTCTCGCTATATATCAAGCAGGACTATATCCGCCAACGTATGCTTAACACGCTGACGGATACGCTAAAGAAGTTCATGCCAGAGGGGATGCTGTACGAGGGGATCGTGAGGTTTGGCATTAAGCTGTAGCCGTAGGCTTGTGCTTTATCGTGTGTGCCAGATGATTTCTCTTACGATTTCCGCAGCCAATTAAAAATCAACTTGCTTTACCGAAATGTTCGGAATTTGTAAAATAATTCTTTTGAAGAAATTGTTGTATAAGTAATATGTTGTATCTTTGTTGAGGATTATCGTTGTTTGAAGAAACAACATATCATTCAACTCACAACTTTTAATATATAAATATGGCATTATCCAATATAGAGAAGCATTACAACAAGCACCCCGAAGACCTTCGCTTGCAACGCAGGCACGGCATCGTAGAGTTTGAAACCACCATGCATCATTTGCGCCGTTTCATCAAGCCGGACTCGTTCTTGCTCGACATTGGTGCAGGAACGGGACGCTACACATCGGCTCTTATGTCTGAAGGCTATCAGGCTCAGGCAGACGAGCTGTACGACTATGTGCGTATAGACGACATCAACCGACTTGACGAACGTGCCGGCTTGAAACGTGTAACCATCTTCTCGCCTGACGGGGCTTCCAATTATATGCGCACGTGTCTCAACCGTATGAGTGACGAGACGTTTGCGCGTTTCATAGA
>NZ_JH379383.1:4237-13753 GCF_000235885.1 Leyella stercorea DSM 18206
CTCGACATTGGTGCAGGAACGGGACGCTACACCTCGGCTCTTATGGCTGAAGGCTATCGGGTGAAGGCGGTGGAACTGGTGCGTCGCAATATAGAGGTGTTCTTGAAGCGTGAGCCTACGGCTGATGTTGTGCAGGGCGACGCGCGCAATATGCCGTTTCTGCCTACGGGGGCTGCTGACGTTACGCTGTTGCTCGGTCCGCTCTATCATCTCATCGGCGATGAGGAGAAGCTGAAGGCCCTGAACGAGGCAAAGCGCGTTACAAAACCAGGCGGACTGATTTTTGTGGCTTACTTAATGAACGAATACAGCATCCTGTCGTATTGCTTCGACGAGGACAGGATAGAAGGACTGATGGAGCGTGGGGCGGTAGACGGGGATTTCCATATTCAGGCTCAGGCAGACGAGCTGTACGACTATGTGCGTATAGACGACATCAACCGACTTGACGAACGTGCCGGCTTGAAACGTGTAACCATCTTCTCGCCTGACGGGGCTTCCGACTATATGCGCACGCGTCTCAACCGCATGAGTGACGAGACGTTTGCGCGTTTCATAGAATATCAGAAGTGCATCTCGGAGCGTGCCGACCTTATTGGAGCCGGCAGCCATGTGGTGGATGTTGTAAGAGTTTGAATTGTTGAATAAGTGATAGATTTATGAAGACCCTTCCATACATAGTATTCAGTTTTCTTATGCTCTGCGCATTGTGCACAAGCATAAGCAGCTATCGCAGAACAGAACACATGATAGCGCAGGATGTAAATAGAGCATTGGAGCAGGTTCTTGCGACGATGCCCGACAATGTGGTCACTACAGATACCATACGCTGCTATCGCAACAACCTCACCATAGCCGAGTTGAAGGACACGGCAGGAATAGCCATGCGTACCGTGCGTATGGATGGACGTTGGGAGACCCGGCTTGTGGCAGAGGCTAACTGTGGCTTTGCCACCACCTTTGGGATGTCCGATCAGAGGGCATCAGGTTCTATATTGTTTGTCGGTATGCTATGGCTGTTATGTAGTTTGTGGTACGTAAGGAGGAAAGGACCGGAGCTGGTGTCGCAAGGCATATCATATGGTGGTATTGTCTTCCGTAACGATACGTTTATGACGCAAAGGGGTGAGCGGATTCGTCTTACGCCTATGCAGCATTCGCTGCTCGAAATGTTTATGACGAACGACACGCATACGCTATCGAAACAGGATATTTGCGAGCGGCTATGGCCGAAGAAGCCTGATGCAAGCGATACGCTCTACACGCTGATAAGACGCATAAAACCTATTGTAGAGGCTAATAGCAGGTTGAAGATAGAGTCGGATAGGGGCAGAAGCTACAGTCTGAGACTCAAGTAGATAGCCGTTTGTCAGCCACTTGTCAGGGAAATGTCAGACTAATCGATAGGATTTCTTTTAAGAGAAGTCTACTTTTGCACCAGAACAAAATTTGGTGCAAGATGAAACGATTGATTACACTTTCTATTATTATGTCTTCTGCATTCGGTGCTTATGCCCAGGATGTGGAGGGGCGCGTTACGCTCGATGAAGTTACTGTTAAAGCAGCTAAGGTTGTGAACAAAGCAGACGGTATGATAATATATCCTACCGATGTTCAAAAGCGGTATTCCAACAATGGTTACAGCATTCTTGAGAAACTATCGTTAGCCAATCTGCGTATCGACAACATCAACCACACGATTACGGCTATCGACAATAGGGGAGAAGTTCAGCTCCGAGTCGATGGTGTCGTAGTGGGCAAGGTGGAGATGTTGGCTCTCGATCCGAAGGACATCGCAAAGATCGACTACATAAACAATCCTGGTGTGCGTTATGGTGACGACATAGCATACGTCATAAATATCATTACACGCAGAAGCGAGAGCGGCTATACCATTGGTACCGACCTTACGTCGGCACTTACCACTCTGCAGGGCGATGGAATGGTGTACGGCAAGTGGAGTCGTGGCAAGAGCGAATGGGCGCTCTCGTATGGTATGAGTAGTTATAAGACCAAAGGCGTAAAGAGCAGACAGACAGCAGAATACACGTTGGCTGACGGCAGCGTACACATAATAGACCGTAACGACGTAGAATCGCTTCGCAAATCGATAGCGCACGAAGCAAAACTTACCTACAACTGGGCGGATTCTACTGCCACAGTCTTCCAGACTTCATTGAGCGGAGCGTTCAACAACGCCCCCGACAACTACGATGTTAAGGATATTACGGACGGCACTCGCCAATACCGGGCAACAAGTCGCAACGCAGACAAGAGCTGTTCGCCGGTATTGGATATTTACTTCTTCCGCCAGTTCACCTCTCGCCAGTCCATTGCCGCCAATGCTGTAGGCACATATATCTACACGCAGACTGGTTCTTTCTATGACGAGGGCTCTCCATATAAATATAATGTGGACGGCAGGACGGCTTCGCTGCTCACAGAGGTGATCTACGAGAATCGATTGAAGCCTTTCACGCTCTCTATGGGCGTAAAATATAATTATAAATACATTAAGAACTCCTATCAGGGCGATGCTTCTTCTTTGACAAATACGGATAACAACCGCTTGTATAGCTTTGCCGAAATTAAAGGTACGCTCCGACAACTGCGCTATTCTTTAGGTGTGGGCGCAAGTTACATTCATTACACGCAGAACGGCCATAGATACAACTTCTGGACATTCCACCCGAAGGCATCGCTCACATATAACATCAGCAACAACGTACAGTTGAGCTATACGTGTCAGATGCAGGATAAAGTGTCTCGCATTGCGATGACGAGTGATGCTATGATTCGCACCAACAGTATGGAATGGACAGTGGGCAATCCCGACTTGAAGCCGTCGCATGATATGGAACACCGTCTGCAAGTCTCATACAACAACAACCGCTTGCAGACCTTCTTCGATGGCTACTTCAAGCAATGCTTCAAACCGAATATGGCTCACTATGAGCGGACTGGCGACAATCATTTCGTCTATACACAGACAAACCAAAAAGAGATTGATGCATTGAACGTTATGGCATACGCTGGCTACTGGCTCCTGCCCGAAAAGCTTCAGATTGCTGCTAACGGAGGATTGTTCAGATGCTTCAACTTCGGCAACGACTATACTCATTGCTATACCTCGTGGTTCTATGCTTGCAGCATCACGGCTTATCTCGGCAACTTCACATTGCAGGGATATGTTGACAACGGCAGCCGCTTCTTGGAGGGCGAATCGAAAGGATACAACGGATCCTATTCAGTCGTGAAAGCATCTTATACGTGGCGCGACTGCCAGTTGTCGTTGTCGTGGGCAAATCCACTTGACAATAACTACAAGGCATACGAGAACGAACTGCTGAACCGTAATCTTTATAAGCATACCATCGGCTATTCGAGGGGCAACGGCAACCAGGTGGCTCTAAGCATTTCGTGGCGGCTTAGCCGAGGTGGCAGGCATAAGGCTGCAGAGAGGAGGATAAGGATGAGCGATACGGATAATGGTATTATGAAATAAAAAAGTCTATTATTCTTTGCAAAAATGGTTGTATGTAAAAATAAAAGTATAACTTTGTGGACAATTTGATTAAATAAAACTAATTTGTCATGGTTAAAATCACATTTCCGGATGGTTCTGTTCGTGAGTACGAGCAGGGCGTAACGGGGTTACAAATCGCCGAGAGCATTTCGCCGGCTCTCGCTCGCAACGTTGTATCTTGCGGTGTTAATGGCGAAACAGTTGAACTCAACCGTCCGATCAACGAGGATGCAACTATCGCTCTTTACAAGTTTGAGGACGAGGAAGGCAAACACACTTTCTGGCACACTTCTGCCCACCTCTTGGCTGAGGCGCTGAAGGAACTCTATCCTGGCATTCAGTTCGGCTTTGGTCCGGCTGTGGAGAACGGCTTCTTCTACGACGTTATGCCGAAGGAGGGTGATGTCATCAGTGAGAATGACTTCCCTAAGATTGAGGCTAAGATGAAGGAACTGGCTAAGAAGAACGAAGCTGTCGTTCGTCGCGATGTGTCAAAAGCAGAGGCTCTTGCTGAGTTCAAGGCTGACGGTCAGGAGTACAAGTGCGAGCATATCGAGGAAGACCTCGAAGATGGCACAATTTCTACATACACACAGGGCAACTTCACCGACCTCTGCCGTGGTCCGCACTTGATGAACACTGGTGCTATCAAGGCAGTGAAGATTACGAGCGTAGCCGGTGCGTTCTGGCGTGGCGATGCAAAGCGCGACCAGATGACTCGTATCTATGGTATCTCGTTCCCGAAGAAGTCGATGCTTGACGAGTATCTCCTCATGCTTGAGGAGGCTAAGAAGCGCGACCACCGTAAGATCGGTAAGGAGATGGAGCTCTTTATGTTCTCTGACCGTGTAGGTAAGGGTCTGCCTATCTGGCTTGCTAAGGGTACACAGTTGCGTCTGCGCTTGCAGGAGTTGCTCCGCAAGATGCTTAAGCCGTACAACTACGAGGAGGTTATCACTCCGGGTATCGGCGGCAAGAGCCTTTACGTAACATCGGGCCACTACGCTCACTACGGCAAGGATGCTTTCCAGCCTATCCACACACCTGAGGAGGACGAGGAGTATATGCTCAAGCCGATGAACTGTCCTCACCATTGCGAGGTGTTCGCACGCAAGCCGCGTTCGTACAAGGATCTGCCGTTGCGCATCGCAGAGTTTGGTACTGTATTTCGCTATGAGAAGAGCGGTGAGCTTCACGGCTTGACACGTGTTCGTACCTTCACCCAGGACGATGCTCACATCTTCGTGCGCCCAGAGCAGGTAAAGAAGGAGTTCGAGAACATCATCGACATCATCCTTAAGGTGTTCCGCATCTTTGGTTTCGAGAACTACGAGGCACAGATTTCACTTCACGACCCGAAGGATACTGAGAAGTACATCGGTAGCGAGGAGATTTGGGCAGAGAGCGAGAACGCTATACGCGAGGCTTGCCGCGAGAAGGGTCTTGAGACTCACGAGGAGGTAGGCGAGGCTGCGTTCTATGGTCCGAAACTCGACTTCATGGTGAAGGACGCTATCGGCAGACGTTGGCAGCTTGGTACAATCCAGGTCGACTACAACTTGCCGCAGCGCTTCAAGCTCGAGTACACTGCAGAGGACAACTCTAAGCAGACACCGGTTATGATTCACCGCGCTCCGTTCGGTTCGCTCGAACGCTTCACAGCCGTACTCATCGAGCATACAGCAGGTCACTTCCCATTGTGGCTCATCCCTGATCAGGTAGCTATCCTCCCGATTTCGGAGAAGTATAACGACTACGCTCGCGAGGTGAAGGCGTTCTTCGACAAGGCTGGCGTACGCGCACTCATCGACGACCGCAACGAGAAGATCGGCCGCAAGATTCGCGACAATGAGCTCAAGCGTGTTCCGTACATGGTTGTAGTTGGCGAGAAGGAGGCTGCAGAGGGTCTCGTTTCTATGCGTAAGCAGGGTGGTGGCGAGCAGGCTACCATGACTAAGGAAGAGTTTGCAAAGCGCATCTGCGACGAGGTTGCAGAGCAGCTGAAGCTTGCTGAGGATTAAACTACGTAGGAGTCTACGGCATCCTTGCTGTGGATATGTGGTATGAGAAAGATTGCTCACACCTCCTATGCTATAATTTATCAATGCCCATTAATCAGATTTCAATGTCTGACTAATGGGCATTTCTTTTATCGCTTTTTCAAGCGAAGTTGAGGTGTTGAGGTGAATAAAAATGGGGCAAATTTTTGCTATTTCGCATATAATAACTAATTTTGTACTTATGAGTGAACCATTAGCTGAAAGAATGCGCCCGCGCTCGTTTGACGATTATGTCGGACAGCAGCATTTAGTGGGCAAGGATGCCGTTCTGCGCAAGATGATTGAGAGCGGACGCGTCTCCTCCTTTATATTGTGGGGACCGCCCGGAGTGGGCAAAACCACTCTCGCACAGATTATTTCGCATCGTCTTGAGACACCGTTCTACACGCTTAGTGCCGTGACGAGTGGTGTTAAGGATGTGCGTGACGTGATAGAACGAGCCAAGAACGGACGCTTCTTCAATTCGGCTTCGCCAATACTCTTCATCGACGAGATTCATCGTTTTAGCAAGTCGCAGCAGGACTCTTTGCTCGGAGCAGTGGAACGTGGCATCGTCACGCTTATCGGTGCAACGACGGAGAACCCATCGTTCGAGGTGATACGTCCGTTGCTCTCTCGCTGCCAACTGTATGTGCTGAAACCTTTGGAGAAGGAAGACCTGCTGCAACTGCTCAACCGCGCAGTTACAACCGACGTTGAACTCTCGAAGCTTAATATCCAGCTGAAGCAGACCGACGCCTTGCTGCGCTATAGCGGTGGCGACGCACGCAAGTTGCTCAATATCCTGCAACTCGTCGTTGAGTCGTGTCCCGGCGATCAGATTGTGATAGACGACGAGATGGTTGTGGCGTGCCTGCAGCAGAACCCGCTTTCCTACGACAAGGAGGGAGAGATGCACTACGATATTATCTCGGCGTTCATCAAGAGTATTCGCGGTAGTGATCCCGATGGTGCACTCTATTGGATGGCACGGATGATAGAGGGTGGGGAAGACCCGCAGTTTATAGCCCGTCGCCTTGTCATTAGTGCGGCAGAGGATATCGGACTCGCCAACCCCAATGCACTTCTGCTTGCCAATGCCGCCTTCGACGCGGTGATGAAGATTGGTTGGCCCGAAGGACGCATACCGCTGGCTGAGGCTGTGGTATATCTTGCTACAAGTCCGAAGAGCAACTCGGCGTATCTCGGCATCAACCACGCTTTGGAGATTGTGCGGCAAACCGGCAACCAACCCGTTCCGCTGCACCTGCGCAATGCACCAACAAAGCTGATGAAGGATCTCGGCTATAGCGACGGCTATAAATACTCGCACGATTACCCCAATCACTTTGCCCCACAACAGTATATGCCCGATGCGCTTAAGGATACACGCATCTGGCAACCGCAACATTCGCCAATCGAGGAGCGGCAGTATCAGCACATGCTCCAGTGTTGGGGCGATAAGTATAAGAACGAATAAAGTAATTCAACCAATAATATTGACAGGAATATGAAGATTGTAGTATTAGACGGTCAGGGTGTAAATCCTGGCGATATCTCGTGGAACAGAATTGAAGAACTTGGCGAACTTACCGTTTATCCGCGCACAGCGCCCGAAGAAGTGCTGCAGCATGTGGGCGACGCAGAGATTGCGCTTACTAACAAGACGGTGTTCGACGCCAACATCATAGCCCAGCTCAAGAACACGAAGTATATCGGCGTGCTTGCTACTGGCTACAACGTGGTAGACACAAAGGCGGCACGCGAGCGTGGCATCGTTGTGACGAACATTCCGGCGTACAGCACAGACAGCGTGGCACAGATGGTGTTCGCTCACTTGCTCAATGTCTCTAACCATGTAGAACACTATGCCGAAGAGACTCGCAACGGAGTGTGGAGCCGTTGTCCAGACTTCTGCTACTGGAATAAGCCGCTCTTTGAGCTTGCAGGCAAGACTCTCGGCATTGTAGGACTTGGAAACATTGGCATGAAGGTGGCGCAGATAGCGCAGGCGTTCGGCATGAACGTGCTTGCATACACAAGCAAGACTCCTGATCAGCTCCCAGAGGGTATTCGTAAGACAACGCTCGACGGACTATTCGGCGCTTCCGATGTCGTATCGCTGCATTGCCCGCTTACAGACACAACACGCGAACTGATGAACAATACTTCTATCGAGAAAATGCGTGACGGCGCGATACTCATCAACACTGGTCGTGGACCTCTTGTGAACGAAGCAGATGTAGCCGACGCACTTGCTTCGGGCAAACTCGGTGCTTATTGTGCCGATGTGCTTTCATGCGAACCACCATCGCCGTCAAATCCTCTTGTCGGTGCACCACATGCATTTATCACGCCACACGTGGCATGGGCTACGCTTGAGGCTCGCCTGCGCTTGATGGATATCGCCGTGAACAACATCAAATCGTTTCTTGAAGGCTCACCTACTAATGTTGTTAACTAAATATGATGCCTACAGAAGATATCTACCAGCCCCTACTTAACGTTATTGAGTTTCTGGGTACCTTCGCCTTTGCTATCTCCGGCATCCGTCATGCCGCAGCCAAGCGCTTCGACTGGTTCGGAGGCTTCGTATGTGGCGTTGCCGTGGCTATTGGTGGAGGTACGCTGCGCGATATAATGCTCGGCGTAACGCCGTTCTGGATGACTTCCTCTATTTATCTCATCTGTACGTTCATGGCGCAGATGTTCGTCATCGTCTTTGCGCGATCGTTGAAAAGTCTTGACAATACGTGGTTCTTCTTCGACACGCTCGGCTTGGCGCTCTTCACCGTAGCCGGCTTGCAGAAGACACTCGACTGTGGTCACGCCTTCTGGGTGGCTATAATCATGGGTACCATAACGGGTTCGGCAGGCGGTGTCATCCGCGACGTGCTGTTGAACAACGTGCCCGTCATCTTCCAGAAGGAGATATACGCTATGGCGAGCATCATCGGCGGATTGGCTTATTGGGCACTCGTAGAGCTTGGTTGCGATATGACCATTTCTGTTATCATCGCCTTCCTCCTTATCGTAGCAATACGCATCCTCGCCGTGAAGTACCACATCTCACTGCCAGTGTTGCGAGGGGAGGAATAGTTATATTGTGTAGCACGATGTGTAATACAAATTCAAATGAAAAGTGTTACACATCGTGTTACATCTATCTTATTATATCTTCGTTTTGATAGTCAGCCTCACCTAAGAACAGCAAAATTATGATTGCCAACAAAGGCGTTGCAAATAAACTCACCAAAACCCATAATGCAGCATTTCGATTCCTTCGATTAGCCATGACTGCCACTAAAATATACATCCCCACACATATGCCTATGGCAAATACACCTATGAGCAATCCAATTACAATTGTCAGTCCGGAAACTGCAAATAAACCAAGTGAAAAATAGTCGGTTGCTGATGTCGTTTCAGATGTTGGTTCTTCGGAAATGTTATATCCTATCAATTCAAATTTGATTTTAAACTTATGGGATCTGTCATAAGCAGCTTCTGAAAGATAATAGGAGTAGTTTCTGCCACGTTCATATGCAGCAATGTCTACCTTCTTTGTCATCCCTGGAGCAATTTCTATTTCGGATGAGAATTCTTCATAATCAAGGGCCCTCCCTTGCATATCAAGGTAAGTAATGCGGTAGGTGACATTATGAATGTCTGTTTGGGTATTGTTCTTCAATGCCAATGTTCCATGACGATCAAGCCAACCCTGTTCGTATGAAACCATAGTTACTGCATTAAGTGTATCCTTTGATGTTGCGGATATGCTTAATGATATTGAAAGCATAAGTACTGCTAATATTCCTTTTATATTCTCCTTTAAGATTTTCATAGTGAAATTTATTTGTTTATATTTGATATTTTCGAAGTTTTACAAAGGTACACATAAACTATTGGTTAGTAGATATTTTGGATCAAATAATATTGTTGTGTTTTTAA
>NZ_JH379384.1 GCF_000235885.1 Leyella stercorea DSM 18206
ACTCTTTTCGTAACTTCGTATAGCAAAGTTACTGACTCTTTTTCAAACAGATATGCGTTTGAGCAGTAATAATTGTTAAACACCAGATACGAATACGTTTTTTGCGTATCTTTGCAGCAGTATCTTCCATGCCATTTGACATGGATTATCTCAAGGATGGAAGGTGTTAAAAACATTGGAAAAGGTCATAGAAACCCATTTCATAAAAAGTGCTCAAACGACAAAAAAGTGCTTATTTGACAATTCAAAAAGTACTAATACGACAAAAAGGTACTAATACTACAATTTTATATGAAATATTACAGAAAAAGTTTTGTAATATTTCGGGCACAGAATAGTATTTATTACTTTTGGAGAAGACAAAGATAATGAATTCAAGTTTATATGAGGCAGAAGAACATGCTCTACGTGCCTATAATATAATTTTGTGACGTGTAAACTAAATTTATAAATATAAACACTATTTTAAAAACATCTTAAAAATGAAAAAAAGAGAAGAACAACCTCCTCCTTATTTGATAGAGCAGGTTGCAGGTAATTCTTATTCCTCGTGGTGTCCCAAGCGGATGCCAGCGAGAAGTTTTGTGCGATTTTTCCTTTGCCTCGTGATGTTGATGGCGTTCTCCGTGGAGAAGGCTTCGGCGATAGGGGAAGTAAATTGGGACAATAGCTGGATAGAGCAGCGCTTTGATCCGCAGAAAGCCACGCTAACTCTTGATGTCCGCGTGTACCAGGACTGGGGTGGTTTTAACGGAACTTATTCCTGTGGATTCATGGAATCTGGTTATTTAGAAATCAACGTGGCTGGATATTTCATCAGAATCAAAGGTCACAACGGATGGAGAAGTCTCGATAAAAATTCAACCCAAGTCACTGGTATCGATTATAAATACGTGGATTGGCTTGGCTTGAAAGATGTCGGTGGTGGCAAACAGTCTTATTATCTCAGAATCAATGTTCCGCTGACACAAGATCGTATTGGTCAGGGGTGTGTTTACATTCGTTATCTCTATATCGAAAATACCGTCATCTGCCTTCTTGATACGTAACTCAGAATACCCACCTGCAAAATAATTACGGATGGTAAACTTTCCCTTTTGTTCTTTGCCTGTAGCGTCTCTATATATAACATCTTTCAACAATCCATTGAAATAGAAGCGAGTATCTATCTTTCCATTCTTCTGCGGCACATCTTTACGAGCATTCCACTCTTGCGTAATAGTCTCTACATTTTTACCGTCTTCGACAAACAATGCATCGAGCAAAGATAATTGGTTTATAACAAAATCCTTGGAATATGGAACAACGCAATGCACTGATGATTGGTCAAACTTTCTTGGCAAGATTGAAGCAATGAACAAAATCGCCTTTGCAAGATTTTCCTTGTGGTATCTTACAGTAATATGTTCTCCTGCTCCCTCGAAGAGTTGGTAATGCTCATTATCCAAGAACAAGTCTGTATTCTTGGCATCGCCAGCTCCCAATGGTCGATAACTGGCATTAGTATCATTGATATGTTTTACAATTTCGTCCATACTTATAATATAATTTGCGGTTGGATGTTTACAAAACAGTCATTAGGTCTTACTCCAATCTTTATGGATTGAAGTATTGTCTGAACCTTTTCCATTTTGGAAGAAAGGTCAGCTATATCAGCATTGACAGAAGAAACATAACTCATACAGTTCGTACATACCCGGAGCTTTTTCTTAGCATTGTCCATATCGAATACCCTGTAAACTGAATATTTCTTATCTTCTTTCAAGCCGTGAACAAAACCGATTTCTTCATCGCTATAATAGAGATACTGGTTGAAATCAAACCGAGTCGATTTCACGTCAATAAAGTTTTCTTCTTCCAATCCTTCGTTTATGATGAAGTCGAACGGCATACCAGACTCCGTATTGGCATTCATCCATCTGTAATTACTTATCGTATGAGCTAACTTTTGTTTTTCTAAATATTGTGCAATAATTTGCTCTCCGCTATAACCTATTTGCTTGAAAAGTTTGTTTGCCTTTTCAATATCTTGTTTCTTATACTTTTTAATTTGTTTACCTGTCTGCGAAGCAACTTCTATTTCTTCCTGTAACTTTATGGAAACTCCATTCACTTTCTTTTCCAAGAAGTCTATAGCAAGCGAAAAAGAAGCACTATTCTCATCATAGACCTTGTTCTGAGTTGGGAAAATGTTAGAAGCATGTTGGAAATCTTCCGAGTCACTTGATATTAGCCAAAAGACTAATTCCTCACTTTGCAAGCCAAACCACACTAGATACCACTCACAAGTTGGTTTCAAAGAAGCAAATTCACGAATCTGATTTACAATCGTATGTTCGTTTCTTGCCCCCGACTTAATATTGGGAGCTTCCATCTTGCCAGTACTACGGTTTATCTTTCCATAGTCACAATTCAAGATTTCACAATAGTCGTCATAAATCAATATGGCAGCTTTCTCCACATGATTATCTGGCAAGAAATCCAAGACGTGCTGATAAAGTCCAATATGAGTTTGATGCCCAGACTTCTTCAAACCAAGGTCGTTAGGACTTAATTTCTTGAAACCAATTTTCTTTTCTGAGTGAACTTCAAAAAACATAGCTATTCGTGAATTATATGATTTGTTATAAGGTAATACAAAACAGCATAAATCGTATTTACACTGACTGCATTCCCTGCTTGTTTGTATAGCGAGCCATCTGCAACCCCCGCATTTCGGCCGTTGATGGCAAAGTTTGCAGGGAAACCCTGCAACATGAAAGCCTCTTCTGGTGTCAACTTACGGATAGGCAACTGTGCCAATTGTTCCTTGGTCATCGTTTTTACAGGATTGATAGCACCATGTGACTCTATGAAGTCTTGACTATAATAGTTGTCTTGACAAGCACGGTGCATCTTGTGCATCGTTGCGGTCAAAGGCCTAGCTATACTCATATTGATGTCTGACTTCGACTTAAAGTTGGCAGAACCATCAGCTAACAGGGTTGGTTTGATTCTTTCCGAAAGGAAATACTTCTGATCAACATCCAAACTTAATATGTCATTGACGCTTTGATAATGGTATGTGCCCAAGTCTTGATATACTTGATCAAACAAGACTGCAATATTGTCGCAAGTAAATTGCACTTCAAAATCTGCAGGGACAGGTTCTGTTGTCGCAAAAATCAACAGTCTGTTACGAGTTTGTGGCAAATGGAACTGTGCAGTATTAAATATGTCAGTAAAGACTTGATACCCCAATGCCTCCAACTCTTGTTTGATACGTGCAAATGTTCTTCCCTTATCATGTGACTTAAGGTTTTTCACATTTTCAAGAAGCACATATCTTGGCATCTTTGCCGCAAGGATATCAATGATATGAAAAAACATTTGCCCACGATCCTCATTGAAACCAGCTTGCTTTCCCATCATGCTGAAAGTTTGGCATGGAAAACCGCCAGTCACCAAATCAAATTGAGGCAAATTGTCTATGTTGTTTTTATTGCTAGTAAATTCCACTATATCCCCCATAGCCAACTCGCCATCAACCTCAGGGTGGTAATTGGCACAATAAGTTTTCACGGCCTTGGCATCTATCTCAGAGTAGCCAATGCAATGAAAATCCATGATGTGGTCTTGCGTAAGCAAATCCATTGCTCTTCTAAAACCACCTATGCCAGCAAATAATTCTAAATGTCTCATCTTATAAATTTCATGATGCCATCGCCTATGGCTTTGGCAAGTTTTACAGGAACGGCATTTCCTACTTGTGCATACCACATATTTTGAGAGCCCGTTATCACATAATCATCGGGGAACGTCTGAATGCGTGCAGCCTCACGAGGACTTAATCCTCTTGCATCCCAAGGGTGGATGTACATATTGCAATCAAACTTCATATGAGAAGTTATCGTCTTGCAGATTTGCGTCTCATCCAATTTGAAGTATTTATCCTTGAATATATCATTTCTCCTTTTATATGGCATGATGTCTGCAATAGACTCATGCAAGGAGTTTGCGCCTTGTGGTAATCTACGATAGATTTCTATGTCTCGCTCATTATTATAACGATTCTTATGATTGTAGAGCTTTGTAATCTCCTTGTCACCATTGATAAATTTATAGAAGTCATTCTTGATGTACGAGAAATCGCATTCTGTAAAGCCAGACTCTGCACATTCTACTCCCTTTGAACCTTTTTCTTTCTTCGCGACTAAATGAGGAAGCCATTCAAGAGCGTCTTTCAGCACGAAAGGCTTGCGTTTATGCTTGTATATTTCTTCGAATATCAACTTTGGCTCTACCCCAACTCTATTGCCTATCATTATGAAACGTTCTCTATTTTGTGGTACACCATAATCTTGTGCCTTCAAAAGTGCATAATCATATTGGTACTCGCCGCCAAGATATTCCTCAAAATTCTGTTTGATTTCTTCTATTTTGTTCATCATCCCTTTTACATTCTCCATAATAAAGAACTTAGGACGAGTATTTTTCAAGAATATCAAGTATTGTTTATATAAAGCATTACGAGGATCATCCAATATTCGTTGACGATTAGCCATAGAGAAACCTTGACAAGGAGGTCCACCACATACCAATGTTATATCTGATAGCATATCCTTGTATTCTTCAAGATGTAGGTTGAGTTCCGCAATATCTCCCACAAAATAGTGGTCATCACTCAAATCATGGTTGAATTTATAGGTATTGCAAAACTGTTCCACGATTTCATTAACGAACCATGGAGTAAATCCAGCCTGTTGCAACCCCAAACTCAGACCGCCGCATCCAGCAAATAAATCTACAAACTTATATTGTTTCATTGTTATTTTTTCAGCCCAATCCTTTAAATTATCTCTCACCACCTATAAAAGTTGATTTAATCAGCAACTTCTTTTTGCGAGAAGTTTGCCGAGAGTGTTGAAATAACCTCATCAAGTTTATTTCTATGCTCAAAGAGTAAATCTTTCTTATTTTGTTCCATCTTATTATCTATTCGTATCATCCTTGGCTGCTATATTCTCTATTGGCCAAAACAAATCCTGTATCTCAACATTCAGACATTTGGCGATCTCCACCAGTGTCTCGACATTCGGTTGTATGGTGTTGGTACACCACTTTGAGACGGTTGCAGGGTCTTTACCCAATTGTTCAGCGAGCCATTTGTTGGTTCGTTTCTTTTCAGCCAGGACGACCTTTAGTCTGTTTATATCTTTACTCATATTTGCGTATAATTATTTGGAAAGTACAAAAGTAGTGATTTCCTGTTAGAATAACGAATAAAGGTGTTGAATTATTATGTTAGATAGTGATATTTGTATTATATAGATGATATATACATCAATTTATAGAATATGAGAGCTAATCTACCTGACTATAGCTTGTCATTTGGTGACTCATAAAATTGGCGATGTCAAGTGAAATGCAATGAAATTATGAGAAATAAGGAGGAAAACAACATAAACTTTGCCAACCACAACAAATTAGCGACGAATTATGTTGGCAAAATGTTGGCAATTTTATAAAAGCAAAAATCCTAACTGCTCAATATCAAGCAGTTAGGATTTTGTATGGTGCGCCTGAAAGGACTCGAACCTTCACGTCCTAAAACACCAGATCCTAAGTCTGGCGCGTCTACCAATTCCGCCACAAGCGCATTAGCGGATGCAAAGTTAGTGAAAAATGGTGAGACTGGCAAAATATTATGTGACTTTTATGATCCGCACCGACTGGTGCGGATGCTCGTAACGGTCGATGCGGATGCTCGTAACGGTCGGTGCGGATGCTCGTAACGACCGATGCGGATGGCAGAAGTCTACTTCTTCAGCTCTTCGATGAATCGCTTCATCTCTGCCTCGTGTGCCTTTGCTTTGAGGAATAGGTGCCACTGGTTGCGGGCGCGTGTGAGGTTATGCTCGGCATACTGGCACTTCCAGTAGTGGTCGCCCGAGAGGTAATCCCAGAGGAAGCGCACGCACTGCATGTAGGGGAAGAGCTCGGCGGCGTAGGGAAGGAGCGACACTTCGAGCGGAGTGAGGAAGCGTTGTGCCGACTCTAAGTAGCCGCGTGTGAATGCCTCGAAGATGTCCATGCGGAAATCGATCTTCTCGTACTCGGGCGAGTCTTCAGCAATGGTGTTGGCAGCGGTGCGCAGGAAGTCGCCGTAGTCGCTGACGAAGAGCGACGGCATCACGGTGTCGAGGTCTATCACGCAGAGCACCTTGCCCTGTTTGTCGAACATCATGTTGTTCACCTTCGTGTCGCAGTGGCACACGCGCTTCTGCAGTTTGCCCTCGGCGAGGAGTCGTTCGCCCAGGCACATCTCGTCCATGTACGCCTCAATCTCTTCTACGAACAGCTTCACGCTCTCGGCGCGTCCAACGGGGTCTTCGGCGTACACTTTGCGCAGCTGGTCGCGGCGTAGGCACATGTTGTGGAAGTTGGGGATTGTCTCGCCCAACTGGTCGGCTATGTCAGCCAGCCGCGCCTCGAAGTCGCCGAACGCCTTGCCTGCGTCGTAGGACGAGTCGGGTGTCACGGTTTCCATCGTCACGGCATCGCTGATGAATACCGACACGCGCCAGTAGCTCTCACCGTCGAAGAAGTAGGTCTTGCCCTCGGTGGTGGGCACGAAGCGCAGCACACGACGGTCGAGGTCGTCGACACCTTCCGCCTTCAGCTGCTCGCGGATGTGGTTGGTCACGGTCTCCACGTTGTGCTGCAGCAGGTCGACGTCGGTGAAGATGTGGTGGTTGATGCGTTGCAGAACGTAGTCGGGGCGGTCTGTTTCTGCGGTATGTATGCGGTATGTGTCGTTGATGAGTCCGTTGCCGAGTGGCTTGATGTCGCTCACGGTGCCCTCGATGAGGAACTTGCTGGTTATGTTGTTTAGATTGTTCATAGTTTTTATTATTTGATTTTTGCAAATTTACTGCTTTTTATTATAATAGATGATGTTATGGCGGCTTATTTCGCTTTTTTGCAGTAACTTTGTGGTGATAGACAAATAAAAAACTAATCATAATGCAATCAAAAAAACAACTCCTTGCGCTTCTTGCGCTTTGTGCCTTGGGGTCTGCCAACGCTTTCGCCGAGCGGAACACCCCTTTGAAATATTGGTTCGACCGTCCGACGACGATGCGCGGACAGGCAGTGTGGCTCGCTTCGAGTCCCGACCGTATGCCTACCGAGCGCCAGTTGGTGCGTGCCGGCGACTTGGTGAACAACCCCGACCCCGAATGGGAGTCGCAGTCGCTGCCCATCGGCAACGGCAATATCGGCGGCAATGTGCTCGGCTCGGTTGAGGCTGAGCGCATCACGTTCAACGAGAAGACGCTCTGGCGTGGCGGTCCGAACACCGCACGCGGCGCTGCCTACTACTGGGACGTGAACAAGCAGTCGGCTCATGTGGTGGGCGAGATACGCGAGGCGTTCACCAAAGGCGACTGGCAGAAGGCGGAGCTGCTCACACGCAAGAACTTCAACAGCGTGGTGCCCTACGAGGCTGATGCCGAGGAGCCGTTCCGCTTCGGCAGCTTCACTACCGCCGGCGAGTTCTATATTGAGACCGGACTCAGCTCAGTGGGAATGACCGACTATCGCCGTGAGCTGTCGCTCGACTCTGCTCTTGCGAAGGTGAGCTTCTGCAAGGACGGCGTGCAGTACGAGCGCGAGTATTTCGTGTCGCATCCTGCCAACGTGATGGCGGTGCGCTTCGCTGCCTCGCAGCGTGGCAAGCAGAACCTCGTGTTCTCCTACGCTCCCAACCCCGTGTCGACGGGCGAGATGAAGGCGGACGGCACCGACGCGCTCTGCTGGCTGGCACGTCTCGACAACAACAGTATGGAGTACGCCGTGCGCATCAAGGCTGTGGCTAAGGGCGGTGCGGTGAGCAACGAGGGCGGCAAGCTCACGGTGAAGGATGCCGACGAGGTTGTGTTCCTTATCACTGCCGACACCGACTACAAGCCCAACTACGACCCCGATTTCAGCGCCCCGAAGGCTTACGTAGGTGTAGACCCTGCGCAGACTACTGCCGACTGGCTCGCCAAGGCTGCCACAAAGGGCTACGCTTACCTGCTCAACGAGCACTATGCCGACTATTCGGAGCTCTTCAACCGCGTGCGTCTGAACATCAACAACGCTACGGCTGATGCCGACGACCTGCCCGTGAACCGCCGTCTTGAGGCTTACCGCCAGGGCAAGCCCGACTACTACTTGGAGCAGCTCTACTATCAGTTCGGTCGCTACCTGCTCATCTCGTCGTCGCGTGCCGACAATCTGCCGGCTAACCTGCAGGGCTTGTGGCACAACAACGTCGACGGACCGTGGCGCATCGACTACCATAACAACATCAATCTGCAGATGAACTACTGGCTGGCTTGCCCGACGGGACTCTCGGAGTGCGAGTTGCCGCTCTTCAACTTCATCCGCACGCTCGTGAAGCCGGGCCGTGTAACGGCGAAGTCGTACTTCGGCACACGTGGCTGGACAACGTCCGTATCTGGTAATATCTTCGGCTTTACATCGCCGCTCTCGAGCGAGGATATGTCGTGGAACTTCTCGCCGTTCGCCGGTCCGTGGCTCGCCACACACCTCTGGAACTACTACGATTTTACGCGCGATCGCAAGTTCCTTGCTGACAACTACGAAATACTGAAGGAGTCTGCCGACTTCGCGTCCGACTATCTCTGGCATCGCGCCGACGGCGTGTACACCGCCGCTCCATCCACATCGCCCGAGCACGGACCGGTTGACGAGGGTGCTACGTTCGCCCACGCCGTGATACGCGAAGTGCTCCTGGATGCTGTTGAGGCTAACCGCGTGTTAGGCAAGAGTGCCAAGGAGCGCCGCCAGTGGGAGGACGCGCTGAAGCATCTCGCGCCGTATAAGATAGGTCGCTACGGACAGCTCATGGAGTGGTCGACCGACATCGACGACCCGAAGGACGAGCATCGCCATGTGAACCACCTCTTCGGTCTGCACCCGGGCCGCACCGTGTCGCCGGTCACAACGCCCGAACTGGCTAAGGCATCGCGCGTGGTGCTCGAGCATCGTGGCGACGGCGCAACGGGATGGTCGATGGGCTGGAAGCTCAACCAGTGGGCGCGCCTGCACGACGGCAATCATGCCTACACGCTCTACGGCAATCTGCTGAAGAACGGCACGCTCGACAACCTCTGGGACACGCACGCTCCGTTCCAAATCGATGGTAACTTCGGCGGAACAGCCGGCGTAACCGAGATGCTCATGCAGAGTCACATGGGATTCGTCCACCTGCTGCCTGCACTACCCGATGCTTGGGCTGAAGGCTCAGTGAGCGGACTGCGTGCCAAGGGCAACTTCACCGTGTCTATCAGCTGGAAGAACGGCAAGCTCGCTGAGGCGACAATACTCTCCGGCTCGGGCGAACCGTGCGAGGTGCGCTACGGCAAGTCGGTGCTGAAGTTCAAGACAAAGCGAGGCGCAAGCTATAAGGTCGTGTTCTGCGAGAACAAGCTTATAGGGGGTGCACTTGTCTCAAGTGCACCAACCAAGTAAAATACCAATTAGTTGGTGCACATCCTGTTCGGTGGGTGCAGTTCTTGCTCAATTGGTGCACATTCTGTTCGGTTGGTGTAGTCCTTGCTCAGTTGGTGCACATTCTGTTCGGTTGGTGCACTTGAGACAAGTGCACCCCCTTAAAACAACAAAGGTCGAGCGACTTCGCTCGACCTTTGTTGTCTTTGTATTATTAATACTCATCCTCTTCGTTGCAGTCATCATACTCCCACGAGTCGAAGTAGTTGCGCGATGGAGCGAAGTGACCGCCGCCGTAGCCCGGTTCCAGGTCTCCAATATTGCCAGTTCCGCCACCGTCACCAATAGATCCTGCCATTATGCTCATTGCCTCTATTTCCACTGTTGTAATAGATGGCTTTATATAAAGTTTTCTTTTCATGTTTTTTATATCTTAATGTTTAAGATGTTATATTTACTTTACTACGACCTTCTTGCCGTTCTGGACATAGATGCCGCTCTTCAGTGTGCTGAGTGAGTTGCCTACGCACTGTCCCTGCAGGTTGTACACCGGCGTGTTGCTTTCCTCAGTGTCGAATATTTCGCCGAGCGATGTTGTCGCTCCGTCGAGGTTGGCACGCAGCTTCTTGATGTCTGTGCCCTCCGGCACGATGAAGTATGCACGCAAGCCGTTCATCTGGCAAGCTTCCGCATCAGCCGGGTAGTAGAACTTGTTGCCGGCACCGATGTATATGTTCGTCTTGGCCTGCACCAGTGTTACGTGGTTATAGATACCCTTCATCTGCACTGTGCTTGCATCGCCCACAGCCTGCGGGTTGCCGTTAGTGTCGAGTCCTGTAGCCACCATGCTTACTCCCTCGAATGTCGGGTTCTTCACAACGGCGTTGCCAGGCTTCATGATGTACGGCTTGCCAGCCTCGATGTTGGCTACAGTTGCGAAGTACACAATGTTGTTCTCGCATCTGCCTTCGTATGTGCGGAGCTGTGTGCCCTCGCCGAAGTACTGTGTCACCTGGTCTTTATCGAGTGCGAACGGCACGCAGAATGAGTTCCAGTGGCTTGCTTCGAGCGTGCGCTGCAGCGTCACGTTTGCGTTCTCGTATGTCTCGATGATGTTGTCGGTCTTCGTTTCGTCGAGAGTGTAGTTCTTTGCTTTCGGTACTTCTACTGTGACGATGATTTTTGTGGCACGAGCCTGGTCAGTGTTTGTAAATACAACTTCCTTAGCAGAACCCACCCAACAGAGATCATATTTTGTGTCTGCAGTAAATGCTCCGTCTTTACCATTGTATTTCAAGTTGGTAATAGGTTTGTCACCCTTTACGAATTCAATCTTCGTGATTTTACCAATCTTGGTTGAGATGGTTGTAGTACAGTTCTGATATAATCTGTAAGTATATTTATTAGAAGATACTGCAGCAAATGCTGCATTCGTACCATGTATTGTTACTACACCCTGCACTATTTGATCTTCGTTGCCAATTCCTGTTTGTTTTCCTTTATCTACGCCAGCAACGAACTCGACGCTCGTTTCTTCTACTGCACTGTTGATTACCTTCAGCGTGCATGTCGCCGTTGTCTCCTTATAGGTATCGTTAGCACCGGTAGCGGTGATGGTGTATGTGCCACTAACTTCAATAAGTGCTTCTCCGTCAGCTTTTCCAATCGTTGCGTTAGCACTTTCTGGCGATATGGTGTAAGTTACGTTGAGGCTGTGTGGGTTCTGCAGCACATCTGCAGCATTGAATGTTACAATACCTGCTGTTGCTTCTGCTAAATCTGCGCTGTAGCTCTCTGCTGCGAACTTGAAGTCGGCATCAGTTGTGTGTGGGTCTTCCACTTCGAAAGTGTATGATACTTCCGCAGGCTTGTACGAGTCGTTACCGCCAAATTTTGCAGTGATAGTGGTTGTACCAATTTTGCTAATTTGTATTAAGTTGTCTACAATCGTATAGCTATTATCGCTGCTTGTGTATTTGAACGTCTCGCTGTTCAGACCGTTGTCGCATGTGATGTTGCTTGCCAGGTCGTATATATCATCCCCAAGTTTCACCTTTACGGGGTTCGCCTTTACTGCCAAGGCTGCGTCCTTGCGTGAGTCGGAAATAATGAGCTTGTAGGACGCAGTGCCTGCAGCATACTTGTCTGTAGCAGCCGATGTGGCGGTGATGATCACCTCGCCAGTATTGTACATGTGAATTGTATTGCCCTCAACCTTTGCGGTTGCGTCGTCGGAGCTTGCGTATGTGATAGCAGATGCGTCAAGGTCTTCAGGCTTGGTGATGGTCTGAAGGGCAATAGTGCCCGCTACTAACTCCTTTGTTACAGTTGCCTCGGCGAATGAGAGGGTAGGAGCAGCCTTCTTCTCTGCTGTTGTGACGATGATTTGGGTGACATCATCTACTTTTGACTCTGCTGTGAATTTTACAGACTCCTCATAGCCAGTCCAAGTGCCGGTGGTTTTGTCGTAATTGGGCTTGTCTGTTGTGAAATTACCGTATGCAGAACCACCTACAAACTTAATGCTTGTAATTACTCGTGTAGGATCGGTAAGTGAGAACGTTGTTTTGCTATCCTTATAGAAGCGGTAGTCTGTATATTTACCTAATGCACCACTTGATGTGTTTATTTTTACAATTGACTTTGTCAATGTCAGCTTACTAGTGCCACTCACTTTGTCTTCAGAGACATCGAACACTATCTCCGATAAATCAACAGCCTTCTTGTTCGTAATCTGATACGTAGCGGTAGAGCCAGAGTATTGTGTTGGGTCTGCAGGTGTGAATGTAGCGGTGATGGTTGTTGTGCACAATTTAAGCAAAAGCAACGGAAAGTG
>NZ_JH379385.1 GCF_000235885.1 Leyella stercorea DSM 18206
AGCCGTGACACAGTTCTGTTTACACTACCCAAATATCGTATTAAGAATTATAGGTATTGTAAATTCGTTTACCCCATCTCTTACTGGTAGTAATGTTGAAACAAAAGCATAACCGGTAACCATTATTATATAAGGAATGAGAATCTTCATGATGTAAGACGCAAATTCCTTATACGTTTTTCTGATGTTTACCAAATAGCCTGTAATCAACAAAAACGCTTGCATGAAAAAGAAGTTTATAAAGTTTTTTACGTCAGGGTATAGTGTACTGAAATTCACGATATGTATCATCACGACCATGCAGATAAGTACACATCTTTGATAATCTATATTGTTGTATTTCATCTTTCTTAGAGGGTGTGATGATTATATTTCAGGTTTTATTTATTAATTATCTTACCACAACGCAATCTTGCCTGCAATACCCAAATCAAGAGTGGCTGTTGCGATACCCAAAGCTTGGAATACACGACTCATTGTTGGCAATGTGATAACACTTGTACCTTTTTCCAACTTTGAAATTTGAGCACGCTGCACACCGATACGTTCACCAAGTTGTTCTTGCGTGAGGTTTTGTGCCAATCGAGCCTTGCGTATGGCTTCGCCTACAATATAGGCGTTCACATCTTCTTTGAGTTTAGTTTCCATTGCTTCACGCTCTGGTGTTCCTCTTCTACCCCAAAGTTTATCTTTCATATTGTCTGCTGGTATCAATTTCATCTGTGCCATAATGCTATTTATTTTTATTATTAAAGTACTCTTTTCTTATTTCTTCTGCTTTGGTAATTTCCTTTAATTGTGTCTTCTGAGTTTTCTTGACTATGCCATGTGTGGCAATAACCAAAGTCTCTTCCTCAGTATCCCAAAAGGAGAAAAGCCTGTAGCATATACCATTGTAGAGAGTTCGAAACTCCCATATCTCAGTATTCTCTAGTTTCTTGAAGATGTCAACTTTCATCACTCCTTCCTCAACCTTGAAGATGTTGTAGTATATCTTCTGCTGAGCTTTGAATGGCTGCGCATCCAAAAAGGCCTGTGCTTCTTCTGTCAACACCACTTTTAGCTTGTTGATGCCCATTTTGTTTTGAATTATGGTACAAAGATAATGCTTTGTTTCCAAACAGCGATACAAAATTTCGTTTTTCATCAAATCAGACCTCATTTTTAACACTCTCACGACTTGATAGGATCAGACACGCAACTTATTCACTCTTTCTTGACTTCGTCATTACGTACCCCAATATTTTCGGGTCATGGAGTAATTTGACTAAACATTGTCATCTGTAATCCACTCAACCCTCGGTCTAAGGTGTAGATTGTTACATTTCACGAACACATTTTCTCGCCATGGCAAAGCTTAAGTAAACTTAGCTCTGCTTATCTGGCTTAACGAAAACCTTCGGTTACTAAAGTTTCGCAAGTGAATATCTACAAGCTTTAACTTTATTTTGGAATAAAAAAGGCTCTAAAATTTGTGTAACTCACAAAAAACGAGTATCTTTATAATCGTCAAAGAATAAAGACGTCATTTAATTTTCTAAATTTTAGGAGGAACGATTATGACTAAAACAAGAGAAATCTACCGTTGCACGGTTTGTGGCAACGTGGTAGAGGTAGTGAATCCTGGAGCCATGCTCAGCTGCTGCGGTCAGCCCATGAAACTGATGAAGGAGAACACCACGGATGCGGCAAAAGAGAAGCATGTGCCCGTTATAGAACCGATCGAGGGCGGCTATCGTGTAAAGGTTGGAAGCGTAGAGCATCCGATGCTCCCAGAGCATTATATCCAATGGATAGAGTTGCTCACTCCTACCGATGTACTTCGCCATGAGCTACAGCCAGGCGAGAAGCCAGAGGTAATCTTCCTAACAGATGCCAAAGAGGTATCAGCTCGCGAGTATTGCAACCTGCATGGGTTGTGGAAAGGAGATGCCAACACATCACCTCACGATGAACACCATTGATCTTGGCTATGTAATTCCCGCTATTAGGACTTAAAGTGTACCCCCTAAGGGAAAATTCTTAAACAAGGGCGGCGTGGGTATGGCAGGATGCCATACCCTCCTAAACGAAAAAAGGTCTCCAAAGTCGTTTGACTCTGAAGACCTAAAGTAAAGAAGGCAGCCACCTACTCTCCCGCATTGCATTGCAGTACCATCGGCGCAAGCGGGCTTAACTTCTCTGTTCGGAATGGGAAGAGGTGGGACACCGCCGCAATAACCGCCTAATATTCGTTCGCCTGCGACAATTAGTAATTCTTAATTATTAATTCGTCGTGCGTATAAGTTAGACACGTTGATTAAGCAAAACTATTGTTAA
>NZ_JH379386.1 GCF_000235885.1 Leyella stercorea DSM 18206
ATGCTTAATCCCCCTGGTTTATCGGGTGAGCCTCTGTATCCACCAATTAGTGTGTTTTTTCGACTCTTTAATTTCTGAGCGTGTAGACGGGTCAGAAATGGTGATGCCGGAGAAGTGGTCCACTTTGGTCTTCTTGTTCATAGAGCCGGAGTATATGTACTCTGTAGCCGCTTTGTACGGCACAAGACGTAGCAGCACGTTGTGGAACTGCTCGTAGGCGTCGTTATCGTTTGTGCAAAGCTGGCGCACATAGTCGTCGAAGTCGAAGAATATGGTAGGCTTGTATGTCTCGCCGTCGAGGTCCTGCACGTTGTCGAGAAGGCTAAGGTCGAACGTGTGCGTTGCGTTGATGCTCTTCATCATGGAAGCCATCTCGTCAACGTATCTGCAATCAATTACGCCGATTGTGCCGTAAGGTGTGCCGCTGTTCGAATAGAACTCGTAAAAGCCATTGCATAAAGCCTTGTAGTCGGGCTGTGCGCTCATCAGATGCTGGTATATGTTCTGGTAAGGCATGCCGTAAGCCATTACTTCGCTTGTAGACGCAATGATGTAGTCGGTTACGTCCTTCAAGTCGTAAGCCACCTCCATGCTCGACATGTAGCAGTCGTCGAACATGATGAACTGCATCTTCATTCCTGCAGCCTTGATGCTCGTTGCGAAGTCGTCGATGTCTATTTTGTATTCTTTTTCCAATCCGCCGAAGTAGCGCAGAGTGTTTCGGTTGAATACCGTAGAGCTTGGTATCCATCCCATGCCGTGACAGCCCACAATCATGGCGTAGCGGTTGGCTGGTGCGTATTTCTTCACTTTGTTGAACAGTTCTACTCTGCCGTTCGTTGTAAGATAAGTGGGCGATGAGTATTTCTCGAGCGTGTCCTGCGTGCATACGCCCTTCTTGTATCTGATGTCTATCAGTGCGCTCTGCTTTTTGTCCTTTGCTATGAACACTATGAGACGTGTGTTGTCCAGTCCCTTGTTCCTGACAATGGCTGCTTTCATGTCGTTGATATTCGCATGTAGAAAACTGTAGAGGTTGTTGCTGTAGGGCATGAAGACGAAGATGGTTTTCTCTGCCGTTTGCGGTTCTGGCGGCATGATTGGGTCTTCCTCCTGGCACGCGCTGAAACAGAGTATCAGAAGCGAAATAAATGCGAGTTTTAGGAGTTTATACATATTATATATATTAGTAGTAGATTTATATGTATATCTGTATTAAAAGGACAGGAGGCTATGGTCTCCATGCCGTAGCCTGCGCTGTTGTGGCGACCGAAAGTCGCCACAACAGACTATAGTGTGGAAATCATAGCCTCCTGCGGTTTTTGTATTGTAAGCGTTTTTGATGACCAAGCGTTTACTTGTTCTTCAGTGCTGCGATAGACTCCTTCAGTGCAGCAATCTTCTCTTCTGAGTCGCTCTGCTTCTTGCGCTCGAGTGCCACAACAGCCTCCGGCGCGTGAGCTACGAACTTCTCGTTAGAGAGCTTCTTCTTGATGCCTGCGAGGAATCCTTCGAGGTGCTTCAGTTGAGCTTCCTGCTTCTCTATCTCTGCAGCAACGTCAATCATATCGCCAAGAGGCACTGCGAACTCGTCTGTACCCACCATGAAGGCAGCAGCCGTTGTATCCTTCTCCGACACTACGTTGATAGCCGAGAGATTAGCCATCTTCTTTATTACTGAAGCGTAAGCCTCGTAGTTGTTCTGCTGCAGTGCCTGCAGTTCGAGAGCATCCTTGTTCGGGATGTTCTTCTGGTTGCGCACGGTGCGCACGCCAGCCACGATGAGCTTAACGTTCTCGATAGCTGCTACTACGGCATCGTCGTCGGCAGTAGGAGCATCGAGCTTCAACTCGGCGCGCATGATCGATTCGTTCTCCTTGCGGTCGTAGATGTGCTGCCAGAGTTCCTCTGTGATGAACGGCATGAACGGATGGAGCATCTTCAGCAGAGTCTCGAAGAAAGCGAGTGTCTGCTCGTAGCTTGTGCGGTCGATAGGCTGGCCGTATGCCGGCTTCACCATCTCGAGATACCAGCTTGAGAACTCGTCCCAGAACAGTTTGTACACAGCCATAAGTGCCTCAGAGATGCGATACTTAGAGAAGAGGTCGTTCACCTCAGCGTTGGTCTGCTTCAACTTAGCCTCGAACCACTTTGCTGCGATAGTGTTAGCCTCTGGCTGCTCGGTATCAGCCACCTGCCAGCCCTTTACAAGACGGAATGCGTTCCAAATCTTGTTGTTGAAGTTGCGTCCCTGCTCGCAGAGGCTCTCGTCGAAGAGAATGTCGTTGCCGGCAGGAGCCGAGAGCATCATGCCCATGCGCACGCCGTCGGCACCATACTTCTCGATGAGGGCGATAGGGTCGGGCGAGTTGCCGAGTGACTTTGACATCTTTCTGCCCAGCTTGTCGCGCACGATACCTGTGAAGTATACGTTGCGGAACGGCACGTCCTTCATGTACTCCTCGCCAGCCATAATCATACGGGCTACCCAGAAGAAGATGATGTCCGGACCGGTTACGAGGTCGCTTGTGGGGTAGTAGTATTTAATCTCCTCGTTGCCTGGGTTGTTGATACCGTCGAACAGCGAGATAGGCCAGAGCCATGAAGAGAACCAAGTGTCGAGTGCGTCCTCGTCGTGAACGAGCTGGTCGGCTGTGATGTTCTCGTAGCCCTTAATCTTGCGAGCCTCTTCGAGCGCCTCCTCAGCGGTGAGCGCTACTACGTACTTCTCCTCTTCGCCTTCGGCTGTGGGCAGGAAGTAAGCCGGGATGCGGTGACCCCACCAGAGCTGGCGCGAGATACACCAATCCTGAATGTTCTCCAGCCAGTTGCGGTATGTTGTTACGTACTTTGTCGGGTGGAACTTGATCTTGCCCTCGAGCACCGGCGGCAGAGCGATGTCTGCGAAGTGCTTCATCGAGAGGAACCACTGCTTGCAGAGGCGCGGCTCTACGGCTGTGTCCTGGTTGCGCTCCGAGTAGCCCACCTTGTTGTCGTAGTCCTCAATCTTCTCTACCAGTCCGGCAGCCTTCAGGTCCTCTACAATCTGCTTGCGCACGTCCATGCGGTCCATGCCTACGTACATGCCTGTAGCTTCAGAGATGGTGCCGTCTGGGTTGAAGATGTCGATAGTCTCGAGGTTGTGCGTTTTGCCGAGTGCGTAGTCGTTCACGTCGTGAGCAGGAGTAACCTTCAGACAGCCCGTACCGAACTCGATATCTACGTAGCGGTCCTCGATAACCGGGATAACGCGGTTCACCAACGGTACAATCACCTTGTGTCCGCGCAGCCACTGGTTCTTCGGGTCCTTCGGGTTAATACACATTGCTGTGTCGCCCATGATAGTCTCCGGGCGTGTTGTAGCTACAACAGCGTAGTAGCGTCCGTCGGCATCCTGATGCAGCACTTCGCCCTCGCAGCCAGTCGGCACAACTGGGTTTACGTCTGCATCAGCCACATAGTAGCGAAGGTTGAACAAATGGCTTTTCTCGTCGCGGTAGATAACCTCTTCGGTAGAAAGCACGGTCTGTGCCTTTGGATCCCAGTTTACCATGCGCAGACCGCGGTAGATAAGTCCCTTTTTGTAGAGGTCCACGAACACCTTCAGCACGCTCTCAGAGCGCTTCTCATCCATAGTGAACGCTGTGCGGTCCCAATCGCAAGACGCACCGAGACGGCGCAGCTGTTTGAGGATGATGCCACCATGTTCGTTCGTCCAGTTCCAAGCGTGCTCAAGGAACTGTTCGCGAGTGAGGTCGCGCTTCTTGATGCCCTGCTCTGCAAGACGATTTACTACCTTAGCCTCCGTAGCAATCGAAGCGTGGTCGGTGCCAGGTACCCAACAAGCATTCTTTCCCTCCATACGTGCGCGGCGCACGAGGATGTCCTGAATCGTATTGTTGAGCATGTGGCCCATGTGCAACACGCCAGTCACGTTTGGCGGCGGTATAACGATAGTGTAGGGGTCACGTCCGTCGGGCTTGCTACTGAAGAGTTTGTTGTCAAGCCAGTACTGATACCATTTCGATTCCACTGCTTGTGGATCGTATTTGCTTGCTAATTCCATACTGATTGTATCTGTTTTGTTTATATTCTATATTTCTTAACTTGCAAAATTAGTAAAAATACGTGGGATAATCGCCGTTTTAGTTCAATAATTATATAATAATGTGTTAAGTGTATGCTATAATTTTGGCTTGTGTTGGAATATATAGCAAATGGTGGATATGTATAACAAAAAAGAGGATGTTACATGAAGTAATATCCTCTTTTTGTGACTCCGGCAGGATTCAAACCTGCAACCTTCTGATCCGTAGTCAGATGCTCTATTCAGTTGAGCTACGGAGCCATTGTTTAAAGCTTTAAGTGTTGTTCCTTAAAAGCGAGTGCAAAGGTAGTGGTTTCTGATGAAACTGCCAAATGTTTTTGTGACTTTTTTGAAGAAAATGTAGAAAAAGTTCATTTCTTTACTTTAAATTCTCTTCTGTAGGCGAATTATATAATAAATTCGTATCTTTACACACCGTTTGATTGTAAAGTAGCTGTTCGCATGAGTATAGCTACATATATGCTATTAACGTAAATCGGTATAATAAGAATGTATAATCTATATAAATAATAAAGTATGATAAGTTTTCTTTTATCTATTGTGGTGAGTATTGCGTCATTTGGCGCAGTGGGCAACAATGAGTCGGTGAACAATGCTGAGGCGATAAACCGCGCCATAGAGCATTGCGCCGAGCAGGGTGGTGGACGCGTTGTTGTACCATGTGGTGAATATTACACGGGGTCGATATATCTGAAGTCGGGTGTTATGCTCTTTCTTGAGCAGGGTGCTGTGCTGAAGGGTGTGCAGGACATAGATGCTTATGCTTCCTTGAAGACCACGCTTGACCTCTCGCGCTACGAGAGTGGGCAAGGTACGGTGAATTATAACTCTGCCACCGACCCACAGTGGTCTAAGGCGATGGTGTTTGCTGTCGGTGTGAGTAATGCTGGTATTGAGGGCAAGGGTTGCATCGACGGTGCCGATGTGCGCAATCCGCTTGGTGAGGAACACATGCGCGGTCCGCATACCGTGCTGATGACTGGTTGCAAGCGTATGAAGTTTGAAGGTATCAGTGTGAAGCGCTCCGCCAACTATGCTTTTCTGGGCTACCAGATAGAAAAGACGCAGTTTCATAATCTATATATAGAAGGCGGATGGGACGGCATACACATCCGTGGGGCGAAGCGTGTGGAGATTGCAGGCTGCGAGATGCACACTGGCGACGATGCTATTGCGGGTGGCTACTGGGAGCGCATGAGCATCAACCACAACGTGCTAAACTCTTCGTGCAACGGCATACGTATGATTATGCCATCGGTAGGCTTGGACATT
>NZ_JH379387.1:0-50543 GCF_000235885.1 Leyella stercorea DSM 18206
ATGCTTAATCCCCCTGGTTTATCGGGTGAGCCATCATGGGCGCAAAGTTCGGACCCGCGGCATATCTCTGGATAATCTTCGGCTGCATCTTCGCCGGTGCCGTACACGACTACTTCGTGGGTATGCTCTCTATGCGCAACGGTGGTTGCGACCTGCCCGAACTCGTTCGGCGCTATCTCGGCGGAGCCGCATCTAAGGTGTTGTTGGTGTTCGCTGTCTTCCTGCTCATTATGCTCGGCACGGTGTTCGTGTATAGCCCAGCCGAGATATTGCATGGCATAAGCGGTTCGACAACCATGTGGATAACCATCATCTTCATCTATTACGTAGTGGCGACGATGCTACCTATCGACAAGATTATTGGTAAGATATACCCGCTCTTCTCATTCTCGCTGCTGTTCATGGCTGTGGCACTGATGGCTGTGCTGTTCGTGAAGTGGCCTGCACTGCCCGAACTGTGGGATGGCGTGGGCAATATGGGTAAGGCTGCCGACCCGGCTTCGTTCACCGATAATATTTTCCCGTGTCTGTTCATCACCATCGCCTGCGGTGCTATCAGTGGCTTCCACGCCACGCAGAGTCCGCTTATGGCTCGCTGTCTCACGTCGGAACGCAAGGGTAGACCAATCTTCTACGGCGCAATGATTACGGAAGGACTCGTGGCACTCGTGTGGGCTACGGTGTCGATGTGGTTCTTCTACGACGCTCCGCAGCCAGGATACGCTCAGATTGGTGGAACCATGGCTAACGGACTGCATACGTCGGCACCCGTCGTTGTGAACCTTGTCTGCAAAGACTGGCTCGGCATCGTGGGCGGCGTGCTCGCCATGCTCGGCGTGGTTGCTGCCCCGATAACAAGTGGCGACACTGCGTTCCGCTCAGCCCGTCTTATCATCGCTCAGGCGCTGAAACTCAGTCAGCGTGCAAAGAAGAACCGTCTGTATATCTGCGTGCCGCTCTTCGCTGCATCGTTCGCCATGCTCGTTTGGCAGATGGAGAACCCCGACGGCTTCAATACCATATGGCAGTACTTCGGATGGGCTAACCAGACGCTTTCTGTCTTCGCCCTCTGGACCATCACTGTTTATCTCGTTCGCGAGAGAAAGCCTTACGTCATAACGCTCGTGCCAGCCCTCTTTATGACTTGCGTCTGCACCACCTTCTTCATGGTGTCGAAGACTGCGCTCGGCTTGCCATACACCGTGGGCTACGGCGTCGGCGCAACCGCACTCGTCGTTGCCGCCGTGTGGTTTGTGGTGTGGATGAAGAAGTCGAACTGCAAAGGCTGATACTTTCTTTAGCTAAAAAAACAAATGCTTCTATGTAACGTGCGTTTAGTGCTGTTACATAGAGGCATTTGTTTTATACATGAGCTGTCAAATCTTTCCCTCTTCAGCGTAACTGTAGTAATTGCCGTCGGTGACGATGAGGTGGTCGATGAGGTAGAGGCGCATGGCATCGCACGCAGTCTTCAGTTTGTGCGTGATGCGGTCGTCGTCGCCAGAGGGGCGTGCGTTGCCGCTTGGGTGGTTGTGAATGAGCGTTAGCGTGGTGGCGTTGGCGAGCAGTGCTTCGCGCAGGATGACGCGCACGTCGACGGCAGTCTCGGTGAGTCCACCGTGCGAGAGCCGCACCGCCTTGATGAGTCGGAAACGCTGATTCATCAATAGTACCCATGCTTCCTCGGTGTCGAGGTCCTGCATCTTCGGGTGCATATACTCGTACACCGCCTGTGCCGACCCCATGTCAGGGCGTTCAGCAGCCTTCGTTGCCTGGCGTCGCTTGCCAAGTTCGCAGGCAGCAATGATGGTTATCGCCTTTGCTTCGCCGATACCCTTATACTGCATCAGTTCGTGCAGCGAGCGTTTGCCAAGCGTGTTGAGGTTGTTGTCGCAGGCACTCAGTATGCGTTGCATCAGTGCTACGGCACTCTCGCTCGTGCTGCCCGAACCGATGAGAATTGCTAATAGTTCGGCATCGGAAAGTGCTTCAGTTCCGCGGTCGCGCAGCTTCTCGCGAGGGCGGTCGGCTTCGGAAAGGTCGGATATCTTCAGTTGAGAATTGTTTTTTAGTTGAGAATTGAGAGTTGAGAGTTGAGAGTTATGATTACTCTTGTTGCTTATGTCGTTCATAGGTTGTTGTATTAATAGAAAGACGAAGGTTTGTTTTAGAATTTCCCACAGAACTCGCAGAACACACAGAATCTCTTGCTGAGATGTATTCCCACAGATTGCACGGATGTGCACAGATGTTGGAAATTTCTGTGAATTCTGTGTGTTCTGTGGGAACACGACGCAGCCTAACAATCTGTGTGCATCCGTACAATCAGTGGGAGACCCCCACAGAATTTCTTGCTGAGATGTATTCCCACAGAACGCGCAGAACACACAGAATTTTTTGCTGAGATGTTCTTCCACAGATTGCACAGATGTTGGAAAGTTCTGTGAATTCTGCGTGTTCTGTGGGAACACAACGCAGCCTAACAATCTGTGTGCATCTGTGCAATCTGTGGGAGACGCACCGCACCAAGACAATCTGTGGGAGGAAATTCTTATTTGTAAAAGTTTTTCTCGAACGCTGCGAATTCCGACTTACCTCGTACGCAGCGTTTCCACCATGCCTCGATGAAGCCGAAGCCGTAGCCCATGAGCTGCACGTAGGCAGCAGCGATGCTCTGCACACCAATCTTCAAGCTGCGGTTGAGGCGAGCCGAGTCGATGCAGATGAGGAGCGAGTAGAGCGCGAGCGGCACGAGTGGCAGCCACGCCAAGGTGGGGCAGAGTGCGAGCAGCACGATGCAGAGCGCGAGCATGGAGAGTACACCCACGGTGAACACCATAGGCAGCATGTGTACCAGTTTCAGCGACTCGGGATATTTCTTGTAAAGATTGATGCGTGCGATGCCCGAGTTGTACACCTGTCGGAAGAACTTGCGCAGGTCGGTGCGGCGCTTGTGCCACACCCATGCCTCGGGGAAGAGTCGGCAGCGCAGTCCGGCTTTGAAGATGCGTATGGAGAAGTCGATGTCCTCGCCGAAGCGCATCTTCGAGAATCCGCCCAGCTCCATGTATCGGTCGCGTCGCACGCCCATGTTGAACGAGCGTGGGTAGAACTTGTCGAGCTTCTTCTTTCCGCCGCGTATGCCACCGGTGGTGAAGAACGAGGTCATGGAGTAGGATATGGCTTTCTGAGTGTCGGTGAACGACGGGTGAGAGCTGTCCGGACCGCCAAAGGCATCGGCAGGCTCTCGCTGCAGCTCGGCTGACACGGCAGCCAGATAGCCCTCGGGCAGTACAACGTCGGAGTCGAGGATAAGCACGTAGTCGCCCTGCGCACGCTCCACACCGTAGTTGCGTGTCTGTCCAGGTCCGGAGTTGGGTTTAGTGAAATACTGGATGTTGAGTTGCTGCGCGTACTTCTCGCACACCTCCTGACAAGGCACGGCAGAGCCGTCCTCTACCACTACCACCTCAAAGTCGGTCTCCGACTGGTGTGTGAGGCTTTCGAGCAATTCGTCCACTTCGTCCGGACGATTGTAAACGGGAATAATTATGCTGTATTTCATTTCTTTATAGTTGACGAGTTGGCAAGTTGACGAGTTGACGAGTTGGCAAGAAACGAAAAAGAGTAAAAAAGTAAAGAGCACGATGAGGGCGCGTTAGCCGTTATCCCCAATGCTTTTTACTTTTTTACTCTTTACTATTTCTTATTCTGTTGCTCGATAAGGATTACTCCTTAACGCGCTGCAGGTAGCTACCGTCGCGTGTGTCAACCTGAACGAGGTCGCCTTCGTTAACGAAAAGAGGCACGCGAATCTCTACGCCAGTCTCGAGAGTTGCCGGCTTGAGAGTGTTTGTAGCAGTATCGCCCTTGATGCCCGGCTCAGAGTGAGTAACGCGGAGGTTAGTCTTAACCGGCATTTCGCCGAAGAGCACAGTCTCTGTAGAAGCGTCAGAAACGACCTCAACGATGTCGCTCTCCTTCATGAAGTCAACACCAGTGATGAGGTTGCCAGCGATAGGAATCTGGTCGTAAGTCTCCTGGTTCATGAAGATATAGTCGTCGCCCTCCTTGTAGAGGTACTGATACGGACGGCGCTCTACGCGTACGTCCTCAAGTTTCTCGCTGATGTCGAAGCGACGCTCCAACACGCGACCGTCAACAACGTTCTTCAACTTAACGCGCATGAAGGTGTTGCCCTTACCCGGCTTTACATGAAGGAAGTCGATTACGAAGAAGAGCTTGCCGTCCATACGGATGCAAGTTCCCATCTTGATGTCTTGTGAGTTAATCATTGCTATTTTTATTTATATTATTGTATTGTTTCCCAAAAATCGTTGCAAAGTTACTGAAAATCATGCACAAAAATGCAAGCTTATCTGTTTTTTTTACTCTAACACATCTTTATTTGCTAAATCGGGCATGAAAACGAAGAAAACATACGTGTGGTATGACTTTTATGAGACATAGACGAGCTAATAAGGTGGAAAAGTGTAGAAAAAACTAAAAAATGCAGCTAAAAAACGCTCAACTCTTTGTTGTTTAAAAAAATATGAGTAATTTTGCAACCCAAAAGTGTGAATAATAACAAATAAATAAAAATAAGACAATGAAAAGAACATTTCAGCCGCACAATCGTCGCCGCGTAAACAAGCATGGTTTCCGTGAGCGTATGGCTACAAAGAATGGTCGTCGCGTATTGGCTTCTCGCCGCGCACATGGCCGCAAGAAGTTGACTGTATCTGACGAGCACCACGGAAAGTAGTCGGCTGCGCCCGTTAGGGAATGGCAGACTGCGCGTGTCGCACGCAGACTTGTGACGACAAAAGGCAGCAAGAACTCCGAAAGGAATGCTTGCTGCCTTTTAACGTTTTAAACAAAAATATTGCGAAAAATTTGGCTAATCAGCAAATAATCAGTAACTTTGCACCCGCTTTAGTGGTATAGTGCCACAGGTAATAATGTATAACTATTTAAATTAAAAGAAACAAAAATGATTATTGTACAGGTAAAAGACGGTGAGAACATCGAAAGAGCACTCAAGAAGTTTAAGAGAAAGTTTGAGAAGACAGGCGTAGTGAAGGAACTCCGCGCTCGTCAGCAGTACAACAAGCCTTCTGTACTTAAGAGACTCAAGATGGAGCACGCTATCTACGTACAGCAGCTCCGTGCTAACGAGGAGTAATCTCCCCATTTCGACTAACATTTAATATGACGCGCACGCTTTGGGGTGAGCGCAGTCGGATGAACCAGGAGGTGTACACACTCAGACATATAATCATTCAAAAATACACATGCTAACTCACTTTTGTTAAAAGTAGGACAAGCAGATGACGGCAATAGCAGTTCGTTAATGAGCAGCTATTGCCGTTTTGTGTTTGTCGTGAGTCTCACAGTAAAATTCTTTCTCTATTCAATATGTGTGCACATCTGGTGAGGTAATATACACCCCGTGAGGTGCAAAGTGCGACGAATAGGTATCAAAACACCTCATAAAACGTGAAAAAACGAAAAAATACGAACGAAAACTTGCGAATAATAAAAATTCATCGTATATTCGTAGCGAAAAACAAAACGATATGCAAAAAGGTATTGACGGCTTTCTCGACTATCTGCGCTACGAGCGCAATCGCTCGGAGAATACAGTGGAGAGTTATCGTCGCGATCTTGAAGCATTCGAATGTTATTTCAGCACACTCGATAGCGAATTGACATTCGCAACGGTGGATACGGATATAGTGCGCGACTGGATGGAGTATATGCTCGAACAAGGCAATCGCGCCACATCAGTGGCACGCCGACTCAGTGCACTGAAGACCTACTACCGCTATCTCCTTGCAAGAGGATATGTAGAGCACGATCCGGCACACATAGTCTATCGCCCAAAGACCGACAGACCATTGCCACAGTTCGTCAGAGAAGAGCAGATGGATCAATTGCTCGACCATACGGAGTGGGGTGATACGTACGAAGCGCAACTCGAACGCACGATAGTGCTCATGTTTTACGAAACAGGTATGCGTCTTTCAGAACTCACCTCGCTCAACGATAGTTCGGTAGACTATGCACGTAGCGAGATACGCGTACATGGCAAGGGTAATAAGCAGCGAGCCATACCATTCGGCGGTGAGCTTGCCGAAGCACTCCGCTCATACACAGCATTGCGCGATGCGGAGGTGGCGCACAAAAACACCACAGCACTCTTTCGTACACAGCGAGGTGGACGCATGACTAACCCTCAGGTGCGCGAGATAGTGAGACGGCAACTCTCCACTGTGACCAATCTGAAGAAACGCTCGCCGCACGTGCTGCGTCATACCTTCGCTACCGCTATGCTCAATAATGGAGCTAATATCGAGAACGTGCAAAAGCTGCTCGGGCACGAACGTTTGTCAACCACCGAAATATACACCCACACCTCGTTCGAGCAACTAAAGCAAGCGTATAGTGAGGCGCATCCACGAAGCGGTACACCGCAAGAGTGATACACCTTAATTATATATATAGTAACACAAATGACCTTAAACAAAGAAAAGGAGGACACTATGAACGTAAAAATTCAGTCAATTCACTTTGACGCTACCGAAAAACTACAGGAATTCATCGAGAAGAAAGTTGCAAAGCTTGAGAAGACATTCGAGGATATTAGCAACGCAGAAGTGCAGCTTAAAGTAGTAAAGCCAGCCACTGCGCAGAACAAGGAGACAAGTCTTGAAGTAACCGTTCCAGGACAGAAACTCTTCGTTGAGAAAACATGCGACACCTTCGAAGAAGGCATCGATCTCTGTGTAGATGCAATGAAGGTACAACTTACTAAATTTAAGGAAAAAACACGCAAGATGTAAAAAAAAAAGCCGAAAAGTTTTGGCGAATAAAAAATAAGTCGTATCTTTGCAGCCGTTTTAGAACATGTCCTAAATGCAATCTTAAACGGCTGCAAGGATTTGCCTCTTTAGCTCAGTTGGCCAGAGCACGTGATTTGTAATCTCGGGGTCGTTGGTTCGAATCCGACAAGAGGCTCAAACAAACAGAAAACCTGAACGCAGTTTTTCTTCAGTATCTAAACGATACATTTACTAAAAGGATTGGGTGGTTACCAGAGTGGCCAAATGGGGCAGACTGTAAATCTGCTGGCGATGCCTTCGGTGGTTCGAATCCATCACCACCCACTTTCACTTCTTTTTGCGGAAATAGCTCAGTTGATAGAGCACTAGCCTTCCAAGCTGGGGGTCGCGGGTTTGAGCCCCGTTTTCCGCTCTAAGTTGCTGTAATAGCTCAGTGGTAGAGCACTTCCTTGGTAAGGAAGAGGTCCTGAGTTCAACTCTCAGTTACAGCTCTGCTTCTATTCTTAAATCAAGAATCGGGGAAAAACGAACATTCAATTTATATATAAAATAAGAAAGCTATGGCTAAAGAAACATTTGTGCGCACCAAACCGCACGTAAACATTGGTACAATTGGTCACGTTGACCATGGTAAGACTACTCTTACTGCTGCCATTTCTAAGACTCTTCACGATAGAGGCTTCGGTGGCGAGGATGTTAAGTCTTTCGACCAGATCGATAACGCTCCTGAGGAGAAAGAGCGTGGTATCACTATCAACTCAGCTCACATCGAGTACGAAACAGAAAAGCGTCACTATGCACACGTAGACTGTCCGGGTCACGCCGACTACGTTAAGAACATGGTAACTGGTGCTGCTCAGATGGACGGTGCTATCCTTGTAGTTGCTGCTACTGATGGTCCTATGCCTCAGACACGTGAGCACGTACTTCTCGCTCGTCAGGTAAACGTACCGCGTATGGTTGTTTTCTTGAACAAGTGCGATATGGTAGAGGATGAGGAGATGCTCGAGCTCGTAGAGATGGAGGTTCGCGAGATCCTCGACCAGTACGGCTATGAGGAGGAAACTCCTATCATCCGCGGTTCTGCTCTTGGTGCACTCAATGGTGTAGAGAAATGGGCTGACAAGGTAATGGAGCTTATGGACGCTGTTGATACATGGATTCAGGAGCCTCCACGTGACCTCGACAAACCATTCTTGATGCCTATCGAGGACGTATTCTCAATCACAGGTCGTGGTACTGTTGCTACTGGTCGTATCGAGACTGGTCGCGTTAAGGTAGGCGACGAGACAGAGCTCCTTGGCCTCGGTGAGGATAAGAAGTGTGTCGTTACTGGTGTTGAGATGTTCCGTAAGATCCTCGACGAGGGTGAAGCTGGCGATAACGTAGGTCTTCTCCTCCGTGGTATCGATAAGAACGAGATCAAGCGCGGTATGGTACTCTGCCACCCGGGTCAGATCAAGCCTCACAAGCACTTCAAGGCTTCTATCTACGTTTTGAAGAAGGAAGAGGGTGGTCGTCACACACCGTTCGGCAACAAGTATCGTCCTCAGTTCTACCTCCGTACTATGGACTGCACAGGCGAGATCAAGCTTCCTGAGGGAGTTGAGATGGTAATGCCTGGTGACAACGTAGAGATCGAGGTTGAGCTCATCTACGCAGTAGCTCTGAATGAGGGCCTTCGTTTCGCTATCCGCGAGGGTGGTCGTACAGTAGGTTCTGGTCAGATCACAAAGATCCTCGAAGACTAATTCGTCGATCCACAGTCTCCTAAGAGGCTGGATTAAATAAAAATAGTTCCCGTATCGCTTCGGCATCGGGAACTATCCTACGGGAATAGCTCAGTCGGTAGAGCACTGGTCTCCAAAACCAGGTGTCGGGAGTTCGAGCCTCTCTTCCCGTGCTAAAAAGAAGATAATATGTTTAAGAAGTTTGTAAATTATTGCAAGACTTGTTACGACGAACTTGCGCATAAAACAACTTGGCCAAGTTATGCCGAACTAAACCATAGTGCAGTGATTGTATTATCTGCTTCCCTTGTCGTTGCAGCTGTGGTGTTCGCTATGGACTCTCTGTTCAAGTGGGCTATGAGCATGGTTTACCCAGGTTAATCGTTTTCAAGAAAATGGCTAAGACAGAAAAAAAATGGTACGTGCTTCGTGCTGCCAGTGGTAAGGAATTCAAAGTGAAAGAGTACCTTGACGCTGAGATTAAGCACAATCCATTACTTCAGACGCATGTTTCGCAAGTGGTTCTGCCGCTCGAGAAACACGCATCTTTGCGTAATGGAAAAAGAGTAATCAAGGAGAAAATATCACTCCCTGGTTATGTGTTCGTAGAAGCTGCCCTCGTGGGCGATGTAGCTCACACGCTACGTTTCATGCCGAACGTTTTAGGCTTTCTTGGAGGCTTGGATAACCCCTCACCAGTTCCGCAGTCGGAAATCAATCGTATGCTCGGTTCATGCGAGGAAACGGAGATTGAAGACAACATTGACATCCCGTACGTAGTTGACGAGACTGTCAAGGTAACGGACGGACCGTTCTCAGGTTTCAGTGGCATCATCGAAGAGGTGAATGTCGAGAAGCGCAAACTAAAGGTGATGGTCAAGATCTTCGGACGCAAAACTCCGTTGGAATTAGGTTTTATGCAAGTCGAAAAAGAAGGCTAACGCAAGGTTACGAATGCGTTCAGAATTCTTTTATATTAAATCAATTTAAATATTAACAGACAAAATGGCTAAAGAAGTTGCTGGATTAATCAAATTACAGATTAAAGGTGGCGCTGCGAATCCTTCTCCTCCAGTAGGACCTGCACTTGGTTCTAAGGGTATTAACATCATGGGATTCTGCAAAGAGTTCAACGCCAGAACCCAGGATAAGGCAGGTAAGGTAATTCCTGTTGTTATCACTTACTACACCGATAAATCGTTCAGCTTCGAACTTAAGACTCCTCCTGCAGCTATACAGCTGAAAGAGGCTGCTAAAGTTAAGAGTGGCTCAGCTCAGCCTAACCGCCAGAAAGTTGGTAAAGTAACTTGGGAGCAGGTAAAAGCAATCGCTGAGGACAAACTGAAAGATTTGAACTGCTTTACAGTTGCATCGGCTATGAGACTCGTTGCTGGTACAGCAAGAAGTATGGGTATCACTGTAGAGGGAGACTTCCCTGAAAATGTTTAATAACTTCAATTTTTAAGAAATGAAACTGACAAAAAATCAAAAATCAGTAGCTGACAAGGTTGAAGCAGGGAAGATGTACACATTGAAAGAGGCTTCAGAGCTGGTAAAGGAAATTACCACTACCAAGTTCGATGCTTCTCTCGATATTGACGTACGCTTGGGCGTTGACCCACGTAAGGCTAACCAGATGGTTCGTGGCGTGGTTTCTCTTCCCAACGGTACCGGTAAGGTAACACGCGTACTCGCTCTCTGTACTCCTGACCAGGAGGCTGCTGCTAAGGAAGCAGGTGCTGACTACGTAGGTCTTGACGAGTATATCGAAAAGATCAAGGGTGGTTGGACAGACATCGACGTTATTATCACTATGCCGTCATGCATGGGTAAGATTGGTCCTATCGGCCGTATCCTCGGTCCGCGTGGATTGATGCCTAACCCTAAGAGCGGCACCGTAACAATGGACGTTGCCAAGGCAGTTAAGGAAGTAAAGCAGGGTAAGATTGATTTCAAGGTTGACAAGGCTGGTATTATCCACACTTCAATCGGTAAGGTAAGCTTCACTCCGGAGGCAATCTATCAGAATGCTAAGGAGTTCATCGCTACCATCATCAAGCTCAAGCCTGCTGCTGCTAAAGGTACATATATCAAGAGTATCTTTATTTCAAGCACTATGAGTAAGGGTATCAAGGTTGATCCTAAATCAGTTGAGTAACTCTAAAAGTTTTGTAAAATGAAGAAAGAAGTAAAAGATACTATTATTGCCGAGCTCGGTGCGAAGCTGAAGGAGTTCCCTCACTTCTACCTCGTTGACCTCGCAGGTCTCAACGCCGAGGCTACAAGCAACCTCCGTCGCAAGTGCTTCAAGAACGATATCAAGATGATTGTCGTTAAGAACACACTTCTCCGCGAGGCTTTCCAGGCAAGCGATATTGATTTCGAGCCTCTGTACGGCGCACTCAAGGGCACTACAGCAGTTATGTTCGCTCACACAGCTAACGTTCCTGCAAAGCTCCTTAAGGAATACGCTAAGGAAGGTGTACCTGCACTTAAGGGTGCATATGCTGAGGAGACAATCTTCGGCGCAGATCAGCTCGAGGCTCTCGTAGCTATCAAGAGCAAGAACGAGGTTATTGCAGAAATTGTTGCACTGCTCCAGTCACCTGCAAAGAACGTTATCTCTGCTCTTCAGTCAGGCGCAAACACTATTCATGGTGTGCTTAAGACTTTGGGCGAGCGTCCTGAGTAATATAACTACAAGTCAAAGAACATTAACATTAAAAACAATTAAAATTTAAATACAATGGCAGATATTAAAGCTCTTGCTGAAGAATTGGTAAATCTTACAGTAAAGGAAGTAAACGAGTTGGCAACAGTCCTCAAGGACGAGTATGGTATTGAGCCTGCTGCTGCAGCTGTAGCTGTAGCTGCTGGTCCTGCAGCAGGTGGTGCTGATGCAGCTGAGGAGAAGACATCTTTCGATGTTGTCCTCGCTGAGGTAGGTGCTGCAAAGCTCCAGGTTGTAAAGGCAGTTAAGGAAGCTTGCGGTCTTGGCTTGAAGGAAGCTAAGGACCTCGTAGACGCTGCTCCTACTAAGATCAAGGAAGGTCTCTCTAAGGAAGAGGCTGAGAACTTGAAGAAGGCTATCGAGGAGTCAGGTGCTAAGGTAGAGCTCAAGTAATAACAGCTTACAATTCAAATGTCGGGTTTAACGCTGCTAAGCAGTATTTAGGAAAGGTTAACCCGATATTTTAAAATTAGCAAATATGGTTAGGATCTTCCAAGTAGGTGGGTCCTAACCTTTTTGTGTCTTTCCGCTTATTTAGATTTTTTATCACCCATAATAACTTCTGATGGCTTCAAAAATTGTTGATAACAGAGTAAATTTTGCCAGCGTCCATAATCCGTTGCCATATCCGGATTTCCTCGATGTGCAGTTAAAGTCTTTCAAGGACTTCTTACAGTTAGACACTCCGCCTGAGGAACGCAAGAATGACGGTTTGTATAAGGTGTTCTCAGAGAACTTCCCTATCACCGACACACGTAACAATTTCGTTCTTGAGTTCTTGGATTACTATATCGACCCGCCACGCTACTCTATTGATGAGTGTCTTGAGCGCGGTCTTACATATAGCGTACCTTTAAAGGCTAAGATGAAACTCTACTGTACGGATCCCGATCACGAAGACTTCGGTACATTCATACAGGACGTATTCCTTGGCACTATCCCATACATGACCGATAACGGCACATTCGTTATCAACGGTGCAGAGCGCGTTGTTGTTTCGCAGTTGCATCGTTCGCCAGGTGTGTTCTTTGGTCAGGGTGTGCACGCCAATGCTACAGTGCTCTACTCGGCACGTATCATCCCATTCAAGGGCTCATGGATTGAGTTCGCTACCGACATCAACAACGTGATGTATGCTTACATCGACCGTAAGAAGAAGTTGCCCGTAACAACTCTTCTGCGTGCTATGGGCTTCGAGCAGGATAAGGATATCCTTCAGATATTCGACCTTGCTGAGGAAGTGAAGGTGAACAAGAAGAACATGAAGGCTGCCATCGGTCGCAAGCTCGCTGCACGTGTATTGAAGACCTGGAACGAGGACTTCGTAGACGAAGATACAGGCGAGGTTGTATCTATCGAGCGTAACGAGATGATTATGGAGCGCGAGACAGTGCTCACCGAGGAGAACATCGATGACATCCTCGAGTCGGGCAGTGCTTCTATCCTTCTCCACAAGGATGCAGAGGCAGCTACACGCTACTCAATCATCTTCAACACACTCGCTAAGGACCCGTCTAACTCTGAGAAGGAGGCTGTGCTCTACATCTATCGTCAGCTCCGCAATGCTGACCCTGCTGATGACGCATCAGCACGCGAGGTGTTCCAGAATATATTCTTCTCTGACAAGCGTTACGACCTCGGTGAGGTAGGACGCTACCGTATCAATAAGAAGCTTGGTCTCGACATCGACTCTGAGACACGTGTTCTTACAAAGGAGGATATCATTGCCATCATCCGCTATCTCATCCAGTTGGTTAACTCTAACGCAACTGTTGACGATATTGACCACCTCTCTAACCGTCGCGTACGCACCGTAGGCGAGCAGCTCAGCAACCAGTTCTCTATCGGTCTGGCACGTATGAGCCGCACTATCCGCGAGCGTATGAACGTGCGTGATAATGAGGTGTTCCAGCCGACCGACCTTATCAACGCCAAGACTATCTCAAGCGTTGTTAGCTCGTTCTTCGGAACCAACCCATTGTCGCAGTTCATGGACCAGACCAACCCGCTTGCCGAGGTTACTCACAAGCGTCGTCTCTCAGCTCTTGGTCCTGGCGGTCTTTCACGTGAGCGTGCAGGTTTCGAGGTGCGCGACGTTCACTACACACACTACGGACGTCTTTGCCCGATTGAGAGCCCTGAGGGTCCGAACATCGGTCTTATCTCGTCTCTCTGCGTTTATGCAACTATCAACGAGCTCGGCTTCATCGCCACTCCTTACCGCCGTGTAAAGGATTCGCTCGTCGACCTCAATAACGACCACGTTGTTTACCTCACCGCTGAGGAGGAGGAAGACCACGTAATCGGTCAGGGTAATGCCCCTCTGCGTGAGGACGGCTCGTTCATCCGCGACAACGTTAAGTGTCGTCAGAACGCCGAGTTCCCTGTAGTACCGCCATCAGACGTAGACCTCATGGACGTTGCTCCGCAGCAGATTGCATCTGTGTCAGCAGGTCTCATCCCGTTCTTGGAGCACGACGACGGTCACCGCGCACTCATGGGATGTAACATGATGCGCCAGGCAGTGCCATTGCTTCACAACGATGCACCTATCGTAGGTACGGGTCTTGAGAAGCAGGTGTGCGAGGACTCTCGTACAATGATTACTGCAGAGGGCGAAGGCGTTATCGAATACGTTGACGCTACAACAATCCGCATCCTCTATGACCGCACCGACGATGAAGAATTCGTAAGCTTCGAGCCGGCTCTCAAGGAGTACCGCATACCGAAGTTCCGCCGCACCAACCAGAACATGACCATCGACTTGCGTCCTATCTGCAACAAGGGTCAGCGCGTTAAGAAGGGCGACATCCTCACCGAGGGTTACGCTACAGAGAATGGCGAGCTCGCACTCGGTCGTAACCTCCTCGTGGCTTACATGCCGTGGAAGGGTTACAACTATGAGGACGCTATCGTGCTTTCAGAGCGCATGATTCGCGACGACGTGCTTACATCTGTACACGTTGACGAGTACTCACTCGACGTTCGCGAGACAAAGCGTGGCATGGAGGAATTCACAAGCGATATTCCTAACGTTTCAGAGGAAGCTACAAAGGACCTCGACGACAACGGTATCGTTCGCATCGGTGCACGTATCGAGCCGGGCGACATCCTTATCGGTAAGATTTCGCCGAAGGGCGAGAGCGATCCGTCGCCGGAGGAGAAACTGCTCCGCGCCATCTTCGGCGATAAGGCAGGCGACGTGAAGGACTCTTCACTCAAGGCAAACCCATCGCTCAGCGGTGTTGTTATCGACAAGAAACTCTTCTCTCGTGCCGTTAAGACACGCGAGTCGAAGAAGCAGGACAAGGTGATACTCGCTAAGATTGACGAGGAGTACGAGGCAAAGAACGACGACTTGAAGGACATCCTTGTTGACAAGCTCCTCACACTCACCGAGGACAAGGTTTCGCAGGGTGTTAAGGACTACTCAGGTGCTGAGATTATCACAAAGGGCACCAAGTTCACAGCTACAATGCTGAAGAACCTCGAGTACGACGGCATTCAGTCGAACGACTGGACCGGCGACGAGCACACCGATAAGCTCATTTCTAAGCTCATCATGAACTACATACGCAAGTACAAGCTGCTCGACGCAGAACTCAAGCGTAAGAAGTTCGCTATCACTATCGGCGACGAGCTGCCGTCAGGCATCCTCCAGATGGCTAAGGTGTACGTTGCCAAGAAGCGTAAGATCGGCGTAGGTGATAAGCTTGCAGGTCGTCACGGTAACAAGGGTATCGTATCTAAGATTACACGTATGGAGGATATGCCATTCCTCGAGGACGGTCGTCCAGTCGACTTGGTACTGAACCCGCTTGGTGTGCCTTCACGTATGAACCTCGGTCAGATCTTCGAGGCTATCCTCGGTGCTGCTGGTCGTAAGCTCGGTGTTAAGTTCGCTACACCTATCTTCGACGGCGCTCACCTTGAGGACCTCTCTGAATGGACTGACAAGGCAGGTCTGCCGCATCTCTGCTCTACCCACCTCTACGATGGTGAGACAGGCGAGCGCTTCGACCAGCCAGCTACAGTAGGTGTGACATACTTCTTGAAACTCGGTCACATGGTTGAGGACAAGATGCACGCCCGTTCTATCGGTCCGTACTCGCTCATCACACAGCAGCCACTCGGTGGTAAGGCACAGTTCGGTGGTCAGCGTTTCGGTGAGATGGAGGTTTGGGCTATCGAGGCATTCGGTGCCAGCCACGTGCTTCAGGAAATTCTGACAATCAAGTCCGACGATACAGTGGGCCGTTCTAAGGCTTACGAGGCTATCGTTAAGGGTGACCCAATGCCTACACCAGGCATCCCAGAGTCGCTCAACGTGCTCTTGCATGAGCTCCGCGGTCTTGGTCTGAGCATCAAACTTGATTAATCCGAACATCCCAAAACTATAGAAATATATGGCTTTCAAGAAAGATATAAAAGTTAAGAATAATTTCACGAAGATTACCATCGGACTCGCCTCTCCGGAGGAAATCCTGGAAAATTCGTATGGTGAGGTTACCAAGCCAGAGACCATCAACTATCGCACCTATAAGCCCGAGCGCGACGGCTTGTTCTGCGAGCGCATCTTCGGTCCGACACGCGACTATGAGTGTGCCTGCGGCAAGTACAAGCGCATCCGTTACAAGGGTATCGTTTGCGACCGATGCGGTGTTGAGGTGACGGAGAAGAAGGTACGCCGTGAGCGTAGCGGACACATCGAGCTCGTTGTGCCTGTGGCTCACATCTGGTACTTCCGCTCGCTGCCTAACAAGATTGGTTACTTGCTCGGTATGCCGACAAAGAAGCTCGACGCTGTTATCTACTACGAGAAGTACGTAGTTATCCAGCCAGGTGCGTTCGAAGGACGCACCGACGAGCAGGGCGAGGAGTATAACGGTTCGCACAAGATGGACCTCCTCTCAGAGGAAGAGTATCTCGACATCATCGAGAACAAGCTCGGCTCTGAGAACGACCTTCTTGAGGACACCGACCCGAATAAGTTCATCGCAAAGATGGGTGCAGAGGCTGTTTACGACCTGCTCGCAGGTCTCGACCTCGACTCTCTTTCATACGAGTTGCGCGACCGTGCCAACAACAACTCTTCGCAGCAGCGTAAGACAGAGGCTTTGAAGCGTCTGCAGGTTGTAGAGGCATTCCGTGGAAGTAAGGGCGTAAACCGTCCGGAGTGGATGATCATGAAGATTATTCCCGTTACTCCGCCGGAGCTCCGTCCGCTCGTTCCGTTGGACGGTGGTCGTTTCGCAACATCCGACCTCAACGACCTCTATCGTCGTGTTATTATCCGTAACAACCGTCTGAAGCGTCTCGTAGAGATTAAGGCTCCTGAGGTAATCCTCCGCAACGAGAAGCGTATGCTTCAGGAGGCAGTGGATAGCCTCTTCGACAACTCACGCAAGTCGAGCGCCGTTAAGAGCGATGCCAACCGTCCGCTGAAGTCACTCTCCGACTCGCTGAAGGGTAAGCAGGGACGTTTCCGTCAGAACCTCCTCGGTAAGCGTGTCGACTACTCAGCACGTTCGGTTATCGTTGTAGGTCCGGAGCTGAAGATGGGCGAGTGCGGTCTGCCGAAACTTATGGCAGCCGAGCTCTACAAGCCGTTCATCATCCGCAAACTCATCGAGCGCGGCATCGTGAAGACCGTGAAGAGCGCTAAGAAGATTGTTGACCGTCGCGAGCCGGTTATCTGGGACATCCTCGAGAACGTTATGAAGGGTCACCCCGTAATGCTCAACCGTGCACCGACACTTCACCGTCTCGGTATTCAGGCGTTCCAGCCGAAACTCATCGAGGGTAAGGCAATCCAGCTCCACCCGTTGGCATGTACAGCGTTCAACGCCGACTTCGACGGCGACCAGATGGCTGTTCACCTTCCGTTGAGCAACGAGGCTATCCTCGAGGCTCAGGTGCTGATGCTTCAGAGCCACAACATCCTCAACCCTGCCAACGGCGCTCCTATCACAGTGCCGTCACAGGATATGGTGCTCGGTCTCTACTATATCACAAAGCTCCGCCCAGGTGCTAAGGGCGCAGGTCTTTCGTTCTACGGCGACGAGGAAGCTATCATAGCTTACAACGAGGGCAAGTGCGACCTCCACGCTCCGGTTAAGGTAATTGTGAAGGACCTCGTAGACGGTCAGCTCCAGAAGCGTATGGTGGAGACATCTGTCGGACGTGTCATCGTCAACCAGATCATCCCAGAGGAAGTAGGCTTCTTCAATGATATCATCTCTAAGAAGACACTGCGCGGACTCATCTCCGACGTTATTAAGGCTGTAGGTATGGCTCGCGCCTGCGAGTTCCTCGACGGCATCAAGAACCTCGGTTACCGCATGGCTTACGTTGCAGGTCTTTCGTTCAACCTCGACGATATCATCATCCCGCCAGAAAAGAAGGAAATCGTGGATCGCGGTCACGAAGAGATTCGCGCCATCCAGGACAACTATAACATGGGCTTCATCACTGAGAACGAGCGTTACAACCAGGTGATCGATACCTGGACTCACGTGAACAACGACCTCGCAAGCATCCTTATGAAGGAGATGACCGAGGCAGACCAGGGCTTCAACGCCGTATTCATGATGCTCGATTCTGGTGCCCGTGGTTCTAAGGACCAGATTAAGCAGCTCTCAGGTATGCGTGGTCTTATGGCTAAGCCTATGAAGGCAGGTGCTGAGGGACATCAGATTATCGAGAACCCGATTATCTCTAACTTCAAGGAGGGTATGTCAGTGCTCGAGTACTTCATCGCTTCGCACGGTGCCCGTAAGGGTCTTGCCGATACCGCTATGAAGACAGCCGACGCCGGTTACCTTACACGTCGTCTTGTAGACGTTTCGCACGACGTAATCATCTCTGAGGAGGATTGCGGCACACTGCGCGGTCTTGTCTGCACAGCGTTGAAGAACGGCGACGAGATAGTTTCCTCACTCGGCGAGCGCATCCTCGGTCGTGTGTCAGTACACGACGTTGTCGACCCACGCACAGGAGAGGTTATCGTCAACGCAGGCGAGGAGATTACAGAGGCTAAGGCACAGCTCATCGAGAACTCTCCAATCGAGAGCGTAGAGATTCGTTCAGTGCTCACTTGCGAGAGCAAGAAGGGTGTCTGCATGAAGTGCTACGGTCGCAACCTCGCTACACAGCGCATGGTACAGCTCGGCGAGGCTGTCGGTGTCATCGCAGCTCAGGCTATCGGTGAGCCGGGTACACAGCTTACTCTCCGTACCTTCCACGCCGGTGGTGTGGCTGGTAACGCAGCTGCCAACGCTTCTATCACAGCAAAGAACGACTGCAAGCTTAAGTTCGAGGACCTCCGTGTCGTTCCGTTCGTAGAGAACAACGGCGAGAAGGATGTCAACTGCCAGATGGTAGTGAGCCGTCTTACAGAGTTGCAGTTCGTCGACCCGAATACCGACATCGCACTCGCTTCTGTCAACGTGCCTTACGGTTCTTCGCTCTACTTCAAGGAGGGCGACGTTGTCAAGAAGGGCGACCTCATCGCTAAGTGGGACCCGTTCAACGCCGTTATCGTTACCGAGTACGCAGGTACTCTCCGCTTCAACGACGTTATCGAGGGCATCACATACCGCGCTGAGACCGACGAGGCAACAGGCCTTACCGAGAAGATTATCACCGACTCTAAGGACAAGTCGAAGGTTCCGACCTGCGACGTGCTCGACGCAAACGGTGAGGTAATCGGTACATACAACTTCCCGGTAGGCGGTCACGTAGTATGCGACGACGGTCAGACCGTCAAGACCGGTACCACACTCGTTAAGATTCCACGTGCAGCAGGTTCTGCAGGCGATATCACCGGTGGTCTCCCACGTGTAACCGAGCTCTTCGAGGCTCGCAACCCGTCTAACCCGGCTGTCGTATCAGAAATCGACGGTGAGGTGACAATGGGTAAGGTGAAGCGTGGCAACCGCGAGATCATCGTTACATCGAAGACTGGCGACCAGCGCAAGTACCTCGTATCGCTCTCTAAGCAGATTCTTGTACAGGAGCACGATGCCGTACGCGCAGGCACACCGCTTTCTGACGGTATCATAACTCCGGGCGACATCCTCGCCATCAAGGGTCCTACCGCCGTTCAGGAGTACATCGTTAACGAGGTGCAGGACGTTTACCGTCTGCAGGGTGTGAAGATCAACGACAAGCACTTCGAGATTATCGTTCGCCAGATGATGCGCAAGGTACAGATCGACGAGCCGGGCGATACAACATTCCTCGAGCAGGAGATGGTAGACAAGCTCGACTTCGCTGAGGAGAACGACCGCATCTGGGGCAAGAAGTACGTCACCGACGCTGGTGACTCTGACGTGCTCAAGGTTGGTCAGATTGTTTCGGCACGCAAGCTGCGCGATGAGAACTCAAGCCTCAAACGCCGCGACCTCCGTCTCGTTCAGGTTCGCGACACCGTGCCTGCTACATCTACACAGATTCTGCAGGGTATCACACGTGCCGCTCTCCAGACCAAGAGCTTCATCTCGGCTGCTTCGTTCCAGGAGACAACCAAGGTGCTCAACGAGGCTGCTATCCGCGGTAAGGTCGACTTCCTTGAGGGTATGAAGGAGAACGTTATCTCCGGTCACCTCATCCCGGCAGGTACCGGTCTGCGTCAGTGGGACAAGCTCATCGTGGGTTCACGCGAGGAGTACGACCGTATGCAGGCTAACCGCCGCAACGTGACCGACTACTCTAACGAGGAATCAGCTGAATAAAGTATAAATCCCGATATCACTGTCCGGTTCTTTAGCCGGACAGCGGTATGACAGAATAAAAACAGAAAACGCTGCAAGCGAGTCTTCACCGACTGCTTGCAGCGTTTTTGTATATATGTGTATATGTAATTATACCCTTTCGGGTGTAATCTCAAACAGTTTACTTGATATTACACCCGAAAGGGTATAAACTCGATGCTTCGAACCATCATCTTAGCATCAGCATCCTTTTCAGAATAAGTCGTTTGTACTGCCGTTTGAAGTCGTCGGGTAGGAACGATGCCTCTATAAGTTCAATCCATTTCATCAGTGCCTTGCGGAATTTCTTCGCAATGTTGTCGAGCACTTTCTCGTTCACGCCCGAAGCTATTATCGACTTCTCGAAGTCGCTGCGCCTTATGCGCGCCTTCTTGCCGTTGAGCGTCAGCGCCAGTTCTTCCTTGTCCTCTGGCATCACGATAGCCGTCGAAAGCAGGTCGTATGCCGGTGTCAGACTGTAACCCATCGACGATTTGTATAGCGAGAAATTCTTCAGATGCATGTCCGAGTTGCCCGTAATCCACGAGAACACCACCACCTCCCAAAAATTCACGAGGTCGAGCTGCGGCACCGCCGAATACTTCTTAATATGCTTCGCAATCTGCTCGTACGAGCCCTTGTACTTGTATTCGGTCAGTCGTTCCGTCAATTGGCACATGTCTTCCATTGCAATCTTCGATCCGTCGCGTTCGCGGTCTATGCGCCGCGTTATGTAGCACAGCTCACCGTCGGCAAAGCGAATGAGCGAGTGGGGCACGACGGCTATCTTCGCCGCCTCCGCCATGTGCATCGTCAGGTCCTCTATTTCGGGCAGCGCACGGTAGGCGTCGGTCTGCGGCTTCAGAATGTAGCGTCCCCACAGCCCCACGATAGTGAATCGGTCGGGCTCGTTTTTCCCGCCCGGGTTCACGTCGAGCGACAGCTTCGCCTGCACGCCGGTCAGCGTTGTCTGTGCCCGCACCACCTGCTTTGCGAGCTCAGCAATCTCGCTGCGTCTGTAGGGCAGCGTCGGCACCTCCTTCACGCCGAACATCTTGCGTGCGCAGGCAGGGTGAAAGTCCTTTTGGCCATCCTTCAGCGGCTTGTAGCAGTAAAGGCATTTTTCCATCATAATCAAGAGTTTTTTAGTTAGCAATACCTCAGTTCGGGTTGTGCGCCGTGCCGTCGGCTTCCTCCTCCGGCACCACGCTCACCGCTCCGATGCAGTCCTTGCAGCAGGCGAGCAGCAGCGACATACGGTCGCGCTGGTTTATCTTCCAGCTGCGTTCCGCAATGTTCAGCAGCCAACCCTCCGGCACCAGTCCGTCGAAGAACGGAAAGAGCACCTTGTCCTCATACGGTTCTTCGCGCAGCGGCATCGTGAGGCTGATAGGCTCAGCACCATCCGCTGCGAGATACTCGCTGTCGTACACAAAGTGGAAGCCGTTCTCGTCCTCCGTCAGCCGACCGGCGTAGCGGTCGTACATATAAATCTTTGCACTCTTCATAGTTGGTAATGTTATGATGTGTGTGGCACTGCGCCAACTTCGTGTCCGAACAGCGCGAGCACCTGGTTTATTTTGTCTATGCGCAGCGTCTGCTTACCCTGCTCCAGTTCGCGCACGAAGCGTAGTCCCACGCCCGACTTTTCCGCTAAGTCCACCTGCGTGAGGTTGAACATACGTCGGTGTTCCTTTACGAATGCAGCTATTGATGTTTCCATATATATACAATTATACCCTTTCGGGTGCAAATATATATAATTTATTTAATATTGCACCCGAAAGGGTATAGTTTTTTTCTTGAACATTTGCGTATGCATTACTCTCTGTTGATTCGTTCCACCAATTCATATGGTGTAAGTATATCCATCTTTGAGAAGCCGAACCACTTTTTACCCAAGTCCTTGATGGAAGCTCCTATGTGATACACATCATCGTCTATGCAAAGGAAGCGGTCATGTGATAAGCGGAATGTTTCAATATCAATCGGTGCATATTGAGCATTATGACGGTCAATGTCGAGTTGGAATTGGCGGCTTATCTGCTGAGTGTAGATGATTGCAGACACGCTGTTTTTTCTTTTATCAAGCAATGTCAATACAGTCTCGTCAACATAGTTGTCGATAAGGATAATACGTTTCTTCGCACTCTTAATCAAGTCGGACACGAAAGTGTAGGCATCATAAATTTGCCCATTGTAGAACACACCTTGCTTTGGCTTTGCGTTGCCCTCATCCAATCTGCGAAATACTTCTTCTATACGCTTGTCGGATTCTTGCAAGTGTTGTTGCATTTCCAATTGATGGTATTCCATAGTCGAGAGACGCTGAAACACTTCGGCATTGTTCTGTAGAAAGTGACGCATTGAAGTGAAAGCTCGCATTATTCGAATATTCACTTCAATCGCAGCGTCAGAACGTAAAACACTACTAAGCATAGCGACTCCGTTTTCAGTAAATACGTAAGGCATGTATTTCAAATGTTGTCCGCGTCCTTCGTTTAAGGTCGCAATTTGCGACCTTAAACATTCGTCCTTGGTCAATTGAAACATGAAATCTTCTGGAAATCGTTTAATATTACGTTTTACTTGCTCATTAAGACGCTTTGTTTCAACGCCATAAAGTGTGGCAAGGTCACGGTCAAGCATAACTTGTTGTCCTCTAATGACTTTTATTAGAGGCTCTATATTGTCAACACCAACCAACTGGTCACAATTTGTGACCAGTTCTCCTTTATCTTGATGTTCTATGTTATTTGCCATAATTCAATCTCTATTTTTTGAAATCACAAATTGTGACCTTAAATATATTGTTTATTGTTGCATGCAAAGATAGTGCTTTTAGCCGTTAAGCCAATATTGCACAAACCTTTTTTAAAAGAACGTAAAATCAATAGTCTTATAGCGGTGGTTGTACTTTTAGTAATCGCTTCTATCGTGTCCTTCAACGGGTAGCAGGAGCGAATACCAATTCCTACTTATTATAATGTATATCATGCGTAATAAAAGCGCATTATGCTTTGCAAATATAGATAAAAATTCCGAGTTACAAGTTTGTTAGGGTAAAAAACAAAAAAGATGCGAAAAATAATAGTCTTCACTTGGCTAAACTCTAAAATAGGAATATAAGGTTAGGCGATTAGAGTATTGCAACGTTGTATTTTGTTAGATATGTTATAGTCCTGTAAAGTTTCAGTACGTGAAAAAATCCACCATATCTTCCAGTATCGTCGTAACTTGCAGATTACGAGCACGATAAAGGCTGGTAGATAGGCTTCCGAGAGCGATATCTGCCAGCCTATCTGCCAGCCTATCTACCAGCCTATCTACCAGCCTATCTACCAGCCTATTTGTCGCCCGATCTGCCACGCCGTTCTCATTACCCTGCTACCACAACATCATTGCCACGCTACGGCAACATCATTGCCCTGCTACGGCAATGTCATTGTCCTGCTACGGCAACATCATTTTGTTGTTGTTTAACGCGTTGAGTTGACTATTTTCGGTCTTAGTTGTAAAGCTAATTGAGCCAATTAAGGTGAAAAAATGGGCTTCAATAGTGCGGATTATGTGAAATTTTGGGGTGTTTATGTGGTGGATTATGTGAAATTTTTGGTGTTTATAGTGCGGATTATGTGAAATTTTGGGTATTTATAGTGCGGATTATGTGAAAAATATGGGTGTTTATGCGGTGGATTATGTGAAAATAAATACTCAACTACTTGCTTTATAACTATAAAAGACGTATTTTTGCAAAAACATATTTTTAAAAATCATTTTTGAAAAAATCATTTTCTAAAGATGGAGTTTGTAGATAGAATCAAGGAGCAGAAGCGGCTTCAACGTGCCTTTGGCTCAAACAAACGTAAGTTTGTCGTGGTGTATGGTCGGCGTCGTCTTGGCAAGTCGACATTGCTGAAGCGTGTGATAACAGAGGATGATATCTACTTTGAGGCAGCGCGCCAGGAGACGCAAGTGCAGATATCGCTTCTCGCCACTACTATAGCCGACAGGTATGAAGGTTTCGACATGCCGGTATACCCCTCGTGGCATTCGATATTGACGGCGTTCAACAAGGTATGCCGTGAGAATACTGTGCTTGTACTCGACGAGTTCCCTTATATGGTGGAGAAAGATTCGGCGTTGCCCTCTGTTCTTCAGACGCTTGTCGACAGCGGAGAGTTGCGCTATCATCTTGTTGTCTGTGGTTCGTCGCAGCGTATGATGCAGCGTTTCGTGCTTGACAAGTCAGACCCTCTCTATGGACGTGCACACGAGCGTATGAACCTGCGTCCGATACGTCCGCAATATTGGCAGGAGGTCATGCGTTTAGATGCCGTCAGCACCATTGAGGAGTACAGCGTGTGGGGTGGTGTGCCACGCTATTGGGCTCTGCGTGAGGAGTACGGCTCGTTCTGCGAGGCGGTAGAAGAGCTTGTGCTCGACGAGCACGGTATGCTGAACGGAGAACCGAGTGCGTTGTTCGTTGACGAGGCAAGCGACATAGCCCCATTCCAGTCGATAATGACAGCGATTGGGCATGGCAACACGCGCTATTCGGCTGTTGCTTCAGTCATAGGCAAGAAGACGACGGAGATTTCGAAGCCGTTATCGGCACTTGTGGAGATGTCGTATATCTGTAAGGATGTTCCGTTCGGCGAGAGCGAGGAGAAGACGAAGAAGACTCTCTACGTCATAAACGACAACTTTATGGCGTTCTACTACACCTTCATAGAGCCTCACCGCTCGATGCTTGCACTGGGCAGAACGGCGTTTGTTATGCAAAAGATAAGGGCTGGTTTTCCTGCGCATGTCGGCAAGGTGTGGGAACAGTTGTGCCAAGCAGCTGTGTCGGGCAACGAATTGTTCGGACATACATGGAACATGGCGCGCCGTTGGTGGGGCAAGGTGCCCGTGTATGAGGATGGACGCAAGACTCCCGTGGGTTTTGACGACTTGGAGTTTGACGTTGTAGCCGAGGCGGTGGATGCAAAGGATACCATACTTGTGGGCGAGTGCAAATGGAAGGCTGCCGACTATGCAGATCGTCTTCTCGTGCAGCTGAAAGCTAAAGCCGAAAAGGCTCCGTTTGCGCAAGGCAAGAAGATTGTTTATGTGCTATTTCTGAAGGAGCCACCTCTTTCTGCTGCCGATTGTCATGTGTTTTTACCTGATGACGTGCTGAAATATCAGCCCGAATAATGGCTGCGGGTATATATGTTTTTTAGTCGCGCTGCGCTACTTTTAGTCGAAACCTTACGAAGTTTCGCCAAAAAACGGTATATTTGCAATCGAAAGAAACAAGCGGGGGCGCACGCAGAAGCGGTGCTGCCGAATAAAACTACAGACACATGGCACGATTCTATTCGCTTAAGAAGAAGGACGAGGACGACGCGAAGACAGCCGATCCGTTCGGCGTGCTGCGTCCGAAAGTGAAGAATGCAGAACAACAACAAGTAAACATATACGAAATGGCAAAAGCATACGTATTTCTTGCCGACGGATTCGAGGATATCGAGGCGTTGGCTCCGGTTGACATACTCCGCCGCGGCGGAATAGACGTAAAGACAGTTAGCATCAACGCTACGGACATGGTGGCGTCGGCGCACGGCGTGCAGGTGAAGGCGGACATGATGTTCGCCGATGCCGACTTCAGCGATGCCGACCTGCTCATGCTGCCTGGCGGAATGCCTGGTGCGAAGAACCTCGACGAGCATGAGGGCGTGCGCTCGGCACTCGTGCGCCATGCCGAGCAGCAGAAGCTCATCGGTGCCATCTGCGCTGCGCCGATGGTGCTGGGCCATCTGGGTCTGCTCCGCGGCAAACGCGCTACGTGCTACCCGGGCTTCGAGACAGAGCTTGAGGGTGCCACATACACCGCCGAGCCTTGCACCGCCGACGGCAATATCATCACGGGCAAGGGTCCAGGCGCATCGTTCGCCTACGCCTACCGACTGCTCGAGGAGTTCAAGGGTGCGAGCGTCGTAGCCGAGTTGAAGAAAGGAATGATGTACGAGTTTTGAACATCCTCTCACAGGACATAATGTATCTGCCGGGAGTCGGCCCCAACAAGAAGGACGTGCTCAACAAGGAGTTGGGCGTGCGTACCTGGGGCGACCTGCTGGAGTACTATCCATATAAATATGTGGATAGAAGCCGCATCTATGCCATACACGAACTGCAGAGCGATATGCCGTTCGTGCAGATACGCGGCAGGATACTCTCGTTTGAGGAGTTCGAGATGTCGGCACGCAAGAAGCGCGTTGTGGCACACTTCTCCGACGGTAGGGGAGTGGTCGACCTCGTGTGGTTCTCCGGCGCACAGTACATATACAAGACGTATAAGGTGGGCGAGGACTACATCGTGTTCGGCAGACCCACTGTCTACGGAGGACGCTTCCAGTTCTCGCATCCCGAGATAGAGCGCGCATCGGAGTTGCAGCTCTCCGAGATGGGTATGCAGCCCTACTACATCACCACCGAGCAGATGAAGAAGCGCAACATATCGTCGCGCGCCGTGGAGAAGATGGTGAAGGCGATGCTGCAGAAGATAGCCGAACCGATACCCGAGACGCTGCCCGACTTCATCGTGAACGCACGCCACCTCGTCTCGCGCGACACTGCCCTGCGCTGCGTCCACTATCCGAAGAACGCCATGGAGATGCAGAAGGCGCGCGAGCGACTGAAGTTTGAGGAACTCTTCTACGTGCAGCTCAACATACTGCGCTACGCCTCCGACCATCGCCGCAAGTACCGCGGCTACGTATTCTCGCAGGTGGGCGACGACTTCCACCGCTTCTACTCCGAGAACCTCAGGTTCGAGCTGACCGGTGCGCAGAAGCGCGTCGTGCACGAGATACGCGACGACATGCGCTCGGGCCGTCAGATGAACCGCTTGCTGCAGGGCGACGTGGGCAGCGGAAAGACCCTCGTGGCACTTATGACCATGCTCATCGCGCTCGGCAACGGCTATCAGGCGTGCATCATGGCACCAACCGAGATACTTGCCGAGCAGCACTTCGCTACGATACAGGAGTTTCTACGCGGTCTCGACATACGCGTCGAACTGCTCACGGGACAGGTGAAGGGCAAGCGCAGACAGGAAGTGCTCGACGCACTCATCGCCGGCGAGGTGAAGATACTCGTCGGCACACACGCCGTGCTCGAAGACCCTGTGCGCTTTCAGCGGCTCGGTGTGGCGGTTATCGACGAGCAGCACCGCTTCGGCGTGGCTCAGCGTGCACGCCTGTGGGCTAAGGGCGAGAACCCGCCACACATACTCGTGATGACCGCAACGCCAATCCCGCGCACGCTCGCCATGACCATCTACGGCGACCTCGACGTGAGCATCATCGACGAGCTCCCACCCGGCAGAAAACCCGTGCAGACCATACACAAGTACGACAGCCAGATGACATCGCTCTACGCCGGCATACGTCAGCAGATACGCCTCGGCAGGCAGGTGTACATCGTCTATCCGCTCATCACCGAGAGCGAGAAGAGCGACCTCAAGAACCTCGAGGAAGGCTACGCCGCACTGTGCGACATCTTCCCCGAATTCAAGATAAGCAAGGTGCACGGCAAGATGAAGTCGAAGGAGAAAGATGCCGAGATGCAGAAGTTCGTTTCGGGCGAGACGCAGATTCTCGTCGCAACGACCGTCATCGAGGTGGGCGTGAACGTGCCCAACGCCTCCGTGATGGTGATACTCGACTCGCAGCGCTTCGGACTCTCGCAGCTTCACCAGTTGCGCGGACGCGTAGGACGCGGTGCCGACCAAAGCTACTGCATCCTCGTCACCACATACAAGCTCTCCGCCGAGACCAGCAAGCGCATCGACATCATGTGCGAGACCAACGACGGCTTCCGCATCGCTGAAGCAGACCTCAAACTGCGCGGACCAGGCGACCTCGAAGGCACACAGCAGAGCGGCATCGCCTTCGACCTGAAGATAGCCGACATAGCGCGCGACGGACAAATAATGACCATCGCCCGCGAAGAGGCGCAGAAGATTATCGATGCCGACCCCACATGCACCTCGCCAGAGTATGCAATGCTGTGGCGACGACTGCGCGAACTGCGCGATACGAACGTCAATTGGGCAGCGATTTCGTAACGACAAGCTGACAGACAGGCTGATACAACGGCGTGCCAGTCAGCTTGTTTGCTGCTTTATGGGCAGCAAATAAAATGTTAAACTTCGTTCAAAAACTGTTAACACAGAGCGCGTTTTGCAATTTTATTCAATATTTTTTCGTACTTTTGCAACGCAATGTTCAAAATGCTATGCCAACATTGCAAATTAACTACTACTGATATCGAATATACTACAATTCGATGACCATCTTTTTGAAGGAATGATATACTCATTCTATTTAAAAAAAACTGCCTGAAGAATGAATTTGAAGAAAATCGTCAAGACATTTGCAATATCGATGTTGCTCGCCGTTACTTCTACAACCGCCAACGCACAAGACCTTCTTGCACGCCAGGCACCGGTAGACCGTAAGATGGCAGCCGTCGACACAATTATGCTTCGCAACATCACTATGCGCGAAGAACTCGAATCGCCCGCAGCAGACCTCTATGCAAACTGGGACAACAAGTATGCACACCGCGCTACCGAGTTGCCTGAAACATTCAATATCGACCTTCGTCACTTCACGATGCCTACCACAAGCCGCGTCATCACCAGCAACTTCGGCTCACGTTGGGGACGCCAGCACAAAGGTCTCGACATCAAGGTGTACATCGGCGACACCATACGCGCAGCCTTCTCTGGCAAGGTGCGCATCGTGCGCTACGAGCGTGGCGGCTACGGCAAGTATATCGTGATACGCCATAACAACGGTCTGGAGACAATCTACGGTCACCTCTCTAAGCAGCTCGTGGAGGAAAACCAGGAAGTACGTTCGGGCGAAGTGATCGGACTCGGTGGTAACACCGGACGAAGCACTGGTTCGCACCTCCACTTCGAGACACGCCTCTGTGGCGTAGCACTCAACCCGGCACTTATGTTCGACTTCCGTGCGCAGGACGTAACGGGCGACTACTACGCATTCAACAAACAGACATACGACAACGAGTCGGTGAACGCTACACGTCTGCGCGGTAAGCAGGACTCTTCTACATTCGCAAGAAGCGGTTCTGCAGACGACTTTGCTACAAACAAGCGCACCACATCAGGTCTGAGCGATCAGATTTCTTACCACAAGGTGAAGAAGGGCGAGACTCTATCGAGCATCGCAAGAAAGCGTGGCGTGACAGTGGATAAGATTTGCAAACTCAACCACATCTCTAAGACGATGCGTCTGCGTCCAGGACAGATCTTGCGCTACTCTTAAGCCGGCAGAAACCAATTCATTGACGTATATTTTACGACTATAACAACATAGCAAAGCGACACCAAACAATTTGTGACACAGACATTACAAGTTGTTTGGTGTCGCTTTTTATTTCATTAAAACACATAAAGGATGACACAAGAGAGAGTTAATTTTGGAAGTAAGTTGGGCATGGTGCTTGCAACAGCAGGCTCGGCAGTAGGATTAGGCAACGTATGGCGCTTCCCGTACATGGTTGGAGAGAATGGCGGTGCAGCCTTCATTCTGATATACATAATGTGCATAATGCTTCTCGGCATACCCTGCATGATGAGCGAGTTCATCATCGGCAGACATGGAGCCGCCAACACCGCACGTGCCTATTCGCGTATGGACACACATAAGGCGTGGCACATCGTCGGACTAATGGGCGTAATCACCGGTTTCCTCATTACCGGCTACTATGCCGTAGTGTCGGGCTGGTGCTTGCAGTACATCTTTGCCTCGGGCGTAGGCGAGCTTCGTGGCGACCCGCAATACATAGCCTCTTACTTTGCCGACTTCTCCGCATCGCCCCTGAGGCCCGTGTTTTGGACAGTAGTAGTGTTCCTGCTTACCCATGTCATCATCGTGCGCGGTGTGCGTGGCGGTATAGAGAAGGCTTCGAAAGCACTTATGCCCACGCTCTTCCTGCTATTGTTGGTGGTAGTGGTCTGCTCGTGTCTGCTTCCGGGCGGAGCCGCAGGCATAGAGTTTCTCTTCAAGCCCGACTTCTCGAAGGTTACTGGCAGCGTCTTTCTTGCTGCCATGGGTCAGGCGTTCTATTCGTTAGGACTTAGCATGGGCTGCATTTGCACGTTTGCCAGCTACTTCTCTCGCGAAACCAATCTCCTGAAGTCGGCTGTTAACATAGCTGTCATCGACACCATCATAGCCATTCTTGCCGGTTTGATGATTTTCCCCGCAGCGTTCAGCGTTGGCGTGAGCCCCGACAGCGGTCCGTCGCTCATCTTCATCACCCTGCCCAACGTGTTTCAGCAGGCTTTTGCCGGTGTGCCGCTGCTTGGCACGGTGGTCGCCGTCATGTTCTACATGCTGCTCTCGCTTGCTGCCATCACATCACTCATCTCGCTGCACGAGGTGAGCACTGCGTTCCTCTGTGAGGAGACACGCCTCGACCGCAAGAATGCGGCACGCCTCGTGACGGTTGTGTGCTCGGTGATTGGTGCATTCTGCTCGCTCTCGCTTGGCGACAGAGCGTGGCTCAATATGTTCGGAAAGACGCTTTTCGACTGGTTCGACTTCGTGACCGGACAGCTTCTGCTGCCTTTCGGTGGCATTCTCACTTGCATATTCATGGGCTGGGTGGTGCCGCGCAAGCTGATAAAGGACGAGTTCACGAACTGGGGCACACTGAGTGGCACCCTCTTCGGTGTCTACCTTCTGCTCGTGCGCTACTTCTGTCCGGTATGTATTATGGCGATATTCCTCAACCAGTTAGGATTGCTCAACATAGCCTTTTAGGTGCTGCTCGTTTGAGAGGGCCTGCATTCTATGAACATAGAGTGCACGCCCTCTCAAATTCTTTATTAAAAATAACCGATATTGTTTTGCTGTGTATTTATTAAGTGTTAATTTTGCAAAACATTTAAACCCGTACGAATTTTGAAGAATCAAACAATTATTTTGCCATTGCTTATTGTTGCTTTTGTATCAAATAACATGTATGTATATGGCAAACGTCAACCCAAAGCAAAGGTATCGAGCGACAGTACTGCCGTTGCTGATAATGAGATGAGTGTGATGTTGAAGAACATCACCGTGACCGCTTCGCGTGGCGTTGCGAGTAAGACTCCTATCGCAATGAGCGATGTAGACCGTAGGGAAGTGGAGAACAAACTCGGCAACAACGAGCTGCCCGAAATGCTCAACCAGACTCCGGGTGTGTATGCCACGAAGAACAGTGGCGCATACGGCGACTCGAAGTTGAACATGCGTGGTTTCCAAAGCTCTAACGTGGCAGTGATGGTGAACGGCGTGCCCGTCAACGATATGGAGCACGGCGGACTCTACTGGAGCAACTGGGGCGGACTGGGCGAGATGGTGCGCTACATGCAGACGCAGCGCGGACTGGGTGCCAGCAAGGTGTCGGTGCCGTCGATTGGCGGCACGGTGAACATCGTGACCAAGACTACGGACAGCAAGCGTGGAGGCTATGCCACGTACAGTGTAGGCAACGACGGCTTCAACCATGTGTCGGCTTCTTTCTCCACCGGTCTCACCAAGTCGGGTTGGAACTTTTCTATGCTGTTTGGCAAGAAATGGGGCGATGGCTACATCCAGGGCACCAACTTTTCTGACTACGACTACTTCTTTGCCGTGAGCAAGCGTCTCGGTCAGCATCATCAGATTGCGCTCACGGGATTCGGCTCACCACAGTCGCACTATCAACGCAACCAGTACGACGGACTCAGCGTCGAGGGTTGGCAGGACGTGAAGCGTTTCATGGGCGGCAAGAGTGTCTATCGCTATAACCCCACATACGGTTTTGGAAAGAACGGCGAGCGTAAGTCGTCGGCTTTCAACTTCTACCACAAGCCACAATTCTCGCTTAATCATATCTGGCTTATCGACGATAAGTCGTCGCTGAACACGGCTCTCTACATGTCCATCGGACACGGCTACGGCAACTCGGGTCAGGGTATCAACTCCGCATACGCCAACAGCTGGTACGGAGCTGCCAACGGCAAGCTGCGCTACGACTTCCGCCACGCTGACGGCACCTTCGCCTATGACCAGGTGCAGGAGCTGAACGAGCAGAGCGATGCCGGTTCGAAGATGGTGATGGCGCAGAGCTTCAACGACCATATCTGGTACGGACTGCTCTCTACGTACACCCGTCAGTTCGCAAAGGGTCTCGACTTCTACGCCGGCTTCGACATGCGTTCGTACAAGGGCACGCATACGGCGAAGATTTCCGACCTCTACAACGGTGCCTACTACACCGACCTGCGCTACCGTAGCAGCGTGAACCCTGCCAACAATGCCGCTGCGCTCGACCCTAACTGGCAGTACGAGAAACTGAGCATTGGCGATGTGGTGTTCCGCGACTACGATAGTCACATCGTGCAGCACGGTGTGTTCTCGCAGTTGGAGTACTCCAAAGACCGCATCACGGCATTCGTATCGGGTACGTTGGCAACGTCGCGCTACTGGCGCTACGACCGCTTCTACTACGATGAGGCTCACGCCAAGTCGGACACGAAGAACTTCGCTTCGGGCAGCATCAAGGGCGGACTGAACTACAACATCGACCGCTACAACAATGTCTTCGCCAATGTCGGATACATCAGTCGCGCACCGTTCTTCAGTGGCGGTGTGTTCCTCATGTCGCAGTCGAGCAACGAGATAAACAAGGACGCAGTCAACGAGAAGGCATTCTCCTTCGAGCTGGGTTACGGTTTGCGCTATAAATGGCTCTACGTGGCTCTCAACGCCTACTTCACGAAGTGGATGGACAAGACGACCTCCAAGTCGGGCTACATGAACAACAACACGGAGCTGTACACCATGAGTATGACCGGTGTCAATGCCAAGCACATGGGTGTGGAGCTCGACGTGGTGGCACGCCCCACGCCTTACGTGACGCTCAAGGGTATGCTCTCGCTCGGCAACTGGCGTTGGGACAACAACGCCACGGCTTACTTCTACAACTCGGCTACGCAGCCGCTTGCCAATATCACCACGGGTGCGGTGGCAAGTGGGGTGGGTGCCCCCGACCACCTGAAGTTCACGCTCAACCAGGACGGCATACACGTAGGCGGCTCGGCACAGACCACGGCTGCCATCGGTGGCGACGTGAAGCTGCTGAAGATGCTGCACATCGGTGCCGACTACACCTACTACGCACGCCTCTATGCCGACTATTCGCTGCCTACGTATGGCGGTGGCGGCGAACTCACGCTCAAAGAGCCTTGGCGTGTGCCTGCTGCCGGACAACTCGACCTCAACGCGCGCTACGACTTCAATATCGGCTCGTGCCGTGCTTCAATCTTCGGCGTGGTGAAGAATGTGCTCAACTACGAGTACATTCAGGATGCCTTCTACGATGGTACAAACAACGGCTGGAAGGATGCCTACCGCGTGTTCTACGCCTTCGGACGTACATTCTCGGTGAAATTGAAAATAGCGTTTTAAGAGTAATATGAAGAAAATGAAACTGATACATTATATAATACTTGCAGCGGTAGTCGTGCTTACGTCTTGCGGCGACTTTAACGAGAATCTTGACGGCTTCGACAAAAATACATACAAGCCTACTGATGTGAAGAAGTTGGAGGTGGAGTTGACGGATGCCGATTACGAGAAGATTGCATCGCTGATGAAGGACGACGACCTCAAGACGAAAAAGTTCTTCATTAGTGGCAGCTATGCCGCACAGTGCATATCCGTGTGGCTCAAGCAGAAGTATCCCACGGCTGACAACGGCTCGTCGGTGACGGTCACTTACCGCATGCTTACTCAGTTTGCGATGAGAACGACTGGCATGGACAATCAGTCCGAGAAGAGCGAGCCGAAGAACGTAACCAATCCGTTCGAGAAGATTGCCGGCGAGTGGAAGTATAACCCGAGCGTGGTGCTGACCCTGCCTAACGAGAAGGGCAACGTTACGAGCAAGTCGTTCTATAACCGCATCATAATATGGGTGAATATAAAGTACGACGAGCCGAACGGCTTCGGCCAGTTCAACCCCGGCGGCTACCTCAACGGCTTTGCCGACACCGAGTATTTCAGCGGTTGCAGCTACTACAACAACCGTGTGGAGTGGGTAGCGGCTGATGCCAAGAGCAACACCCCGAGCGTCTACGGAGGCATGACCGACGAGGAGGTGGTAGCCACCATGCAGCGCAACCTTGTCACCACGTTCGCCGTGTCGCTCAGCGAGGGCTTCGGGAACGCAGAACCGGTGGAGGGTATGAACGTTACGTACACCGTTAATTTCGTGGCACACATGGAGGGCAATAAACTGGTGCCCTACACAATACAGTATCTTGTGACGGGTAAGGGCGAGTTCACATACGTTGAAGGCTCGCTGAAACCAATCAACTAAATGAAAACATTAACTATGCGAACAGGCTTTTTGCTGCTTTTGTCAGTATTGCTGAACTTGCCGCTATGGGCACACAAGGGCAAGATGCAGGTGTCACACAAGAATGTGGCACCCATAGTTGTCGTGTCGTCGTACAATCCCGATGTGAAGAGCATCAGCGACAACATCAGCGCGTTCTATGAGCAATATACCAAGAGCGGACTGCCCAACCCCGTTGCGGTGGAGGACATCAACGCCCAGAACCTGCCGACGGCAAGCGGTGGAGAATTCGTTTGAAAAGGGTGCTCAATAAGTATTATAGCCGTGGCAATCGACCAGCCTGCATCGTGCTGCTTGGCATGGAGGTGTCGTCGGCTTACTTCTCCTTCGACGACGATGAGGAACTGAGGCAGACACCAGTGGTTGTGGGTCTGCGAAGCTCGGCAATCGTGAAGATGCCGCAAGACTCCGTCGATTTCAAGAAGTGGGACCCCGTGGCGTATGACGTTACTACCGACTTCAAGCATTTCAACATCGTGGGCGGTGAGGTGTACCACTATGATGTGAAGAAGAACTTCGACCTCATAAAGCACTTCTACCCAAAGTGCGACACGCTCACCTTTATGTCCGACAACACACTGGGTGGTGTCACCATGCGCGCTCTCTTCAAGCAGTACGCAAAGACCGACCACCGCTTTGTGGTGAGGTATATCGACGGCAGAACGATGACGTTTGTTGATGCCGACGAGGCTATTTCCGATATTCCGCTTACACAGGCAATGCTGATAGGCACATGGCGCGTAGACAAATCTAACCGCTACGTAGTGCGCAATACTACATACACCTTCTGCAAGAACAATCCGGAACTGCCCACATTCACCATGTCCGACGTGGCTATCGGCCACTGGCCCGTAGGCGGCTATTCGCCGTGCTACCACATCATGGGCGGCACGCTTGCCGACGATGTGGTGGCGTTCCTGAAGACAGGCAAGAAGAGGCCCGTAGCACTGGCTGACTGTAAGTACATCTTCGACTTCAATCGCTTACAAGATCTGCACCTCTCGCTCGACGATATCAACGTGAAATACGATATGGTGAATATGCCCGTAAGCATCTTCAAGGAGTACTTCAATACAATCATCATCGTCTTCCTGCTCTTTATCGTGCTGCTGTCGGCACTTATCGTGTCGCTCTATCTGCTTAAGAGGGGTAAAAAGCTGCATCTGGAGTTGCTGCGTCAGGGCAAGGAATTGCTCGAGGCGAAGCATAACGCCGAGCAGGCTAACCTTATGAAGTCGCGTTTCATAGCCAATATGAGCCACGAGATACGCACACCGCTAAACGCCGTGATGGGCTTCTCGCAGATACTCACCAACGACCAGATAGAACTGACGGCGGAGGAGAAGCAACAGTATGGCGAACTGATAATGGTAAACGGTGAACTGCTGCTGAAGCTAATCAACGATGTGCTCGACATATCGAAGATTGATGCCGGCAAGATGCGCTTCAGTATGGGTGAGTACGACGTTGTATCGCTCATAAACACAGCCGCACAGAGTGCTCTTGTCAACAAGAAACCAGGGGTGGACATCATAGTGGAAACAAGGGTGGAACACCTGATGATTGCCACCGACAGGGAGCGTTTGCTACAGGTGCTTACCAATCTGCTGAACAATGCAAAGAAATGTACGGATAGCGGAAAAATCACAATCCGTCTGGATCAGTATCCAGAGCAGCGCATTATAAAGATAAGCGTTAGCGATACGGGTTGCGGAATACCGGTGGAGAAGGCTGAAGAGGTGTTTGAACGCTTCAAGAAGCTGGATGCGTTCAGGCAGGGAACCGGACTCGGACTGCCTATATGCAAGTCGATAGTGGAAGAGTTAGGCGGCAAGATATGGGTTGATACCGACTACACCGATGGTGCGCGTTTCGTTTTCACGCATCCAATGTAGGTATAAAATGATCCGCATCGACCGACGCAGATGTCTGCGCCGACCGATGCGGGTGTCTGCGCCGACCGATGCGGATGTCTGCGCCGACCGATGCGGATGGTATCACCACCTCACCACCTCACCACAACAACATCTTTTCACCATCTCACCACCTCACCATCTCACCACTTCAACATCTTATCCCCTTCGTTGTGAATAGCAGTATGAAGTAGAGCAGAGTGCCGCTGACGAGTCCGGCAAGGGCATCGATGGCGTAGTGCGCCTGGATGTACACCGTGGCGAGACACAGGAACACGTAGAACGGTGTCATGAAGTAGAGCAGACGGCGGTTGCGTGCGTGATAAGCAAGCCACATGCACACCGTCGATACGCCTACGTGCGACGATGGGAAGGCGGCGGTAGGGCGTTCGCCTGCAGCCTTAGCCTGCTCCACGAGGTCGTAGAAGAAACCGTCTACGTAGCCCGGAGTGGGCAGACACTCCTGATGAGTGTTGAAGTAGGTGCCGACGGCAGGGAAGAAGCCGTTCGTGATATTCTCTATACCCACCGCCTTGAAGTAGAACGTCGGTCCGGCAACGGGCACGAAGATGAACACGATGTAGTAGATGAAGAACGAGGCGAGCAGAATGAACGAAGCTCGCTGAAACTCGTTGTAGCGTGCGAAGAAGTAGAAGAACGCCACCAAACCAATCATTGGATAATAGGCAGCGTAGCCCATGCTCATCAGCTCGCTGATGGGTGCCCACGAGAAGGTGGAGGCGAACGAGAGCGACGGTTGGAAGCCGAACATCGACTGCTCTGCGCGGCAGAACACGTGGTCGAGGTTGGGGAACATACGGTTCAGCTCATACGTGTCGGGGTACCACCACGCTAATAGCGACATCTGCGCCACTACGCGCGCCAGCAGCGTCAGTCGGCAGGGCACAAGGCGATAAGCCAACCACAGCGCCACGGTCATTGCCACCACACGCACACGTCCCCATATCATTGCGTCGGGATTCTGCAGGTTGGTGTAGGTGAAGAGAGCCACAAGCAGTGTGAACACCGTGTATGCCATCACGAGCCACTCCAGTGCCAAAAGTCCGCGTCTGGGCGATTTGTCTATAGAGAAAAGTTGTGTAAAGAATTTCATTGTCTTAAGTGTAATTTTAGGGGGTGCACTTGTCTCAAGTGCACCAACCAAGCAATCACCTGCGCGCACAGGCATTACAGCCATCCGTTCTGTTTATACCATGCTACGGCGAGCTTCACGCCGTCGGCGAGTTTGTAGTGCGGATGATAGCCAAGCTCGTCGCAAGCCGGCTCGATGTCGCAGCGCCAGTTGCGCTGTTTCAGAATGTTATACTTGTCGTTGTTCAGAGCCGACGGTTTCTTGGTGATGTGGCTCATCTTCTCGCCGAGGAACGCCACGATGCGCAGCACCCACACCGGTGCCACGATGCGCAACATCCACTTCACGCCCATCTCCTTCTTCAGCAGGTCGCTGAACTCGGTAGAACTGTACACCTCACCGTCGGAGAGGAAGTACTTTCTGCCGCTCATGCCGCGATCGAGAGCGAGGAACACAGCCTGCACCACGTCGAGCACGTACACGAAAGTGATGTCCTGACGCTTGAAACCCACGGCGAAGTCGACGTGCTTCTTTATGCTCTCAGCCATGAGGAAGTAGTCGGTCTCGCGCGGACCGTACACTCCCGTAGGGCGCAGAATGATGTAGGGGAAGTCGTTGCCAATGCTGTCGAGGTACTTCTCGGCGTCGAGCTTGCTCTTGCCGTACGCCGTATTTGGGCGCGGCGTATCGTGCTCGCTGATGTCCTGATAGGGTTGCTCCTCATGTATCGCGCCGAACACGCTGAGCGAGCTGAGGAACACGAAGCGCTTCAGCGGCATCTGCAGCTCGATGAGCGCATCGACGAAGTTCTTTGTGCCCTCGGTGTTCATGCGGCGGAAGTCGGCTTTGTCGAGACATTTCGTCACGCCGGCAGCGTGCACGACGTAGTCGAACTCGTGCTCACCGAGTTGCGCCTTCAGTTGCTCCTTTGAACTGAAGTCGAGCTCAATGAAATGTATGCGTTTATCCTGAAGGTATTTGCGCGATGTGGTTTTCCTCACTGCTGCCCACACCTCCATATCTCTGTTGAGGGCTTCCTCAACGATAAAACTGCCTATGAAGCCACTGGCTCCTGTTATAAGTATCTTGTTGGTCATTATTAATATTGGTACATAGTACAGGTTGCAAAGTTACTATAAAAAAACGAGTTAGCGAAATAAATGGCAATCAGCTTGGGTCGACATCGAAAAATACGGTCATGGCTGCGTAGCGTTTGTCCTGCAGCAGTTGGGTACGTGCTTCCGCCATGCACTGGCGTGCGAGCGGCAGGTTGATGCCCTGCTCGAGCTTGATGACAATCTTGCGTATCGACTCCGTCTTCACACGTGCTACGGCTGGCTTGTCTGGTCCGAGTACGCGGTCGGCGAACGCCTGACGCAGACGCGATGCCATTTCGATGGCTGCGCTGTCTACGAGCTGCTCGTTGCGGTGGCGTAGGTAGACATAGACGAGGTGGTAGAACGGTGGATAGCGGAACATGCTGCGCTCCTCAAGCAAGTCGCGGGCGAACGTCTGGAAGTCGCCCGCAACGACCTGCTGTATCACTGGCAGGTCGGCACTCTTGGTCTGCAGTATGACGAGTCCGCGCTCGTCGCGCCTGCCCGCTCTGCCACTCACCTGCGAGAGCATCTGGAACGCCTGCTCGTAGGCACGGAAGTCGGGATAGTTGAGCATGGTGTCGGCATTCAAAATACCCACGACCGTGACGCCCGAGAAGTCGAGCCCCTTGGTTATCATCTGCGTGCCGATGAGTATGTCGGTTCTGCCGCAGGAGAAGTCGTCGATGATGCGTCCGTAGGCGCCAGCCGAGCGTGTGGTGTCAAGATCCATACGGGCGATGCGTGCTTCGGGGAACAGCTCGCGCACGCGGTCCTCAATCTTCTCCGTGCCGTAGCCGCGACCGAGCAGTTCGGTGCTCTCGCAGTTGGGGCACTGCTTCGGCACGGGGTAGGTGTAGCCGCAGTAGTGGCAGGTGAGCAGGTTCATCGAGCGGTGATAGGTGAGCGACACGTCGCAGTTCTTGCACTTAGGCACCCATCCGCACACCTTGCACTCAACCATAGGCGCAAAGCCGCGGCGGTTCTGGAACAGCAACACCTGCTTCTTGTTGCGCAGCGCCGTGCGCATCGCCTCAAGCAAGTCGGGCGAGAACGCCCCACGCATCATCTTGCGGTGGTACAGGTCTTTGGTATCTACAACGCGTATCTCGGGCATCGCCACGTCCTTGTAGCGTGTGGTGAGCTGCACGTAGCCGTACTTGCCCATACAGGCGTTGTGGTAGCTCTCCATGGAGGGCGTAGCCGTGCCTAACAGCACCTTCGCCCCTTCGTACATCCGGGCGAGCATGATGGCTGTAGAGCGTGCGTGATAGCGTGGAGCAGGGTCTTGCTGCTTGAACGATGTCTCGTGCTCCTCATCGACGATGACGAGTCCGAGGCGCGTGAAGGGCAGGAAGACAGCGGAGCGTGCGCCGAGGATCACGTCGTAGGGTTCGCTGGAGAGCTGCTTCTTCCATATCTCTACGCGCTCGGCATCGCTATATTTAGAGTGGTATATGCCCAAGCGTGAGCCGAACACGTTCTGTAGGCGGCGCGTCATCTGCACCGTCAGTGCTATCTCGGGCAGTAGGTAGAGCACCTGCTTGCCTTCGTCGATGGCTTTCTTTATAAGGTGGATGTATATCTCGGTCTTGCCGCTCGACGTTACGCCGTGCAGCAACACTACGTTCTTCTCGTTGAATTGTTTCTGTATGCTGTCCTCTGCCGCTTGTTGTGCAGGGCTGAGAGGTTGTATGCGCTCGGGATGATACTCGCCTGTGGTGTTCAGACGACCCACTTCGCGATGGTAAATTTCGAGGAAGTTGCGCTGGATGAGCTGGCGCAGCACAGCATCTGATGCGTTGGCAGCGTTCTGCAGTTCGTCGCAGGCTATCTCGGCGATATGCGCCGGCGGTGTCTCGCCGTCAATCTCGCTCCAATGCGACAGCTCAAGGTAGGTGCTGAATGTCTGATGTTGTTTCAGTGCACGCTTCAGGATGGTGAGTGCCATGTGGAGCGATTGCTCCGAACGTAGGTTGGCGGGCAGCGTGACGCAGCGCACCGTCTTCGGGCGATAATTCTCTTCGGCTTTCAATCCGGCAGGAAGCGCGGCTTTGAATACGTCGCCAATGGGCGACATGTAGTAGGTAGAAATCCACTGCCATAGGCGTAGCTGCTGCTCGATGAGCACAGGCTCTGCGTCTATGACTTGGATGATGGGGCGTGTCTCGAACTCCGGCTTCTCGCTGTGCAACCGCACCGCCATCGCCGTGTATGTCTTCGACCTGCCTAAGGGCAAAAGTACACGCACACCCATCCGCACCTGAGCCACCATAGGCTCAGGTACGGAGTATGTGAATGTTCCTTCTAAAGGTAGAGGGAGTATTACGTCTACGTAGTGCATTAGAAGTAGTATGCAAGGGCTATCTGCCAAGCATTGGTACGACCGCTCTTCTCGAACGGAGCTCCCAATACGTTACTTGCTGTTTTGCTTAATGTTACATCGCCCGTCTTTCCGCAAGCGATGTTGTAGTTGGCTGTGAGCTGGAGGTGCTTCAGAACGGTGAAACCAGCACCAACGTTCACGCTGAACTGCGAACTCTTGAGCTTCCACTCGCAATCTGCACCAAGATCCTTGTTCTTATTGCCTACGTGGAAGCCGAACTGCGGACCTGCGAAGAAGAGCACGTTGGCAACACTACCCAAGCCGATGCTGTAGCGCACGTTGATAGGAATGTTGATAGCCTGTGTCTTCAGAGTCTGCTTTGTGGGCAGTACGTACTGGGTTTCGTCAACATCTACCGCGAGTTCTGCCTCACGCTGGTCGTAGAGAGCCGAAGCGTCGATGCCAAGACCTACGAGCGGAAGTGTGAACTTCACAGTCGGACCGATGAAGAAGCCTGCACGGTTGTTTGAGTCGAGCACCTTTGAACTGATGCTCATGCTTGTTACGTTCAGACCGCCCTTAACACCGAAGTTGATACCAGCATTCGCTGTGTTTGCCGTGAAAAGCATCGCAAGTGCGATGGCTGCTGATGTAAAGATCTTTTTCATACCTGTTTGTTTTGGGTTAATATTCAATTTACGTTTGCTTGATGGTAGTTGAGAGTTAGTGTCGCTGTCTGCGTACGCTGACGCGTGCTGTACTACCCGACGGCTTTGACGCACCGCTATTGGAGCGCGATCTCTTCACCTTTGCGGTTGTTGTCTTTGTTCGAGTTGAGGCTGCAGCACTTGCACGACGGTTCTTCTTTCTGATAGCCTTAGCCGCCTTCTTGTCCACAGTGGCGATGCTGTCGAGCGAGTCCTTCGGTTCGCCCGCACCCCACACGTGCTGCTCGAAGTCGGTAAGCTCCTTCTCGATGCGCTTCTGCTCCTTCTTCATAGCCGAGTCGGTGGGGCAGTACTGTGCGAGCGTCTTGCCGAGCATGTTCGTGGTCTTGTATATCTTGCCCTTGTACATGTTCTTCGTGAAGTAGTCGTCCATCGACATTGTGGCAGCGTTATTGAGGTTGCTCGTCATAATGGTCTGCTTCGTGAGGAACGGTGCAAGGTCGTCGTACTTCACCCAGAAGAGCGGATAGCTTGTAGCAGCGTCGCCGAAGTCGTCTTCGCGCTTGAGAATTGGGCAGAGGGCGAGCACCTTGGTGTGGAACGCCGAGTTGCGGTCGTCGTAGTAGGTCGCCTCCTTCACGTAGTAAGCCGTCACTTCGCGCGACGGTATGTCGCTATCGTCGATACGTATGCCACGGTCGGTGCGCTCGTAGAAGATGTGATAGTTGTCGAGCAGCGATTTAAGGTTCACCTTTGCTGCGTCGTCGAACACCTCATTGCCGTCCAAGCGGTACTCGTAGGCGGTGATGGAACGCTTCATCACGAGCTTGAAGATATACGTGAAGAGGTTCATCTGCGAACCTACCGGCTCCACCGGATAGTAGAGTCCGGCGTTGGCATCCTCCGTGAGGTCTATCTCGCGGTATATGTCGCGTCGCCATGTCACGTCCTCGTCCATCGCTTTCTGCGTAGGGAACGATATCTGGGCGCGCACGCTCAGTCCCTGGTCTTTCTGCTGTTGCTGCTGAGCCTGCTCGCGGCGACGTGCCGCAGGCTGTGCCGAAGCTATATCGGCACAGAAGAGGGCGGCGAGGAGTATTGCTAAGAATTTATTCATTGTTTTGTTTTTTGTTTTCTTGGGTTGCTAGGGGACTAGACTTTCTATGGGTTCTAGGTTTACTAGGTTTACTAGGGTTCTAGCTTTATTTCACTATAACCTCCATTGATCCGTTCAACTTGCGTGTGATGCCGTCGGGGCCTACCGCTGTGATGCGCGAGATGTAGAAGCGCTTGCCTCTTGAGAGTTTGCGGAAGGTGTCGCGCTGTCGTTCCGAGAAGTTGCTGCCAGCCGAAGCCATCGGCACAGCGTTACCCATGTTGTCGAAGAACACGGTCTCGAAGCTCACAACCTTGAACTGTATGTCGAGGATGCCGTCGTCGATGGCTGCCTTGATGCCTGGAGCGCTCATGATAGAAGCCTTGGCGAGTCCGCCGCCACGGAAGCGGTCGGTGCCGATCTGCATGTATGCTGCCGGGTCTGGGAGCTTGCGCACATGGAATGTGAACTTGCCCATCTGGCGCGACTTGCCGTTGGCGTTGGATGCGACGGAGATAGTGACATCACTGCCCACTGCCGACGGACGCGCTATGTACTTGCCCATGCCGATAGAACGGAACGAACCGCCAGACATTGATGCCGATACGGCGTTGAGCGGTACGCCCGGTATGCTGACGCTTATCGGGTTGTCGTAGCCGGCGTAGAGCACGTTCATAAGGTCTGCCGATACGGTCGCACTCGGTGCGACGACGGTATATTTCTGCGTGAAATCGCGGCGGATGATGTTGCCAGCACCATCGCGCATGGTGATGTATCCGCCGAACTGATGCTCGCCGACGGCACCTGCCGTGAAGCGGTAGAGTCCGCTATTGATGCGCTGTCCGCCTACGTATATCTCTGGCTGTTGTGTGGTGTCTACGGCTGCCATTACGATTTGTGCCGAGAACTGGTCGCCACTGATGATGGTCTTCGACTCGGGTATGACGAACGCCGAGAGCTTGTTCACACGGATGTCCTTCATGTCGATGTTCGCAACGAGCGTGTGCAACACTTCGCCTTCGGCGTAGCGCACGTCGCTCTGCAGCTTCGAGAGTAGTGTTACGGCACCTGCTACGGGCATGTCCTCGAACATGTACTCCTGCCAGTTCTTACCGAGCGTATTGGCACCCTTCGGCACCTTTGTGGTGAGGTTGCTTTCTATTATCTCGCGCTGATGTGGGTCGGTAACCATCTTGAGGATACGCTCGCGGAACGTGTTGATGGCATCGTAGAGCTTCTTGCCCTGTCCGGTGCCCGGTGCGAGCATTACATGACTTGCTGCTTCGAGGTTGTCCTTGCTCTTTATGTCATAGATATTACCGTCCTTGCCGTCAGCCTCGCGCACAATCTGCACTTTCAGTGCCTGTGCGAAGTTGTACAGCGAGTCGCTCATGCGCTTCACAGCCGTAGCCTTGTCGAACCACTCCTTCACCTTCTGTGGGTTCTTATTCATCTGTTCGGCGAAGTTGTTGTAGAGCACCTCGTTCTCCTTTGAGGAGTTGGCAGTGGTACGGTTAAGACTCTCCTCCACGATAGAGAAGCCGTTGAGCACTTCCGAGGAAATGTTCAGGGCAAGCATCGCCATCAGCACCACATACATGAGGTTGATCATCTTCTGGCGGGGGGAGATATGTTTTTTCTTTATTGCCATTCTTAGGTTTTTTACCTTTTTACTCTTTTACTTTTAAGTTCATGTTGACGGTCATCGCCTCAATCATGCGAGCATAGATGCCGTTGAGCTGCTCAATCTGCTCAGCCATGCGCTTGCTCTGCTCGTTGATCTGGTCGATAGTGCCAATCTGTTGGCTTGCGCCCTTAAGCTGCATCTCGTATATCTTGCAGATGCCGGTGAGTGTGCGGTTGAGGTTCTCCATCTCCTCGCTGTCGCGTGTGAGTCGTGCGCTCTGGTCGGACACCTTCTGCAGGGTCTCGGTGAGTCGCTTGAGCTCGTCGAGATAGTTTGCCTGTGCGTCTGCCAGCTGCATAGCCACCTCGTGGTTGGCTGCCAGCTCGGCTGCTGCAGCGGCTGTCTGTGCAGCTTCGGGCGATACAACAGTCTGTGTTCCGCCTACTATAGTCTGTGTGCCACCTACTATAGTCTGTGTTGCGCCTTCGGAAGTCGGAGCTGTGCCTGAAGCGGTTGCGCTTGCAGTGCCGCCACCTATTATGATAGTGCCACCGCCGCTTACGCCAGCACCACCGACTACAGAACCGCCACCTGCAACTTGCACGCCGGCGTTGTATGCAGCCTCTGCTTCAGCCTCCTCGCGGTCTATCTCCTCTTCGTCAATGTGCGTAGGGAGGTCTCTGCCTTCCTGCGTCTTGTCGAACGGACGGTCGAAGGCTGAGATGAAGAACACGAACACCTCGGTGCCCATACCTGCGAAAAGCATGATGTTGGCGCCCGGCAGGTGGGTGAGCTTGAAGAGCGTACCAAGGATTACGACTGAAGCACCCCAGCTATATGCGTAGTTGAGGAATGTCTGTCCGGGGACACTGTCCATCCACTTCTGCAAGTGGTAGACTATGTTGAATTTGCTATAGATTGTCATATTTCTTTATTTTTATTGTGAGAATACATAGGTTTGTGAGTGTTGTGTAGATATCTCACCACCTCAACTTCTCACCATCTTCAACTTACTTCTTTTTTCCTTTTGCTTTAGCACTTGATGTGTTTGCTAAGCTGCGTACACAGCGGAAGCCGATGTAGCAGCGTGGCTGGTTCTGGTATTCCCATGTGCGCCATGCTGAGCGTATGAACGACTCGGGATCTTTCCACGAACCACCGCGTACGCTCTTCTTCTTGAGTCGATAGGGGTCTTCCTTCGCTGCGTTGTACTGTAGGGAAGGGTTGAAGTCGTTCATCGCCTCTACGCCTGCCTCGGTGTACACGGTGCTTGTCCATTCGGCTACGTTGCCTGCCATGTCGAAGAGTCCGTTGCTGTTAGCTCCGTATATGCCCACCTTCGATGTTATGAGGTTGCCGTCCTTGGTGTAGTTGCCACGGTCGGGTTTGAAGTTGGCGAAGAAGCATCCGTCGCCGCTCTTCACGCTTTGGTCTTCCCACGGGAATTCGGTGCCTTCCTTTCCGCGTGCTGCATACTCCCATTCAGCCTCTGTCGGCAGGCGGTAGCGTTGTACGTAGCGTGCCTCCGGACCGAGACCTTTCAGCAGATAATCGGTGCGCCATGCGCAGAAGGCGTTAGCCTGCTCCCATGTTACGCCCACTACTGGATAGTCGTTGTAGGCAGGGTTGGAGAAGTAGTTGCGCAGATATGTCTCGTTCTCGGCGTTTCGGAAGTCGTTCACCCAACAGGTGGTATCGGGGTAGACGTTTACTATATATGTGTTGAGGAAGTCCCACGGACCACTCAACGGGCGGTTGATAGTTTCGCGGACGATGCGTCCCTCGTCGTCGATGTATGCGGTGTCCTTTGATATCATCACCACCTCGTCAGGGTTCACCTCGATGTCTGTGTTGAGGTTGCGCTCCTCGGGATTGAGTCGGTTGCGACGCAGAGCGGCTGCAGTGTAGTCGTACACCTCGTAGCGGTAGTTCATCTGACGGTAGTCGAGCATCTTCTCGCCGGTGATAGGGTTACGAGTATATACGCTCTCGATGGCGCGTAGCTCGTCCTCGTTGGGTTTGCGCGGCAGTTGCTTCTTCCAGTTGAGGTGTGGTGTGACGGGGTCGCCGTTCTTGTCCTCGGTGATCATGTATGTCTCGTCGCCACCGTACTGTGGATCGGCGAGGCGTGTGCGGATGATACTGTCGCGCACCCATACCACGAACTGCTTGTACTTGGAGTTGGTCACTTCGGTTTCGTCCATCCAGAAACCGTCGACGGAGATGTCCTTCACAGGTGTCTGCTTACCCCACAGGCTGTCTTGCTTCTCAAGACCCATGCGCAGGTAGCCGCGTCCTACGCGCACCATGCCGTAGGGTGCGGGCTCGGCGAACGAGCGTCCGCTCACGCCCACCACTTCGCCACCGCGTCCTGCCGACGAGGCTGCCTTGCTGCCGAAGCAGCCGGTGAGAATCATGGTGAGTGCCATGATGCTTAATAGTAATATGCTTTTTGTTGCTTTCATCTATTGTTGTTTTTTTTGTTTTCTTTTTGAGGTGAGGGGTAAGCCTTTGTTGGTGGCGTTTAAGCCGAACTAAGCCTTTTTAAGCCTCTTTAGACCTTTCTAAGCCCTCCCCGACGGGGAGGGTTGGGAGGGGCTACAGCACTCTCACGCTCTTGTGCATGTTCTTGCCCTTCTTCTGTAGGTTGAGATCCATCTGGTAACCTACGAATATCTCGTGGCTTCCGTTGCCGGGGTTGATAGCCGAGGTGTATATCTCGTATGAGTAGCCGAGTACGATGCCATGGAACTTGCCGCCGATGAGCACCGTTGTGGATATTGTCGGGGCGTAGCTGAGTCCGGCGTAGAACATCTTCTTCTCGTTGGTGTAGGTGAAGCGACCTGTGATGTCGCCACGGTAGCCCGAGAGGTCGGTGCGGAAGAGGAACGATGGTTGGATGCTCAGGAACGGGTTGCGCAGGCGTATCGTTGCGCCACCAGTGAGGTAGTAGGTGGCATCCACCTGTATCTCGTTGGTCTCGCCGAGCTGTACACAGGGCGAGTTGAGGTGCTGTGCCGAGATGCCTACGTACCAGTTGCGGTGCGAGTAGTAGAGTCCGGCTGCAAGGTCGAGCGAGTTGCCCTCTATCTTTGACGACGAGAAGGCTGGGTCGTTCGACTCCTCAAGGTCTACCTTTGTGCCGTCGAATGTCTCGCTGAGCAGTCCGGCGGAGATGCCGGTCGACAGCTGTCCGCCGAACAGCTTGAACTTGAAGGCGTATTGCAGGGCGAGGCGTTTGTGGCTGAACAGACCAATCTGGTCGTTCATCAACTGTATGCCTGCACCATGAAACTGCTTCAAGAGCAGAAACTGTGCGTCGGCACCAGCGTACATCGTGTTAGGATTACGTTTGAATCCAGCCATCTCCATGGCGTAGGCAGCCGCGATGTTGAGCTTCGGCGACTTGCCCACGGCTGCGGCATTGAACGAGGGTTCCATGTCGAAGTAGTGGCTGAACGATACGTCGTACTGGGCTTGGCTCTTCACCGAGACAAGCGATAGTATCGTCGTTATTATTATGTATCCGCGTTTAAACACGTAAGTATAACGTCTGTTTATTAATATTATTGTGAAATGGCGAAGTTTTTTGCTTCGCGAGGTTTACCAATGGCTGTCTTTGCCGAATATTTTGCGTATGCGGTTGACGATTGAGCGCCCGATGTGTGCGAAGTTGCCGTAGCGCAGATTGAGCACCAACTCCTCCATCGAGCGTCCGAACTTTATCCATCTATGTCCGTAAGCGTATGTGCGGTACACCTGCTCTTTGAAGTCGACATCCTCTATCACGTATGGCGGATGCTTCAGTTCGCCCTCCAGCTCGAAGCGTTGCATGGTGAACAGTCGGCGCAAGCGGCGTGGCATGGTCTGCAGCGAGCCGGTGTAATGCGTGGAGCCGTCAGTGGCTCCGAGGTTGTTGATGAGGTTGTGCGAGGGCATAATGGCGAGTCCGGAGTTCATCACCATCGATGCCCAGAATATCGTTTCGTAGTATTCCTTGCCCGACGCGCGATGGTCGTAGCAGGCGCGTAGCGTGTCCTCGCAGTAGCGGCGTTGGCGCATTATCTTTCTGAGTTGTCGCATCGCCGTGCGGTCGTCGAGGAACGGGTATCCTGGCTCCCACTTGTCGATGACGCGTCGCCACGATGCCCATCCCCAGATTGAGAATACGGAGGTGAAGAGGTAGTCGTAGGGATAGTCCTTAAGCTGCTCTTCGGGGTTGAAGCCTGCAATCATCCAAATGCGCTCGTCGTTCTCGTAGCGGTCGAGCATCTCCTTGCAGAACGTGAAGAACGACTGCGACGGCACGTCGTCGTCCTCGAGCACTATGCACTTGTCGACGAACGAGAACGCCCACTTCTGTGATATGTACTCCGAGGGGTCGCAGCCGTAGTTGCGCTCCTGGTAGAGGCGTTGCACGTCGCACTCCCAGTCGATGTTCTCTACTACGCGGCGGCAGGCTTCAATGCCAGCCATATCGCGCTCACCGCGCGGTCCGTCCTGATAGAGGAACAGCTTCGAGGGACGCGCCTTGCGCACTTCCGCAAACACCTTGCTGAGGTGGTCGGGGCGGTTGAAGAAGAGGATGAGTACTGCTACATCAGTCTTGTATGGTTGCATAAGCGTTGCGATTTAGTCTATTCAATTCTACAAAATTACAGAAATTTGACTATAGAACGGCAAAGCTATGATGTTTTTTTCGCATAACCCAAACTTTTTCAGTAACTTTGTGCAAACATATCAGTATAAATATGAAACTTATCATCACGATAGACAATACGGCGATTGTGTTGCAGACCGACTCTGCGGATGGTGCTGCCGAGCGTGAGGTGTACAACCTTAACTCTGGTATCTCCATAGCAGCCAACCTGCGACAGGCTCTCTCCGTGTGCGCTTTGTTGCGCAACCCGCGTCTGTACGACCGTGTCACGGTGGTTGTCGACACACCGACGATGCTCATCCCTGAGGACGAGTACACCTCGGGCAGTGCTACGCTGCTCTATCGCAACGCGTTCAGCATGTCGCCAGCCGACGAGGTGCAGACATCGCCACTCGATACATTGGGCGTGGTGCTCGCGTTCGCCGTGAACAAAGACCTGCATTTCGTGCTCAACGAGAACTTTCGCTACGTGTGTTTCGCGCCTCGTCTTGCCTCCACACTCACTGCGCTGAGCCAGCGTGCATATGGCGGTTTCCAGGAGAAGCTGTTCTGTGTGTTCAACGGCAAGGATATGGAGATAATAGCGTTCCGCAAGCATCGTCTGCGCTTCTGCAACTCGTTTCATATCGACGACACACAGGATGCTGTGTTCTACATCATGAGCGTGTGGCAGCAACTTGCCATGCGCCCCACCGACATACTCGTCATCACTGGTAATGCAGAAGAACCAGAAACACTGAAAATCAAGCTTGAACAGTTTGTGAAGAATGTTGAGGTGTTGAGGTGTTGAGATGTTGATGAGTTGAGGAGTTGAGATGTTGAGGAGTTGAGATATGCAATGCAAATGTCACCATCTCACCATCTCACCATCTCACCATCTCACCACTTCACCATCTCACCACTTCACCATCTCACCACCACACCACACATCTCACCACCTCACCATAACACCATATCAACACCATATCATGCGCATAATAACAGGAAAATATAAGGGGCGCCACTTCGATATTCCGCGCTCGTTCAAGGCTCGTCCTACTACGGACTTCGCTAAAGAGAATATCTTCAACGTGATCAACGGCTACGTGGACATGGAGGGTGCGCAGGCACTCGATCTCTTCGCTGGCACGGGCAGCATCTCGCTCGAACTGCTCTCGCGCGGCTGCGCTCCGGTGGTCAGTGTGGAGATGGATCGCGACCATGCCGCGTTCATCCGCGAGTGTATGACGAAGCTCGACACCAAGGATAACATCCTTATCCGTGGCGATGTGTTCCGCTTCATCAAGTCGTGCAAGCAGCAGTACGACCTCATCTTTGCCGATCCGCCTTACGCTCTGCCCACGCTGCCTACCATTCCGCAGCTCATCCTCAGCAAGGGAATGTTGCGCCCCGGCGGACTCCTCGTCTTCGAGCATGGCAAGCATAACGACTTCTCTGATGTGCCGGGCTTCATAGAGCACCGTGCCTACGGCAGCGTGAACTTCTCGCTGTTCAGAGCCGCTTCAGGGGGTGCACTTGTCTCAAGTGCACCA
>NZ_JH379387.1:50675-54690 GCF_000235885.1 Leyella stercorea DSM 18206
GTTTTAGGGGGTGCACTTGTCTCAAGTGCACCCCCTTGCAAGTGCCTCTCCAAGTGCACCCCCTTAAAGTGCCCCAACCATGTAGACCGTTTGCATCCCACTAACGAAAAGAGCAGAACCTCGATATCGAAGTTCTGCTCTTTTCTGTTTTTATTGCTGTTAGTTGGAACTAATAGTGCGATTAAGCACGTTCCGCACCGACCGACGCAGACATCCGCACCGACCGACGCAGACATCCGCATCGACCGACGCAGACGTCCGCATCGACCGACGCGGATGCTTCAAGTTGCAATGTGCTTTTGTCAAAGCTCATCGCAATTCTGTAGTTCTTACCCTTCTAACGGTTCATTTCTATTCTCTGCATTTTAGGCAAGATGCGTGTCTTCGGGTTGAATGTGTACGGCGCGAAGCGCATTGTCACCACGTGCTCGCCGGTAGGAGTCTTGAACTGCGGCAGACAAGAGTCGCCACCGCACGAGTGGTTGCCGATGCCACGCTGCCAGAAGTCGAAGTGAGCGAACACCTGCTCGCTGCGTGTCAGGTCGTAAGGATGCTTGCCGCCGTAGAACACGTCGTAGTTGAACTGCTGGTCGTCGTAGTGAGAGAGCGAGAAGGCGAGCTGGCCTTCCACCTTCATGTTCAGTCCCACACCGTTGCCACTGTTCTTCAGCGTCATCTCGCGCAAGCCCTGACGGTCGCCCATGGTCTGCGGAGCCGACTGCTGCTCGAACATCTTGTCTACCGATGTGCGGTACCATCCGAGCAGCGAACCGCGCTGGCGGTCGATATAGTTGGAGCGCGGACCCTTAGCGTAGTAGAGTACGCTCTCGAAGCCCGGTGCGAACTGCATTGTGATGCCCACGCGGCGTGTCTCCTCCGACGAGTTGTTGAACGCTACGCGCATGTCCACCTCGCCGTTCGGATAGATGGTGTAGAGGATGTGGTGGGTGTCCTTGCCGTTAGATACGGCAGTCTCCACGAGCACGTTGTTGCCCTGCTTCTTCGGAGCCTTCACGAGTGTCTTCTGACCAGAGAGTGCACCCTCCTCCTTGTTCTCGTTCTCGGCTACACCGCCCGTTGCGCCGAGCGAGATGTTGTCGTTGGCGATGCGGCGGAAGCCGTTGAAGTCGGGACCTGCTGACGGCATAACAATCTGCTTGCCCTCGTATGTCCACTCGGCGATGGTGCCGTCGGTGTCGAACTTGATGCTGAAGTTCTTGCCCTCAACGCTGTTGCCCTTCACCTTCAGCTTGCCCTTCTCGCTGATTGCGGGCAGAGCGATGTGGTTGTGCTGCACGTATGTCGGGTCGGCTACCGACGGACAGTTGGCAGCTGCGTCTGCTGTGAGGCAGAACTGCTGTGCCGCAATCACGTGAGCGCGGTTTGCCCATGCGGTCTTGTCTTTAACTTTGAGCTTGAAGGTGATGATAATCTCCTTGTCAGCCGGCACGTTCACGTCGTACGGAATCTCCACTACGCAGGTCTCGCCCGGCTTGCACTGCAAGTCTTTCACCGTGCCGTGGGCCAGGTTGCTCTCTCCCTCGCCGCGTCCGCTGATGCTCCATATGAGCTGGTAGTTTCTCAGGTCGGTGAAGGCGAACTTGTTCTTCAGTGTGAGTTTATGATTAGCGAACGACACGAAGTCGACATCGCGGTAAACGTACCTCACCTCGTCGAGCTTAGCCGTCCACTCGCGTCCCGGAGTGATGATGCCGTTGCTCATGAAGTCGCCCTGGAAACCATAGTCGCCGCGGTTCATCTTTGTATAATCGTAGCCTGAGGTGTAGTAGGGTATACCAGTCTTTGGGTCGGTCAGTGGCTCGCCTGCCTTGATGCGGCGTGTGTCGTATATGCCCTGGTCCACCCAGTCCCAGATGCAACCGCCCACGATGCCGTTGCTGTTCTCTATCACGTCCCAGTACTCCTGCAGGTGGCCCACAGCCTGTCCCATGGCGTGAGCGTACTCGCAGATGAAGTAAGGCTTGTTGTTCAGTCCGTCGCGCTGCTCAACCACCTTGCTCACCACAGGGTACATATCCGAACCGAAGTCGGAGTACTTCTCGCCGTGGTTGTAGCCCTCGTAGTGAACCCATGCGTCGCGACGCGGCAGCAGACGCTTCACGCAGTCGTATGTAGCCTGGAAGTTGCAGCCGCCGCCCGACTCGTTGCCGAGCGACCAGAACACCACGCTCGGGTGGTTGCGGTCGCGCAGCACCATGCGCGCTGTGCGGTCTACGTATGCACCCTCCCACGACGGCATGTCAGAGATGCTCTGGTTGCCGTGACACTCCACGTCAGCCTCGTTCATGCAGTACAGGCCGTAGTAGTCGAACATGGCGTACATCTTCGCCTGGCGCGGATAGTGCGATGTGCGCACTGTGTTCACGTTAGCCTTCTTCATCAACTCCACGTCGCGCAGCATTGTCTTCACGTCGATAGCGTGACCCAAGAGCGGATGTATATCCTGCGTGTTCACGCCCTTGAAGTACACGCGCTTGCCGTTCACGTAGATGAGGTTGCCCTTCTGCTCCACGCTGCGGAAACCATACTTCGTAGAGAACACCATCTCCTCGCCTGCGTTGCCCATCTGGCGCACGATGACGGTGTAGAGCCACGGGTGCTCAGACGACCAGAGCTTCAGGTCCGTCAGACCATCGAAGTCTATAGAAACAGTCTTCTGCGCGTCCTTCGCTGTCAGCGCTACAGCCTGCAGCTTCTTCGCAACGAGCTGACCTGCGGGGTCGAGCAGCTCCACTTCGAGTGTCTTGCTTGCGCTCTGCTTCAGCGAGTTGTCTACGGTCAGCTCCACGTTCATAGAGCCTGCGGTGTAGCCTTCGCCGAGCTGTGATGTGATGTAATGGTCGCTTACAGCCACCTTAGGAGTAGCCATGAGGTACACGTCGCGGTGGATGCCGGCGAGGTGCCACATGTCCTGACCCTCAAGATATGAACCGTCCGACCAGCGGTACACGCGTACCGATACGTTGTTCTCGCCCTTGCGCACGAGTGCCGTCACGTCGAACTCGGCGTCGGTGTTCGCACCCTCTGAGAAACCGGCATACTTGCCGTTCACCCATACCACGATGGCGCTGCACGCTCCGTCGAAGTGGAGCACCACGCGCTTGTCCTTCTCCCAACCCTCGGGCAGATTGAATGTGCGGCGGTACGAACCCACAGGGTTCTTGTCGAAGTTGTCGTCCATCGCCTTGATGCGCGGCGGGTCGTTGTGGAACGGATAGCCCACATTATTATATACAGGCACATCATAGCCAGCCATCTCCCAGTTGAGCGGCACTTTGATGTTGTCCCAAGCCGATACGTCAGCGTTGTCGCCGTAGAAGTCCTTCTCCTCGGGCTTGCCCTGCTTCCAGTCGGCAGTGTAGCGGAACTTCCACTCGCCGTTGAGCAGCAGGTAGTCGGCACGCTCCGGCGTGAGCCACGGCTTGGCGTAGCACTTGTCGAGCATCATCTGCGATGTAGACGAGTAGGGTATGAACGTAGCGTGTGCCGGGAGCTTCTGGTCCTCAAACTTCTGCTCGTTCTCCACCCATGAGTCAACCACCTCGGCGATGTCCTTCGTTTCAACCGCATGGACTATCGTCGGCACGTTCTTCTTTGCCTGACGCTTCGCCTTGCGCTGTCCGTAGGCTGTGCCGCTGCATACCAATGCTGCAACAGCCACTAACAATAAAGTTTTCTTCATTTATTTAGGTTTTTTGATTTGTTTCCGAATTACTGCAAATTTACTACTAATTTGGGAGTCGTACAAATTTTTTAAAAAAAAGTTTAGTAAACTTGCGGTTGTATCAAAATTAATTTGTACCTTTGCACTCGCTTTTAAGACAAAAGCTGTCGGGTGGTTACCAGAGTGGCCAAATGGGGCAGACTGTAAATCTGCTGGCGATGCCTTCGGTGGTTCGAATCCATCACCACCCACAGAATAGCTGAAAGGTGTATCAACAATGTTGGTACACCTTTTTTCATTTAGGGGGTGCACTTTTAGGGGGTGCACTTG
>NZ_JH379387.1:54700-74717 GCF_000235885.1 Leyella stercorea DSM 18206
AGGGGGTGCACTTGTCTCCGCTCGGCTTTGCCACTTGCCAGAGCAAGAAGTGCACCAAATGGAAGGCTGGTAGATAGGCTGGTAGATATTCCGATTTGCATGATATCTTCCAGTCTTTATTGCGCTTATACAGTGTCGGTTAGATGCTGTGCTGGGAGATATGGCAGATTTTTTCGGCTAACGCATTTATGATAGGAAAACGCAGATACGAAAAAGCGGGATTGCGACTGATGCGCAATCCCGCTTTTTATTTTTTATATGTTTGATATCATATGTTTGATATCAAGAGTTTACTTTGTAATAAACCTTCTTGTATGGGCTTTAAGCCTTATTCCTTAGTCATAGTGGCTTTCTTGTTCTCTTCATCGAGAACTATCTTGTATGTACCAGCCTTCACTGCGATGTTATCGCCTCCCTCAACAAGAGCGTCAAGCGATCCACCGAAGTTGCGGTCCCATGCGCCATCCCAGCGGAACTTCAGTTCACCATCTGTGAGAGTGGCGATAATAGACCATGTCTTTGTGTCCGGATCCCAGTCCATAACCTGACCAGCGTCCCAACCACCGGCTGTAGCACTACCGATGATTTCCCAGCCTGTCTTTGTCATTGTGGCTGTGTTCTTATTCGAGTCAACGAAAATCTTGAAATAGCCACCTACTGGCACTGTCATATTAGCACCATCGCCAATGACGAAGCTTGCGTAAGTGTGGTTCTCGTCCCAGTTCATATCGCCTACGACACCAAGCCATGAGCCATCGTACAACTTAAACTCTGCACCCGACGGGATGTAGTATGTACCACTAAACTTGAAGTCGCGTGCTTCTGACTTTAAGACATACTCCTCTGTGTCTTTGTTCCAATTATTGAATGAGCCAGGCATTGTGATGCTTGCAGCTGACTGTTCGATATCGGTTTCCTCAAGCGAGTAAGTGTACTTGCCTGCGTTGGTGACATCGAGTGTTACGATGTATCCGTGCGCTTTGGCTATCTTGATGTTGCTGCCTTCGGCAACGAGTCCGTTCTCTGTACCGTCAGAGCCGAGGTTGATCTTCCAATCGCCAGCGTTACGGAACTTGAGTTCCTTGTCGATAAGCGTTGTGACGCAAGTCCACTTGCGAGTAGTTGCGTCATACTCCATCGGTGTGTCCTTATCCCATCCGCCAGATGTAGCATCACCAATTAAGCACCATGTAATGCTTCCGCTCTGCTCTACACTGCCGTCTGCACCGACACCAATTCTTACGAAGCCCTTTGTCTCCACTTTCTGGTCCTTGGCAATAACCCTTGCTGGGTTTGCACCATCAAGAACTGCGTATGTAGCATTGTCTTCATCAAACTGGGCGAAACCTTCATATTTGCCGTCACCATCAGGGTCGCCAATGAGGTAAGCCTTCATAAAGTTCCAATTAGGATAGTTCTCCGCAACGTAAGCATAAGCCCATGTCAAGCCCTCTGTTTTCGGGTCGTAAGGAGTGACGGTAAACTTAATTGTGTTGGAAGCATCGTTGGTATAAGTCTTGTATGTAGACGACTTCATCGATACTGTGTACTCGCCAGCCTTGCCAGGCATTGCACCTGTCTGAGCCAGGAAGGTATTCATCTGCTCATTGGTGAGGTTGAGCTTTGTGTCGTTGGTTGTTTCACCGATAACAACGCTCTTCTGTGTGGCGTTGTTGGTGAGGGTAAGCTCGTAATTGACGATAGCACCCTTGCCATAGCTTGCTTTCTCCCAAGAGATCTCGGGGAACTGCTCGGCATAGTTGTCCTTGCTGATGACATATTCTGAAGGGGTGATAGCATTCAGCGAGGCTGCATTCTCGAGTTCGAGTACTGGTGTTGTGTCATCGTCGCAAGAGGCGATTATAGCAACACTGGCAGCCATGAACATTATTGACTTGAATATATTTTTCATTGTCGTTATTGTTTATAGGTTGTATTAGTCCGTTTTTTTTCTTTGTCTCATGCGAACTCGTTGTGAGCTCGCATGAGTGCAATAACCATTACTGGACTTTCTATTCGATTAGTTCGTATAACCTGGGTTCTGTGTGAGGTTAGAGTTGCTCTGAAGCTGTGTCAAAGGAACAGGGTAGACATTGAAGTGAGCATCGAAGTCCTTACCTTCCTTTACGCCACCTTTCCAGTCCCAGTTGTAGCCTGTGTTTCCACCGAACTTGCCGAAGCGCACGAGTGTTGTGCGGCGCATACCCTCGAAGTAGAACTCGCGTGCCCATTCGTCGCAAAGCTCGTCGAGCGAGTAGCCCTGTGTTACGTCGCGCGAAGCATCGGCATTGGCACGAGCGCGAAGATCGTTGACAAGGCGTGTTGCCTCACCCGATGTCTTGTTGCCATTAAGGTGTGCGTCAGCCTCTGCATAGTTAAGGTAAGCTTCTGCTACACGCATGAAAGGCCAGTCCATATCGGCAAACTTTGAGTCTACATGAGCAGGGCTTGATGCCTCTGCATTGTAGTTGATGAACTTAGCCACACCGAAGCCGTCGGCAGACTTGGTGATGTTTGAGATTTCGAGCGGACGATCCTCGCCCCAGAATATGGCGCGGTCGTCATTGGCAGCTGTTGTCATCTCCTTAGAGCTTACGTTAGGTATATCCTTACCCTCGAAGAACTTCTTGATGAGCGAAACGCGTGGGTGAAGACCAATCCAGTTCTGACCGGTACATCCGTTGGAACCGTTAGGGTCTTCATCGGCATTAGCGTGCATGTTAGAGTCGAAGCAAGCAGCGATGAGGAAGAGCGAGTTGCCGTAGCTGGCTGTTTTGCCAGAGATGTTCACGATTGGGAAGAGAATTTCGTTGGCAGCTGATGTCTCCATATTGTCGCCCATGAACACCATCTGGTATGCACTCCACTTGCCGTTGGAAGAGCCGGTGGTATTGAGTCTGTATCTTGACTTGATTACCTTGTCTGCATAGTCCTTTGCCTCTTGCCAGTGAGCTGTGCCTGTGTACACCTCGGCATTGAGGTAGAGACGTGAGAGGAGCAACCAGCAAGCTGCCTTGTCGATGCGTCCGTAGTTGGCGTTGGTCGACTTCTTGGGCTCTGCATCCATGAGGTTTGGCTCGATTGCCTTCAGTTCGCCTACAAGCCACTCGTACATTTCTTGGCGCGACTTCTGTGTCGGCTTCTCCAGTGTCTCTGTGAATGGAACGTTTCCGTAGGCATCCATAAGGAGGAAGTATTGCATAGCGCGCAAGAAGCGTACCTCAGCAGTGCGTGTTACATCGTCAGAGCCAGCCATCTGGAGATACTGGTTACAAGTTGTGATGCCGAGTGTGAGGCGTGTGTAGTAGAGTTTCACCCAAGGGTGAGAAGGGTCGTAGGTAGCAGAGTTAAGCTCCTGCAAGCCGTCGCCCCATGAGCATGTCGCCTCGTCGGTAGGCAGCTCGTTGATGTTCCACATGGCGCGTACGAGACCTGTCATACCAGGGTCGTCAAATCCCTTTACGTCCGGATCGTCGTCGCTATTCGATCCGCTGCCATTGCCGCTGATGCCGAAGTTGGCATAGCACTTATTGAAGAGACCGTCGTTGCTGACCTCCAGGTCAATCTTCGGGCTGATAGGCTCTTTGTCAAGGTCGTTGAGGCACGATGTCGATGCGAGGCTGATGAGCAGCGCAGCGGCAGGTGCGAGAGCCGATTTGATATATCTTTTCATTGTCGTAAATCGTTTAAGTTATTGATTTTTTAGAAGGTGAGGTTCAATCCGAACTGGAATGTGATAGGACGCGGGTAGATGTTGTTGTCAATACCGTTGTACACCTCAGGATCGATACCCTTGTAGTTGGTAATGGTGAACACGTTGCTGCAAGAAGCGTACACACGTCCAGAGATGCCCTTCCATGAGCCGCTCTTGAAGAGACGGTTGAAAGAGTAGCCGAGTGTGATATTGTCCATCTTCAGGAACGAAGCGTTCTGCACGAAGTAGTCGGAGAGTTTCGACTCAAGTGCGTCAGAGTCCCATCCGAGTGTGTTCACTGGACGATTAGCGAGGTATGCGTTTTGGCACCAAACAGAAGATGTGGTCTTCAAGCGCTTGCCCTGCTCAAAGTTGTTGAACACGTAGTTGCCGAGGTTTGCGCGGAGCGAGAAGCCGAGGTCGAAGTTCTTCCACTCTACGCGTGTAGAGAAGCCCATTGTTACAGGAGCTGCTACCTGCTTGTAGAGATACTTGTCAGCATTGCTGATGACACCATCGCCGTTGCGGTCTACCACAGCGCCCTCGATAGGCTTGCCGTTCTTGTCGTACATCTGTTCGTACACGTAGAACGAGTTGGCTGCATAACCGGTCTGGTAGGCGAGCACCTTGTTCACGTTGTCGATGTTGTCGCCAGTAGTTACAGGGTCGCCGGTATCGCTTACGCCGTTGAGGTCGGTGATGCGGTTGCGGTTGTACGTGAGGTTGTAGTTCATTGTCCAGTACCAGTCCTTGGTGTTCACTGCTACGTAGTTCAACGAAAGCTCAACACCAGTGTTCCTCATTGAACCGATGTTCTGTATACCCTTGTCGGCAGAGCCTGCGAGGGCTGCTACAGGAGCCGAGTTGATAAGATCGGTAGTATTGCGCACGTACCAGTCGATGCTACCGGTGAGTCGGTTGCAGATACCGAAGTCAAGACCGAGGTTGTAGGTCGTTGTCTTCTCCCACTTCAGCTTGTCGTTGTAGTAGAGCGGAGTGTAGATGGTACCATCACCGATAATCGGGTACTGGCCATAGTTCTGTCCCTTCTTGTACTGCTTGAACCAGAGGTAGTTGGAGATGCCTTCCTGCTGACCGGTCACACCGTAGCCTGCGCGGAACTTCAAGTCGGAGAGCCACTTGATATCCTTAAGGTTGTTCTCGTCCTTCATGCGCCAAGCGAAGGCGAACGACGGGAAGAGTCCCCAGTGGTCCTTGAAGCGTGATGAGCCGTCGTCGCGCACCGTAGCGGTGAAGAAGTAGCGGTTCATAAGTGTGTAGTTGGCACGTCCGAAGAACGAAACGAGGAAGTTCTCGTACTTGTCTATGTCTTTAGTGTCCTTGAACACGTTGCCTGCCTGAGCGTCCGACTGTGGGTAGTACTGTATCCACGAGTTGTTGTAGCGGAAGAAGAAGTGCTGGTACTCGTAGCCACCCATGATGTCGAAGTGGTGGTTCTTGCTGAAGTCCTTGTAGTACTGAGCGTAAGCCGAGAGGAGAAGGTTGCGTTTGAAGTTCTCGTTGTCGGTGATGCCACCATAATATAATGTTGTAGGATATGATGTAGGCTGGGTTTCGTCAACCGTTCCCTTGGCGATTTCGGCACCGAGTGTCATATGCAGGCGCAGGTCTTCGAAACCGTGTACCTTATAGTCGATGTCAGCCGAACCGATGAACGAACGCACTTTTTCAACATTGCCGCCAAGCTCAAGCTGAGCCAATGGGTTGGCAGGAGCGTCGTTGAAGCGTGTGAACGGCCATTGTGGGTTGTTGTATGCACTGGCTGATGTAAGCCAGTTGAAATAGCCACCGAAATTGTTCAGAGTCTGCTGTACGCCGCCATTAGCCTCAAGAAGCGCGATGTCGCGCTGCGAAGTAAAGTTGTACGGGCTCTGTGTCGGGTCGAACGAAACGGCATTGCCGATAGCACCCGTGTCAGCCTTCTTTGCCTTAGAGTACATGCCCTTGGCGTTGAGGTTGAGGTTGAGGTGGTCGTTCAGCAGCGACGGGTTGAGGTTTACGGATGCTGTGTAGCGGTTGTAGTCAGAGTTCTTCAAGATACCCTGCTGTGAGGTGTAGCCTACTGAAACACGATAGGGGAGGAACTTGCCTGCCGAACCTGCCACCGTGATGTTATGGTCGTGAGACACGGCTGTGCGGTAGATAAGGTCCTGCCAGTCGGTGTTGGCTGTACCGAGTGCTTTCACTGCATCGTCGTTTTCGTTGAAGAGGCTCTTTACATAGGCACGATACTGGTCGCCGTTCATCATCTCGTAGGTCTTCTTCTTCTGCGATACGGATACCGAACCCGAGTAGCTTACCTCCGGCTTCTGACCCTTGTGACCCTTCTTTGTGGTGATGATGATGACACCGTTAGAACCGCGCGAACCGTAGATGGCTGTAGCCGATGCGTCTTTCAGCACGTTGAACGACTCGATATCCTGCGGGTTGATGGTAGAAAGCAAGTTGGAGGCTGAGTTGCCCATCGTGACGCCCACCTTGTTGTTGTCCATAGGCACGCCGTCGATAACGATCAGCGGGTCGTTGCTGGCGTTCAGTGAAGAGCCGCCACGGATGCGGATCTGTGTGCCGACGCCTGGCTCACCAGAGTTTGACGTTACGTTCACACCTGCCACCTTACCAGAGAGCATGTCCTGAGCGTTCACCACAAGACCCTTGTTCTTTGAGTCTGGCTTGAGGGCTGTAACCGAACCGGTGAGGTCCGACTTCTTCACAGCGCCGTAACCGATTACGACAACCTCGTTAAGTGTAGAGGAAGTGTTCTTGAGATGGATTGTGAGGTTCTGACCGGCCTGCATCTTTACTGGCTCGTAGCCGATGTAGGTCACTTCAATGGTCGACTTCTTGTCGGCATTGAGAGTAAAATTACCGTCGATGTCTGTAACAGTACCTAATGTACCACCTACAACCTTGACGGAAGCACCGATAACCGGCTCGCCGGTTTCGTCTACTACGTTGCCTTTCACAACAACCTGCTGTGCGAAGGCACTTGCCGACAGGAACAAGCCTGCTGAGAGCGTAGCTGTTCTGAGGGCATTAGGGAATTTAACCTGCTTCTTCATGTAGCTTTTGATTTTTATAATAAATTGTTTTTAGTCACAACAGTTATTAGGATCTTTTCACGTGCAAAATTATGATTTATATCAATGCGTTGTCTTTTTTTTAATATAAATATAGCATATTGGGCGTGTAAACGTTTGCGCACGCCGTTGTACAGCGAACGATGATAGATTGCTGTCAATTAAGGATGGATAGGTATGTGATTAATAACGGTTTGGTCAAACTGTAGGAGGCTACGGCATTCCTACATTAGTTTCCGCTTAATCCGCTTGTAAAATAATAAGGTGTTGCGGTGGCAAGGATACCACCGCTACTAATCGCTACGTTACTTCTTGATGCGAGCCACGCACAGGGCGCCAAGCACGAGCGACGCTGCAGCTACGAGCATCATGTTGCTCTGCACAGAGCCAACCATCGAGAGCAGGGTGCCACCGCACGCTGCTGCAATGATCTGCGGGATGCAGATGGTGCCGTTGAAGAGTCCGAGGTACGCACCCTTGTGGCCGTAGCCCTCAAGAGCGTTCGTGACGAAGGCGAACGGCATGGCGAGCATGGCAGCCCATGCGCAGCCGATGAGCATGAACGGCAGAGCGAGCAGGTTCTTGTCGTGTACGAACGGCACGAGGGCGAAGCCCACGGCACCGATGACGAGGCTCAGCGCATAAGCCGCCTTCTCGTTCTTGAAGCGTGGCAGAGCCATTGCCCACAGTACAGAGCCGATAGCCTGCCAGCAGAACATCACGCCAACCCAGTTGCCTGCCGCCTGGTAGCCATTCGACGCGGTGTCGGTGGTGTTCCATATGGTGTCGGCAATGGTGCCGTTGGTGTATGTCCACATGAACATGAACGCTGTCCAGCAGAAGAACTGCACGGCGCCCACCTTCCAGAACATCGACGGAGCGTTGCGCAGCAGCTCAATCCAGTTGGCTTTGCCTTCGTCCGCCTCGGGCTTCGCCTCGTTATACTCGGCGTACTCCTGCGGGTTCCACTCCTTCACCTTCAGTGTGGTGTAGATGACGCAGAGGATGAGTATCGCCGCACCGATGTAGAACGAGTAGATGACCGAGTCGGGTATCACGCCCTTCTGCGCCTCGTTGGCTATGCCGATGGCTGTGAAGAAATAAGGGAAGAGGTAGCCCACGATCGATCCGGCGTTGCACAGGAACGACTGTATGGAGTAGGCGAGCGACTTCTGTTGCTCGTTGACCATGTCGCCCACGAGCATCTTGAACGGCTGCATCGCCATGTTGATGCTCGTGTCGAGGAACATCAGCGAGACGAGTCCGAACACCATGGCTGCGCTCACAGCCATGCCGAACGAGCCGGCGTTGGGCAGCAGGCACATCACGGCTACGGCTACCGATGCGCCTACGAAGAGGTAAGGTATGCGTCTGCCGAAGCGACACCATGTGCGGTCGCTCAGCGTGCCGATGATGGGTTGCACGAGGATGCCCATGAGTGGTGGTAGTATCCAGAAGTAGCTGAGGCTGTGTGGGTCGGCACCAAGTGTGGCGAAGATGCGCGAGATATTCGCGCTCTGCAGGGCGTACGCAATCTGTACGCCGAAGAATCCGAAACTGAGGTTCCACAGTTTCAAGAAACTTTGATTTGGTTTTGGTTTCATTGTTATTTTGGTTTTTTTGGTTTTGCTTAGCTCTTCGTGCTCTCTCTCACGACGAGCCTTGTCTTTACGACGCGCTTCTCGATGCGGTCACACGGCGTGAGCCCCTCCACCTTGTCCATGAGTATGGTGGCAGCCTCTTCGCCCACCTTTGTTCCGCGCTGCTCCACGGTGGTGAGCTGCGGGTCGCAGGCGATGGCACGCTCGCCGTTGGTGAAGCCGCACACCGCGACATCCTCGGGCACGCGGAAGCCGTTGTGCTTTGCCGTGTACATTACGCTGATGGCAGTGTCGTCGTTCACGCAGAAGAACGCGTCGGGGCGGTCGGCACGGTTGAGCACGCTGGGCGTGATGCGCTCGGCATCCTCGCGCTTGTCGCAGACGAACACCAGCGACTCGTCGGGCTGCATACCCGCCTTCAGCAGTGCGTCGTGATAGCCGTTGTAGCGGTTCTGTCCGAGTGCCGTCTTGCCCTTCATGCCGTAGAAGGCTATGCGGCGGCAGCCCGTCTCGATGAGGTGCGTCACGGCAGCGAACGCCCCCTGATAGTCGTCCACCACCACGCGGCTTGCGTCCACACCCGTGCAGATGCGGTCGTAGAACACGAGCGGTATGCCGCGGTCGATGAGCGATTGGAAGTGGGCGTAGTCCTGCGTCTCCTTAGCCTGCGACACGATTACGCCGCACACCTGGTGAGCCTCGAACATCTGGCACAGCTGCACTTCGCGCTCGTACTGCTCGCGTGAGGTGGTGGCGATGATGCGGTAGCCACGTTTCGACGCAGCGTCCTCGATGCCGTTGAGAATGGTGGAGAAATAATAATGTGTGAACTCGGGCACGATGACACCAATCACTTTCACCGGCTGCTTGTGAGAGTTGCGCAGCGATTTGGCGATGTCGTTCGGGTAGAAGTTGTTCGCATGGGCGTACTCGCAAATAAGGTTGCGTTTCTCCTCGCTGACACGTGCGCTACCGTTGAGGGCACGCGACACAGTGGCTATGGACACACCGAAATGTTCGGCGATGTCCTTCATCGTGGTTGGTTGCAGTTCAGACATTCGTTAGATTGGTTTTTAATTACGCTTGCAAAGTTATCACATTATTTTAATATAGAGCGCATCCGTGGCTCACAGAATTTCTTTGTGCTGTGCAAACGTTTGCACAAGGGGTGCACTTGTCTCAAGTGCACCAACAAATTAGAAGCAAGAGCAAGGAGTGCACCAATAGAGTTTACTGCACATTCTGCTCTGTTGGTGCAGTTGAGACAACTGCACCCCCTAAGCTGCACCCCCTAAACAGCACCAATTCTAAAAAACTGACACAATCGCATTGCTATTCCAATTATTTTTTGTTTATTTGCAAAAGAAAAACAATAACTTCGACGAGGCTCACACCCTCGCCGACAAAAAACCAAATACTATGGGAAAAGGAAAGAAAGGTGGCAAGCGCTTGACTAAGAAACAGCTCGCCCCAAAGCTTGAAGAACTGTTCGCCTCCAACCCTGGAAAGACGCTCTCGTTTAAAGATATCTTCCGTTCGCTACACCTCGACACGCATCCGCTGAAGATGCTCGCTATTGACATCATGGAGGAGATGGCGTGGGACGACTTCATCACGCGCGTCACCGACAACTCGTATCAGCTGAACATGAAGGGACAGGTGCAGGAGGGCGTGTTCCAACGCAAGACGAACGGCAAGAACTCTATCATGCCCGACGACTCCGACAAGCCTATCTTCGTGGCTGAACGTAACTCGATGTGGGCTCTCACCGGCGACCGCGTGCGCTTCGCTTGCATGGCGCGACGCAAGAACCACATCAAGGAGGCACAGGTGATACAGATACTGGAGCGTGCCAAGGACACCTTCGTCGGACGACTCTCGTTCGACCACGACCTCTGCACGCTCATCTCGCCTGCCAACGTGTTGGCGAACAGCATCATCATTCCGCGCCGAAAGCTGAAAGGCGGCAAGGACGGCGACAACGCCGTGGTGCGCATCGTGGAGTGGCCCGACCAGGACCACCGCAACATGATTGGTGAAGTGGTCGACGTGCTCGGAAAGGCTGGCAACAACGACGTGGAGATGAACACCATCCTCGCGCAGTACGGCTTGCCGTATAAGTACCCGAAGAACGTGGAGGAGGCTGCCGAGAAGATTTCGGCGGAGATAACGCCGGAGGACTACGCCGAGCGCGAGGACTTCCGCGACGTGTTCACCTGCACCATCGACCCGAAGGATGCAAAGGACTTCGACGACGCGCTCTCCATCCGACAGCTCAAGGACGGACTCTGGGAGGTGGGCGTGCACATCGCCGACGTGTCGCATTACGTCACAGAAGGATCCGTGATAGACAAGGAGGCGGTGAAGCGTGCCACGAGCATCTACCTCGTCGACCGCACCATACCGATGCTCCCCGAACGCCTCTGCAACTTCATCTGCTCGCTCCGGCCGGATGAGGAGAAGCTGGCGTTCTCCGTGATCTTCAACCTCGACGAGGAGGCGAACGTGAAGGCGTATCGCATAGTGCACACCGTTATCAAGTCGAACCGCCGCTACGCCTACGAAGAGGTACAGGAGCTGCTCGAGCAGAACGGCGTGGTAGACGGCACGGGCGAACCCGCACCTGCAGCACCCAAGGGTGGCTACAAGGGCGAGAATGCCGACGCGCTCATCATGCTCGACCGACTGGCTAAGAAGCTGCGCGCAGTACGCTTCAAGAACGGCGCAGTGAAGTTCGACCGCGAAGAGCTGCACTTCGATGTCGACGAGAAGGGCAAACCGGTGCGCTGCTACTTCAAGCGCTCGAAGGATGCCAACAAGCTCATTGAGGAGTTCATGCTCCTCGCCAACCGCACCGTGGCTGAGTCGGTGGGCAAGGTGGCGAAGGGCAAGAAGCCGAAGACGCTGCCTTATCGTGTACACGACAACCCCGACCCGACAAAGCTCGAGACGCTGCGCGAGTTCGTGGTGAAGTTCGGCTACAAGATGAAGACCGACGGCACGAAGGGTGCTCTTGCCAAGTCGCTCAACACGCTTATGTCGGCGTGCGAGGGCAAGCGCGAGCAGAACCTCATACAGACCGTGGCACTGCGTGCCATGATGAAGGCGAAGTACTCTATCCACAATATCGGACACTTCGGACTGGCGTTCGACTACTACACTCACTTCACGTCGCCTATCCGCCGCTACCCCGACACGATGGTTCACCGACTCATCACACGCTACCAGCAGGGCGGACGCTCTGCCAACAAGGAGCACTACGAGGAGCTTTGCGAGCACTCGTCGGAGATGGAGCAGGTGGCAGCCAACGCCGAGCGCGACTCTATCAAGTACAAGGCTGTGGAGTTCATGTCTGAACGTGTGGGCAATGTCTACGATGCGCACATCTCAGGCATACAGTCGTACGGCATCTACTGCGAGATTGACGAGAACCACTGCGAGGGTCTTGTGCCGATGCGCGACCTCGACGACGACTACTACGACTTCGACGAGCGCAACTACTGTCTCGTAGGTCGCCGCCATCACAACAAGTATCAACTTGGCGACCCCATACGCATCAAGGTGGCAAGTGCCAACCTCGAAAAGAAACAGCTCGACTTCACCCTCGCCGACTAATAAGGGGGTGCACTTCTTAGGGGGTGCACGCCCTGGTGGCACCCCCTGCCCCCAAAGTGTTAAAGATGTTAATATTATGAAAACGCAATAAGCATTTGTTCTTTGTTATATAAAAAATGTGTATTTTTGCAAGGCGAATGGAAGTGTATTTGCCACTTTTATATTCTCTAACTTACATTATTTATATAAATAAAAACTTAATCAATTTTACTAAATACAAATCTTATGGCGAATTTATCCCGTAAAACATTGACTCTCGCAGCAGGTCTCGTACTTTCTGTGATGAGTGCTAACGCACAGCAGATGCGTGAAGGTTATGTAGAAGCTGGTAAGAACACTGGCAGCGAAAACTTCCACACCCTTATCCAGGGTTGGACTCCAGGCAACCAGGTAACAGCAGACGACAACTTCTATATCTCACGTGTTAAGCCACGTGCTCGTTTCCGCAACGAGGCTACTCAGGTGCGTCTTGATCTCAATGCGAAGAACGACAAGAAGCTCATCGCTTGGATTCCGGTAAACAACTCTGACTTCAACGCACTTCCTAACGGCGTATTTGACTCGGAGGTGTTCTCTATGTGGTCGTACGTTACACACTGGGGCAACTGGACATCTCCGCTCGGACGTATCCCGGCTGCTTTCCTCGACGTAGCTCACAAGAACGGTGTTGGTGTATCAGGTGTAGCTTCTATTCCTAACGCAAGCCTCAGCGCAAGCTGGGCGGCATGCCTTAAGGGTCTTGCTTCTCTGGACGTAGACAAGACTTCTAAGTTCTTGCAGTACTATGGTATCGACGGTCTCGGCTACAACTCTGAGTTCTACGGCGGTGGCGCTTATGTTAAGGGCGTACGCACATTCCACGCAGCCCTCGTTAAGAAGATGTTGCCGGTTAACCCGATCTTTGAGAACTTCTGGTATGACGGTACAAACGACTACGGTCAGGTTTCATTCGACGGTGGTCTCGGCAATCATAACAAGGAGACATTCGGTGACAGCAAGAACGTACGTACATCACTCTTCTTCAACTACAACTGGAACCGTGGTCAGCTCGCTCCTTCAGTAGCATTCGCAGAGAAGCTCGGTCGCGATCCGCTCGATATCTACTGCGGTGTGAACATGCAGGGTGGCGAGCCTGGTGGTACATCATGGTCGTTGCTGCCAGATCAGCGCGTTTCTATCGGTCTTTGGGGTGCTCACTCACAGAACATGTTCTGGGAGAGCCGTTCAGAGCTCGGTTCGTCTGACGAGATGAAGCAGTTCGCTTACCTCCGTCGTACAGAGTGCTACTTCGGTGGCGGCAACCGCAACCCGGTTATCACTCCGTCTATTGTTGACAAGCACCAGTACACAGCATACAACCCGACTTGGCACGGTATGGCTGCATTCATGACAGCACGTTCGCCGCTGAGCTGGGATCTCGCTGAGGAGCCGTTCATCACTTACTTCAACCTCGGTAACGGTAAGTTCTTCAACCTTAACGGCGAGCGCAAGGTAAACTCTCCTTGGTACAACGTAGGTATGCAGGACTACCTGCCGACATGGCACTTCTGGTTCGCTAACAAGCTCCTCGGACGTACAGCAGCTGACGTTCCTGCTACAGGGCTCGACGCTCAGTTCGTATGGGACGATGCTTACTTCGGAGGTTCTACACTCAAGATTTCTGGTACAACAGCTAACGAGTATCTCCACCTCTTCAAGACAAAGTACGCTTTGAAGAAGGGTGACGTTATCACTGTTCGCTATAAGCTCAACGAGGGTGCTACCGACCTCGACCTCGTTCTCTCTGCAGAGGGCAGCGAGAGCACAGGCGTAGCTTACAACCTCTGCAAGGCAGACCGTGTAGCTGACGTTAACGACTGGGTTAAGCAGACATTCACGGTAGGTTCTGACTTCGACGGCAAGACTCTTGCTCTCGTAGCTCTCAACTTCAAGAACGCTAAGGACCTCAACCTCATGCTCGGCGAGTTCTCTATCGTTCGCGGCAAGGCGGCTACACCGGCTGCTCCGGTTATCGACGCAGCTAACACCAAGATGCTCTACAACAGCAAGGCTGGTATGGACGCTAAGATCATCTTCAACATGCCTAACAACAAGGCAGCTGGCGAGCCGTGCTACAACCTCGACGTTAAGACATCTCACTTCCGTCTCTACGCTCAGGAAGAGGGCAAGGAGCCGATGCTCATGGGTACAACAACTTCTTGGGCTGGTCTCTACTACTCAATCCCGACTACTAAGGCAAACGCTAAGGTACGTCTCGGTGTTTCTGCAGTAGCTCTCGACCACAAGACAGAGTCTGAGATCGCTTGGAGCAACTATATGGCACCTGCTTCATACGTTTACAACGACGATATCAAGAGCAATAAGACAACTATCAAGCCGAACGAGGAGTTCACACTCAGCTACATCGACCCTGAGCACCCTGCTGCTAAGTGGGAGATCGTTAAGGACGGTCAGGTAGTTAAGAGTGGCGATGGCAACTCTTGGACAACATCACTTGCTGACCTCGGTAGCTACGACCTTAAGGTAACTGGTAACGAGTACGGCGAGGATGGTACAGCTAAGCAGACCACACGCACATTCTCTTCTTACATACAGATTACAAGCGTAGGTACAGGTGCTCTGCCTGAGATTTACTCTCTCACAGCTAACGGTAGCGAGGAAGAGGTTTCTCTCAAGGTAGGCGAGAATGTTAAGATGGCTTACACAGGTCGCGCTGCTGACGGTTCTGGTTCACAGGGTCTCGACCTGAAGGAGACACGCTTCGGTGTTGCTGCTGCTGATCTCGGTCTCGTAGGCAAGAAGTCGTTCTCTATCTCATTCTGGTTGAAGATTAACAGCCTCAAGGAAGGAAAGTCGGCTACTCTCTTCAATGTTTATAACAAGCAGGATGGTTGGCCTAAGACCGACTGGGGTTGGAACTGGTCACAGATCAGCCCAGATGGCAGCTTTGATGGTATCACATTCCGTGGTTCAGACGCTACATCTAACAAGGAGCTCCAGTACAAGTACGGTAACACCAAGTTCCCTGTAGGCAACTGGGTACACGTTACAATGTCGTTCGATTACAATACAGCGGGTCAGTTGCGTGCCGACATGTTCTTGGATGGTGTTAAGCAGACTGTAACAGAATGGAAGCGTTTGCAGGGTGGAAATCCTGTATTCGGTCCTGCTACATATGAGCCAACATACCAGGGCGATGTTTACAGCATCACAAACGGTATGTACCTCTGCATCGGTGGTCCGCTCTTCGACCGTTACGGTCTTGACGGTGTAATCGACAACGTAGTAGTTTGGGACAAGGTGGCTACCGCAGCTGACGTTAAGGCAGCTATGGGCGACCTCAACGCTAACAACCTCCCTGAGGGCGTAATGGCATTCTGGGACTTCGAGAAGAAGGCAACGGACAACTACTTCACATCTGCTGGTACAAAGGCTGTGAAGGGCGGTATGCAGGATATGGTAGCAGGTGGTGGCGAAGGTCAGGCTACTCTCCAGTGGATTGAGCCGACTTACATCGCAGGTTCACCGTTCGTATCTGGCGAGACATACAAGGTAGAGACCAAGCCGTCATGGACTGCTAAGAACGCTACATTCGCTGACATTACTGGTAACGGCGAGGAAGGTTCTGCAAACGTTTCGTTCCGTACAGGTGGCGACTACGACGTAACTCTTACACTCTCTAACGCTCTTGGTAAGGCTGAGAAGACATTCTCTGTAATCAAGGTGGCTTATCCTACTGGCGTTGACGCTGTAGAGAGCACCGAGATGAAGGCTTACACAGTAGGCGAGGACGCAATAGTAGAGTTCGCTGAGGCTGGCGCATACGAGGTTAGCGTTTACACAACAGCTGGTGAGCAGGTGGCTCGCAAGGCAGCTCAGCTCAACGCTGGCAACGTGGTTAACGTACACCTCGCTAAGGCAGGCATCTACGTGCTTAATGTGAAGAAGGACGGCAAGACAGTTCGCACTGTTAAGCTTATCCGTAAGTAAATAAAGCAGACGAGTGGGTGGGTAGACAGGGAGACAATTCCCCTTGTCCACTCGTCTTCTCGTCTTCTTGCCAACTAAAAGATCCCTAAATGAACAACAAGAAAACAACACTCCTCGCATCCATGCTTCTGTGTGGCTGCGTGTTCGGTTATGCTCAGCGTACTCCGACTCATCCGTTAGACATTCAGGACAAGGGTGACCAGTACCTCCTCGAGAACATCTGGAACTGGGAAGCTGGCACACCTCCGCGCGAAGTGAGCGAAATGGACGACCAGTTCTACATCTCACGCGTTCGCCCATTGCCGCGCATCGCTGAGGCTGACGACTATCAGGCAGAAGTTAGCAAGCAGGCTAAGCCGGGTCGTAAGATGTGTCTCTGGACTCCGCTCGACGACCCAACTTCTTCTTGGAAGGCTCTTCCGCGCTATTGCTTCGAGGGCGACAACTTCTCAATGTGGTCATACCTTAACATCCACGGCAACTGGACAGCACCTTGGTTCCGCGTAACTGGCGGTCTGTCTGACGTTGCTCACAAGAATGGTGTAGCGGTAGGTTGCGTTGCTTCTATTCCTTGGAATGCCAATGTAAACCTTTATGCAGCAAGCGGTTGGGGCAAGACCTTCGGCGAGCTGACAAAGAAGAACTCTGACGGCACTTACAAAAACGTAGAGCGCTTCGTTAAGATTCTCAAGTACTACGGCATCGACGGCGTTGGTGTGAACTCAGAGTTCAATGCCAGTGCTGCTACAATGAAGCAGATTCGAGGTTTCTTCGCTGAGTGCCATAAGGAGGCTGAGAAGATCGGTTGGAAGTTCCAGCTCCACTGGTATGACGGTACTAACGACTACGGTGGCATCACATTCGACCAGGGTCTTGGTGCTCACAACAAGGCTCAGTTCGGTGATAAGGACAACATCGTTACCGACATGATGTTCTCTAACTACAACACCGGTAGTGGTACTCTCAAGAACACTGCAGCATATGCAAAGAGCCTTGGTCGCGATCCGTACGACTACTATAAGGGCTTCGATATCCAGGGCCGTGCGCTCCACGCTTCAAGCTCTAACTGGAACGACCTCAACGACGTAGAGGCTTCTGTAGGCTTCTGGGGTGCTCACTCACAGGGCCTTATCCACCAGAGTGCTACCGACTACGGTACATCTGACGTGGCTATCCAGCAGGCTTACCTCGACAAGCAGGAGATGGTGTTCAGCGGTGGCAACCGCAACCCGGCTAACACTCCTGACATCCTCGGATGGAGCGACGTCGTAACACTCGCTAACGGCAGCCTGAAGGGCAAGTTCCACGGTGTAGCAAGCTACGTAACAGCTAAGTCTACTATCCAGCAGGTACCGTTCGTTACACGCTTCAACCTCGGTAACGGTCTTACATTCAAGAACGAGGGTGAGGTGGCGTTCAACCACAAGTGGCACAACATCGCTACTCAGGACTTCCTGCCGACATGGCGTTGGTGGATTGTTGACGGCAACGAGAGCGCAAAGAGCGGCAACCTCGCTCAGGCTGAGCTTACATGGGACGACGCTTACTGGGGTGGCTCTTGCCTTCGCCTGAAGGGTCAGACAACAACATCTCGTGTAAAGCTCTTCAAGACCTTGCTCAAGACAGAGCCTTCGTACAACATCTCTCTTACATATAAGATGAGCAACGAGCTCGACACACACGCTAAGTTGTTCGTAGCTCTCAAGGGCAAGCTCACAGAGTACAAGGAAATTGCTATCCCTGCAGCCGAGAAGTTCGGTCAGTGGACAACATTCACCACTACTCTCGACAAGCTCGGTCTGAAGTCGGGCGACGAGATTGCAATGATCGGTATCCGTCTCGACAACACTGCCAAGGACTACAACATGCTCGTTGGTGAGCTCGCAGTTCGCAATCCGCAGCAGAAGTTTGCACCGGTTGCTCCGAAGATTAAGGAGATTGAGGTGCTCCGTGGTAAGGACAAGACTTGCGACTTCAAGATTCGCTACGCTGCCAAGGAAGAGACCGGCGGCGTTAAGACATACAACGACGAGGTAGATACATGGTACTACGAGATCTGGTTCCAGCAGAAGGGCGAGAAGGAGCAGTACCTCACAGCTACAACATCTTGGGCAGCTTACGTAATCGACGCTCCGATGGTAGCCGACCTCGAGAAGCGCGACTGCCGCTTCGGTGTACGCGCCGTTTCTCCTGACGGTCAGCAGAAGAGCGAAATCTCTTGGAGCGAGTACCAGACAGTAGAATACGACACACCGTCTACAGAGGTAGCTATCGACCGCCAGGTTATCAAGCCGAACGAGCAGTTCAAGGTTTACTACGAGGACCAGTTCGCACCGAACGCTCAGTCGTTCCGTCTGCTCAACGCACAGACAGGTGCTCAGGTAGGTGAGAAGTACTCAAATTGCAACCAGTTCACAACTTCTGTAGCAGAGGTTGGCGTTTACGACCTCGAGGTTGTTAACGATAAGGGTGCAAAGGAGATATTCCGCGGCAAGGTAATCATCTCTCCGGAGAAGACAGGTGCTGTGCCGGTTGTTGAGACCGTAACTGCTGACAAGCAGACAGCTGAGACAACAGAGGAGATCAAGCTCAACTACACATCACGCGACGGTGAGGGTAAGGTGTCACGCGGTCTTGTTGTTAAGGATCCGAACATGCTCCTTATCCCGGCAGAGGTAACACTCGACGGCGGTAACAACACAAGCATGGCTTACTCTTACGCTCTCTGGGTTAAGGTAGACAACTATGCTCACGACAAGCAGGGTACAAACCTCATCCAGAAGAACACTATCTCTGACAGATGGCCGCACAACAACTGGGGTGACCTCTGGGTACAGGTTCGTCCGCAGATCAACGCTGGCGAGCACGACTGCAACAGCAACCACCTTGCAAACGAGGTATCGTTCAACACCTTCGGCTGGACAGCTCACGACAACCCGAGAGAGTCGATGATGTCTACAGGTTACGCACTCAACCCGGGTGTTTGGAACCACATCGTTGTTACTCAGTCTTCTGACAAGCAGCAGAAGATCTACTTCAACGGCAAGTGCGTAGCAGGTCCTAACAACTTCTCTTCTTCTTCACTACGTGAGAACAGCACTGACAACCGCATTAATACTTCTGAGCACGCTAACGTGTTCATCGGTGGTGGCGGTGTTTACAAGGCAGGTCTGAACGCAACTATCGACGAGGTTCAGGTTTGGAACAAGCCTCTTACCGACGCTGAGGTAGTTCGCGCAATGCAGGGCTACGCAGCTAACGAGGTGCCTGAGGGACTTATGGGCTACTACACCTTCGAGGAGATGGACAAGAGCGACTCTACATTCGTCAACCTTGGTAAGGCAGGTGCTCAGTACAAGGCAAGAATGGTTGTGATGGCTGGCTCTGGCGGTGAGAACACTTCTACAGCATCTTACAAGACAGTAGGTGCTAACAACGAGGTAACAGGCTATCCTGGCATCGACGGTACACTTGAGGTGAAGACTTCACACACATGGCAGCTCAACGGCGGTCGTATCTCTTCTGAGACCGACAAGGCTGCTGTCGTAACATTCGCTCGTCCGGGCGAGTATGAGGCAGGCGTCAAGCTCACCAACTTCTGGGGCGAGTCTGAAAAAGCACTTGAGAACGTACTCGTTATCACAGGTGTTGACGCAATCAACGACGTTAAGGACGCAGCAGGCTTCTCTGTTTATCCTAACCCGTTCGTAGAGAGCGTTAACCTCCGCTTCGCTGAGGGTGGCTTCTACACCATCAACATCGTAAGCGCAGCAGGTGCAGTGCTCCAGAGCAACGACTTCCGTGCTGATGCCGGCGAGACAGTGAACGTAGCTGTTCAGGGTGGCAAGGGCATGTACATCGTACAGGTGCTCAAGAACGGCAAACCGTTCAAGGCTCTCAACGTAATCAAGAAGTAATAACAACGAATAGCGAACCGGCGGGCGGTGCTGCCACGCCGGTTCCACCTATATTCATTTATTAAAAAACAACCCGTTGGCGGAATTAATTTAGCGCAT
>NZ_JH379388.1 GCF_000235885.1 Leyella stercorea DSM 18206
ATGACTGCCAAGAATTTATCAGCAAGCTGAACCGTATAACCGGCAAAACGTTCCGTCTTCCCACGGAAGCCGAATGGGAATATGCTGCCCGTGGTGGCAACAAAAGCCGAGGTTATCAGTATAGTGGCAGCAATAATACCTTAGATGTAGCTTGGTTTCGGGATAATAGTGGAAGCAATACTCATGCCGTTGGTACAAAGCAGCCCAACGAATTGGGTATATATGATATGAGTGGCAACGTAGGGGAGTGGTGTCAAGATTGGCATGGCTTATACAATAGTTCCTCACAGGTAAATCCAACTGGTGCTAATAGTGGACCCTACCGCGTGTTCCGTGGAGGTGGCTGGTTCTACGTTGCCTGGAGCTGTCGCTCGTCGTTCCGTTACATCTACGAGCCTGACGACCGCGACACCACCCTTGGGCTCCGCTTGGTTCTCTCCGAGTAACGACTTCTTGTTTCGAGTAGTCCACTCCTATTATTAATGTCCTAAGTTTCAAAACATCGAGTAAAATTCCGGCGTAGCCGGAAAAGACTAATATAAATTTTATGCGAAAACTTCTTCTATCCCTTTTTATGCTCTTTGCAGCAATATCATCAGCTCTTGCCCAAGAGCTGACGGTAAAATCCTTCAAGCTTGCTGGAAGCGACCTTACTGCTCAAACGCAGCCACGTAAGGACCTTAACAACCGCAACTGTGCAGTTGTGAAAGTACAGTTCGTGGG
>NZ_JH379389.1 GCF_000235885.1 Leyella stercorea DSM 18206
GACTATGGGCAAATACATCAATCCGTTCACCGACTGGGGCTTCAAACGACTGTTCGGACAGGAGTTCAGTAAACCGTTGCTGATAAGTTTCCTCAACGACCTGCTCGTCGATGAACTACACGTCAAGGACCTCACGTTCCGCGACAAGGAACTGCTGCCACCCACGAAAGACCAGCGTGGCATCATCTGCGATGTCTACTGCGAGACGGACACCGGCGACCGCTTTATCGTTGAGATGCAGAACCGTTGGCAGCCGAACTTCCTCGACCGCTCCATCTGCTACGCCTGCCGTAGCATCCTCGATCAGGTGGACAAGGGTAGGGCAGAGCGCGAGGATGCCTATAAGTTTCTGCCCGTTTACACGATATGTTTTATGAACTACATGCCGCATACGGACGAGGTATCTAAGTTCCGTACGGACATCGTATTGGCGGACAAGGACACGAAGGCGCAGGTGTCCAACAAGCTCCGCTTTATCTACTTGGCGCTTCCGCTCTTCGAGAAGAAGGCGGAGGAATGTGAAACAGATTTTGAGAAATGGATTTACGTATTGAAGCATATGGAAGCATTAAGCAGAATGCCGTTCACGGCACAAAAGGAGATATTCAAGCAGCTTGAGGACTATGCCGACAGCCACCGCCTTACAAAGAAGGAGTGGGAGGCGTACGAGAATAGTCTCTGGGTCGTGCGCGACAATATGGCGTGCATGGCAGCTGCAGAGCGCGAAGCACGAGAGAAAGGACA
>NZ_JH379390.1 GCF_000235885.1 Leyella stercorea DSM 18206
TCGCAATGGGATAAGATAATACCATTCTCGAAAATGTGGGAGGAGATTAGAAGAGTGAGAAAGGATAATGCGCCTACGGCTTTATTTGGCAGCGAACCGTTCAGCAGCCTTTTACGCTGTGGCAATTTAGCCGAATTTAAATATGACTGGGTATGGGAAAAGTCAAAAGCAAGCAATTTCCTTCTTGCTAAAAAGCAACCTCTAAAAGCGCATGAGCTAATCAGTATCTTTTGTAACGGCAGAACTCCTTATTATCCAATCATGGAGGAAGGTGAGCCTTATGAGAATCGTACAAAGAGAGGAAGTAACTGGACAGGAGTAAACAAGGTACCAAATCCTACATTCAGAAATGAAAACAAAGGAACGAGATACCCACGAAGTGTGAAATATTTTAAAACTGCGGAATCAGAGGGCAAAACGATTCATGTTAATCAAAAACCAGTCGCATTGTTGAAATATCTGATAAAAACATACACGAAAGAGGGTGACACAGTCCTTGATTTTGCCTCTGGAAGCATGAGCACTGCAATCGCCTGTATTCATACGAATAGAAAATGTATTTGTATTGAAAAGGATGATATGCACTTCTTGCGGGGAGAGGAAAGGATTAGAAATGAATATAATATAAAAAGAAATGTGGAATAATCCTGGTGATTAACTGATTGAAACACATTGAGTATTAAAAGATTAATAACAAATAACCGAAAGTAAATATGGACAGAATACTCTTACTCGTGACGGTTACAATAATTGCAACCACGGCGGCAAAGGCACAATCCGTGACCTATAACCACGATTCGCCGAAACAAAACCAAGTAACAGTAATGGAAACCGGTACGGGAGCACTCTCGCCCGACCTCTACTATTCCATACTGCACAACAAGTATAAAAAGTCGGCAGCAGTCAAGAACAAACTGTCGTTCCGCACACTGGCGGGCG
>NZ_JH379391.1:0-17156 GCF_000235885.1 Leyella stercorea DSM 18206
AGCTTTTTTGTAAACCACCAAAACTTTTGCAGGGAAAAGTTGAAAATTTACGCCCGTTTTAACAGTTGTTTGCATTTAAAACATTACATTGTGGACGCACACATTATATTATTATAGGCGCGAGAGACTGTTTTAAGGACTGCAACCAGAGGATGCACACAACAGGAAAGCACTACTGATCGAGGAAAACAGAGGAAAATATTGCAAGAAAAAGAGAGTGTAAAATGTAAAAAGGGAGGTCTTGAGCTGCAAAAGCAACGGTTTGGCAGCACGAAAGCACTTGTTAAGCAGGAAAAACATCGCTAAAAAACTTGCTTCAACTGTTTATTGTTCGTAACTTTACGCTATAAAAACCTAACAAGAAACAAAAAACGGCTATGAAAAAAGAAGAAAAGAACGTTGCGCTGCTCACGGACGACGAGATATTAGAGGGTTTTCGCAACGCCGACGAGCATGTTGTGAAGGAATACTTCTACGGATACTGTCGCGTGGCATACTGCATATACGACCGCTGCTACGACTTGCAGTACAAGTCGGGCATGGACTTCTACTCGCTCGCCCATGAGTATTACCTTGCGCTTATCAAGCACGACTTCCGCCAACTGGAGGACCGCAAGCCTACGATGTCGCTAAAGACCTGGATGGTGAACGGGTTTCGCTTCTTGGTGCTCGACAAGCTGAAGGGGCTGAAGAAGGAAGAGCAGAAAGAAAGTCTGGAGGAGCGTATGGGAAACTCTCACCTCAGATTCGACGTGCACGACGACGAGTTCGCAGAAGAGTTCCGCAACACCATCGACGAGATATGCCGCACTTGCTACGGACGCGATAGTCGCAACTCTATAATCCTGCAAATGCTTTTCGTAGAGGGATTTAAGGGCAAGGAGATTGCAGCACAACTCGGCATCAGTCAGCCTGCCGTAACGGAGCGATACAATCGCATGATGCACGACGTGGTGGTGCCATACTTCAAGCGCTATTTCGTGACAAACGAATATGGTTTACAGAGAGAAATCAAGGTAAATTACAGCGTTGCCCCGACGTCCGCATCCGCATTCAGCAACTATAGATATAGGCATATGAAAGAAAACTATAAAGGACGCGTCACTCCTTCATGGATTGACGATTTGCAGGAAAACCAAGTGTTTGTTTTTGGCAGCAACCTCGCCGGAATGCACGGCGGTGGCGCTGCTCGCATAGCTCGTCTGCGCTTCGGAGCCGTGATGGGCAATGGTGTGGGTATGCAGGGCAGGAGTTATGCCATACCTACGATGCAGGGTGGTACGAAAACAATACGTCCGTACGTGAACGACTTCATCGCTTATGCCAAGGAGCACCCGGAACTGACGTTCCTCGTGACGCCTATCGGCTGCGGCATCGCGGGCTTCGAGCCTGAGGATATTGCGCCGCTATTCGAGTTAGCGAGCTATGTGGAGAACATCTGGTTGCCTAAGAGCTTCTGGAAAGTACTGGAATAGTTGAGAATTGAGAGTTGAAAGTTGAAAGTTGAGAGTTATGATATGTTTTGCAGTTAACGCTTTTGTATGAGATATAACATAGGTAATCATAACTTTCAACTCTCAATTCTCAACTCTCAACTGAGATGACTCTCAACTCTCAATTGGCATAGCTCTCGTTACTTCTTTTTCTTATCAAAGTAGCCGCCTTCCGGCATTTCCACTCCCTTCGCCAGACAAGCGCTATAACGTACGCGCGAGAAGTTTTCGCGGGCAAACATCTTCTTCGTACCTTCCTCATCCTCCTGGAAAGTGAGGTGATTGTCAATGCCCATATCAACCGCCATTGTCTCCACGTCGAGGTTGTCTGTGCCGATGAATGTGAACGTCCATCCCTGCTTTTTCAGCTTCTCGATGAGGTTCTTTATCATACGCAAACTGTACTCCTCGCTGCAGTTCTCCTCGCCGTCGGTGACGATAGTAACGAGCACGTTGTCGCCCTCAGCAGCCTGCGCGTTTATTTTCGCGATGCCCATACCGATGGCATCGTAGAGCGGCGTACCACCGCACGGACGATAATCGCGCATGCTGAGACTGTGCGCATCGTCAGCCAGCACGTTGTCATAAAACAGTTTTTTGTGCGTGCTGTCGAAGGTGATGAGCGTCACGCGCTGCTCAAGTTCGCTATGCGTCTTGTGTATCTTGCGGATTGTCTCAAGGGTTTCGTTGATGCCCACCAATGCCTGCTTGCGGATAATCTCCATGCTTCCACTCTCGTCTACTACCAAAAGATTGAATACTCGCTTCATAATTCTTGTTTTTTAGTTGTTTATACTTTGTTATTTTCGTATTGTGCATGCCCATTTGCGGCGTGCTTTATATATTATAAGAATTATAGAGGCGAAAAATTAAGGCGACCTGTCATTTTTTATTAAAAAAAGTCAGCTGCACATAGCGGAAAGCTAATGCAGCTGACTTTATATCAATTGCGGGCAGCGAGAATTTCGCCCCACAAGTCGCATAGTTCGGTCATGCGCTGAAGAACAATATTCGCTCCGTTGTCAGAGAGAGCAGAATCGGGCAGCGGACCGCTATTGATGCCCACTGTGAAGATGTTGGCGGCTGAACCAGCACGCACGCCGAGCGGCGCATTCTCAACGACGATGCCCTGCCATGGCTCGTAATTGCCAGTCTTGCGCAGTCCCATTAGATAGGGATCGGGATTGGGTTTGCCACGCTGCACATCGTAAGCACTCACGATATGGTCTTCGGTGAGAAAGCCCCGGAAATCAGACAGTAAACGCTTGATAAGCGGACGCTGACCGCTGCCAGTCACTACGCCGATTGTAAGACCCGACGACTGAATCTTCTGCATGATATCGAGCACGCCGGGGAATATCTCAGCAGTCGGCATACGATGGAACAGGTCGGCTTTCACGTCGTACATACGCTGCGCCTCTGCCTCGTCAATCTCCCTACCCTGCTGCTTGCGCACAAAGTGGCGGATGGTGTCGACACCGCGCGCACCTTCTGTGGCGTAGGAGTCGGCAGCAGTGAAATGGATGTCGAACTGCGCCATTGCCTCCTGCCAAGCCGCAGCATGATTGCGCATGGAGTCGTAGAGCACGCCGTCCATGTCGAAGAGCACGCACTTCGGGTCGAAATGGTCGAAACCGCGAGACGACTGGTATTGTTTGATTGCTTCTTTAATCATTTTTTATTGTATGGATGGTTTATGAGGGGTGCGTGGAAGGGTGCGTGGGTATGGCAAGGATACCATACCCTCCTATGGATAGCAAAAACGGACTGCCGAAAAAGATTCGTTGCAGTCCGTTTTTCACATTGTATTATTAAGATATAATTTCTATTCAAGAATAGACATTACTTCTCCTCAGCAAGACGCTTCTGGATAGCCTCGCTTTCAGCCTCATAACCCGGCTTGTTGAGCAGCGCGAACATATTCTTCTTGTAAGCCTCAACACCCGGCTGGTTGAACGGGTTAACGGCGAGGAGGTTGCCGCTGATGCCGCAAGCGATTTCGAAGAAGTAGATAATCTGACCAAGATAGTACTCGTTGAGCTGCGGAACTGAGACGCGGATGTTAGGTACGCCACCATCTACGTGAGCCAAGCGAGTGCCGAGCTCAGCCATCTTGTTCACCTCGTCAACGCGCTTGCCAGCGAGGAAGTTAAGACCATCGAGGTTCTCCTCGTCGTGTGGGAAGAGCAGAGACTTCTCCGGAGTCTCAACGCTGATAACGGTCTCGAAGATAGAACGCTCGCCCTCCTGAATCCACTGACCCATAGAGTGGAGATCGGTAGTGAAGTCGCAAGCTGCAGGGAAGATACCCTTGCCGTCCTTACCCTCCGATTCGCCGTAGAGCTGCTTCCACCACTCGCTCATGTAGTGAAGTTTCGGCTGAAAGTTTACGAGAATCTCAATCTTCTTGCCAGCCTCTGCATAGAGAGCGTTACGCACAGCGGCGTAGATAGCAGCAGGATTCTCAGCGAATGGTACATCCTTACCAGTAGCCTTCTCCATGTCGGCAGCACCGCCAACAAGAGCCTTGATATCGAAGCCTGCAACAGCGATAGGCAGCAAGCCAACCGGAGTGAGCACAGAGAAGCGACCGCCTACGTTGTCAGGAATTACGAATGTCTTATAGCCTTCCTTTGTAGCGGCTGCACGCGCAGCACCCTTGTGAGCGTCGGTGATAGCCACGATTACGTCCTTTGCCTCTTCCTTGCCGCGCTGATTCTCGCACTGCTTCTTGAGCAGACGGAAAGCGAGGGCTGTCTCGGTAGTTGTGCCCGACTTAGAGATATTGATTACACCGAACTTCTTGTCCTTGAGATAGTCGGTGAGTTCGGCGAGATAATCCTCGCCGATATTGTTGCCAGCGAAAACTACAGTGGGGTTCTTCTTGTCCTGTACGAGCCAAGCGAACGAGTTGCCGAGTGCCTCGATTACGGCACGTGCACCGAGGTAGCTGCCACCGATACCCGCAACCACTACCACCTCGCACTTCTCGCGCAGCGTGTTGGCTACGCTCTGAAGCTCTGCGATGAACTCGGGTGTGATTGAAGACGGCAGGTGGAGCCATCCGAGGAAGTCGTTACCAGGACAAGTGCCGTTCTCAAGTGCCTCTTGAGCTGCAGCCACCTGTGATTCATAAGCCTTTACAGCACCTTCTGAAAGGAACTGTGTAGCCTTTGTAATGTCTAAGCTGATGCTTTTCATTGTTTTGTGTGTATTTGTGAAAATTTGGTTTTATCGGAATGAGTCGGTCAGCAGCTTAATCTCTATCTGCGGACTGATACGCTCGTACAATATATTATATACGGCATCGAGGATTGGCATATTCACGTGCATGTGTCGGTTTTTCTCCTTCATACACTTTGTGCCAAAGAATCCCTCGGCAATCATCTCCATTTCTATCTGCGCACTCTTCACGCTATACCCCTTGCCGATCATAGTGCCGAAGGTGCGGTTGCGCGAGAACTTGGAGTAGCCCGTCACGAGCAGGTCGCCGAGGTATACCGAGTCGTAGACGCTGCGCTCGATGGGATTGATAGCGGTGAGGAAACGCGACATCTCCTGAACGGCGTTCGATATGAGTACCGCCTGAAAGTTGTCGCCATACTTCAAACCGCTACAGATGCCGGAGGCAATAGCGTAAACGTTCTTCAGCACCGACGAATACTCGATGCCGATAACGTCCGACGAGGTCTTTGTCTTGATAAACTCCGAGTCGAGCACGTCGGCAAAAGCCTGCGCCTTCTCCTGGTCGGAACAACCGATGGTGAGATAAGACAGACGTTCGAGTGCCACCTCCTCAGCGTGCGACGGTCCGCCGATGCACGCAAGGTTCTCCTCAGGCACGTCATACACCTCATGGAAGTACTCTGAGCAGGCGATATTGTCGTCGGAAACGAGACCTTTAATAGCTGTCACGATGAACTTATCGCGCAGTCGGGTCTTCAACTTCTTAAGATGGTTCTTCAGATAAGGCGACGGCACCACGAACACAAGCGTGTCGTAAGCCTCCACGATGCGGTTGATGTCGCTGGAGAAGAATATCTCATTGGTATTGAAGTGTACACTTGTAAGATAATTAGGATTATGGCCTATGCGCTTGAACTCCTCTATGCTGTCGTCGCGTCGCATATACCACCCTATGTGATGGGTATGACCTATCACAATTTTGGCAATGGCAGTTGCCCAACTGCCTCCGCCAATAATTGCTATTTTTCCGCAATCAAACATTTATCCTATTACCGTTATCGTTAAGAATTGAAAACGAGGGTGTGCCAAAAAGGGATTAAAAAGAAGTTTGGGCTTTGCCGCTTGCCTACGCAAGAACTTCTGTCTTGGCACACCTTCATTTATATATCTATTATTCAGCTTCCTCTGTTACAACTGCAATATTGGCAGCAGCGTCAATCCAAGCCTGGATATCGTTAACCGACGGTTTCTCGTAGCCGAGCTTGTACTTCTTGTTGATGTCGCCAATCTTCTGCTGCAAGCCCTGAGCCTTCTCGTCGCGGATGTCAGAGATGAGGTTGAAGCCTGCCTTGCGGAGCACGTAAGCCCATTCCTCAGACACACCAATCTCGCCCCACTCCTTGATAGAACTCTGCGGAATCTTCTTCTCCGGCTTCATCTGCGGGAAGAACAGCACTTCCTGAATAGTGGTCTGACCAGTCATAAGCATAACGAGGCGGTCGATGCCGATGCCGATGCCTGATGTAGGAGGCATACCGTACTGGAGAGCACGCAGGAAGTCCTGGTCGATGATCATCGCCTCGTCGTCGCCCTTGTCGGCAAGACGCATCTGTTCCTTGAAACGCTCCTCCTGGTCGAGCGGATCGTTAAGCTCCGAGTAGGCATTAGCCAGCTCCTTGCCGTTGACCATAAGCTCGAAACGCTCTGTGAGTCCCGGCTTTGAGCGGTGCATCTTTGTAAGCGGCGACATCTCGACGGGATAGTCGGTGATGAATGTAGGCTGTATGAATGTGCCCTCGCAGAACTCGCCGAAGAGTTCGTCGATGAGCTTGCCCTTGCCAAATGTCTCGTCAACTTCCAGACCCTTTTCGAGGCAGAATGCGCGGATCTCCTCCTCGCTCTTGCCGTTGCAGTCGAAACCTGTCTTCTCTTTGATTGCGTCGAGGATAGGCAGACGGCGGTAAGGTGCCTTGAACGATATGACGTTGTCGCCCACCTTGCGCTCTGTCGAGCCGTTTACGGCGATGCAGACAGTCTCGAGCAGTTTCTCTGTGAACGACATCATCCAGTTGTAGTCCTTATACTGCACGTAGAGCTCCATACATGTGAACTCAGGGTTGTGGTTGCGGTCCATACCCTCGTTGCGGAAGTTCTTACCAATCTCGTAAACGCCCTCAAAACCGCCCACGATAAGACGCTTTAGGTAGAGCTCGGTAGCGATACGCATGTACATATCGATGTTGAGCGCGTTGAAATGGGTGATGAACGGACGAGCCGAAGCACCGCCAGCGATGGCCTGCAGCGTCGGGGTCTCCACCTCTGTGTAGCCAGCCTCGTCGAGCACGCGACGGATAGTGCGCACTACTGTTGCACGCTGAAGGAATGTGTCCTTCACACCGTCGTTAACGATGAGGTCTACGTAGCGCTGACGGAAACGCAGCTCAGGATCTTCGAACTTGTCGTAAGCCACGCCGTCCTTATACTTCACGATAGGCAGCGGCTTGAGGCTCTTCGAGAGCAGAGTGAGCGACTGAGCGTGTACTGAGATTTCGCCAGTCTGTGTACGGAATACGAAGCCCTTTACACCGATGAAGTCACCGATGTCGAGCAAACGCTTGAACACTGTGTTATAGAGAGTTTTATCCTCCTCTGGGCAGATATCATCGCGTGTGATGTACACCTGGATACGACCCTTCGAGTCCTGAAGCTCAACGAAACTTGCCTTACCCATTACGCGGCGGCTCATCATACGTCCGGCGATTACCACCTCGCGCTTTTCGTCCTCGTCCTTGAAGTCGTTCTTAATATCCTCCGAGAAGGCGTTGGTTGGAAATTCGGCTGCAGGATACGGCTCAATGCCCATATCGCGCAGTTCCTGAAGACTCTGTCTTCTTACAATCTCTTGTTCACTTAGTTCTAAAACGTTCATATTTATATCTTCTGTTTTTTATTTTCAAATGCGTTCCAAGCTGTGCGTAGAGCTATCATACTGAGCCGACTGCACACAACGATGCAAATTACACGTGCAAATTTACTAAATATTTCTGAAAGGGTACGCCTTTTTATGAATTTATAATAAATATAATTGGCGTTTCGCATGTAGCTGACACACGAAACGCCAATTATTTAGCCTTATGCTGATTTTAGTATTTACAAGCAGCGTTGTAGGGTTCGCTTTAGCTTTATTTCTATCCACCTTAGTCTACCGAAGTGTTTCGCACACATTGTTCGAGCAGTCCGTCGCACGCATCCTCAACCAGGTCGAGCGCGTAGTCGAAATCGCTGAGGTCGCCATAGTAAGGGTCGGGAACCACGTCAGCCCCTTGATATTCTTGCAGATAATCGGTGAGTAGACGCACCTTCTTACGCGCCTCCTCGTCGGGAGCCTTCGACGTTACGGTGCGATAGTTCTCGTGATCCATCACGAGCAGCAAGTCGAAGTCGTCGAAATCCGTCTGTCGTATCTGTCGTGCTCTGCTGTCGAGGCGGTAGCCACGGCGTGCGCCACGCTCGCGCATACGACTGTCGGGCAGTTGTCCTGCGTGCCAGTTGCCGATGCCTGCCGAGTCGATGAAGAACTGTTCGTCGAGATTTGCAGCGTGCACCTTTGCTTTCATCACGCCCTCAGCAGCCGGCGAGCGGCATATATTACCGAGACAGATGAACAATAGGCGGTGTTTTCGAGTGATGTTTGTTGTTGTCATATTCATTTATTGTTGTGCAATTCTGAATGCTTCGGCACGCGCCGGCTTACCAGTTTCGGTGTACGGCAGTTCGTCCACGGCTATGAACATGCGTGGCATTTCGTATTTTGTGAGATGTTCCTTGCACGCAGTGCGCAAGGTTTCAATATCCTTAGGCGCAGCAAGCAGCACCACAGTCTCGCCGAGTCGCGCATCGGGGCGTTTCGTAATCATAAACTGAGAGTTGACGAACGGCTGCAAATGTGCTTCTATCTCCTCTATCTGTAGCTTTATGCCTCCGCTACAGATTACGTTGTCGCGCCTGCCTCGTATACGGAAGTGACATCCATCGGTGGCTATCTCTGCGATATCGTTGGTTACGAGAGTTTTAGCACACACCGCAGGAGCATCGATAACAAGACAACCAGCCTCGTCAAGACTCACCTTTACACCCTCGAAAGGCTCGTACCAATCGGTTGCGTCTTCGCCACTGAGTCTACGCAAAGCGATGTGCGAGAGTGTCTCGGTCATGCCGTATGTGCTCCAAACAGCGTTTGGGAAGTGCTTTAGCTCAGCTGCAAGTTCGCTGCTCACTGCCCCACCGCCGATGATGAGGTGCTTTATCTGCCTAAGCAGCGCCCGCTCCTCCGCCACCTGCATACTGTTGTACACCTGCAGCGGTACCATAGCAGCAAACACGGGAGCCTCCTTTAGTCCACGAAGCGGATGCCCACTTGGCTCTATAGCAGTCAGACGAAGTCCGCAAACGAGCGACCGCACCACCATCATCTTTCCGGCGATGTAGTCGAGCGGCATACAGAGCAGTGCGGTGTCGCCACGCTTAAGTCCCAGAAAAGCGCAAGTGATACGCGCCGAAGCCTCCATGCGCAGCTTTTCCACGCGCAAAGGCTTCGGCTTTCCGGTCGAACCACTGGTGTGTACAAGCACCGTTGGTTCGTTGTTCTGCCATTCGTCTGTAAAGTCCTTCAGAGTCATGCATTCTTAGCAATGGAGTATGCAGTATAGGCTGCGTGGGTATGGCAAGATGCCATACCCTCCTACAATTACTTAATTACCTTCTTTGCAACCTTTGTGCCGTCAGCAGCGATAGTTGTCTTCACGAACACGCCCTTCGCAGGACGCTGAATGCAACGACCGCTGAGGTCATAGTACTTCACCACGCTACCCTCGCCCACTGCGATGCCATCTACAGAAGTGGCAGAAGCCGGGCGGAATGTCGGTTTAGAGTAGTAGACATACGGATAGTAGTTGTGGCCGCGGTTTACGGCGAGTGTCAGCTCTGTTGTAGAGAATGTCTTTGTAGCAGCATCGTAGTCGAGTGTTGGGTTCTCCACCTCGTAGAGTCCGAACTTCTCGCCCTCTGCGTCTGTGAACTTACCCCAGCCGAATGGATAGAGGTACATGTGACCAGCACCGTACATCTCACTCTTACGGTCGATGCCCATATACTGCCACTTTGTGAGCTGCAGCTTGTTGCCGTTGATTGTACCACTAATCCAAAGTTCTGGACACTCGTAGTCGAGACCACCGATATATACCTTATCGCCATCGAACACTACTTTCACCGGAACTTCTGCAGCCGCATCATCGCTATCGTTGTAGTAGATGTTATACTTAACCGCCTTGCTTGCATCAGCCGGAGCAGCCACAGCATCCTTCACCTTATTATATATAGACACTGTGTCGCCATAGCCATAGAAGTAGCCGTCGGCAGCACCAAGTCCGATGAACGCATTTGTCTCGCCCACCTTAACGAGCGAGTCGTTACGCATCTCGAACTTAACAACCTGCGATGCTGCATCCTTCACAGCATAAGTCTCGCTGCCGGTTTCCTGTCTGATGTAGCGCCAAGCGTAGAGTACCGGATCCTGAGCGTCGCCCTTATTGTCGTAAACAGCCTGCGGCATACGCACCTCGTAGGTGTTGCCCTCGCCCTTTACTGCCTTCACCCAAATATCACCATGTGTGAAGAAGCCGAACGGATTCTTGATGTACAAGCTACCATCGGCTGCCTCTACGATATCAGACAGATAGCCATCGCCAAGGTGGTCGTAGATGAGCTGATCCGTTGTATTTACATATGCACCCTCGAAGTAGTGGTTGAGGTCTTTGTGGAGTGTGCCTTCGGGCTGTGTCTTGATGATATCATCCAAGCCCAGCAATGTCTGTGCCGAAGCACCGAGTGTGGCAAATGCCACTGCTAAAAGTGTAAAGATTTTCTTCATATTATTGTAATTTAAGTTGTTACATTGCTTCATCATCAGTTTATAAAAACCGACTTTAAAGCACAAAATTAGTAAAAGTAAGCTAAATACGAAAATAAATCACTAATTTTGTACCCTATAACTTATTATTATAACCAAAACCGCAGAACATGATTTTTTCTACATTCAAAGCAATTGCCTTTGTAGCAGCGCTTGCTACTGCCACACCAATGGCGTATGCACAATCGACAACAGAACTCGAAGAAGACTTCAGTCGCTTCACCGCAGGCAGCGAAAGTTCGCCTTCGAGTGCCATCAATGATGCCACAGGCACAATTCCAAGTAGCTACTTCCACCAGAGTGGCTGGAGCGGCTACGGCGTTCACCAGGCAGGTGGTGCGTGCGCACTCATCAACCCCGACAACTACGGAGCACAGCTCTACACACCGCAGGGCGCATACATCGGTGAGTACGAGGTGAAAGTACGCGCAAAGACACTCGCAAGCAACTACCGCGACAACGCACAGCTCACCATCGGTCTGTGGGAGGACGCTGCGAGCCAGTATAACCAGACCACATACCACGAGCCATTCACAACAACAAAGAGCGAGTGGCGTGAATTCACATTCTACTTCAACAATACCACCTTCAACAGTAGCAACCTGCTCATTGCGTTCAGCACAAACGACCAGGTGCTCATCGACGACGTAAAAATCGGCAAACCGACAACGCTCACCGCACCGACACCTGTAGGCATCAGCGGTTTCAATACTAACGGCTTCACAGCTCACTGGAATGCAGTGAATGGTGCCACACACTATCTGTTCTCAGTGTTCCACAACGTGAAGGAAAACGAGAACACAGAGAAGGATTTCCTTGAGACCTTCTCTTCGATGAAGACCAGTGGCAAACTGCCTGAGGGTTGGGGTTATAAGTCGCAGAGCGGTAAGGAGCCAGAGTTCTTCGAGAATTCGGATAAAGGTATAGAAGGTGCATTGCTGTTCAAGAACGGCGACGTTATCACTATGCCCGACAACGGTGGCTACTATACTTCACTCGAAATAAACATCGTTGAGTGTAAGATGCCGAAGAATGCAGAAGAGATAGGCAACGCACAGATAATTGTAGAGTTATTCGACGGATTCGCATGGAAGTATTTCACCACTATATATGTCGATGCTTCTGACTATGGTCAGGACAAAATTTTCCACGACTTCGACTGGACACGCTTCGTAAAACAAGACAAGTACAAGTGTACTTCTGCGCGCTTCCGTCTTGCAGGTTTCCCTGACGACTGCGCATTGGGCTTCTGCGACATGGCTTGGAGCACAAAGAACACCTCAACCACACACTACGACATCAAGGACAAGCGCGTAGAGGGCACCAGCTACACCGTAGACGGCCTCGACCCTGCTATCGACTACTCGTTCGTAGTGAAGGCTTGCAACGCCGAGACCACATCGCCTTCATCAGCAGCGTTTGACGCTATCGGCGTGACCGCTCCCGTTGCAGAGCCAGCAACCGACGTACGTCGCGACAGCTACACAGCCAACTGGCAGCTATCGCCGAAGGCTGAAAGCTACATCGTGGAGAACTACGACCTCTACACTGCTCCGACAGACGCAGCAGGCTACGTTGTGCTCAACGAGGACTTCTCTAAGATATCAGGCTCTGGCGTCACTATAGACAAGCCATACGCCTTCCAGAACGGCAAGTACGAGAAGGTGAACATGGACATGGTGCACAACAACGGATGGCAGTGCTACTGGGGTGGCTACGCTGAGGGTTGCTTCGTATGCACCGGTTTGACCGACTACAACATCAGCGGCGAACTCGTAACACCACAGCTGACACTCAACAACGACGAGGGACGCTATCAGGTGAAGCTAAAAGCACGCTCTATGCTCAAAGAGGAGACACTCATCGTCTACAGCAAGATCACACGCGAGTCTAAGGAGTGCAAGATTAACCCCGACGATTGGAGCACATTCACGCTCGACTTCACAGCTGGTCAGCTTAGCGATATGATTGCATTCACAAGCAAGAACCACTATCCGTTCATCATCGACGACATCAAGATCACTCAGAACCTCAAGGCTGGCGACCACGTGTACACATACCTCAACGACTCGGAAGCCATCGAGGAGGAGGAAACAAGCTACACATTCACCAAGCTCACACAGCCTAATACCGACCACACCTACGCTTACCGCGTATATGGACAGAGAGTTTACAACGACAAGAAGGTTACTTCTGAGCCATCCAACTATGTAACAGTAGACTTCTCGGCTGGTATCAACAAGACTGACGCTGCACAGAACGCAACAGAGGTGGCTCGCTACACCGTAGATGGTGTGAAGGCAAACAGCAACACTCGCGGTATCGTGCTCGTTAAGTACTCTGACGGCAGTGTAAAGAAGCTTGTTAAGTAACACGATTGCGTACGCCGTCCAATCGGATTCCGTACGCCGTCCGATCAGATTCCGTACGCCGTCCAATCAGATTCCGTACGCAGTCCGATGACAAAACTATAGCAATAAGGGCGTGTCACTTTAGGTGGCACGCCCTTATTGTTTAGCCCAAACACTTGAATAACATTAGAAACACCAAAGAAGAACCTATTTTTTTACAGAATAAATAAATAATATTTGGAGGTTTCAATTATTCGATGTAATTTTGTGATGTAACCATATAAGAATGAACAATATGTCATCAATCAGTTTACAAGCCACCCAAAACGAAATAATACGTCAGGTACTGAATACACAAGACATCCATTTTCTGGACAAGATAAAAAACCTCTTTTTAAAAAAGGAGGCAGATGACGCATGTATGGTCGGCGAAGAGCCTCTCGCAGGATTCAGTGAGGCACTAAAAGAGTTGAAAGACTACAGAGATGGAAAGATTGAACTTAAACCATTAGACGATTTGCTCAATGAGTTGTAAGCTGTATGCTTTTCCTTCTTTTGAAAAAGAAGTGAAGCACTTGAGCAAACGATACAAGTCGCTTAAGGCCGACCTTATCAATTTGCGAGACGAACTGGCAAAGAACCCAGAAATGGGTACCGACCTTGGTGGTGGCTTACGAAAAGTACGTATGGCTATCACCTCTAAAGGAGTGGGCAAAAGCGGTGGCGCACGTGTGATAACTGTTGTTATTGCAGATATAAAAGACGCTTTAGGCCTGCTTTATATTTACGACAAATCAGAGCGTAGTACTATCAAGGGAAAAGAATTGACAGAATTACTCAAGAAGAACGGAATAATATAATTGTCTTAATAACCTTAGAAAAACCCAGTACAATTTTCACATTATTGATTATTTAGTTGTACCTTTGCACTCGCACTCCATACTTTATTAAAATAAGAGGTTACACTCTATCACCACAAGAGGATAACTCTACAAATTTCACACACACAATGACAGACATCGAAATTGCTCGCAGCACCAAGCTCGAGGAGATTGAAGCAGTTGCTTCGAAGTATGGCATCCCGACAAAAGAACTCGAACACTACGGCCATTACATGGCTAAGGTTCCGACACGCCTCATAGACGAGGAGCGCGTGAAGAAAAGCAACCTTATCCTTGTGACAGCCATCACACCGACCAAGGCAGGCATCGGAAAGACTACCGTAACAATCGGACTTGCGCTCGGACTCACACGCATCGGCAAGAAGGCTATATGTGCGCTGCGCGAACCGTCGCTCGGTCCGGTGTTCGGCATGAAGGGCGGAGCCTGCGGTGGCGGACACACTCAGGTGCTGCCGATGGACAAGATAAACCTCCACTTCACCGGCGACTTCCATGCCATCACCTCGGCACACAACACCATCACCGCGCTGCTCGACAACTATATGTACCAGAACCGCGATAACGGCTTTGCGCTGCGCGAGGTGCTCTGGAACCGCGTACTCGACGTGAACGACCGCGGACTGCGTGACATCGTGACCGGCATGGGCGGCAAGGCAAACGGCATTGTGCGCGAATCGGGTTTCGACATCACTCCGGCATCGGAGATCATGGCTATCCTCTGCCTCGCAAAGGACGAGGACGACCTGCGTCGTCGCATTGAGAACATACTCCTCGGCTACACCGTTGAGGGCAAGCCGTTCACCGTGAAGGACCTCGGCGTGGCTGGTGCCATCACCGTACTGCTGCGCGATGCGCTTGCGCCTAACCTCGTACAGACAACGGAGAACACCGCAGCCTTCGTACACGGCGGTCCGTTCGCCAACATCGCACACGGATGCAACTCTATACTCGCTACGAAGATGGCTATGACCTTCGGCGACTACGTAATCACAGAGGCTGGCTTCGGCGCAGACCTCGGCGCAGAGAAATTCTACGACATCAAGTGCCGCAAGAGCGGTCTGCAGCCTAAGCTGACACTCATCGTGGCTACTGCACAGGGCTTGAAGATGCACGGCGGCGTGGCTGTAGACGACATCAAGAAGCCAAACAGCGAGGGTCTGCGCAAGGGTCTCGCCAACCTCGACAAGCACATCAAGAACCTGCAGTCGTTCGGTCAGACCGTGGCTGTGGTGTTCAACCGCTACGCCGGCGACGTGGTTGAAGAGATCGACATCGTGAAGGACTACTGCGCAGAAATCGGTGTGGGCTTCGCCGAGAACGATGCTTACGCCGAAGGCAGCAAGGGCGCTGTCGACCTCGCTAACCTCGTGGTAGACACCATCGAGAAGCAGCCGTCTAAGCCGCTGAAGCTCGTTTACGACGATGAGGACACCATAGAGGAGAAGATAGAGAAAGTTGCAAAGAACATATACGGAGCGGCAAGCATCTCGTTCGCTGCACCGGCTAAGAAGAAGCTGCAGATGATAAAGGAACTGGGCTACGAGCACTTCCCCATCTGCATCGCCAAGACTCAGTTCTCGTTCTCTACCGACGCCAAGCAGTACTGCGTAGCATCGGGCTTCGACGTAAACGTGCGCGACATCGTCATCAACGCTGGCGCAGAGATGATTGTTGTCGTAGCAGGCAGCATCATGCGTATGCCAGGTCTGCCAAAAATGCCGGCAGCGATGAACATCGACATCGTCAACGGCGAAATAGAAGGATTATCGTAAACTAAGTAGACGAGTTGACTCGTCAACTATACAACAATGTTCGGATACAGAATAAAGAAACAATATCGCACTAAGGTGAGGCTCTCCTGCATGGGGTGCCTCACCTTTGTCGTACTCATAATCACGAGCATCTGCCGCTGCAGCTGCTCGTCGTGCTCGCGCCCCGACACCGCAACATCCCGCGACACCACCTCAACACACATCGTACACCTCAACGACACTCTCTCGAACGCACTGTCCGACCAGTCCGAGCTGCACGCCATGGACTCCATCATGCGCCGCTACCTCAAACGCTGGGAGATAAACGGAGCGCAACTCGCCATCTCGCGCCACGACTCGCTGCTCTACGCACGCGGCTTCGGCTTCTCCGACATCAGCAGGCAGCAGCCTATGGAGCCGTCGCAAATAATGCGCATGGCATCGGTCTCGAAACTCGTCACCGCCGTGGGCATCATGAAGCTGCGCGACATGGGTAAGGTGCGCCTGACGGACAAGGTATTCGGACCGCAGGGCATTCTGAACGACACGTTCTATGTCAACTCCATACGCGACAAACGCCACTTCGACATAACCGTCGAGCAGTTGCTGCGCCACAAGGCTGGCTTCACCAACTACGCCGGCGACCCGATATTCTCTACACGCTACATCATGCAGCAGAACCGTCTCACTACCCCACCCGACCACCGCAACCTGCTGCGCATCGTGTTGAGACGTCGACTCGGATACACACCCGGCACGATGCAACGCTACTGCAACATCGGTTACACATTGCTCTCGCTCATCATCGAGAAACGCACTGGCATGACGTACGAGAAGTTCATGCAGCGTTATGTGCTCGAACCTGCAGGCTGCTTCGACTTCCACATAGCCGGCAACTACCTCAAGGACCGTCGCCCGAACGAGACGGTGTACTATATGCACTCCAGTTCGGAACCAGCGCAGGAGTTCAACAACTCTGGCAGACTCGTGGAGCGCTGCTACGGCGAGAACGACATAACGACGGCACTCGGAGCAGGAGCCTGGACAGCATCGGCAGCAGAACTGTGCCGACTCGTGGCTGCCATCGACGGCGACCCCACCATGCCCGATGTAATCTCGCCCGAAGCCGTACGACTGATGACGCAGGAGATGCCCGACCACCAGTACTCGCTCGGATGGAATTACACACCAAACGGCAGACCGTGGATACGCACCGGCTCGCTCGTCGGAACATCCGCGATAGTGCTGCGCTACCCCGACGGCGAATGCTGGGTGTTCATCACCAACACAAGCACGTGGAAGGGACACGAGTTCTCGAAAGACACTATGGCGTTATTCGAGAAGCTGCGCAAACGTTTTGGTAGCAAATTGCCCAAACGAAACTTGTTTGTAAAGTAGATTATGTATAACTTTGCAAAAAGAAAGCAAAAGCCTTGATCAACAAACAGAATAAGAACCAAAACATATAAGAATTTAAGTTTCGCAAGCGAAAGTAGTTAAGAAGT
>NZ_JH379391.1:17337-59985 GCF_000235885.1 Leyella stercorea DSM 18206
CTGAATTCTCTGAACTTGCGAAAGTTCAGTAAAAATTATCCAAACATAAACGTTTATGAGCAAAACTATCAGTTTAAAGTCTTATGCAAAGACTCTTATGGCTCTGACCGTCATTGCTGCCCCTATCGGGGAGACAATCGCCCAAACCAATAAGGTGCCGGCGGAGGTTGTGGCACGACGTCTTGCCAACAAGAAAGCAAAGCAGCAGAACCCAACAGCTGCTGCAAAAAAGGCAAAGGCAGCGGGCGTACAGCTCTACGGCTACGTATTGCAGAGCGACGAGCGCGACCCGGGTCTGTACAAGTTTACAAGCAACAATGCCGCAAGCATCAGCCTTGTCAGCGACAACGTACACTGCTACAACGCTGCGACATACGTGCAGGGCACTTATCTGTCTTCATGGTTTGAGGAGAACGATACACAGGTTAAGTTCCCTATCCACTTCTACGAGTACGGCACCAACACATGGCAGATGAAGATTGACAAGCCAAGCCCAGAGCTGGCTTACACAGCCATTTCTATGGACCTCACCTTCGACCCCGAAACACAGCAGGTGTACGGTCTGTTCTCCGACGACGACTACACGGGCACGTACAAGACATTGGGCAAACTCATCACAACCTATTGGGGCGAGAACGACTATACATCTAATAGCGAGACTATCGGCGAACTGCCCGAGTCGATGGTGGCTATCACCAGCAACAAGAGCGGCGACCTCTACACCATCGGCAGAAGCGGTAAACTCTACGCTGTGAATAAGTATAGTGGCGCAGCAACAGTGGTTGGCGATACGGGCTACAAACCGTTCAAGCTCTTCCAGAGCGCAACATGCGACTACTCTACGGGCAAGATTTATTGGGCTATGCTCGATAAGGACGATTGGGCGACACGCATCATCGAGATTGACCCTGCTAACGGCAAGGGAACAGAGGTGTGTAACTTCATCGACAACTATGCTTACGACCAGATTACGGGTCTTTACATCAAGCAGGACCTCACGCTGAAGGCGGTTCCGCAGACAGTGAGCAACCTCTCTGTCGACCTCACCGGACTCACAAGCGGCACAGTGAAGTTCACCATGCCTACAAAGGACGTGAAGGACCAGGCACTCAGCGGCTCGCTGAAGTACACCGTGCGCTTGAATGGTGTTGTAGCAAAGACGGGTACTGCAGCCGCAGGTGCAGCTGTCACAACCGACTTCACCACCACAATCAGTGGTATGACAAGCGTTTCTGTCACAGCAGAGATTGCCGCAAGCGGCACCACACCAGCTGCAGTGAGCGCACCAGTATCGCAGAGCGTGCGCCTGGGCTACGACCAACCGAAGAAGCCAACGGCTCTCAAGGCTTCGGCGAAGGGACAGAACGTCACCCTAACGTGGAAGGCACCGACCGCAGGTGTCAACGGCGGCTTCTTCGATGCCGACAAACTGACCTACACCGTAGTGCGTGTAAACAGCAACGACGCGACGGATGTAACGACTCTTGCAGAGGGTCTGACCGAGAACACATACACCGACAAGATTGCTTCGCCAGACCTCACCACCTATTATTATAAGGTGGCAGCCAACAACGGCGATATGCAGAGCGAGTTTGCAGAGTCGGCTAACGTAACCATCGGTGTAAGCGTGAAGTTGCCGTACGAGAACTCTATACACAGCGAAGAACTCTTCGACCAGCTGACAGTTATCGACGCAAACAACGACAAATCGACTTGGACTTTCGATAGCGGCTATGAAGCAGCCACTTATAAGTACAACGCAGAAAACGCGGGCGACGACTGGCTCGTATCGCCAGCAGTGAACATGAAGAAGAACGCAGCCTACAAGTTCTCGTTCGATGCCGTTAACACCTATCCTATTGAACGTGTGGCTGCGGCTGTTGGTTTGGCTCCTACAGCAGAGGCTCTCACCGAGGAGATTGTCGCACCGACAGACATCACAGCCGACCCGCGTCGTCACACCCTTACTGGCACATACCGCGCTAAGGAGGACGGACTGCACTACTTCGGTATCCACTGCGTGAGCGAGGCAAACCAAAGCACACTCTACGTAGACAACATGAAGATTACGGAGGTGCCGGCAACAGCACCAGAGGTGCCAGCTAACTTCAAGGTTGTGCCAGGTGATAAGGGTGCTTCTTACGCCAACATCAGCGTGCAGGCACCAACCACAACCATCACTGGTGCTGCGCTTTCGGGCAATGTGCAATTGAAACTCTTCCGCGACGGCACAAACATCACCACATTTACAAACGTCGCTCCTGGTGCAGAGCGCACATTCAAGGACGAGGGTGTAGAGTCGGCAAACCATAAGTATTCTGTAGTAGCAGTGAACGCTGCTGGCGAGGAAGGCTTGGAAGCAACAACCACCGTCTATGTAGGTCTCGACAAGCCGGGCGCAGTACGCAACCTCAAGGCTGTAGAAGACCTCAACAAGGAGGGACTCATCCACGTCACATGGGATGCACCACTCGGACTGCACGGCGGATATATCGACCCTGCCGGACTTACATACTACATATCTATAGGTAGCTCTTCCGAAGACGTATCGCTCGGCAACAAGAACTACTACGACGAGCAGCTCAATATCAAGAGCAAGCAGGAATACACTGGCTACAGTGTCTACGCTGTGAACAGCAGCGGTGGCGGACGCGAGCAATGGCAGACCGTAACCGCAATCGCCGGACCGGCATTGAAGGCTCCGATGATTGAGTCGTTCAAGAACTGCACAATGAAGAGCGGACCATGGATCACGAACATGACCAACGGCGAGATTGGCGATGCTTACTGCTACGCAGCAACCGAATCGACCGTCACCTTAGCACAGGACAACGACGGCGGTCTGCAGACATTCTCGGCTACAGCTGTTGGCAAGTCGGTACGTAGCGAGTCGCCAAAGGTGGACATCAAGAACATGAAGAGCCCCGTGCTCAACTTCTGGGCATACCTTAATGGCGACGGCGACGAACTGAACATCAGCGTACAGAAAGACTATGGCGAGTTTGTAGACGTGCGCCGCATCTCTACAGCAGAAGGCACAAAGGGTTGGAACCGCTTCAGCATAGACCTCACACCGTACAAGGATTGCAAATTCCTGCGCATCGGATTCGAGGGTAAAGCGGTGAAGAACCTCGACAACTTCGTGGCTTACGACAACGTAGCTATCGTTGAGAAAGCCGCTGCCGACCTCATGGCTATGAGCATCGAGACAGAGGAGAGAGTGAAGGCTGGCAGCGAGTCGGTTGTAGAATTCTCATTCCGCAACAACACCAACACAGACGTTAAGGGCACCGACTACGACATCGTGCTCTACAAGAACGACAAGGAGGTGAACCGCATCGATGGTGTTGACATCCCGTGCGATATGGTCAAGACTGTGATTATGAAGGACGTAACATCAGTTCTCGATCCAGAGGAGTCTACATATCACGCAACAGTCAACTACGCTAAGGATGAATTGCCGGAGAACAACGCCTCGGCGAAGAACGAAGTGAAGATTCTCTTGCCCGACTATCCTGTACCAACAGCTCTGAAGGCTACAGCAGCAGGCAATTATGTAAACCTTGCATGGACAGCACCCGACCTCCTCAACCGCAAACCGAAAGTGACAGAGGAATCGTTCGAGGACTACAAGACATTCAGCATTGACGGCGTTGGTGGTTGGACAATGTACGACGGAGACAAGCAGAAGACTATCCAAATCACACTCAACACAATGTTCGGACCGCTCAAGTACGACCATGCTGGCGAGCCGATGGCTTTCCAGGTGTTCAACGCAGAGAAGGCTGGCATCCCGTTCCAGACATGGGAAGCACACACAGGCGACCAGATGCTCGTAAGCTTCAGCTGCGCATCTACCGACGGCGGTGCTACCAAGGCACAGAACGACGACTGGCTCATCTCGCCGCAGCTCAATGGCGAAGCACAGACTATCAGCTTCTTCGCTAAGGCTGGCATGGGCGGAGCTGCTATTCCAGAGCAGTTCGAGGTGCTCTACTCAAAGACAAGTAAGGCAATAGCCAACTTCGAGAAGCTCAGTGACACGGAGGATGTGAACAATGTTCAGAAATGGGAGGAGTACCAGTACCGCTTACCGGCTGGCACAAAGTACTTCGCTATACGTTGCGTCTCAAACAATAAGTTCGCTCTGCTCATCGACGACATCAAGTTCGTTGAGGCAGACTCTAAACCTGAGGAATTGCAACTCAACGGCTACAACGTCTACCGCGACGGCAAGAAGGTGAACAAGTCGCTCATCAGTGGCGAGAGCTTCACCGACAAATCGCTCAGAGAGTCGGCTAAGTACGGCTACGTAGTAACAGCAGTCTACGACAAGGGCGAATCGCTCGCTTCTAACCTTGCAGAAGTAGAGGTTACAGTAGGCATCAACGATATCGATGCAACAGACGTGAACGTGAACGTTGAGTATCGCTCAATCGTCATCACTGGTGCAGCTGGTAAGACCATCGATGTCTACACCACCGATGGTGCACTCGTAGCACAGCGCACAGCCACCGACACAGAGCGCATCAGCCTCTCACGCGGTATGTATATCGTGAAGGTTGCAGGCGTTACATATAAGGTTCTTGTGAAGTAACAAATAGGGGTACGGTATCACGCCGTGCCCTTTTTTATTTATTATAATTCTATAATCATGAAATCAAAATACCTTTACGCAACTCTCGGAATACTCGCGCTGACCACACCAGCGATGGGCTAACTTGTTGTGACCGTGCTGCCGGGCAAACCGTATATCGACGCAGCTTACGAGCAGAAGGCAGAATGCGGCGTGAAGATCTCCTGGAGCGAGCCGAAGCACATCGCCGACGGCACAAAGGCAGAGAGCGTGTTCATCGTGAAGAAGAACGGAAAAGCGAATAAGGTATTAATTAAAAAATAATATTATAGCTTTACATTTGCTTAAATTGTAACTGTTTCTCATCTGTAGGACCATCAGCTGACGAATGTGGAGAAGGAAACTATATGGTTCCGATTTCAATGGTTGATTATTGTCCTGTTAATCAAAACTTCTTGTTAATAGATAGATAATAACAATAAGGATGGACTGCGCAGACTGGTAGATGGCTGGTAGATAAAACAGCTATCTACTAGCCTTCCTTTTCCTTTATTGTTTTATAATATTCTCAATCTCATAGTACAGTTCTCTACACCTTTGCTCTTGCATTTTATTCTTTACACCGACAGCAATCATATCTTCTATGGATGGATGAGCCGAATTGTTTACCGATGTAGCGTGTTCGCCATTATATCCCTCTGTGCAATGAGTAAGGTCGTATGCGGGAGCCAAATGCCAGTGCCATTTGTTTTCCTTGTCTTTGGTAACTATAAAGCTGAAATTCTTGCAATGATCGTCTTTGTTTTCGGCAATATAATTGAACACCATTCTACGATACATTTGTTCCACATCCTTATAATTCTGTGTGAGATAGCCCGTCAGTGCCAAAAGATTAACATAGTCAAGCACAGGGTTGCTAAGAGATATAGATAGCAAGCCTCCTGCAGTCGCTGTGTGTATGCGTTCACCGTCAGCTGTTATGTCAAAGCGACGGGTTGTGAAATATTTGTCATCAATCAGTTTGAAGTCGGGTACGATAATGCCGCATCGTCGTGCTTTTTCGTTATAGGCAAACTCCTGTCTGCCCATATCTTGTGGATCATAAGTATGGCGGAATTTGATAAGCCAATGTCCTTCTTTGTCAGAGAATATGGCCTTTGGTCTGCAACCTCCACTATTGCCACTATTGTATAGAAGTAGTCCTGCGTCTGTGTCTTGCTGTTCTCTCAATACTTCAAGGGCTTTTTCCTGTAAAAGGTCGAAATCTTGCAGTTCCATTTCTCTTTCTACAAAGGTCTCAGGCTCATAAGTTAAAGCTCCCATACCACCTTTTCCTACTAAGCTTAAGCGGTCGAGTGCAGAGAGTTCGAAGTCATTAATGCCTATTTTCAGTAATGTCTTGTGTAGAAGATAGCGGCCATAACCGTCAGGCAAACTGTCTTCGAAGATGCCAAAGTTGCCATTGAAAGGATTTGGTTGAGCAATAAAAAGTCCTGGTTTCAATGGTAATTCCAAGGGAGAAATGCTGAACCCTTCTGTCAGCCATAGTGTATCGTATTCGAAGACACAACATTTCTCGTCGGCAGTTAATGTTAATGTGCCGACCTTTTTGTTGTGAAACTTAACTTGTAATGATTCTATCTTTTTCATAATCAACGTAAGCTCGTTTTATCTCTTATAGGCTTTTTTCTTGTTCATGTTTCGCTTTATCTCTTGCAGTTCTTCCATTGTGTCATACTTCTGTTGAGAGAAGATATGGCGGATTTCGGAAGTATACTCTAAAGCCATAGCAATGCCTATTAGGTTTTTGAGTGATATGAGTCCTTTCTGTTCAAATCTCACAATATTGCTCACAGCAACCCCCGACTTTTCTGCCACTTGTTCGCGGGTTAGATTTTTCTCTATTCTACGACGGCGGAATTCGGCAGCTATCTCCTTGGCAATCTCGTCTGGATTGTCGTGTAGATAGTTGTCCAATATTGCCAATATCTTATTCGTTTCTGCCATAATCGATGATTTATTGATAATATATTATCGATTGCGAAGTTACACTTTTTTATTGAAATGGCAAAGCCTCTTCAAGATAAAAATAGGCGCGCCGATCAAGTGAGCGAAAAACAAGCACACATGTTTTGTAGTCTCTCCAATTTACACTATCTTTGCAAACGGAAAGACTAAATACACACTACCGAGACTAAAAACAAATGGAAAACGTAAAAACATACTCTTACGACGAAGCAAGCAAAGCTTCGCTTAACTACTTCGCAGGCGACGAACTCGCTGCGCGTGTTTGGGTGAACAAATATGCTATGAAAGATAGCTATGGCAATATCTACGAGCAATCGCCCGAGGATATGCACCATCGTCTGGCTAACGAGATAGCTCGAATAGAGAAGAAATATCCTAACCCGATGTCGGCAGAGGAAATATTCCAACTGCTCGACCACTTCCGCTATATCATTCCAGCAGGAAGCCCCATGACCGGTATCGGCAACAACTTCCAGGTGGCTTCGCTCAGCAACTGCTTCGTGATTGGCATCGATGGCGATGGCGACTCGTATGGAGCAATCATGCGACTCGACGAGGAGCAGGTGCAGCTGATGAAAAGACGCGGCGGCGTGGGTCACGACCTCTCGCAAATACGCCCAAAGGGAACGCCGGTGAACAACTCGGCTCTCACATCAACGGGCCTCGTGCCCTTCATGGAGCGCTATAGCAACTCTACTCGCGAGGTGGCGCAGGACGGCAGACGCGGTGCGCTCATGCTCTCCGTAAGCATAAAGCATCCAGACAGCGAGGCGTTCATCGACGCAAAGATGACAGAAGGGAAAGTGACTGGTGCCAACGTCAGCGTGAAGATCGATGACGAGTTCATGGAGGCTGCAGTGGCAGATAAACCATACACACAACGTTTCCCTATCGATAGCTCCAACCCTTTGGTGGAGAAGAAAATCTCGGCAAAGAAACTGTGGAGCAAAATAGTACACAACGCATGGAAGAGTGCCGAACCAGGCGTACTCTTCTGGGACACCATCATACGCGAGAGCATACCCGACTGCTATGCCGACCTCGGTTTCCGCACCGTTTCTACAAACCCATGTGGCGAGATTCCACTCTGCCCTTACGACTCGTGCCGACTGCTCTCGGTGAACCTCTACTCGTACGTGGAGAACCCATTCACGAAGGAAGCAAAATTCAACTTCGAACTCTTCCGTTCGCACGTTGCTAAGGCGCAACGCATCATGGACGACATTGTCGACCTCGAACTGGAGAAGGTTGATCTCATCATGTCGAAGATTGCTAACGACCCGCAGGACGACGACATTAAGCACGCTGAGTATCATCTCTGGGAGAAGATAAAGAACAAGAGTTCGCTCGGACGACGCACCGGCGTAGGCATCACTGCCGAAGGCGACATGATTGCAGCCATGAACCTACGCTACGGCACGCAAGAAGCCACCGACTTCAGCGTGGACGTTCACCGCACACTCGCTCTCGCTGCTTACCGCTCATCAGTAGAGATGGCAAAGGAGCGCGGTGCGTTCGAGATATTCAGTGCTGAACGCGAGGCTAACAACCCGTTCATACTGCGCATAAAGGATGCCGATCCACAACTGTACGAAGACATGAAGAAGTATGGCAGACGCAACATCGCCTGCCTCACCATAGCACCTACGGGCACCACATCGCTGATGACGCAGACAACGAGCGGCATAGAGCCTGTGTTCATGCCTGTCTACAAACGCCGCCGCAAGGTGAACCCTAACGACACGGGAGTACATGTCGACTTCGTTGACGAAGTGGGCGATTCGTTCGAGGAGTACATCGTTTATCACAAAAAGTTCCTCGAGTGGATGCGCGTAAACAACATTGACACCGAAAAGCGCTACTCGCAGGAGGAGATTGACGCTCTCGTGGCACGCTCACCTTATTACAAAGCAACAGCCAACGATGTCGACTGGCTCATGAAGGTGCGTATGCAGGGCGCAATACAGAAGTGGGTGGACCACTCCATCAGCGTAACCGTGAATCTGCCGAACGACGTAGACGAGGCACTTGTGAACAAACTGTACGTAGAAGCATGGCGTTCGGGATGCAAAGGCTGCACCATCTATCGCGACGGAAGTCGCTCGGGTGTGATGATTGCCGTGTCGAAGGCTGACAAGAAGGAGGCAAAGAAAGATAAAGAGCCAACACCAGAGAAGCCTGTAAACCCTATGCAAAACGTCGTTGAGGTGCGCCCGAAAGAATTGGAGTGCGACGTAGTGCGTTTCCAGAACAACAAGGAGAAATGGGTGGCATTCGTCGGATTGCTCGACGGCTATCCTTATGAGATATTCACTGGTCTGCAAGACGACGAAGAGGGCATCGCTCTACCTAAAACCGTCACCAAGGGTAAGATTATCAAGCAGATTGAGCCGGACGGAAAACGCCGCTACGACTTCCAATTCGAGAACAAGCGCGGATACAAGACCACCGTCGAAGGACTCTCTGAGAAGTTCAATCCCGAGTATTGGAACTATGCTAAACTCATCTCTGGCGTGCTGCGCTATCGTATGCCTATCGACCACGTCATAAAGCTCGTTAGCTCGCTACAACTGAAGGACGAGAGCATCAACACATGGAAGAACGGTGTGGAACGCGCTCTGAAGAAGTATGTTACGGATGGTACCGAAGCAAAGGGTCAAGTGTGTCCGGTATGTGGCCACGAAACACTTGTCTATCAAGAAGGATGTCTCATCTGCAAAAACTGCGGAGCATCGCGCTGCGGATAGTTTTCATAGGAGGGTATGGCATCTCTGCCATACCCACGCAGCCCCACTATCAGCAGATAGAGTAGTCATACAACGCAATCTTCAAACAATAAGTCAGCGTGGTACGGGCAGGATGCCCGTACCTCCTACTTTTTTACTTTTTTACCCTTTTACTTTTTTACTTTTAACATGCTTCTCTCCGACTCCTACATCTACATCAACGACATACGTCTGCACGCCCTCCATGGCGTACTGCCACAAGAGCAGCTTACAGGCAACGACTACATCGTTAACATTCGCATCGGTTACGACATAGCGAAAGCATTCGCAAGCGACGACGTAGCAGATACGCTCAACTACGCCGAGGTATATAACATTGTGAAAGAAGAAATGCTCATATCCTCAAAACTCATTGAGCATGTGGCTGGACGCATCGCCAACCGACTGATGGAAGAATACGCCAAAATCACCTCAATAGTGCTCCACATTACTAAATGTAACCCACCAATGGGTGCTGATTGTCAAGGTGCTGGCGTAGAAATACATGTAAAGCGTTAAAAAACTTTTCCTTTCTGCGTGGTTTTTCAATTTATTTCCTAACTTTGCAAAGACTTAGTAAGCCACAAATAGGCTTAATGACGGATAAAGAGGCGCTTATATATGGCAAAAAAGATACTTCTAATATTAATACTCATCATATCATTTGTGACTGGCATAGCAGGCGCAAATAAGAAATTCACACTCGTAATCGACCCTGGACACGGCGGCAGAGATAGCGGAGCACCAGGTGCTTTCTCTGTTGAGAAGAACATCAACCTCAACGTAGCATTGGCTTTTGGACGCTACGTAGAGCAGAACTGTCCAGATGTACGAGTAGTCTATACACGTAAGACAGATGTCTTTATACCGCTCTACGAACGTGCCAATATAGCAAACAACTGTAAAGCCGACCTATTTATATCCGTACACACCAACGCCCTGAAGGGTGTACATACAGCACGTGGCTTCGAGACATACACGCTCGGCGACGGACGCTCGCACGCCAAAGAAACAAACCTCGAAGTGGCAAAACGCGAGAACTCTGTAATATTTCTTGAGAAAGACTACAAGCAGCACTACGTTGGCTTCGACCCGAACTCGCCGGAAAGCAACATCGTGTTCGAGCTGATACAAGAGAAAAACCTATCGAAGAGTATCGACTTCGCAAAGATGCTGCAAAAGCACGTTTGCCGTGGTGCAAATCGTCAGAATAAAGGCGTACATCAGCAGAACCTTGCCGTGCTGCGACTCACCTCTATGCCAGCATGTCTCATTGAGTTGGGATACATCTCTACACCCGACGAGGAACGTTTCCTCAATAACAAACAGAGCATCGACATCATGGGGCGTGCAATATACAACGCCTTTGCCGAATACAAAAACAAATACGACAGAGGCATCACCGTGCCATACAAGACGATGTCGCAACCGCTGCAAGAGACTTCTACAGAGAACACAGAGAAGCCTAAGACAACAAAGCCTGTCGAAACGCCAACACAAGAAAGCGCAACGACAGAGGCTAAACAGCCCGAAAACAAAACAACACCTCAACGCCAAAATACACCACAACAAAACGTGGTCGTAGACGACAATAAACCTGTCTTCAAGATACAGATATTGGTTAGCAGGAACAAATTCAAAGCTAATAACAAGGTATTCAAAGGCATTACAGATGTCGACTTCTATGAAGAAAACGGCATGTACAAATATACTTGCGGTGCGTCAAACAACTACAACAATGTGTACCAAAGACGCAAAGAAGTGGTAGCAGACTTTCCCGGCGCATTCATCATAGCCTTCAAGAATGGCGAAAAGATAGATGTAAACGCCGGAATACGCGAGTTCAAGAACAACAGAAGCACAAAATAGATTAATTTAGTAGCTGCAGGAATTACGCTTGCACGATTATATCAATAATTAGAAACAAAACAACCCACAATATGAAAGCACTCACAAAAGAAGTAAAAATTGCGTTAGTAGCAATAGCCGGAGTAGTAATACTGTTCTTCGGTATGAACTTCCTCAAGGGATTAAATCTGTTCTCGTCAACTAACGACTACTACATAGAGTTCGACGATATTAGCGGGCTCTCAACATCAAGTCCCATCTACGCCGACGGCTACAAGGTAGGCACTGTAAAGTCGGTAATCTACGACTATTCTAACGAGCACCCGATACGCGTTGTCGTAGGTCTTGACAACCAGATACGCATACCGAAGGGAAGCTCGGCAGAGATTGAAAGCGACCTCATGGGCAACGTCAAGGTGAACCTTCTGCTCGCCACAAACCCTCGTGAGCGCGTTATGCCAGGAGAAACCATCAGCGGTGTTATGCAAAATGGTGCTATGGGCAAAGTTGCAGCAATGGTTCCGACCATCGAAAAGATGCTGCCGAAGCTCGACAGCATCCTCGGAAGCCTAAACACACTGCTCGCCGACCCTGCTTTGGCACAATCGCTGCACAACGTACAGACCATAACGTCAAACCTCACCACCTCTACAGTCGAGCTGAACACACTGATGCGCACCCTCAACAAGAACGTGCCAACAATGATGGCCAAGGCAAACATCGTTCTTGATAACACCACAACGCTCACCAACAACCTCGCTGCGCTCGACCTCGCTTCTACAAAGCAGCAGATTGACCAGACCCTGAGCAACGTGAACGACGTGACAGCAAAACTCAACAGCAAGGACGGCACTGTAGGCTTGCTCCTTAACGACCCGGGACTGTACAATCGTCTTAATGCAACTGTGACACACGCCGACTCGCTGATGATCGATCTCAAGCAGCATCCGAAACGCTACGTACACTTCTCTGTCTTCGGAAGAAAAGACAAAAACAACAAGTAAGCGAGATGCGTGGTATTTAGATTTGATATAAATTAACAACGTCAAGTGTTTCACGCACAAACATCACGTACAACGTTGTTTTTCAGATGTATTTAGTAATTGTTGGCAAAATGTTTCACCGAAACATAATACACCCCGCCAACAAACACTTAACACACAGAATATCAACACATTAACCCTTTCAAGCAACACTCAAAGGGTTCTAAATAAGGGAAAAAGCTAACTCGCAGATTACTAACACGTTATGATATATTGAACAAGCATTTAAGAAAAACTTATTTGCGCACATCAAAAATTATAACTAACTTTGCAAACGGAATTATAACAACATGGTCGAAAGACTGCTTTAAAAACAATATTACATAGCCAATGAATGTAAGTCCTAATGTGCTTTGGGACAAATGTCTTGCGCTCATACGCGAGAATTTATCAGAGCAACAATTCAACGCATGGTTCAAGGGAATCGTCTTTGAATCCTTCAACGAGGAGACAAAGACGGTGCTGCTACGCGTACCGAGTCCTTTCGTGTACGAGTACCTTGAAGAGAACTATGTCGACTTGTTGCGCAAGGTCCTTACACGCAACTTTGGACAAGGCATTAATCTTTCGTACCGTATTGTTACAGACAACGAGAATAAAAAGACACAGACCATCGAGAGCGACGAGCCGACCGACGAAGCATTGAAGCCACGTCAGCGCGAAGGCGTAAATCAGGCTCCTACTATGCTTGATGCCTCACCCGTGCAGCAAATTGACTCGCAGCTGAACCCGCACCTCACCTTTAATAATTATATAGAGGGCAACAGCAACAAGCTGACACGCTCTATCGGTCTCTCTATTTCGGAGCATCCGCAGATGACCAGCTTCAATCCGTTCTTTGTTTTTGGACCTTCTGGTTGCGGAAAGACTCACCTTATCAACGCTATGGGCGTAGAGACAAAGCGCATGTATCCCGAAAAGCGAGTGCTTTACATCAGCGCACGTCTGTTTGAGGTGCAGTACACTAATGCTGTGCTCCGCAATACTATCAACGACTTCATCAACTTCTACCAGACGATAGATGTACTCATCGTAGACGACGTGCAGGAGTGGGAAGGCAAGACCGGTACACAGAACACGTTCTTCCACATCTTCAACCACCTGTTCCGCAACGGAAAGCGAATTATCCTCGCCTGCGACCGCCCACCAGTTGAACTGAAAGGCATGAACGAACGTCTCATCACACGCTTCTCAAGCGGACTGATTGCAGAGATGGAGAAGCCAAACGTGCAGCTCTGCGCTGACATTCTGCGCCGACAGATAAAGCACGACGGTCTGAACATTCCGGAGGATGTCATCGAGTTTATTGCTTCTACGGCTAACGGCTCCGTACGCGAACTGCAGGGTGTGATTAACTCGCTTATGGCATATAGCGTTGTCTACAATTGCGACATCGACATGCAGCTTGCGCAACGCATCATCAAACGTTCGGTGAAGGTGAACGAAGAACCGCTCACCATCGACGAGATTATCGAGAGCGTATGCCAGCACTACAACGTAACGACGGCAAACGTCAACAGTCGCAGTCGTAAGAAGGAATACGTGATGGCACGCCAGGTGTCCATCTACCTCGCACAGAAGTACACGAAGCTCTCTGCAAGTCGCATCGGAAGAATGGTGGGTGGACGCGACCACGCCACGGTCATCTATAGCTGCAACCAGGTAGAGCAACGAATAAAGATTGACAAGAAGTTCTCAAGCGAGATTTCAAGTATAGAGAATTCATTCAAAATGAAGAACTGACAATTCTATTGCACAAGCAATTTGAATTGTCAGTTCTTTTTTTACTCCCGTATTATTACCACGCTACGGCAACATTGTTTTAGTGCTACGGCAACATTGTTGTAACGCTACGGCAAAGATCAAGTACTTTTAGGTTGGTGCAGTGGCGACCGCTGCGCCCCATAAAAGACACCTTATTTTGTTCTTCGCAACAAGCTCCAAAGCTCTCTAATCCACAGCACGAACGAGGAGCCGATAACAATTATTACCCAGTCAATGAGCTTCAGACTAACCACATTGAAGAAACGCTGAACGCCTGGCAACTCCACCATACACACTTGAGTGACGAAGATGAGCGTGCTGATGAAGACGAGGCCATTGCAACCCTTCAGATGCAGTGCGCTTCGCTGCGTTTGGAAGGCGCGCGCATTGAAGAGGTAGAAGAAGTGGGTCATCACGAAGATGGTGAAGAGCAGGGTCAGCTCATAGGGTGTGACGGGGGTGTGCGCTCCTAACTGTAGATGCAGGAGGTCGGTGAGTTGTTGTATGTCTGCGTGTTCGAAGATGTACAGCAACGTGATGAGCAGCGCAAAGAAGAAGCCCCCTACCCCAACTATTTCTGCAAGCATCGGTCGGTTTATGATAAATGCATTGCGGTTGCGTGGTGGGTCGCTCATCACTGCCTCTGATGGTGGTAGCGATGCGAGTGCCATTGCTGCGAATGTGTCCATTATGAGATTTATCCAAAGCATCTGGGTGACGGTGAGTGGTGTCTCCGTGCCCATCAGCGCACCGCAGAGCACAAGCATACACGCTGTGACGTTTACCGTGAGTTGGAAGAGTAGGAAGCGTTGTATATTTTGGTAAAGCGAGCGTCCCCACATCACAGCTTTGCAGATGCTTCGGAAGGAATTGTCAATGATGGTGATGTCCGATGCTTCTTTTGCTACAGAGGTGCCGTCGCCCATCGAGAGTCCGACGTGTGCTGCTTTGAGGGCAGGTGCATCGTTGGTGCCGTCGCCGGTGACTGCTACCACTTGGTTCTTGCGCTGCAAGGCTTCGACGAGCCGCCTTTTGTCCATCGGGCGAGCACGAGATATTATTTTTATGTCCATTACCACAGCATCGAGTTGCGCATCAGTAAGCGCAGCAAACTCAGGTCCGTTAATTATGTTTTTACCCGTATCCTTGTCTGTCCACAACCCAACCTGACGACCTATTTCCTTAGCCGTCTCGGCTGTGTCGCCGGTGACTATCTTCACGTTTATTCCTGCCTTCAGACACTCCTTTATCGACTCTGGTACTTCCTTGCGCACGGGGTCAGCGATTGCTGCTATACCAAGGAAGCGGAGCTGTGATGCAGAGGTGGTGAGATGTTGTGATGGTGACGTGGTGAGATGTTGAGATAGTGAAGGAGTGTCGGTTACGTCTTTGCAGGCGAAGGCGAGGGTGCGCATGGCACGCTGCTGATACTGCATGAGCTGTGCGTAGACTTCTGCTTGTGGCGGTGTGCCTGCTGTGGATGCGCAGAGGGCATAGACTATTTCGGGCGCACCCTTGACGTAAAGCATCCGTTTGCCGGGCATGAGGACTGACTCAACGATGGTAGCCATGAACTTACGCTCAGTAGTAAACGGCAGTTCCTCAACCACCCTCGCCTGCTCCCGCAGGGCTTCGTAGTCGATGCCTTTGTTGTGCAGCCACAGGAGAAGTGCGCCTTCGGTGGGGTTGCCTAATACGGATGGAGAAGTAGGATTGGAGAAGTCGAGCGATGCTGTGGTGTTGAGGGCTATATTTTCCTTAATTTCGTTTGATAAGTCGGAAGAATTAAGCAATATCTCGTCAGCGTCAATAATCGGTTTGTCAGCTTCGCCACCACGATAGAAGCACGCCTTCTCTACACTCATGCGATTCTGTGTCAGTGTGCCTGTTTTATCGGTACAGATAACGGTGGTGGCACCCATTGTCTCGCAGGCGTGCATACGGCGGACCAGGTTGTTGGTCTTCAACATTCGGCGCATACTGTAGGCGAGGCTCAGCGTGACTGCCATAGGCAGACCTTCTGGTACAGAGACGACGACGAGTGTCATGGCTATCATCAGTGTCTGCAGGATGTAGGCTATGAAAGCGAGTGGGTCGACATCGGCGAAGGAGAAGCCGTACTGCGCTAAATACATCACGATGCGCGCCACGACGACAGCTATGCCTATGCTGCATGAAAGACGGCTCACCCACTTGCCGAGCCAGTCGAGCTGCTCGTTGAGCGGTGTCTTCACGCTATTGTCTATCTGCGCAGCCTTGTACACCTTACCATTCTCGGTGGCATCGCCGACTGCCGTAACCTGCATCAGAGCATGGCCTTCCATCACCTTAGTGCCGCGCAGCACGCGGTTGCTTGGATATGTAGCCTTGGAGTCGAACTGTGCAGGATTGGTGGTTTTATGGCAGAGCGGTTCGCCAGTAAGCGTCGACTCATCTACAGAGAGTTGCGTACACAGTAAAAGGTCGCCGTCGGCAGGTATCTCGCAACCAATGCCGATACGCACCACGTCGCCCACAACCACATCGCGCTTTGCAATCTGCGTGTGATTACCAGAGCGAATTACCTCCACTGGTTCATCGTCGCTCACCTGATTGAGCACGCTAAACTCCTTGTCGGCTTGTGTCTCGAAATAGAAGGAGAGCCCTGTGGCAAGGAAGATAGCCACAAAAATGCCTACCGGCTCGAAGAACACCTCTGCGCCTTGGTGCAGTCCATTGTACTCGTAGATGGAAATGGCAACTGAGAGTACGCCAGCGATAAGAAGAATAATGATGAGTGGGTCGCGGAATTTCTCCAAAAACTGCTTCCAAAGCGGCGTAGCGGGCGGAGGAGTGAGCACATTCACGCCGTGCTTGGCTCGGCTGTGGGCTACTTGTTGTGGGGTAAGACCTGCGTAATGGTGTTGTGGGTTCATAATAGTTTATTGTTTACACACAGAATTGATAAGAGGGTATGGCAAAATACCATACCCTCTTGATGTTTGTATATTAAGGCAGCTTTGACACAGCAAAGATGCCATACCCTCACTTAGAATGCGAGCTTGATGGTCTGCTTGCCCACCTTCACGATATACTTGCCGTGTGCGGCTGCGCTGAAGGTAACGGTTTCGGCGCAACTACCATCAGATGCTACGAGCATACCATCCACTGTGTAAAGAGCCACTGCTGCACGCTCAGGGTTGCTAACCACGATGTTGTCGCCCTGGAGGTGTACTGTTGCGCTTGAGGAGCCGAGCGTAGCAGCGTTCACATCGTTAGTGAGTGGGCAGAAGCCTACGTGCTGCAGGTCTGACCAACGACTCTGGAGGAAGGAAGCACTCGTGTACTGGTCTCCACCATCCTTCACGCGTACAGATTGTGCCTGATGGTAAATATCGCGCTCGTAGGCTTTCGCTGGAATGGTGACATCAATAGTGGTTGTCTCGCCAGTGCCAGGAACGAGCCAGTTGCGGTAGTGGAATGGGTCGAGGAAATATTCGCCTTGCTTGTATTCCTGATATATTGCCAGGTCGCTGAGGTAGAGGTTGCCTGGTGCCCATGTGGCGTAGATGCCAACGATAGAGCGTGCTGTACCTGTGGTGAAGTTGCAGTCGTAGCGTTGCCACTTGTCAGTCATCTCGCCTCCTCCGGCGTATATCAGTTCGCTCTGCACGTAGTCAGCCTTCTCTGCATCGTAGTTGAAGAGGGCTACGGCTGCTTTTGGATGTGCTTCGTAGGCTTCAAGGTATTCGCCACACGCCTTAAGGTTAACTCGGAATTTGCCTCCGTCCTTAGAGAGGTCGAGTTCTGGGGAGATGAGTCCGGCATCGCTCTTCGCCTCGACAGTCCAGAAGCCATCGATGGTGAGGGCATCTTTATAGATAGCATAGTGAGAAACAGTCCATCCTGCCTGTCCTACTTCATCGGCAAGGGCACCACGATCGAGAGTGTATGATGTTGGGTTGTCAACAGAGTTTTCTACCTCTTTATCGTCGCTATACTTCATGCCAACGAGGTTAAGGTGAGAGATGACCATTGCGCCGTCCTCCTTAGCCTGGTTCTTGTAGTAGGCGATGTAGTTGTAGCGTTCGGCTCCGCCTACGTTCTTCCACTGAGCAGAATACTTATCCTCGTTGATAGGAGTAGAAACAGAGACAACTGGCTCTACGATGCCCTTCACTTCGATTTCGTCAGACGGCATAGATACCTTGTCACCCTTCTTTGCGCTGACTGTGTAGTAGTAGATGGTACCGGTGACAGCGTTGTCTACGGTGCATTTGTTGTCTTTAACCTCTGTATCCTTCTGGATATAGTTCTGAGGTTTGCCATTAGAGTCCTTGTCGTAAACGTTCAGTACGTAACTTTCAGCTCCGTCTACGGCACTCCAGCTGAGATCGAACTTAGCTGTATTGTCATCAACACGAGCGTAGTTCTTGTGTGGGTTAGGTGTCGGTGTAGCTACGTACTGCTCAATCTGGAAGACACGAACATTGTCGATGAGCACTGGTGCGGAGTAGTTGACGATGTTGAACATGGTTGTCTTGCCGCCACCGTAGAACTGAATGGTGTATGTCTTCCATTCGGTGGTGAGCTGTGGCAGGTTGCAGCTGCTAAGGAAGCGCCATGATGGCGACATATTGTTTGTCTCGGCAGCCTCAACAGTGACGTATTCTACGATTTCATTGCTCTTGGGCACACGTGCGTCGAACTGCAGGAAGCAGATGCCGGTGTTGGCAGAGACGTTGAGTAGCGGAGTGTTGAGCTGTCCGTTATAGCTGTCATTTCCAGCTTCATTCACATAAGCATCGAGGTAGATGGCACCGCCTGCCGGGTAGGCGTTGTGCGAGCCCCAGTCGGGTGTATGCGTAAAGTCGGGCAGCATATTGAGCCATGCGTTGTCGTGCATTTCATAATCGTTCAGTGTGGCATCGAAGTCGGGTTCGTCCTGTGTGCCGGTTGTCATCTTGGAGAAGTCCTCCTTAAGGATGTCAACCTCTTTGCCATAGTCGGCTGGTGCGTTCTTTACACTCACCAAACGTGGTGTTCTCTCAACTGATTTCGGTGCCTTCATCATCGAAGCTACGGTTGTAGACGGGAGAGTAGCCGCAGAGCGGTCTCTCATTTGTGCACCGGCTGATGCGGTCAGCATTGCGAGCGCACCAACGAGAAATACTTTCTTGGTAAAGTTCATCATATTTTTCAGGTTTTTGGTTGAGAAAATTAAGAACTTGTTCTGCGAAGCCGATGCTGTGCCGAGACTGCATACGTTGTGTCTCGCCCCGACACAGCACCCGCTTTGCAAAACGCCTTATTTCTTTATAAACTTACTTATCTAATTACTCTTTCTTTTCAAGACTTTCCTTTTCAAGCAGTCTTGCAGCTTGTGATATTTCGTTGCACACAGAATACTTATCGCTTGATAAGCTTACGTGTTACAGTCTGGTTGCCGGCTGTAGCCTTCACGATGTACATACCGGGGGCGAGGTTGCTGTTAGCCACTTCTACGCCACCGGGTGTGAAGATGCGCACCGAACCAGAGAAGCCATCGACATTGAGGCGGTCGCCCTGGAATGAGAAGTCGGGGATGAGCAACTGCTCCGCATCATAAATATCTGTGGTGTGCTTACCGAGAGCCACCTTTACACCATTCTCTATTTTGCCGGTGTTGGCATCAAGAACGAGGACTACGAGGTCGCAGTTGTCAGGGTTCTGGATGGTTGACGGCATGTCGAGCGTAGTGGTGTAGCGTGTGGTTTCGTCGGCTTCCACATCGGCAGGGATGCTACCCTCTATGCCGTTGTAGCTGTAGTTCATGCGTGCCACGTGATCCATGTCAATGGTTGCGGGATTTGGCAGTTTCTCGAAGCCACCCATCTCGCCGAGCTTACCGCCAGCAAAAGCGTTGACCTGAGTATAGCCTGTGATGCCACTCTCAAGGAGTACTAACGAGAGACGGTAGTTCATGCCTTTGTGTGCTCCGAGGAATGTAGTCAAAGCCTCAACTGAGATTTTCTTCTTGCCGGAGTCAGTGTACTTAACATTAGCGTCGACACCCATGACTGGTGTTTTCTCCATGAGCTTCTTCACAGCTGTCTCCATCGACTCGAAGGATGGTTCTATCACAGACTTGGTATTGCGGTTGAAGTAGCTGTTTGGGAGGCTTTCGAATACTAAGTCGTCATAAGTATTTGTCACCAAGTTGTCGCTTCTGTGGATAGCGATGCCTATGAAGTGGTTGGGATAAGCCTCTGAAGCCTTGCGGAAGCCAACGATGCCCTTCGGGCAAAACTGACACCATGTGCCGGTACCTTCTTCCACTACGAGACGCTGCACTGGCACAGAGTTCTTCACGCTAAGAGCGAGAGTCTGTTCGCTATTCGGAGCGTAAGCGTCATCCTTACCGTTGATGCTTACGACACGCAGCTTCAGAGTGTGATTGCCAACAACGTTGAAACCATCATGCTCGATTGTGAACGACTTGTCGATGTTAGAACCCATTGTTGTCTTGAAGTCGCAAACGGTCTCCTCGCCACCATCAATTGAATAGCCCACCTGCAGGTTGCGCACCACTACAGCACTAAGGTTCTTCACAGAGAAATCAAACTTGCAAGGCTCACCTTTCTGCACTGCGATATCCTTCTGTTCGGTGTAGAGCATAAGGTCGAGCGGGAGGTTGTCGCCAGTGATGCGTGCCTGGATGGCAAGTGCCTTAGCTGTTTCACCCATCTCGGTGGTGTAGTTCTTCCAGCCGTCGCCGAGGTCAGCCCAGCAGGCATTCTCGGAGAATGTAGAGGTGACACCCATCGACACATTCTCACCAGAATAGCTATATCCGATGTAGAAGCCTTCGCCGTCAATCTCATAAGGAGTGGTCAGTGCCACTTCATTCCAACCTTTATAAACGTTAGACACGGCTGCCTTCTTTGTAACGATAGGGTCAGCGTTAAGGTCTTTCGTGATGAACACCTCTACATCGGTAGCCTGCGCAGCCAAGCCGTACTTCACAGCAGAAACGGTGAAGCCTTTGTACACCTGCGCCACATCTGCCGGAATATAGATTGCGCACTTGCCCGTATTCTTCGTTCCGAAGGCTACGGGGTCAACGCCGTTGCAATATCCCCAATAGGTCTTTGCTGCCTTTATCGGGAGGCAGAGCATCATTGCCAACAGGGCAACGATAGCTATTAATTGCTTTCTATTCATAATGATACGTAATTAGCGTTATTAATGTTTTACGATAACTTTCTGTGTGTACACGCGCTCGCCGTCGGTAGCCTTCACGATGTAAAGTCCTGCGCCGAGGTTGTGCGCTGACACCTTGCGACCAGCGATGTCGCAAACCTCCACCACGCGGAAGCCCTGATTAGCAACAACCACGCCACCCACGACGAAGAACGGACGCTGAGCCTCTGCTGTTGTCTTGGTGATGCCGGTTGTCTTGGTGCAAGCAAGCTGCTGTGTGTTGTACACGCGACGCTTCAAGGCATCGGTGTTGAAATTGCTTACGAATGTCACGACGCGCATATTGTCGACGTTCCAACCGTCCTGCAGGTCGACAGAGTAGGTCTTCTCGAAGTCGTACTTGGTGATGTCGAGCACGTCACCCCAAGCCGAGCTGCTGAGCACCTTGCGGAGCACTCCGTCCTGCACATAGCTGCTGCCCTCGGCGCCTTCCTGCTCCGTGCTCTTGATATTGTCCTCAACGAGCCATGTGGTGAGTCGCAGTTCGTCCTGCATAGGCATCTCGCAAACACCTGCATGTCCGCTCACCTTGATGTTGAGCTTCTTGCCCTCAAGTTTGTTGTCAATGTTAAGCTGAACGAATGATGGTTCCTGCTTCACGGCACTGAGGATGGTGTTTGTCTGCTCCTCGTAGTCGACGAAGTAAGCAGGACCTGGGTCTTCCATGCCCGAGATAGGCAGACGGTCGAAGCACACAGCTGGTACGAATGGTTTCTTTGCCTTGCCGTAGAGTTCCTCGTAGTCGTCGTCCTCGTCAATCACGAACTGATCCTGCACGCCCTTATAGTTGCGGTGGTGCTTCACCCATACGAAGTCGCCCTTGTCATCGCGCTCGTCGAACACCGATGCGTACATCTCGTCGGCAGCCGGAATACCTTCGTAGGCCTCGGATACAAATTCCTCAAAGAGCACCTTGCGTGCCACAGCCTTAGAGCCTTCCTTGATGCAGTAGCCTGGACGGCTGAGTGTATTGTCAGAAGGATAAGGGTCTTTCTCGCCGTTCACCTTACTGATAGTGAACTCGGTGGTTACGTTGCCCTCTGCTGGAATAGCGATGCCGTCGAGTTTAAGCTTCTGCGGCACGTTGTTCTGGATGTTCAAGCCCTCGAATGTCTTCTCGCTCTTTATGGTCTGCGAAGCAGTCTTCGAGTTCATTGTCAGCGTGAACGACGTAATTGGTGTCTTGCCGTTGTTCTGCACATAAGCGTAGTACGAACGCGGTTCGTTCTGCGTCATGTAGTCGCTACCGTTCTGTGGTTCAATCTTTATGAACGAGATGTCGTTGTCGGGTGCTTTCTTGCCCTCAACAACTGCGCGTACACATACGTTCTTGTTGATGCCCGAAGTGTTGTCGTACCAGTTGTCCTCGCCTGTATTGAAGCCATAGAGGTTATTGTTAGGCACAGCGTATGGGCTCTGGTCGAAGAGCAGACAGTCGAACGGCTCGCCCTCTTCGAGCATGAGCTGATAGCCCACATAGAGGTCCATGCCCTTATATATTGTCACCGGCTTATCGAGTTTCACGGTGTTCCAACCCTCGCTGTACTCAGTAGTAGAGCCCGAACCGAGTGTTGTTGTGCTCATATAATTAATGTGATTGCATACAAACACCTTTGCCTCGGAGCCACGTTTCGGCTTGATAGCGAACTCAACGGCTGTAATCTTGTCGCCCTCGTACTTGTTGAGCAAGTCGGAGGTGAAATATACTGCTGCCTGATACACACCAGGTCCTTCTTTGTCTTGCAGAATAAGACCGCTACTGTATTCTGTTGTACAATAACCGAGTCGCATTGCATCGTCTGCAGATTGCGCAAACAAGTCTGCCCCAGTGAGGGGTAGACTTGTCAGTGCAAGCAGAAATAAAGAATTTCTGAATGATTTCATTGTCGAATGTTTAGTTGTAAATAATCAGTTTACTTCGTAACGTAAAGCTTCACATTGCTCTGCTTTCCGTCCACGGTAGTCATGCGTACTACGTACACGCCCTTAGCCAGACCGAGGTAGAGTTGTCCACCCTTCACGTCAGCACTCTTCACGAGCATACCGTCTACGCTGTGGACAGCGACGTTGCGAACCGCATCGTCTACCGAGAGAACTCCACTTGCGCCGTCGTAGCTGAACTGTGTGCCGAGCACCTTAGTAGAGGTGATACCAGTCGGGTTCTCCACTGCGAGATAAAGCAGTGCTGCCGAATCCCACAACGATGCCTTGCCGGCTGTGTATGAGAACGACTCAGAGAACGAGAGTGAACGGTTCACGCCCGAGTTAGGATTAGCGCTGAACACGTCGAAGAGTGCGCAGAACATCTGCTCGCTTGGCACTTCGCCTTCGCGGTCGATAACGATAACGAGGTTCTGTGTCGGGTCGTACTCGAACGGAGTGTCGAGATTGAATATGAGCATATTGTCCTGACCAGGCTCAAGCACCATCGTACCGTCGTAGACGAGTGTCAAATCGTTCTTGCTCATGCCGTCGGTCGCCGACTCGAAGCCCTTCTTTGTGGTGTGGCCCATGTACACCTGTACCTTGCTCTCGGCTGTGCGGTCCTTAAGGTTGTCATTACCGCTGTACGAGTAGCCGATACGCATGATCTGATCTCCAGCCACGCCCTTTATTTCCTTAGCATAGTAGATGTGCTCGGTATGGTCGTATGTAGAGAAGTAGACAACTGGTCCGTGGGTATCTACGCTCTCGTCCTTCTTGCTTGTAACCACCTTGCTCCATACTGCGTTCTCCTTGTCGATTACTGGGAGCTCGATAGAAGGAGTTCTGTTATTACTCAGGTTCTGATCGCCGTCGAGTACCACCTCTGCGTAGAACTTAGAGATGCCTTCGTTCTTCGGACGGAACTTCACTTCTACCTTCTTTGTTGCTTCCGACTTGATAGCTGGCACATCAGCTGTCTCACCAACGAGAACACTCTTGCCTTCGTCTTCGCAGTAGATTCTTATCTTATAGTTGCTCTGCTCTGTTGTGCCTAAGTTGCGCACTGTTACGGTGCAGGTGTTTTCGCGTTCTGCTACTGCTTCCTTAATGCCACCCATCTCTACCGCCTGCATGTCTTTCTCCATGATTTCCTCGAGTGTGAGACCATAGAATCGGAATGAGTTGTACTGACCGTACTTCGTGGTGAGCGAGAAGCCATAATAGTATGTGCCGTCAGCCGGAGCGGTGAACTTATCCTCTACCAATGCACGCTCGTAGCCTGCGCCCTCTCTTGCAAGGTCTTCGGTGAGCACTGTTGCGTCCTTGACGCTCTCGTTGCTTGTACCCATAGTGGTCTTCAAGTCGAATGTGCTATTCTGCTCGTGCTCGTAGAAGTCGGCTACGATACGGTATGTCTTGCCTTTCTTCAACTGAATTGGCGGTGAGAACAGTGTTCCTGATGTTTCGCTGCTGTTACCGTAGGCTGTAAGGCTCTGGTTGTAGTCGTTATAGTCGAACATGAATCCGCCAACCGACTGCCAAACAGCTGCGTTGTCAGGTCTGTCAGTCTTCAGATCGAGTGGCGGTACCAATGCGTTGCCTGCCAAAACGCCGGCTGTCTGTACCACTGCACCTGCGCCAATCTTTGTATTCGCCTGGATGAGATAGTAATACTTAGAGTAGTCGCCTAATGCCTTATCCTCAAACGTAGTAGCGGTGAGGTTCTCTGCTACCACCTTCTTATCCGGCATACGCGTAATCTTGTAGTTGAGCTCAGAAGCCACGAAGTAGCCGTTGTTCAATCCGCTTGTCGGAGCTGTCCACGAGAGCTTGATGCCTTCGCCAGTCTTCTCGATAGCCACATCGCCTACTGCGCCCGGCACGTCGCCACCTACGTAGCAGCGAATGCTGTCAGGCACACCGAGTTCGCCAGCCACGCGCGACGGAACAACGTAGTATGTGTTCAAGCCGAGCTTCGCCTTGCTGTCTACGTACTCCATTGCCTCGCCCATCTTACCGTCAGCAGGCACTGTAGCTACGAGTTCTGACACTTTCGACGAAAGCAGTTCTTTCGAAGTGACGCGGTCGCTTGTGGCTACGCCGTCCTTCTTGCGATAGATGCGCACTTCCTTAAACTCGCTGAGTGCGGAGCCGTTCCATGCTTTCGACGGGTTGGTCCATGTAAACTTAGCACTGAGCGCGCCCGACTCGTCAGGCATCACGTTGAGGTTCTTCACCTGACCGGCTGCTGTCGACTTGTCGGCTTCGAGGTACGGCACGTAAAGACCCGTGAACCAGTTGCCCGGCATGAAGCTGCTGTGCTGCACTGCGGTGTAGCAACCCTTCTTCGTCAGTTTGTCCGTATCAATGGTGTAGATGCGTGTAGCACCGCTTGACAATGCCGGAATCCAATATACGAGACCCGTGTTATTGTCGATAGACACAGCACCAAACTGTACCATGACGATAGCATTGTTGCTTTCGTCCTTTATCTCCTTTGCCGAAATCTCCTGAAAGTTGTTGTCGTACTTCACAAGCTCGGTTCCGCCGTTGTATTCCACCTGTTTACCATCCTCGGTTTTCACAAGCCACTTCGGACGTACGGCATACATATTGCCGTGTGCGTCGAAGCAGAACTCGTGGAGGATATCATTATCAAAATCCTGTATCTTTTCATACTGACCGGTCTCTACATCAACGGTATAGAGAATGGAATGACCTACCGAGCCGTCTTTGTTCCAGCCGTAGCCGAGAGCGAAGAATGTGTCAGAAGACGGGTCGTAAGCCATGTCGTAAAGCGCGTTGCGCAGCGTACCGCCATAGCCGTTGCCGTACCACGCAGTCTGCTCTTCTTTAGTGAACGAGCGGATGTGTGTTGTATCGCCTGTCTCCAAGTCGATCTTGGAGAAGTGCTTAACCATCTGGCTGAACGTATAGTCGTATGCGAAGAAACCATAGTAGTTCTTACCATCTGAAGCTCCACATGTAAGACCATACAGCTGCTCGCCTACTTTATCTTCAAACTGATAGTACTGAATCTGCTGGAAGTTGTGTACATCCTTCGATTTAAACTTGATGAACGAACGCTTCTTGCTTTGGTCCATACGTTCGCCAGCATACATCGTGATGCCTTTCGACTTGTCGTCAATAGCCGATGGAGCAAGCGAAGGAGTCTTCGGTGCCCATACCGGAGCTGCAAACGCTTTAGCTGCATTGAAAGACGTTGGGAACTGATGTGCACTAACTTGTACGTACGACGGCAAGCTTAACAAGCCCGTCATCGCAAGGCCTAACATGTAGTTGTGTTTCATAATACGTGTTTTTTTAGTTAGAAATTTTGCCACAAATATACGATTTAATATTGAAACTAATAACAATTAGACCAAAAAAGTTTCACTTTCAACTATAAAATGCCACTTTCAATCAGCGAACGGCTGACGCTACGTCATTTTTTCAGCTCGTTTGTACAATGTAGCAGTGCTGGTATAACCGTCGGACAGCGGACGCAACCTGATCGGACAGCGGACGCAATCCGATTGGACGACGGACGCAATCTAATCGGACGGCGGACGCGATCGGCTTGATAGGAGACGAGTAGACAAGAGACGAGTAGACGATGGGACGTGCGAAACTTATATACATTATATATAATAGGGCATCAAAAAAGTAGCGACAACGAGTCTTTTGTCAAGAAAATTCCGTAAATTTGCAGAATTAACATCTACTAAATAAATTATATTAGCCAAAATATCAAGAAATGAAGCATTTACTCCCTACCCTATTTCTTGCTGCCGGCATGACGCTCGGCACAACAGCTACGGCACAGTGTAAAATGACTTGCGGCAAACAGCCAACCAGCGGATGCTGCGCAAGAAAGCCTGCTAACGGATGCTGCAAGAGCCTTGCCGACGGCACGAAGCTCTTCCTGCACGCCGACGCACAGTATCGCATCCCAGCTATCATCCAGTGCAAGTCGGGCAAGATAATCGCCTTCACCGACCACCGCTACGACAACAAGGACATCGGCGGCGGACGCCATATCGACATCGTGATGAAGGAGAGCACCGACGGTGGCAAGACATGGACCGCTACGGAGCAGATGGTGGCACGCGGAGGCAACCGCATTGCAAGCAGTTTCGACTGCGCTCACGGCGACGCTGCCGTGGTATGCGACCGCGAGACGGGCGAGATACTGCTCATGTGCGCCTCGGGCGGCGTGGGCTACTGGGAGTCGACACGCGAAAACCCGCAGATGATGGGTCGCTACACATCGTCGGACGAGGGAAAGACATGGAAGGCTGAGGAGGTGACGCAGCACGTGTACGGACTGGTGGACGGCATGAAGTCGGCATTCTTCACAAGCGGACGCATCTGCCAAAGCTCGCGCATCAAGGTGGGCTCGCACTATCGTGTGTACACAGCACTCACCACACACGAGGGCAACCGCGTGCTCTACAGCGACGACTTCGGCAAGACATGGCACCTGCTTGGTGCTAACGCTGCCGAGACTGCGCCAAAGGGCGACGAGGCAAAGCTCGAAGAGTTGCCGAACGGCGATGTGCTCATCAGCTCGCGCACACAGAACGGACGCTTCTTCAACATCTATAAGTACGCTGACAAGAAGAAGGCTACTGGTGCCTGGGGCACAGTGGCGTTCTCGTCGGCTGCCAACAACGGCGTGAAGAACGGCGACAGCGCGTGCAACGGCGAAATCCTCGTGGTGAAGGCGAAGGACGCGCAGGGCAAAGCGGTCGACTTGATGCTGCAGAGCGTGCCCACGGGTCCGGGTCGCTCCAACGTGGCTATCTTCTACAAGGCACTGCGCACGAAAGCCGACTATGCGTCGCCTGAGGCGATAGCTAAGGATTGGGAGGGCGCATACCAGGTGAGCACCACCACTTCGGCTTACTCTACAATGGTGCAGGCGCAGGACGGCAAGATTCTGTTCCTCTACGAGGAGGATGCATTCCGCCACCCGGAGACAGAGCCGGACGACTACTATAACATCGTATTCAAGAAACTCTGTGTAAAGAAAATAACAGCAGGCAAATACACCTTGTAATAAACAATAAGCCCCTCAAAACATCATAACAGCAAAATGAACAAGCTAATCATATCATCAGTAATGGCTCTTGCCAGCCTCACCGCGTCGGCACAGAGCACAGTGAAGGCTCCGGCTCCTATCCTTCCGCTCCCAGAGCAGAAGCAAATCGATTGGCAGCGCATGGAGACCTACGCTTTCATCCACTTCGGTCTGAACACATTCAACGACCGCGAATGGGGCTACGGCGACTCCGACCCTGCTACGTTCAACCCCACACGCCTCGACTGCGAGCAGTGGGCAAAGACACTCGTGGCTGCCGGCATGAAGGGCGTGATACTCACCGCGAAGCATCACGACGGCTTCTGCCTGTGGCCCTTTGAGGGCAACGACTACAACGTGAGTCGCTCGCCGTACAAGAACGGCAAGGGCAACATCGTGCGCGAACTGTCGGAGGCGTGCAAGAAATACGACTTGAAGTTCGCGGTGTACCTTTCGCCGTGGGATCGCTCGCGTGCCGACTATGCTACACCGAGCTACCTGCCCTATTTCTACGCTCAGCTCCACGACCTGCTCACCAACTACGGCGACGTGTTCGAGGTGTGGTTCGACGGAGCCAACGGCGGCGACGGCTACTATGGCGGCGCGAAGGACTCGCGCACAATCGACCGCAAGAACTACTATAACTATCCGCACATCTTCGCTATGCTCGACAGCATCCAACCGAACGCCGTGGTGTTCGGCGACGGTGGTCCGGGCTGCCGCTGGGTGGGCAACGAGAAAGGATTTGCCGGCGAGACCAACTGGGCGTTCCTGCGCAAGAATACGGTTTACCCGGGCTACCCCAACTACCCCGAACTGCAGTACGGACACGCCGACGGCGACCAGTGGACGGCTGCCGAGTGCGACGTGTCTATTCGTCCGGGTTGGTTCTATCACCCTGAAGAGGACGATCGTGTGAAATCGCCCGAACAGCTTGCCGACCTCTACTATCGCTCGGTGGGCCACAACGCTACGTTGCTGCTCAACTTCCCCGTCGACCGCGAAGGACTCATCCACCCCACCGACTCGGCTAATGCCGTCAACTTCCACAAGATGATTCAGCGCGAGTTGCAACACAACCTCGTGGCTGGCATGACTCCGAAGGTGAGCAACGAGCGCGGTGGCGAGTTCACAGCCAAAGCTATGACCGACAACTCGTGGGATACATATTGGGCTACCAACGACGGCGTTACATCGGCTACCATAACGTTCGACTTCAAGAAGCCACAGCTGATGAACCGCATCATGCTGCAGGAGTACATACCGCTTGGACAGCGCGTGAAGAAGTTCGCCGTGGAGTATCTTGACGGCAAGACATGGCGCAGCGTTGAGCAGGGCGAGGAGACGACAACTATCGGATACAAGCGTCTGCTGCGCTTCCGCACCGTGGAGGCGAAGAGCGTGCGCGTGCGCATCATCGACTCGCGCGGACCTATCTGCCTCAACAATGTGGGCATCTACTACGGCGGCAAGGACGCACAGCTCACATGGAACCCCACAGCCGAGGCTATCAAGTCTCTGCCGTTCGCTATCCTCGGTGCCGACAAGGCTGAATGGGAGAAGGCTACAGACCGCAACCCGCAGTCGGTTTGGTTCTGCAACGGCAACGAGGTGCTCATCGACCTCGGTAGCGAGCAGGAGATTTCCGCATTGCAGTATCTGCCCGACCAGAGCGAGGGCAGACGCGGACTCATCCACACCTACACCATCGCGGCTTGCGACGCCAAGGGCGGCAACGAGCATGTGCTGAAGAGTGGCGAGTTCTCTAACCTTCAGAACAACCCGATACTACAGACCGTAACCTTCAACGCCACAAAGACACGCTACGTGAAGCTGCGCGCTGAACGCATGGTCGTAGCTGGCGAGGCAATGGGATTTGCAGAGTTGGGCGTTAAGTAATACTTTGTTTTAAATTGAAAGTTGAAGAGAGGGGGTCAATTCTTTAGTTTTGACGCCCTCTTCTTGTTTCTTATTTTTGTATATAATTTGAAACTTTCAAATTATTTTTCTAATTTTGCATTTTAAAATAATACATATATAATAATGTCAAGAAAGAAGAAACCACTACCAATACTCGAGAACGTAACTATTGAGGCGGTTGCTGCCGAAGGAAAATCACTGGCACACGTCAACGACATGGTTGTTTTCGTGCCGTTCGCCGTGCCCGGCGACGTGGTTGACCTGCAGGTACGCAAGAAGAAACACAGCTACTGCGAGGCGGAAGTAATACGCTTCATCAAGAAGAGCGACGTACGCACGGAGCCGATGTGCGAGCATTTCGGCATCTGCGGCGGATGCAAATGGCAGAACCTGCCCTACGAGGAACAGCTGAAGGCTAAGCAGCAGCAGGTGTTCGACCAACTCACACGCATCGGAAAGATAGAGCTGCCGGAGTTCATGCCTATCATGGGCTCGGTACACATCAAGGAATACCGCAACAAGCTGGAGTTCGGATGCTGCAACAAGCGCTGGCTCACACGCGAGCAGATTGCGGAAGGCACGCAATTCGACAACATGAACGGCATCGGTTTCCACATCACCGGAGCCTTCGACAAGATTCTCCCCATCGAGAAGTGCTGGCTCATGGACGACCTGCACAACAAGATTCGCAACGCCATTCGCGACTACGCCTTCTCTACCGGCATGACCTTCTTCGACCTCAGACAACAGCACGGACTGCTGCGCGACATCATGATACGCAACTCGAACACGGGCGAGTGGATGGTGCTCATACAGTTCCACTACGACGAGGAGGGCGACGAGCAGCGCGCCAAGGCGTTGCTGCAGCACATCGCCGACAAGTTCCCCGAGATAACATCGCTCATGTACGTCGACAACCAGAAGTGCAACGACACGTTCGGCGACCTCGACCTCTCTGTGTTCAAGGGCAACGACCACATCTTCGAAACGATGGAGGACCTGCGCTTCAAGGTTGGTCCGAAGAGTTTCTACCAGACCAATACGGAGCAGGCTTATCACCTCTACTCCGTGGCACGCAACTTCGCCAAGCTCACCGGCGACGAACTGGTGTACGACCTCTATACCGGTACGGGCACCATCGCCAACTTCGTGGCGCGTCAGGCACGCCAGGTGATCGGCATCGAGTACGTTCCTGAGGCTATCGAGGACGCAAAGGTGAACTCTGAGGTGAACAACATCAGCAACACCAAGTTCTACGCCGGCGACATGAAGGACATCCTCAACGACGAGTTCATCCAGAAGCATGGTCGCCCCGACGTTATCATCACCGACCCGCCACGCGCCGGTATGCACCAGGACGTGATAGACACTATCCTGCGCGCCCACCCGAAGCGTATCGTCTACGTAAGCTGCAACCCGTCTACGCAGGCACGCGACCTCCAGGCGCTCGATGTGGCGTACAAAGTGATGGCGGTGCAGCCGGTGGACATGTTCCCGCATACGCCGCACGTGGAGAACGTAGTTCTTTTGGAAGAAAAGCTGTAGGTTTTTCTTCCAAAAGAACAATTCAAAACTCAAAATTCAAGACTCATAATGAAAACATTAGCAACTCTCGCACTCGCCGCTCTCGCTTTCGGCAGTGTGTCAGCACAAGAGAAAGAAGCGAAGCTGAAGGTGCTTAGCGACATCAAGTTCAGCGGCTACATCATGTCGCAGTATCAGTACAGCGACAAGGAAAGCAACAAAGGCGAAAAGGACATCAACTCGTTCAACATCCGTATGGTGCGTATGGCACTCGAAGGACGCGTAGCAAAGGACTTCTACTGGAAGGCGCAGCTGCAGGTGAACGGCAACACCTCTAACCTCACCGTGGCACCACGTATGGTCGATGCCTTCGCCGAGTGGCAAAAGTACGATGCGTTCAAGGTGAAGGCGGGTCAGTTCAAGCGCCCGTTCACCTTCGAGAACCCCATGCACCCCATTACGCAGGGCTTTATGAGCTACTCGCAGAACGTGCTTAAGCTCGCTGGCTTCAGCGACCGCAACGGCGAACACTCAAGCAACGGACGCGACATCGGCGTGCAGCTGCAGGGCGACCTGCTCAAGGCTAACGACGGACACCACTACCTCCACTATCAGGTGGGCGTGTTCAATGGTCAGGGCACTAACATGAAGGATGTCGACCAGCGCAAGGACATCATCGGCGGCGTATGGGTGGCTCCAGTGAAGGGTCTGCGCATCGGTGCCTTCGGATGGACCGGTTCGTATGCTCGCAAGGGCACATGGACTGAGGTAGACGCTAACGGAAACGCTGTAGCTAAGAACGGTGTGCGCTCGCTTGAGAAGAACCGCTATGCCATCAGCGCCGAATATGCAGCCCACGATTGGACCGTGCGTTCGGAGTATATCCACAGTCAGGGCTACGGCTTCAAGACATCTAACGCTTCTGGCAAGGAGACCGACTGCACTATCAACTACGCTGCAGGCGACAAGGCTGACGGCTTCTACGCACTTATGATTGCGCCGGTTATCAGCAAGAAACTCTATGCAAAGGCGCGCTACGATCTCTATCGTCCGCAAGCCAACTGGCACACATCGAAGACTCAGTACGAGATTGGTGCCAACTACTGGATTGGCAAGCACGTAATGATTGCAGCAGAATATGCTCGCGTCAACGACCGTAGCCTGAATAAGTCGAACTATAACATGTTCGACCTTCAGCTCGACGTGAAGTTCTAAATCACTCTCCTCTATTCAGATTTATCAAACGACACAAGCTGTTAACATATACTCGCATTATGCAGGAACACAAGTATAAGCATAGACATAGCCATAAGAAAGATGGCATTGACACTTTTCGTGAACAAAGCCTAAAGGCTATACAAAGAAAGAAGCTGTACGCAAAAGTTGCATACATCGTGGTGTTCACCATTGCTATTATAATGATAGCATTGGCGTTCGCTGCCTACTTCATAGACAGATAAGCCTGCGTGTTTCTTGCAAGAAACACGCAGGAGAACACTTAAAGATACTAATTTAAAAACTGATAACTATAAAATGACAAACAAACCATTAGCAGCCCTACTCTTCGGCTGCATGATTACCGCTCAAGCTGCATCGGCACAGTCGTTGCTACCAAAGCCGCAGTCGTTCAATGCAGGCAAGGGCGCGTTCAGCACCGCAACAACAAAGGTGAAACTCATCAACGAGGTTGGCGCGGATGCAGAGAACATCTACTCGAAGCAGTGGTCAGCAAAGGCTGACAACAACGCTCAGCAGGTGGTACGCTTCACACGCCTCGCCAACGCTACGTCGCCCGAGGCTTACAACCTCCACATCACTAAGGACACACTGCTCATCAGTGCCGCTTCTGCCGACGGCTTCCGCTTCGCCTGGCAGACCATAGAGCAGCTGAAGCAGAAGACTGGCATCATGGCGTGCGACGTTCATGATGCTCCCGCATTCAAGTGGCGCTCGCTGATGCTCGACGTGTCACGCCACTTCCAGCCAATCTCCTTCCTCAAGAAGCAGATTGACGTGATGGCACAGTATAAGTTCAACCGCCTCCACCTCCACCTCACTGACGCTGCAGGCTGGCGCATCGAGATAAAACGCTACCCTCGCCTTACCAGTATTGCTGCATGGCGCGAAGGAAAGACATGGAAGGAGTGGAGCAAACTCGGATGCAAGTACAAGAATGAAGGCGAAGAGGGCGCATATGGTGGCTACTATACTCAGGACGAGCTGCGCGACCTCGTGAAGTACGCTGCGGAGCGTGGCATCACCATCGTGCCCGAGATTGAGATGCCGGGCCACTCGGCAGAGGTACTCACCGCTTACCCGGAGCTCTCTTGCACGCACGAACCCTACAAGCAGATGGACTTCTGCCCGGGCAGCGTGGCTACATACGACTTCCTCGAGAACGTACTGAAAGAGGTGATGGACATCTTCCCATCGAAATACATCCACGTCGGTGGCGACGAGGCAGACAAGGCTTCATGGCCTTCTTGTCCGCTCTGCCAGCAGAAGATGAAGGAGCTCGGCACAGACAAGGATGGTCTGCAGGCGCACCTCATCGCTCACTTTGGCAAGTTCCTCACCGACCACGGTCGACAGCTCGTGGGTTGGGACGAGGTGATAGCCGGCAACCTCGCCAAGAACACCACCGTGATGGTGTGGCGCGGTCTTGAAAAGGCGCAGGAGGCTATCGACCATGGCTACGACGTGGTGCTCTCGCCCAGCGGCTACTGGTATCTCGACTACTATCAGGATGCTCCCGACACTCAGCCCGAGGCTATCGGTGGTTTTCTCCCACTCGAAAAGGTGTACAGCTACGTTCCTGGTGGCACACTGCCCGAGGAAGTACGCAACAAGATTACTGGCGTGCAGGCTAACCTCTGGACCGAATACGTGCCTACAGCAGAGCACGTAGAGTATATGCTCTATCCGCGTGCGCTCGCCATCGCCGAGATTGGATGGAACGGTACAAAGAAAAAGGATTATCCTGAGTTCCGCAAGCGTGCAATCGTAGAGTGCGAGCGTCTGCACAAGCAAGGTGTGAACACCTTCGACTTGAAGAAGGAACGCGGCGAACGTCCAGAGTCGTTCAAGACCACAAAGCACAAGGCGATAGGTTGCAACATCACCTTCAACCACCGCTACGAGGACAAGTACAAGGCGCAGGGCGACAAGACTCTCGTCGACGGACAGCACGGTGGATGGACATACGGCGACCAGAAGTGGCAGGGTTTCCTCGGCAACAAGGGCTACTGCCTCGACCTTACTATCGACCTCGGCAAGGTACAGAAGATCTCTACCGTAGCTGCCGACTTCATGCAGGCTTACGGTGCATGGGTGTTCTTCCCGTCGGAGTACAAGATTTCGTTCAGCGAGGACGGTCAGAACTTCACCGAGGTGTATAATAAGAAGTCGGAAGTAGACCGCGACATTCAGCTCGGCTTCCGCAACCTTGCGTGGAAGGGCAATGCAAAGACACGCTACATCCGTGTGCAGGGTAGCACAACAGAGGATGGCGGTTGGCTCTTCACCGACGAAATCATCGTTAAGTAAATCGCATAGCGAGTTCTAAAGATTATAGTCTCTTTAGTAACACAACCTTATAAGATACAAATAAGATACAAAAAAGCCTGTTGAAGCATTGCTCCAACAGGCTTTTTTGTATCACTATACATTCCACTTTATGGGGCGATTACGCCCCCCTATAAAGCTTCTTACTTTGTCACCTTAAGTGTAGTCTTTGCACTCTTCACTACATAAACACCAGCAGGCAGCGCCATGCGGCAGAAGTCGCCGTAAGTCATAGTGCCGAGAGCTGTGCCCACAGAAGAGTAAACCTTTACGAGGTCGCCGGCAGCGAGCTGTGCTGCACTCTCCGTCACGCCGTTGATGCCACTCCAAGTGCTGAGGTCGGCAGTCTGCCAAGCACTCCATTTCGACATTGCGTCGCCGGCTACGGCGCACACACGCCACTGATATGTAATGCCGGCTGTGAGCTTATCGAACTTATACGAAGTAGTCTTTATACCCGTGAAACGCTGTGCAGCCGCCTTCATTGCTGTCTTCGGAGCGACGTTCATGCTCAGGAAGTCCTCAGCCGAGTAGTTGCCGTCATAGATACCTACAAAGTAGATATAGCCACGCTTCTTCGGCTGCACCATTACCTTGTAGTCTTTCATGTCGGCATTATCGAGTACGATTGTAGCCATTGTGCCGTCCATTTTTATTGTCTGCTCAGCGATTGTTGCATCATCGTTATCGAGGAGCGACACTGTAACATCAGTAGCATCCTTGCCGTATGCGCTTGCAGAGAGACGAACGGTTACACTTGCCGAAGAGTTGTCGGTAATGAGAGGTGAAGTGAGGTTGCCCTGCTTCTTCGCAGTACCAATCTTTGCACAACCCGGACACTCGAACACCTTATCTCCTGTCCAACCCTTATTCTGCATCTTGCTATCAAGGTCGGCAGAAATATCGATTGTGCCCTCTACTGCAAGTTTCTCGCCCCATTTGCTGAGGTCTTCGCTCAGTTTAACAGCCTCATCTACAGAAGGCAGATTGCTCTTCTCGCGCAGTTCTACAGTGTAGCTTTCGGCTCCATCTACAGCGTTCCAACCGCCGGTGAACGATGTCTCGGTCATGTTCATCACCTTCGGCTGTGGTGCATCGAGATTAACACCGCCCATAAATGTGAACGAGATAAGACCATCCTTCTCCGTGATTTCTGTCACCGGCTTGCCGAGGAACTTGCGTCCGTCGCTATTGGCGTTGAACAATGTGGCAGCCGGCTTCGAGGTGTCGGTCAGCTCAGTCGACTTTGTCGTGCCAGGGTATGTGTCGCCGGTTACTGTCTCCGATGTAAGTTTATTGTCGGCAGGCACAACAGTGAAGCGTTGATGGTTAGACGTGTTGTTCACCTCATTGTCAAACCACACCTTCTGGTCGTAGTCGACGTGTATGACAAGCATACCGTGGTTAGGCAGAGCAACGTCGGTGCCCTTCAGCTGGCGGTTCTCGAAGATATAGTATTCGTTCTTGTTCGCTTCGTTGAACACAACGCACGCCTCAGGAGCATCGCTCAGCGGCTTCATATTCTTTATGTAGCAAGGCTCGGTGAGGATAGTAGGCTCTATCCAACCACTCACCCACTTCTCGTAAGTGTTATATCCAGTAGGCTCATAACCATCACCGCCATACGAACCGTAGTCCATCAAGTCCCACGCATCCATACCGAAGCAGCCGCCACCTGCTGTGTCGTAGAAGTCGGGGATGCCCATACAATGGCTGAACTCGTGACAAGCGGTGCCAATACCGCTGATATCTGTGCCATAGCCGCCATTCAGCTCCGACGAGCAAGCGTATGTACGGATGCGCTGACCGCCAAGCACAAGGCTGTAACCTCCACCTTGTATGTCCCACTCGTGAGGCCAAATGGTATTTGCTTCACCACCTGCAGCCTCACCATAGCCAGCATAAATCACGTACACCTGGTCGACAGCACCATCGCCATCCCAGTCGTACTGCGACATATCCATCTTCTCCTTAGCATAAGCCAATTCGCAAGCCTCCTTAATCATACCTGCAGGGTCAATATCGTTGCCCTGAGCATCATTAGCACCGTATGATGCCATGTTCTTCGACACTGTAACCGGACCTATTACGTCGAACTCAAGGTCTAACTTGCCATAGCTCTGCGCATAGAAATAGTCGTGAACAGAGCCATTGTTACCGTATTTATTATAGCCAACCTTGTTGAAATAGTCGTTCCACTCAGCCTGAGTGTGCTTCGACTGCATCTTCTTGTCCTTAAAGTTCACGAGGATTACAAGACCCTTGCGCTTACCCGTGACGCCGATACCTTCGCCACCAGTAGCACCAGCCATAACTCTGCGCACCGGCTTGCCCGAAGCATCAACCACGCCACGATTAGCGAGGCGAGCCATGCGGCGAGCGTTGCGCTGCTTAGCACGCTCCAGACCGAGCGAACGCACCTTCTGCGATTCGGCAGTGTAGTAGTTCAAGAACGACAACTCTGCAGCACCACGACTCTCAACGTCGTGAGCCACCTGCGCAGACGCAGTCAACTTACCGTTGCTATCGAGCGTAGCATAGCAATATGCACCGTCAGCACGCTGCACCAACGGCTGACCATCTTCTGTACTTGTGTAATGGAAATTCTCGTCGCCGCGCAACATCACTGTGAGCACGGAGCCATCAGGCTGCTGCACCTGACGCTTCACACGCTTCGCCGGCACGGCGAAAGCAGAGGCTGCAAGCATGAACATTGCAGCGAGTGTTAGAAATCTTTTTGACATTTAATAGGTTATCTTGATTTTAAAAATAGGTTGCAAATATACGAATAATATCCGTGTAAACGAAAAAAAATCAACAAGAATGCTTTTTCATTCCACGAAATTGTATAACGTTTGCAACGTAGTGCCAACTGCACGCCATTCCAATGCAACCGTATTGCTTAGTAGCGGTATTCCCATTGACCACATGCCACGCAGCGGTCCTGCTCGTTAATTGCTTTATACTTAGCCATGTCGTTGTTGGGTATAATGGTTTGATATATAAGAATGTCGTATAGATTCTACAGCTTACTTCCAGCAGCCTTCCTTTTCCAGTATTTCTTCCAGAAATTCAGATGCGTCAGCCACGCAAAGTGGACATTCGCGAAGCACCTTTCCTGTGCCCACACCTTTTAGCAGCTTGCATTGTGTGGCACCATTGCGCTGCTTAAATTTATCCATAATTTGCCTCATGCCCTTGATTGACTTTGCCTTGTCCTTAGTGGCAAGTCCGAGTACGATGCCAGCTCCAACGAGGGCGCCACAAGTTCCATCCATATTACCCATACCAGCCGCAAAGGCATTGCCCGCATTCTTAATGGTTTCTTCTTCCATTCCGGTGAAGTCGTGGTAGGTGCAAAGCACAGCCTGTGTGCAATTATGTGAACCGCAACGTTTCTTTTCTGCCGCTATTTCTTTTCTCGTTTCCATATTGTCTTACTTGTTCTTTAAATTGGTGTTTCGATTTCGCGTACAAAGATAATGCTTTTATTATAGATACATCAAAGACACTAACTATACTTTTATAGATAAATTCTATCGTTGTGATATTCTTCATTATTGAGAGATATGTTTTTCACGTACCGGGGTGTTACAGGACGGGATGATGATATTATGATTCCAATTCTTCTAATTCACTTTAAATAGCCGATCTGTCGTTACACCGTAAAATTAACTTTTAATAAATAATAACGGATAAACATTTTCATTTTTTATTATTACTTTTGCCAACGAATAAAAACAACAAAAAAGAAGAACACTTTTTACACGCTAATAGGGTTTTAAAGACATTATGAAGATAGGATTGTTTATTCCATGTTACGTCGATGCATTGTATCCGGAAGTGGGAGTGGCCACGTACAAGCTCCTGACAAGCCTCGGACTCGACGTCACCTACCCTCTCAAGCAGACTTGCTGCGGACAACCTATGGCAAACGCCGGCTTTGAGAAGATGGCTACGGACATCTCACGACACTTCGACGACCTCTTCAAGGAGTTCGACTACGTGGTTGCACCATCGGCATCGTGCGCGGCTTTTGTCAAGTTTTATCATCCACGACTTGCCAAGGGCAATCACGAATGTCTCACGTCAAAGAAGACAATGGACGTGGTAGAGTTTCTACACGACGTCGTAAAACCAACAAGCCTCAAGGCTCACTTCCCGCACATAGTCAGCGTACATAACTCGTGTCACGGCGTACGCGAACTGGGACTGTCGTCGCCCTCAGAAAGACAAGTGCCGCAGTTCAACAAGATTATCGACTTGCTTAAACTCGTGGACGGCATCACCATCCGTGAGCCGGAGAGAAAAGACGAGTGCTGCGGATTCGGAGGTATGTTCTCCGTAGAAGAGCCGGACGTGTCGAAACGCATGGGAGAGGACAAGATAGAACGTCACATGGCTACGGGAGCGGAATACATCACCGGTCCCGACTCGTCATGCCTTATGCATATGCAGGGCATTGCAAAGAAGGAGAACAAGCCTATAAAGTTCATACACGTGGTAGAAATATTAGCAGCAGGACTATGAGCACAATACATTCAGAAGCGGCACGACGCTTCAACGACAACAGAGCAAAGACCACATGGCACGACGCCACCTTCTGGTCGCTAAGACAAAAACGCGACAACATGGCGTCAGGGTTGTCAGAATGGGAGGAGCTGCGCGAACATGCCAGCCAGATAAAGCAGCACACCGTAACGCACTTGGCTGACTATCTGGAGGAGTTCAGCACGCAACTGGAGAGCCGTGGCGTCATTGTGCATTGGGCTAAAGATGCCAACGACTTTAACAACATCGTGCTCGACATACTGCAAAGTCATGGCGTAAAGAAGATGGTGAAAAGCAAGTCGATGCTTACCGAGGAGTGTGCCATGAACCCATTCCTTGAGAATCACGGCATCGACGTCGTGGAGACCGATCTTGGCGAACGCATCCTGCAACTGCTACATCAGAAACCGAGCCACATCGTAATGCCTGCCATACACCTAAAGCGAGAAGAAGTGGGACAGATGTTCGAGGAGAAAGGCATCAGCACGGAGAAAGGCAATTACGACCCGACATACCTTACGCAATGCGCACGCAAGCATCTGCGCAACCAGTTTATGGAAGCAGGAGCAGGAATGACAGGATGCAATTTCGGTGTGGCAAAGACCGGCGATATCGTGGTTTGCACCAACGAGGGCAACGCCGACATGTCGACATCAATGCCCAAGCTACATCTCGTGGCAATGGGAATAGAGAAGATTGTGCCCGACTACAAGTCGCTCGCCGTATTCCAGCGACTGCTCTGCCGCTCTGCTACCGGACAGCCCACAACGGCATACACCTCACACTTCCGTCAGGCAAGACCGGGAGCGGAGATGCACGTCATCCTCGTGGACAACGGACGAAGCGACATCCTTGCCAACGACGAGCATTGGGAAACGCTGAAGTGCATTCGCTGCGGAGCCTGCATGAACACCTGCCCCGTATACCGCCGCTCTGGTGGCTACTCATACACCTACTTCATCCCCGGACCTATCGGCATCAACCTTGGTATGCTGCACGATGCGTCACGCTACAGCGACAACGTCAGTGCTTGCACGCTCTGCCTCTCATGCGACAACGTATGCCCGGCTAAGGTGAACCCCGGTTCGCAGGTCTATATGTGGAGACAGAAGCTCGACTCGCTGCACAAGGCGAACACGATGAAGAAGTGCATGTCAAAGGGAATGGAAGAGCTCTTCAATCATCCCCTACTCTATTCTTCAGCCTTGCGTCTGGCTCCTCTTGCCAACCTCATACCTGACAGCCTTACGCACATACGCTCACTCAATCCGTGGGGCGTGGGACACGCAATGCCGAAATTTGCGAATGAGTCGTTCCAGACAATGTGGAAGAAAGGAAAACTGAACCAAAACGAACAGAAAGAACAATGACATACAAAGACGAACTATTGGAGAAGTTGCGACGCAACACACACGAACAGTATCCGATGCCCGACACACCGATAGACGGCATATCGTACGACGACACGATAAAGCAGTTTGTGGATATGAGCATGTCGGTGGGCAGCAAAGTGGTGATGGCTAAGCCGAACGAAAAGCTCGACGACATCGTAAGAAACGCCTATCCAGAGGCAAAGACCATCGCCTCTAACATAGCAGAACTCACCATCGCCACCATCAATCCCGACACCGTGGCAGAGGCGCAAGACCTTAACGGCACCGACGTAGGAGTGGTGTACGGACAGATTGGAGTGGCGGAGAATGGTTGCGTCTGGATTCCGCAGGACATGAAGGAGAAAGCAGTATGCTTCATCAGCGAATATCTGGTCATCGTCCTCCCTAAGAGCGGCATCGTGAACAACATGCACGAGGCATACGACCGCATCTGCATGCCAGAAACCGGACTCGGCACATTCATCTCTGGACCATCAAAGACTGCCGACATAGAGCAGGCGCTGGTAATGGGAGCGCAGGCTGCACGCGGCGTGACAGTGGTAATAAGAGAAGGGTAATGAAGATGTAAAAAGACGAGCAAGATTTACATTCTGCAGTATAAAACTTACATTCTGCAGTCTACAGTATATAAATAGAACCGCGATAAAAAGTTGTCCACACATTGTCCACACACATGCAAAATATTACAGTTTTATTTTGCAGTTTCGTGCATTTGTACTAACTTTGCAAAGTTAAGTATAACATCTCGGGGTTGACTGGATTTGACAGCGGGATGAAATGGTACGTAAGCATGCGGAGTCTCGATGGCTACCTCCTTAATCAGAGTGATCAAAAATTTAATTGGCGAAAACAACTACGCTCTCGCTGCTTAATCGAAGTATAGTAGATTAGCTTTATTCCGCCACAAGGTTTGGCGGAACGAGACATCGCTCCAAGGATGTTGTTCCGAATCTGAGGGTCAAGCGGTGCAGGTAAATCGGAAATAGCCAGTGTGTGCCTCGCCGCACGGGTGAAGTTTTAGAGGATAAGGGCGCGATTGGTGGTCTGGGTCTTGTCGCGTCACGAAAACCGAAGGCCAGAATAAGCATGTAGAAAGCGTATGGTTTCCCTGTTTGGACGTGGGTTCGAATCCCACCAGCTCCACAAAGAGGTAATTGTTTGATGTATCAAACAGTTACCTCTTTTGTTTTAAATCTCTATTTTTATCATCCGCGTCGGTCGATACGAGCATCCGCGTCGGTCGATGCGGACATCTGCGTCGGTCGATACGGACATCTGCGCCGGTCGATGCGGACATCTGCGTCGGTCGGTGCGGATGTCTGCGTCGGTCGGTGCGAATAACAAAAATGGATGTATCAAGGCAGCGTGGGTATATAAAAAGGTGCAGCAGAGACTGCTGAAACTAAGGCTGCGTGGAGGGCGTGTCAAAACTCCCAATATA
>NZ_JH379393.1 GCF_000235885.1 Leyella stercorea DSM 18206
GTGCACAATTTAAGCAAAAGCAACGGAAAGTGAAGATGAGAGAAATGAACTGCAAGTGGTTGAGAATGAGCAATATTTCATAATTCTGCCAATTGGCTGCAAAGCAAAGCCGAGCAGGATATTGAGTTATTTCAGTTACCAAACCGTTAGCGGTCAGTTACCGAAACCTGCACTGCTAACGTGGTGAAAAACAAATAGTTTGTCACCAGTGTTTGTTGCACCGTTCTGCACAACTTTCAATAACGGAGAATGCTTACTGATTGATTATTTTTGCAAACTAAAAAAGTAAGCAGATGAAAGTTGAAAAATTCAAGGTGCTGCTCTACCTCAAAAAGAGCGGATTGGACAAGAACGGTAAGGCTCCCATCATGGGACGCATCACCCTCAACCGAACAATGGCGCAGTTCGGTTGCAAGTTGTCATGTACGCCAAAGTTATGGAATCCACGTGAGAGCAGACTTGACGGCAAGAGCAAGGAGGCTGTGGAAGTGAATGCCAAGATTGACAAGCTGTTGCTGGCAATAAACTCAGCCTACGAGTCACTTGTGGAGCGCAAGACGGATTTTGACGCAAAGGTGATAAAGGATCTGTTTCAATGCAGTGCAGACACTCAGATGACCTTGTTGAAGCAGCTTGACGCCATCATTGCGGACATTGAATCAAGAATCGGCATCGACTACAAGAAAGGCACGCTGCCAAACTACCAGTACACTCGCCTGACATTGGGATTGTTCGTCAAGAAGCGTTATGGAACTGACGATGTGGCATT
>NZ_JH379394.1 GCF_000235885.1 Leyella stercorea DSM 18206
TCCGCATTTCACTTTTTTGTAGTAACTTTGCACCCTCATACAACAACAATAACATTACTAATGAAAAGGAAACATAATCCGAAACAAATCAGCACCGTATTATCGGTAATCATGTGCACGTTTGCCATCGCCCTACAGACAGCAAACGCTAACCCTATCAGCCCGCAAAAGGCGGCGCAGATCGCAAAACGATTCATAGAGAAACAATGTGGAATAAGATCAACATCTCAACACCTCACCACCTCAACATCTCACCCCCTCACCCCCTCACCCTACCATCTCTTCAACGCTGCCGACGGTCGCGGCTTCGTGATCGTAGCCGGCGACGACGCTATGGGCGAAGTGCTCGCATACAGCAAAGAGCAAACGCTCGACACGCTCAACGCTAATCCCTGCGTTAGGTTGTTGCTCGAAGGCTACAGGCAGGGCTACCAGGCGCTGAAGGAGGGAACAGTCGTAGCACACGCTCCTGCACGCACCGGACTCTTCACCAAGACCGTCACACCGCTGCTCAAGAGCAAGTGGGGACAGTCCGAGCCGTACAACGAGCTCTGCGGCTATCCCTACACGGGCTGCGTGGCTACAGCTATGGCGCAGATAATGCGCTACCACCGCTGGCCGGCACAGGGCAAGGGCGAGAACGGCTACAAGGTGGCTGCCTATGACGACGACGTGTACGTCGACTTCTCTCAGTCGCACTACGACTGGGCGAACATGCTCGACGACTACCGCTACCCCGTGCAGCCCACGAAGGAGCAGCGAGCAGCCGTGGCGCTGCTCATGAGAGACTTCGGCGTGGCGTCGTTCATGCAGTACACCCCCGCACTCAGCGGCACACAGGGTGTGAACGCATACAACGCGCTGCAGAAGCACTTCGACTACACGGCGGCTTACGTGACAAAGGCGATGGAGGGCGCAACACGCTTCTCCGAGATACTGCGCGAGGAGCTGCTGGGTGGCTGCCCCGTCTACCTGGAGGGCCGCCCATCCGGCTCAAGCTCGGGCCACGCCTGGGTCACCGACGGCTTCGACGAGAACGGACTCTTCCACATGAACTTCGGATGGGACGGCGGAGGCGACGCCTACTTCTCGCTCACCAACCTCAGCCTGCAGGAGACGGGCGACGAGTTCGGCAACAAACCCCTCGCGTTCAACCGCGCCATCACCGCCATACTCGCCCACCCGAACAACGGCAAGTATCCGGCAATAGACCCCGGACTGCTTGAGAACATGCCGCAGCTGATGTTCAACGAGGGCGGCACGTTCACGATGAAGGATGCCGCAGACAAGGCGTTCGACGCATACAAGGAGCAGACCATAGAGATGACCTCGTTCGTGAACAAGGGCAAGGCGTTCAAGGGCGACGTGGGCGTGGCTGTATACGACGCCGAGGGCAACTTCAAGAGCGTGGCTTACTCGGACGACCACGCCACAGGCGGATTTACGCAGCGCATCTTCGGCGACTACGGTGGCAGCATGGGCACCGACAACCTCATGGTGCACACACTCTCAACGAAGGTGAGCTTCGACGCCCTTCCCAACGGCTACTACCGCCTCGTGCCCGTATGCGCAGCTATGGGCGAAGACGGAACATGGGGCGACTTCCTGCGCATGAAGAAGGCACCGACAATCGAAGTGGAGCTCACCGACGGCAAGGGACGCATCTCCGAGACCTGCTCTACGGAGAATGTCGTCTTCCAGCTCATGAACCAGCCACGCCTCTCTGCCAATGCAGAGCAGGGCGAAAGCATATACGCCTACTTCAACCTGAAGAACCTCAACGGCATGCCACGCGACTGCTATCTGCGCGTGCAGCTGCTCGACGAGGCTAAGCAGGTGGTGCTGAACACACGTGTCGACCAGCTGACGGAGATTGAGGGCTTCACCGAGATGGAGATACCTGTTAAACTCTCGATACCCACCGACCTCACCCCGGCACGCTACGAGGTGAAGCTCGAAGCGACACGCGACCAGGAGGAGACCGACTTCTACCCTATCAACAACATACACGACAAGGATGCAGCTTACATCGAAGTAGTAAAGGCTGAGGAGAAACCGCTCATGGCGAAGGTGGAGGTGTTCTTCAGCGACAACTCGGAGCAGAAGGTAGAGTCGGGCGTACTCGACATGTCGCAGACTTCGCTCTTTAAAATCGGCGTACTGCTGCGCACCAACGAGAAACTCAGCTACGAGGGTCACGTGAAGATGATGTGCGAGGACGTGGAGCTCTGCGAGACGGTGGCTGTCAACGGCATCGACGATGACGTAACCGTGTCTTCTGCCTTCGACATTCCGCTCTACAGCTACTGGCTGCGCAAGAGCAGCGTGCCGTTCGAGGACGGACATATATATAAGGTGATGATGATGGGCGCAAAGAACGGCGAAGACATGGAGCTGAAGGTGGCAGACGCACCAGCAACATACATCAAGCGCGAGGGCGACCTGCTCACACTCACCCACGACATACCAACCAGCATTGAGTCGGCTGCGGCTTCTACCGTAAGCGTGAGTCGCGAGGGCTCGCAGATTGTTGTCACCGGCGAAGGCATCAAGAGCGTAAGCCTCTACAACGTGAGCGGCGAGCTGATCACCACCTCCCCATCACACCACCTCCGCTCGGCTTTTGCCGCTTGCCAGAGCAAGAACACCTCAAAGCCTCAACACCTCACCATCTCAACATCACACCTCGCCCCCGGCGTGTACGTGCTGCGCATAGAAACAGGCAAGCAGACACACGTCTACAAACTCTGCCTCTAAGACCACCTGCAAATCAGCACAGCTCTTAGGGCTAAGCATCGTAGGAGGCTACGGCATTCCTGCCGTAGCCATTGCAAATAGTTGTAATGATTTGTATTTCTGTTGTTAATGGTGGTGTGTCAAAACTCATAAATAGCACGCCCCGAAGGGGCAAAAGCACATAGCCCAGGGCAACGCCCTGGGTAAATATGCGCCACACTAACCCCACGCCCTGTAAGGGCAAAAGCCTAATTATTAAGCTGTTGCCCTTACAGGGCGCACTATTCAACATATACAATCAACACCCAGGGCGCTGCCCTGGGCTATGTGGTTGTTGGGCTTTCAGCCCACATTGATTGAGTTTTGACACCCCTCCTTTTGTTTTTATATCCATAGCAGAATATTTTTAACAACCCGTTGGCGGAATTAATTTAGCGCAT
>NZ_JH379395.1:0-22159 GCF_000235885.1 Leyella stercorea DSM 18206
TATAGCCTGACACAGTTTATTTTACACTCTCCGCCCGTGTTTTGCACGGGCGTTTATTTTGCTATATAATTGATTCTATTAACGTATTACAATACGTTGAATGTTACCGGTTCCTCTCCTGTTCGCGTCTTGTAGTCATCGTAAAGCATTTCGCGCATCTTTTCTACCATAGCCTTTTTCTGTTCTTTGGCAGAATTCCAGCGTCTCAATGCTTCTGCTTTAGTTATTTTCTCCATTTTGAAAAATCTTTATATTATTCTATCATTTGCAAAAATACACTTTTTATTTCTATTCCTCAAAATCTTTTTTTGGTTTTTTAGTTATATAAAATTTCATTTGTTTCGCTTAATCGGATTTTTGCAGTAACTTTGCACCCGAATTCAGGATTTATATTTTACGGGAAGCTGCCCAAATGTCTTCAATCAATTTCTTATTCGCTAAAGATACGACGTTGTGACATGGCTGGGGAAGACACCGAGCAGCTACAGATTAGAGTTAAGTCCACCCCTTTTTAGTATTAAGCAGTCTTGTAAAGCTACTGGCTTGCAGGCATTAACGAACAACATCACATTGAAGACATTTGAAGAATTGGGCGTAAGCGAAGAGATTCGCCGCGCCATTGAGGAACTCGGCTTCGAACATCCGATGCCGGTTCAGGAGGAAGTTATACCGTTTTTGTTGGGTAATGGTAACGACGTAATTGCGCTCGCGCAGACCGGAACGGGCAAGACCGCCGCGTTCGGAATACCATTGTTGCAGCGTACCGACCCGACAGACCGCACTACGCAGGCTATCGTCATCTCGCCCACACGCGAGCTTTGCCTTCAGATAGCCGACGACCTGAAGTCATTCTCAAAGTATATTAAAGGTATTAACATTGTTGCCGTGTACGGCGGTACGTCTATCGTCGACCAGATGCGCGCTCTGAAGCATGGAGCGCAGATTATCGTGGCTACACCGGGCAGACTTATCGACCTCATGCACCGCGGAGCCGCAAAGCTCGAGGCTGTACAGAACGTGGTGCTCGACGAGGCTGACGAGATGCTCAACATGGGCTTCTCCGACAGCATCAACGAGATATTCGACAACGTGCCGGCTGACCGCAACACGCTGCTCTTCTCGGCTACGATGAGCAAGGAGATTGAGAAGATTGCGCTCAACTATCTGCACGACCATAAGGAGATTGTGGTGGGTTCGCGCAACGAGGGCGCGGAGAATGTCAACCATATCTACTATATGGTGAACGCGAAGGACAAGTACCTTGCGCTGAAGCGCATCGTCGACTTCTATCCGCGCATCTACGGCATCGTGTTCTGTCGCACCAAGGCTGAGACGCAGGAGGTGGCAGACAAGCTTATACGCGACGGATACAACGCTGAGCCGCTGCACGGCGACCTCTCGCAGCAGCAGCGCGACATAACGATGCAGAAGTTCCGCCAGCACATCACACAGTTGCTCGTGGCTACCGACGTGGCAGCACGCGGACTGGACGTGGACGACCTCACGCACGTCATCAACTACGGTATGCCGGGCGATACCGAGAGCTATACCCACCGCTCTGGTCGCACCGGACGCGCAGGCAAGAAGGGCACATCAATCTCTATCATCCACACCAAGGAGCGTGGACGTGTGCGCGAAGTGGAGCGCGTGATAGGCAAGGAGTTCGTTGACGGCACGCTGCCTACGCCGCAGGAGATTTGTTCGAAGCAGCTCTTTAAGGCTATCGACGAGATTGAGAAGGTGGACGTGGACGACGAGCAGATAGCACCGTTCATGGAGGACATCAACCGCCACTTCGAATACTTCGACAAGGAGGACATTCTGAAGAAGATTGTGTCGCTGGAGTTCGGCAAGTTCCTGAAGTACTACGCCAATGCGCCTGAGATACAGAAGCCGTCTACAAGCCGAGACCGCAAGGAGCGTGGCGAGGGTCGCGACGGCAGAAAGCGCGAAAAGCGTGCGCCGGAGGCAGGCTATCGCCGTCTGTTCATAAACCTCGGTAAGGACGACGGCTTCTATCCGGGCGAGGTGATGCAGTTCCTCAACCGCAACGTGCATGGCCGCCAGGAGGTGGGACACATCGATCTGCTTGCCCGCATCTCGTACATAGAGGTGCCGGAGCAGGATGCCGAGAAGGTGATGCGCGCGCTGAACGGAGCCACATACCGCAACCGCACCGTGCGCTGCAACGATGCCGACGACACGGCTGCTGCAAGTGGCGACGGAAAGCGTGGCTCGCGTCGCTCTTCCGACCGCGACGGTGGTCGCACATCGCGCCGTAAGGACGCAGCTAACGATGCTAACCCATACGAGAAACGCTCCAAGCGTCGCAACGAGATGGAGGGACGCAACCGCTCGCAGCGTGGTCAGCGCGGACAGTCGCGCTACGAGAGCGGACGCAAGGACGACTGGCGACAGTTCATCAACAACCCCGACATTCAGCTCAAAGGCGATGAGCCAGACTTCTCTGAAGAAGGATGGGCGCGCCGTAAGCCAAGAAAGAAGAAGTAAAGAATAGACAGCAATAATAAAATAAGGGGAGTCATCGCAAGTTAGTACGACGTGCTAACCAGCGGTGACTCCCCTTATAATGTTTAACTATATGCACTGAAGCATTCGGTTCTTACTTCAGTAATATTCGTTTACGCTTTGTACTATTTCGAGTTGGCATCTTATGCCAACTTCTTCTCCAAGCGTTCGCGGATGGCAGCGATGAAGCCGGCAGAGTTCTTGGTCTGCGGAGTAACGCCTTCCATGAGTCCTGCGAGGTCCTTCGTAACGATACCCTCGTTGAGAGTGTCGAAGCAGGCAGCCTCGAGAGCATCAGCGTAGCGCACGAGTTCGGGCAGGTTATCCATCTCGCCACGTTTGCGCAGAGCGCCGCTCCAAGCGAAGATAGTAGCCATAGGGTTGGTAGATGTCTCCTCGCCCTTCAGATACTTGTAGTAGTGGCGTGTAACGGTGCCGTGAGCAGCCTCGTACTCGTACTTGCCGTCAGGCGAAACGAGCACGGAAGTCATCATTGCCAATGAGCCGAATGCTGTAGAAACCATGTCGGACATAACGTCGCCGTCGTAGTTCTTACAAGCCCAGATGAAGCCGCCCTTAGAGCGGATAACGCGTGCTACTGCGTCGTCGATGAGGGTGTAGAAGAACTCTAAGCCGCGCTTCTCGAACTCCTCCTTGTACTCCTCGAATACTTCGTAGAAGATAATCTTGAACTGTGCGTCGTACTTCTTCGAGATGGTGTCCTTTGTAGAGAACCAGAGACTCTGATTGGTGTCGAGCGCGAACTTGAAGCAAGAGTGTGCGAACGAACGTATCGACTTGTCGGTGTTGTGCATTGCCTGGAGCACGCCGGCGCCCTTGAATGTGTGAACCACAACCTCCTCGTGCTTGCCGCTCTCGCCGTCGAAGATGAGCTTAGCTACGCCTGGCTCGTCGGCGCGAATCTCTACGCTCTTGTAAACGTCTCCGTAAGCGTGACGTGCGATGGTGATAGGCTTCTCCCAGTTCTTCACTGCCGGATGGATGCTCGGGATGGTGATAGGTGTACGGAATACTGTGCCGTCGAGGATAGAGCGGATGGTGCCGTTAGGGCTCTTCCACATCTGATGGAGCTTGTACTCGTCCATGCGCTGATGGTTAGGTGTGATGGTAGCACACTTAACGGCTACGCCCAAGCGTTTTGTTGCCTCGGCTGCGTCCTTTGTTATCTGGTCGCCGGTCTCGTCGCGTTTAACGAGTCCTAAGTCGTAATACTCTGTCTTGAGGTCAACGAACGGAAGAATGAGCTCATCCTTGATCATCTGCCACAAAATACGTGTCATCTCGTCACCATCCATCTCTACGAGTGGGGTGGTCATCTGAATTTTTTCGGTCATAGTTATTTGGATTTAAGAGTTATTTCTTGTTCTTATAATAGTTCATCAAGCAACCGTCTGCCAGGATCTGACGCTCGTCGGCGGTGAGGTTCTGGAAGAAGAGGTGTATAGGTTTAACGCCGTCGCGTGCGATAACCTGTGCGTCAATCTCCTCCTTACCGGTGAGGATAGCCTCGCGGATGCCTGGTACGAAGAGTTTGTCGCCCGGCTCGAAGTTGAACTCAACGTCCTTAGCGATTGTGAACGGCACGATACCCCAGTTGATGCAGTTAGAACGATAGCGCTTTGTAGCGTACTCGTAGCAAACGTTAGCGTCGCCGCCGAGCACCTTCTGGCAAGAAGCAGCCTGCTCGCGAGCCGAGCCGTCGCCAGGGCGGTTAGCGAATACGCATGAACCGAACGATGTATCCTCAGCCTTTGCGCCCACCTTAGCGAGAGCCTCTGCGATGTTTGCGCTTACCTCACCTGCACGGCGTGCGAGGTCCTGCTTCTGAATCTCCTTGCTCAGACCTACGTACTCAGGCACGCGGCGAGAGAGGGCGAACTCAGAAAGCTTCAACGGGTTAGAACGGTAAGAACTTGTCTCGCCAGACGGGATGAGCTCGTCGGTAGTTGTAACCGGGTCGTGGATAACGGCTGCTAACTCGAGGAGCATGTTCTCCTGCATCGGATACATTGTAGGCCAGTCCTTGATGTTCGGACCATAGCGCAACTCGGTTTCCGGGCGTGGTCTGCCGTAGCCGTTGTAAACGCGGCACTTGTATATCTTCTCGTCGTAAACGTATGGCTTGTGTGTGTTCTCGTACTCCACGTCGGTAGCAGCTGTGATTACGCCACCGTTGGCTGCTGTAGCAGCGATAGAGCGTGCGTCCATAAGCGCAACGAGAGAGAGCTGACCCTGACCAGGCTTAGAACCCTCGCGGTTGGGGAAGTTGCGTGTGGTGTGGCGGATAGACAGACCGTTGTTAGACGGAACGTCGCCTGCTCCGAAGCACGGACCGCAGAATGCCGGCTTCATCACAACACCAGCCTCGATGAGGTCGGCAGTGATGCCCTCGCGTGTCACAGCCATTGATACCGGTGTCGACTGCGGATAAGCCGAAGCCGTGAAGTAGTCGTTGCCGATGCTCTTGCCCTTGAGGATAGCTCCAGCCTCTGCGAGGTTGTCGTATGTGCCGCCCGAGCAGCCGGCGATGATGCCCTGGTCAGCGTAAACCTTACCGTCGACAACCTTGTCAACAAGATGTACGTCCACCTTGTCGCCGAAACGCTTCTTAGCGTCTTCCTCGATGCGTGTGAGGATGCCAACCGGGTCAGCCTGAAGCTCATGGATTGTGACTGCGTTCGACGGGTGGAACGGCAGAGCAATCATAGCCTCCTGCGAAGAGAGGTCGATGCGGATCATCATGTCGTAGTAAGCAACGTCGCCAGGCTTCAGTTCCTTGAAGTCCTGCGGACGCTCGTGTATGTCGTAGTGGTGCTTCACCTCTTCGTCTGTAATCCAGATAGAACTCAAGCAGGTGGTCTCGGTAGTCATAATGTCGATGCCGTTACGGAAGTCGATAGGCAACTCCTTCACGCCAGGGCCTGCGAACTCGAGCACCTTGTTCTTCACAACGCCACTCTCGAATGTAGCCTTCACGAGCGAGATAGCCACGTCGTGCGGACCTACGCCCTTCTTAGGTTTGCCCTCGAGCCATACGAGCACCACCTCAGGTGCGTTGATGTCCCAAGTGTTCTTGAGCAACTGCTTCACGAGCTCGCCACCGCCTTCGCCAACGCCCATGTTGCCGAGTGAGCCGTAGCGTGTGTGAGAGTCGGAACCGAGAATCATATTGCCGCACTTCACCATCATCTCGCGTGCATACTGGTGAATGACAGCCTGGTTAGCAGGCACGTAGATGCCACCATATTTCTTTGCTGCCGACAGACCGAAAACGTGGTCGTCCTCGTTGATAGTGCCACCAACGGCACAGAGTGAGTTGTGGCAGTTGGTCATTGCGTAAGGCAACGGGAACTCCTCCAGTCCGCTTGCGCGTGCTGTCTGTATAATTCCTACGTAAGTGATGTCGTGCGACATCATTGCGTCGAAGCGGATGCGCATCTTTTTACCCTTCGATCCGTCCACGTCGTGCGAGCGGAGGATGCCGTAAGTGATAGTGTTTTCGCGAGCTTCGTCAGGTGTTAAACCTTCATAATTGTCGCAAACTTTGGTACCATTGAGGAGATAGACTCCGTGATTAATAAGTTCTACCATAATGTCAAGGTTTTTAGTTATTAGATTGTTAGAATTGTATTCTTGTTTGCAGGTTGGTGCACTTGCTATAAGTGCACCCCCTATGTTTGTATGCTTCCGATGAATATGGTGAGCGATAGCATGTCAGCAGCTCCGCCTGGTGATATGTTTCGTGCGGTGTAGCGGCGGTCCATGTCTTTTAGAGCAGCCTTCGAGAAGCTGTCGAGCAGTGCTCGGGCTTCCTGCTTCACCTCCTCGGCTGTGGCTAAGTCGGTGCGATAGATGACATTGGTGTCGTCGAGGTCGCACATGATGCGCAGCAGTGTCTTGTGCAGCGTGTACGCATCGTGCTCCTTTCTGCGTTCGATGTAGAACGGGAGCCACTCTGCGAACAGCATCTCGTAGCCTTCGCGAGCATTGTCGAGTGCTCCTTTTATTGCTGTGGTGCCCTTTGAGAGCAGTTTCGCCTTGCTGCCGTGCGTGCCGTTAGTGTCGGGGAAACTGGCAGCGAGTGCTTTTATTGTGGCTTGTAGGGAGTCGGTATTCTCCTCGTGAGCAGCTGCTACAACCGCCAATCCCATTGAGAAGAGTGCCCCTTTGTGGGTGTTCACGCCGTTGGTGGCGCTGAGCATAGCCTTTTCCGCTTCAATGCCTACATCCCTTATGGAGGTGTGCGTGGGCAGAGCATCGGCGCAGCCGAGCAGTGCGAGCTTCACGAAGTAGGGGTGTAGCGTGTCGATGCTGCGTTGCATCAGCGCATAATCCATGTCGCGGTGCGCTCCGTTGTTGTCCTTGTCTACGAGTCCGGGCTTCGGCGTGGTGTCAAGCTCAGCCTGCAGTGCTTGTGTAGCGAGGTGTGCTATTATATAAGGTAGGGTGGTGGGTGGCACGAGTTGTCTTATTGTGCTCATGTCACCTTGCTCCATTGCCTTGCGCACTCGCGATGCGCTTACAGCGTTGCCCTTCTTCTCCAGTCGGGCTGTTTCTCTGACATCGGCGAGCACCTCGTGCATCAGTTGGTTGTAGCGGCGTGTGAGCCGGTCGGTTGGCTCTGTGCCTACGAAGCGGACGGTTGCGCCGAGTGCGGGTGCTATGTGTCGGCGGAAGAGGTCGAGGTCGAGCAGCATCTGCGTGTCGGCTGCGTCGTCGAGACGTTTGAGGAAGTACGTGGGGAACGTAGCCTGACTGATGGCGTACTCGCTTCCGTCTATCACCGTGACGTTCTTAAGATGTGCCACGCCTTGCTCCACCATTGCCTTGCGCTCTGCGTAGGCGAAGAGTGAGCAGTCCTCTCTCACTACCATCACGAACAACCGTTCCACTTGCTTTGCTGCCTGTTCTATCAAGTAGCGGTGACCGAGTGTGAAGGGGTTGCAGTTCATTACCACAACGCCTCGGAGAGGCGTTGTGGTGGTGAGGGGTTGAGGGGTTGAGGGGTTGAGATTTGTTTTTTCTTCCTTTTTACATCCTTGATTATTCTCTTTGCATACTTCACCTTCCTCTTTTATCTTTTTCAGTTGCTCAACCATATAATTGATTCCTCCGATGCCCGTCTCCATAAGTACGGCTTCGGGTGCTTCGGCGAGCAGTCGGAACGACAGACTCTCGAAGAGTTGTCTGTTCTTGGGTTTTGTGAACAACATGACGTTGCTATGTCCCTCCTCGTTAGCGTGTGCTATGAGGTGTGAGATGAGTGTGTTGGCGATAGCTTCGCCCTTATGCGCATCGTCCACAGCCACACACTTTATTACGTTGCCCTTCAGTCCGCCACCAGCTATCATCTCTCCGTCGTCGTCTGTTATGGCAGCGTAGTAGTGCATGTCGTCGAAGCGCAAGCCGTTGCGTTTGAGGAACGCCTCTATGCGTTGTCGTTGACGGGGTGTTGTGGGGTTAAGGGTTTGTATCTCCATAGATTGTTTAAGGTCGTTTGTTATGTTTGTCTTGCCTTAGTGTAAAGGTCTACCATCTCGTTTATCTTCGCCCATATCTCCTCCTGCGTGTGCCAGCGCATCCTCATGCAGTAGCGTGCTTCGTGTTCGCAGACGAGACAACGGCGCGGTTTTTCTCCGATATCGTTTCTTGCGACAGGTATGCCGTCGGTGTTTATAACGTCTATATCGAAGAGTCTGCCCAACGGGTGCGTGTCCTCTATCGTTACCGCTATGCGCTTGGCTTCGAGCAGCGGCAGCGGTGTGATGAGATAAGCCTCGTAGCCCGTGTTGAGGTCGCGCTCGGTGAGGAAACCCTCGCGTTCTGCGTCGCTCATGTCGTTGAGATGGAATGCCTCACGTATAGCCTCTACGGCTGCGTGTGCCGCACAGAGCGACTGATGATTGCGCTTCACGCTTCCTGGCATGACAACGGTGAGGCACACCAGTGTCTTTCCCGAGTGTTCAGCCAGCAGCTTCTGCTGTGTGGCATGGCGTGCGTCGCGGCTCGCCAGAAGTTCGTGAAGCGTAATCATTCTTTGAGTTTTGAGTTATTCAACGATGTTCTTGATGACATCCATCACCGATCCGTCGCGGTTCATCACCACGCCCACCACCTTGTCGCCGAACGGCAGCGGTGCCGGGTTGCCGATTACGGAGAGTGCGCGGTCGCGAAGCTCCTCGAGCGTTACGATCTTCAGTCCGGCAGCCTTTAGGCGTTCGGCTATCTCCGGTCGAGCCGGGTTGACAGCGATGCCGTACTCAGTGACAACAACGTCTACGGTGCGACCCGGAGTGATGAGCGTTGTCACCTCGTTAACGACGCACGGTATTCTGCCACGGAGCAACGGGCAGACGATGATAGAGAGTGCAGAGTCTTCGGCTGTGTCGGGGTGTCCGCCGATAGCGCCGCGTATGATGCCGTCGCTACCTACGAGCACGTTCACGTTGAAGTTGACGTCCACCTCAAGAGCCGAAAGGATAACGATGTCGAGATAGTGCGTAGCCGCACCCTGCTCGTTCATACTTGCGTATTCGCAAGCCGACACCTCCTTGTGTTTCGAGTCGTTCTTGAGCGACTCGGCTGCCACCTTGTCGAACGACTGCACGTCGATTAGACGCTCTATGAGTCCCTCCTCGTGCATCTTCACCATGTGAGCGGTGATGCCGCCGAGGGCGAACGAAGCCTTGATGTCCTGGTCTATCATGCTCTGACGGATGTACTTAACGGCAGCGAGCGAAGCGCCGCCCGAACCGGTCTGTATAGAGAAGCCGTTCTTGAAGTAGCCACTGTTCACAATCACCTTCGCAGCCTGCTGAGCGAGCAGTATGTCGCGTGGGTTCTTGGTGTCGCGGATAGCACCCGAAGCAATCTTCGACGAGTCGCCTACCGACTCAACCTCCACCACGTAGTCTACGTCGTGCTCCGAGATAGAGTTCGGAGTGTTAGGATAGGGCACGAGGTCGTCGGTGAGGATTACCACCTTGTCGGCGTAGTGAGCGTCGGGCAGCGCGTAGCCGAGCGAGCCGCAGATGCTCTTTGCGTTCTCCGAGCGCGAGTAGCCGCAGGCGTTGCCGAGCGGGTCAGAAGAAGAAGCGCCGAGGAACGCCACGTCGATGTGCAACTCGCCCGAAGCGATAGCCTCGCCGCGTCCGCCATGCGAGCGGAACACCACCGGCTTCTCCATCAGTCCGTGCGAAATCTCCTTAGCCAGTTCGCCGCGCAGACCGGATGTCGAAATCTCCGTGATCACGCCGTTGCGAATGTGCTCGATGAGCGGTTCGTGTACGTCCTGCAAGCTTGACGCTGCGAGGTGCAGATTCTTAAATCCCATCTCGGCGAGTTTGTCCACAACCATATTCACCACCTTGTCTCCACCGCGGAAGTGGTGGTGGAACGATATTGTCATGCCGTCCTTCAGTCCCGAGTGGCGTATAGCCTCTTCGAGCGTCATGAGCTTGGGGCTCTTCTGCTGCAGTTCGAGGCGCGGAGTGATGTCCTTGTGTGCCTCTACATTATTATATACGCTTTTTCCCATAGCCTGAGCCACCTGCTCGGCGAGGGTATGTCTTTCGTTCAGTGTGCTCATGCTATGTCCTCCTGTTTAATTACGCCCGAAGCCAGTGCCAAGTCGATGACGCGCTGTGCGCGTATTACCACTGGTCGGTCAACCATTTTACCGTTCACGGCTATTACGCCCGAGCCTTTCTTCTCAGCCTCCTTGATGGCAGCGATAACGGCGAGAGCCTTGTCGATAGCCTTCTGTGTCGGTGTGAACACCTCGTTGATAATCTCGATCTGGCGCGGGTTGATGATCGACTTTCCGTCGAAGCCCAACTGATGAATCAGTTCCACCTCCTTGCGGAATGTTTCCATATCGTTGAGGTTAGAGTAGACGGTGTCGAGCGCGTCGATGCCAGCCGCGCGAGCTGCCACCACGATGGTCTGGCGTGCCATGAGCAGCTCCATGCCCTCGGGTGAGCGTTGTGTCTTCAGGTTGGCGCAGTAGTCCTCCGCGCCGAGCGCAATGCCCATCATGCGCTTAGAAGCAGTAGCTATGGCGTAGGCGTTGACAACGCCGAGCGTGCTCTCCAGTGCAGCCATGATCTGTGTGCGACCCACGCAACCCAGTTCCTGCTCCACCTTTTCAATCTCGCGCTCCACCTCTATTACCTCCTCTGCGGTCTCGGTCTTCGGCATACGTATCACGTCGACGCCAGCCTTAACCACAGCCTCGATGTCCTTCTTGCCATACGGCGTGTTCAGCGGATTGATGCGCACCACCATTTCCGTCGTGCCGTAGTCAATAGTCTTCAGCGCGTTGTAGACGAGCAGGCGTGCAGCGTCCTTCTCTGCCATTGTCACAGAGTCCTCAAGGTCGAGCATTATTGAGTCGGGATGATATATATAGGCATCCTGCATCATACCAGGGTTGTTTCCCGGTACGAACATCATAGTTCTTCTTAGTCGTTTCATAGGTCAAAAAGTTTAGGGGTTAGTCTTTCCACACGTCTTTGCCCGTTGCTCTCACGGCAGCCGCGGTGACGCGTGCGCGGATAGTGCAGTCGAGCGCGCCCTTGTCAGTGGCGTGCACCTCAGCACGGGTGATGCCGAGTCCTTCGAGTGTCTCAACAATCACCTTACGAATCTGGTCGCCAAACTGGTAGGCAACCGAACTTTGCAAATCAATATTCAGACCCTCTTTCTCGCAGGGGGCAATCTGAATCATGATGTCGCCGGACTCCATTGTGCCGGCAGTAGCTTGTTTTAGTTCCATAGGTGTAGTATTTTAAAGTTTATGGTCTTCTTTGAGGGGCAACCTGCGGTGCTTTGGCGAAGAGGAAGCGAGGAGTTGTGTAGAAACGTAATAAAACAAAAATTGCGTAAATACAACAACACTTCCTCCGTCAAGAACACCGAAGAGAACCGAGTTATACTTACGCTCGCGCGAGCAGTATATAGGAAATATATAATGTCTGTGTACGCACAAAACTTATTCAGTGTGCGGTTTCTAAATTCACGGGGTAAAGATACATATTAATTATGAAACGACCAAGTGTTTTTGCTATATTTTTTTTGCTTTAACAACGTTGCGCCCGTGTTACTATGAGCATCCGCGTCGGTCGGTGCGGACATCTGCGTCGGTCGGTGCAGACATCTGCGTCGGTCGGTGCGCGTCGCGCAAACGCCTCTTTAAGACGATTGCTGTTGCAAGTAAAACACGCCAAAATGTCCGCCTGAGCTGACTATTTGTCGCCAAACTGCCAATGTTGCTTACTGTTTATTGTTTTTATGGGCGATTTCGGCATTGGTACGTAAGTTGCATTATGATTAGTGCAAGCCGATGGACGGAAGCCCAAAGGCAAGCAAACGATAAATGTAAAAATTAAAATATAAATAGGAGGTATTTGATATGTTACCAGTAATGAGAAATTCATGGATGCCAGAAGTTTTCAACGACTTTTTTGATACCGACTTTATGCCGCGTACTAACGCAACCGCCCCAGCTATAAATGTTAAAGAGACAGAACACGATTATACAGTAGAGCTTGCAGCAGCCGGAATGAAGAAGGACGACTTCAACATCAACATCGATGCCGACGGCAATCTGCACATCAAGATGGAGAAGAAGAATGAGAAGAAGGATGAGAATAAGAAGGAGCATTATCTGCGCCGCGAGTTCTCTTACACCAAGTTCGAGCAGACGCTTCTCTTGCCTGATGATGTCGACAAGGAGAAGATTGCAGCCAACGTCAGCGATGGTGTGCTCACAATCGACCTTCCGAAGGTTGAGCAGAACGTGCAGAAGGCTGCTCGCCAGATTGAGGTTAAATAACCGTTGATTTTGGTTAGTACTAAATGATATGAATTGTTGTTGATATAAATTTTTGATTAGGTTTAAATGAGAAAGCCCTGCCTCGCACGAATGCGAAGCAGGGCTTTCTTCATAATTTATAATTTATAATTAATAATTATTAATTAATAATTACCTATACTCGTGTACTGGCAGTTCGCCGTTCAATGCTCCTAAGGCGTTGAACGCTAACGACTCCATCTCGCCTTCGCCTGGCATCACGATGACCGGAGCGAGGAAGTCCACCTGCTTCTTTATCTCCTCAACGCAGTACTTGCTGTAGGCGATGCCGCCGGTGAGGATGATAGCATCCGCCTTGCCCCACAGCGCAACCGCCATGGCACCGATCTGCTTCGACACGGTGTAGAGCATAGCCTCGAGCACTTCGTGGAACGGCTCCTCGCCAGCCTCTGCGCGGCGCGATATCTCCTTCATGTCTTTCATGCCGAGTAGCGCCTGGCAGCCACCGTTGCCTGCTAACATCTTCATAATCTCTGCCTGAGTATGCTTGCCCGAGAAGCAGAGTCGCACGAGCTGGTCGGCAGGCAGTGTTCCGGCACGTTCCGGCGCGATAGGACCCTCACCGTTGAGTGCGTTGTTCACATCGATCACCTTGCCCTCGTGGTGAGCCGACACGCAGATGCCGCCACCGAGGTGAGCCACTACGAGGTTCATCTCCTCATACTTGCGTCCGATGCTGCGCGCATAGCGGCGCGAGGCTGCCTTGGCGTTGAGCGCATGGAAGATAGACTCGCGCTTCATGAACGGCAGACCCGTATAGCGTGCACGTGTCATAAACTCGTCTACCACCACAGGGTCAGCCATGTAGGCTGGGCAGTGGCACATCTGTGCGATGTCGTCGGCAAGGATCGAACCGAGGTTGCACACATGCTTGTGCTTGGCGTTGATGAGGTCCTGCTTCATCTGCTCGTTAATGGCATACACACCGCCGTGCAACGGTTTCAGCAGACCGCCTCTACCGATTACGGCATCGAATTCCAAAGGTATTCCTGCTTCCTCCAAGAGCTTCAGGATGAAGTTCTTGCGGTACTCGTACTGCTCCATCTCGGTTGCGTACTTGTCTACTTCCTCCTGCGGATGCAGTCCGTCGGATGTCCATACAGCGTGTTCGTCTTCATACACAGCCACCTTTGTAGAGGTGCAGCCAGGGTTGATCACAAATATTTTTTTCATGAATATGTCTTGAGTTTACTGTTTGTTAATCGCTTTCAGGCAAGCAGTTGCTAAAGAGTAGAATTTGGAGTCGGCAGTGTCGGCGCGCGATGTCACCACCACGGGTGCAGTCGTGCCTACGAGCATACCAGCCACCGTAGCACCACCGAAGAGAGTTATTGTCTTGTAGAATGTGTTGCCTGCCTCTATGTCAGGGAAGATGAGGCAGTTGGCGTTGCCCACCACTGGCGATGTGATGCCCTTGATGGCTCCGCTCTCTGCGTCGCAAGCAGTCTTCACGTCCATCGGTCCGCCTATCTCCACCTCGCCGTAGGCTCCTGCGGCAGCGTTCGCCTTCAGCTCTTCGTAGCTGAGCGTGAGCGGGAACTTCTCCGATACCTTCTCCGTGCAGTGGATGAGTGCCACACGTGGGCGGTCGCCACCCGTTATGCTGCGGTAGGTGTCGGTGATGTATCGTGTGATGGCATCGTATTGTTCGGTAGTGGGGTAGGGAATGACGGCTGCATCCGAGAAGAACAACAAATGGTTAAGGCTCGGCACATCTGCAACGGCGATGTGTGTGAGTACGCTACCCTTGATGAGTATGCCCTCCTCTTTGTTGAGCACTGCGCGCAAGAGGTTGTCAGTGTTCAGCGAACCCTTCATTAGCACGTCGGCTCTGCCCTCGCGCACCTCCTTAACGGCATGGCGCGCCGCATCGTCATCGTCGTCAGCCACGATGAGTGTAACCTTGTCGGGATAGTCGGCAGCCAATCGGCGTGCGATATCAGCCTTTGCCGTGTTGGCTACAAGGGTGAAGCGTGCGAACTGCTCCGCGATGCTTCGTTCGATAACTTCCTCTGTGTGAGAGTCGGCAGGACATGCCACTGCTACAGTTACGACTCGCTCGGCTGAGCGCAGACGTGCGGGTAGGATTGAAAAGTCAACAATAGGTTCCATACTTTAGGGTATTATGTTTAGGGGTTGCTCATTTTGTTGTCTTCTGTGCAACTTTTGCAAAGTTACAGTAAGTTTGTTATACTGCAAAGAAAATCGGTGAAATTTATTTACATTCATTCTGATGTAGTTATTTAATCGGCTAAATATGTTAACTTTGCAGTCAAAAATAACAATGATATGTCTATGACTACTGCAGAATTTATACGCGAATATCGCGAACGTGATATCCGTCAGCTTGCGCTTCAAGCAAATCGCTTTCCGGATGTTGACATGCCCTACGCTCTCGATCAGATACAAGGCTGGCAGATAGCGCGTCGTAAGCTCCCCAAATGGGCTGCGTGCGATGGCGTGATCTTTCCGCCGCACCTCTCTATGGAGCAGTGCTCGTCAGAACCCACAGCGCAGTATAAGCTCAACTTGGCGATGGAGTGGACGAGTCGAGTTGAGAGTTCAGAGTTGAGAGTTGAGAATTCGGCGGAAGGAGTTAATAATTCTTCTGAGCAGCCTGCAACTCTCAACTCTCAACTCTCAACTCTCAACTGTCATGCGTCCCGCATGACCGACCTGACCGGTGGTTTCGGTGTCGACTTCTCGTTCACCTCATGCGCCTTTGCTGCGGCTACGTACGTGGAGCGCAATGAGCAGCTCTGCCACATCGTTGAGCACAACCTTCCGTTGCTCGGTTTGAACAACGCCACGGTAGTGTGTGCAGATGCCGTGGAGTATCTCTCAACCGTTGAACCGCAGACCATGCTGTTCCTCGACCCGGCGCGTCGCGATGAACACGGTGCCAAGACCGTCATGCTTGCCGATTGCACGCCCGATGTTGTGCAACTCCTGCCCAAGCTGCTTGAGAAGTCGCGCTTCACGATGCTGAAGCTCTCGCCTATGCTCGATTGGCATAAGGCGGTGGACGACTTGCAGGGCACGGTGCGCGAGGTGCACATCGTGTCGGTGGGAGGCGAGTGCAAGGAGTTGCTGCTCGTACTTTCAACGGTGGTAGAGAGCGAACTGAAGGTGTATTGCGCGGATCTTTCTACAGCTTCTGGCTCTTCCTCCCTCTTTGTCTATACACCAGACTCCTCGGCTCCAGTCGCCAACTCAAAACTCAAAACTCAAAACTCAAAATTCCTACACGAGCCCAACGCCTCAATCATGAAAGCAGGCTGCTTCGACGAGTTGGCAGCAGCTTACGGCGTGTCGCCCGTGAGCCGCAACAGCCATCTCTTTCTTTCCGACGAACCCGTTGATGGCTTTCCGGGCAGAAGCTTCGTTGTGGAGCGCGTGACGACGATGAACAAGGGCGAGCTACGCAAGGCGTTGGTAGGCATAGAGAAAGCCAATATAGCTACGCGCAACTTTCCACTCACAGTCGCAGAACTGCGCAAACGCCTCAAAATCAAGGATGGCGGCGACGTGTATATCTTCGCCACAACCACCGCTGAAGGTGAACATCTGCTGCTAATTTCTCGTAAATATCGCTAAATGTTACCCGGTTTTTCGTTAGTTTGAGCATTTTTCCGTACTTTTGCATTTTAAAGGCTTTATTTATAAAGATGTATTGCTTGCCTAAAGAGGCAATCATACAATGTGTATCAAACAAAAGTGAAAGAATAAAACAATTAAAATGTCAGCAATAGAGATTAAGAAAGTTGAGTCGCGCCGCGACCTGTGCAAGTTTATCGATTTCCACAACGAGCTCTATAAAGGTAATCCTTACCACGTGCCAAACCTCTACTTCGATGAGATGAACACCTTCCGTAAGGACAAGAATGCAGCCTTCGACTTCTGTGAGGCAGAGTACTTCATGGCATACCGCGACGGTAAGGCTGTGGGTCGTGTGGCTGCTATCATCAACCACAGTGCCAACAAGAAGTGGGAGCGCGAGTCGGTTCGCTTCGGCTGGATCGACTTCGTTGACGATATCGAAGTGTCTAAAGCACTCCTCAAGGCAGTAGAAGACTACGGCAAGTCGAAAGGTATGAAGGAGATTGTCGGTCCGCTCGGTTTCACCGATATGGACCCCGAGGGAATGCTCCTCTACGGTTACGACCAGCTTGGCACTCAGGCTACGGCATATAACTACCCCTACTATCCGGAGCACATGGATCGCATGGGCGGTTGGGAGAAAGACAACGACTACGTGGAGTATAAGCTCTACGTGCCGGAGGAGATGCCGGAGAAGTATGCTACCATCGCAAAGATGATCCAGAAGCGCTACAACCTGCAGGTGAAGAAGCTGAAGCGCAATGAGATATACGGCGAGAACGGATACGGCAAGAAGATATTCCAGGTAGTGAACGAGACCTTCAAGGACCTCTACGGCTACTCGAAGCTCACCGACCGCCAGATAGAGCAGTACGTGAAGATGTACCTGCCGATGGCTGACCTCGACCTCATCACCATCATCGAGGACTGGAACACACCCGACCACAAGGTGGTTGGCGTAGGCATATCTATCCCGTCGCTCGCCCGCGCTTTGCAGAAGTGCGGTGGCAAGCTCTTCCCGTTCGGATGGTGGCACATCCTTCGCGCGCTGAAGTTCCACAAGACTGAGGTGGTCGACCTGCTCCTCATCGGCGTGTTGCCGGAGTATCGTCAGAAGGGTGCCAACGCATTGCTCTTCTACGACCTCATACCGCACTATCAGCGTCTCGGCTTCAAGTGGGGCGAGACCCACGTCGAGATGGAGACAAACATGAAGGTTCAGGGACAGTGGCAGTATCTCAACCGCGAGATACACAAGCGCCGCAGATGCTACAAGAAGGATATTTAAGTCGGATAGCATCCTCAAGATACGATGACAATACTCGGGATGCTGTAAGATATTAAGAAATAAAATGGAAGAAAACATTCAACCCACAGTTCAATATACCGACGACAACATACGCCACCTCTCCGACATGGAGCACGTGCGTACACGTCCAGGTATGTATATCGGTCGCTTGGGCGACGGACAGTTGCCCGAGGACGGTATCTATGTGCTGCTGAAGGAGGTCATCGACAATTCTATCGACGAGTTCAAGATGAACGCCGGCAAGCGCATAGAGGTAGACATCGACGACCGTCTGCGTGTGTCGGTGCGCGACTATGGTCGTGGCATACCGCAGGGCAAGCTCGTTGAGGCAGTCAGTGTGCTCAACACCGGCGGCAAGTACGACTCGAAGGCGTTCAAGAAGAGCGTGGGTCTGAACGGCGTGGGTGTGAAGGCGGTGAACGCCCTCTCGGCACACTTCGAGGTGAAGTCGTATCGCGACGGCAAGGTGCGTGCGCTCAAGTTCGAGCGCGGCAACCTGACATCGGACATCACCGAGGACTCTGCCGACGAGAACGGCACCTACATCTTCTTCGAGCCCGACCCGACACTGTTCGTCGGCTATTCGTTCCATGACGACTTCGTGGAGACGATGCTGCGCAACTACACCTATCTCAACTCCGGACTCACCATCATGTACAACGGTCGGCGCATCCTCTCGCGCAACGGCTTGGCTGACCTGCTCACCGACACGATGACCACCGACCCGCTTTACCCCATCATACACGTGAAGGGTGAGGACATAGAGATAGCCTTTACGCACACCAACCAGTACGGCGAGGAGTACCACTCCTTCGTCAACGGACAGCACACCACGCAAGGCGGCACCCATCAGAGCGCATTCAAGGAGCACATAGCCCGCACCATCAAGGAGTTCTTCGGCAAGAACTACGAGTTCACCGACATACGCAACGGACTCGTGGCTGCCGTCGCGCTGAACGTAGAGGAGCCGATGTTCGAGAGCCAAACGAAGATTAAGCTCGGCTCGCTGCAGATGGCACCAGGAGGCGAGAGCATCAACAAGTACGTTGGCGACTTCGTGAAGCTTGAGGTAGACAACTTCCTGCACATACACGCCGACGTGGCGGAGGTGATGCAGCAGAAGATAACCGAGAGCGAGCGTGAGCGCAAGGCGATGGCTGGCGTTACGAAGTTGGCACGCGAACGCGCGAAGAAGGCAAACCTTCACAACCGCAAGCTGCGCGACTGTCGCATACACTACTCCGACGCGAAGAACGACCGCAAGGAAGAGTCGTCGATATTCATCACCGAGGGCGATTCTGCCAGCGGATCAATCACAAAGAGCCGCGATGTGAACACGCAAGCCGTGTTCTCGCTGCGCGGAAAACCGCTCAACTCCTACGGACTGACAAAGAAGGTGGTGTACGAGAACGAGGAGTTCAACCTCCTGCAAGCTGCTCTCGACATAGAGGACGGACTCGACACGCTTAGATATAATAAGGTGATAGTGGCGACCGATGCCGATGTCGACGGTATGCACATCCGCCTGCTCATCATCACGTTCTTTCTGCAGTTCTTCCCCGACCTTATCAAGAAGGGACACGTCTACGTGTTGCAGACACCGCTGTTCCGCGTGCGCAACCGTCGCACGAAGATAAAGGATAAGAAGGTAGTGACCGATGCCGACGCACGCCTCACCGGTAAGGAGAAGAAGAGCGACTTCATCACACGCTACTGCTACAGCGAGGACGAACGCCAGCAGGCGATACGCAACCTCGGACCCGACCCGGAGATAACCCGATTCAAAGGTTTGGGCGAAATCTCGCCGGAGGAGTTCGCACATTTCATCGGTCCGGAGATGCGACTCGAACAGGTGACACTTCACAAGACCGACCAGGTGCAGAAGCTCCTCGAGTACTACATGGGCAAGAACACTATGGAGAGGCAGAACTTCATCATCGACAACCTCGTGGTTGAGGAAGACCTGCCCGACGAAGACTTGGCATAAAACAAACTCAGATAATGAAACGTATAGACAAACATAACACAAAGCACCCGTTCTCATGGAAAATGGGAATGGGTGCAGTGGTTTTACTGCTGCTGTGCGCAGCCGCTTTCGCGCAGCGTGTGAACCCACTCAAGAAGCTGCAGATAGCCGAACTGGCTGTCAGCAACCTCTATGTCGACTCGGTCGACGAGCAGAAACTCGTGGAGGATGCCATACGTGGTATGCTCGAGAAACTCGACCCCCATTCCTCGTACACCACTGCCAAGGAGACAAAGTCGCTGACCGAACCACTGCAAGGCTCGTTCGACGGTATCGGCGTGCAGTTCAATATGATTTCGGACACGCTGCTCGTCATACAGCCTGTGCGCAAGGGTCCGTCGGAGAAGGTGGGCATACTCGCCGGCGACCGCATCATCACCGTCAACGACACTACGATAGCAGGCGTTAAGATGGATCGTGCGGACATCATGCGTCGTCTGCGCGGACCGCGTAGCTCGAAGGTGAAGCTCGGCGTGCAGCGTCGTGGCGTGCCCGACCTGCTGCAGTTCACCGTTACGCGTGCCAAGATACCCGTACACACGCTTGATGCCTACTACATGATACGTCCGCGTGTTGGCTACGTGCGCATCGGCTCGTTCGGTGCCACCACCTACGGCGAATTTATGACCGCTGTCGACTCGCTGCAGAAGGCTGGTATGCGCGATCTCATCCTCGACCTTCAGGACAACGGCGGTGGCTATCTGCAGTCGGCGGTGCGCATCGTAGAGGAGTTCCTGCAGAAGGGCGACCTCGTGGTGTACACCGAGGGACGCGCTCAGAAACGTCAAGAGTACAAGGCAGGTGGAGGAGGCAGACTACTGAAGGGCAAGGTCTACGTGCTCATCAACGAGTATTCGGCATCGGCTGCCGAAATCGTTACGGGTGCCATCCAGGATCAGGATCGTGGCACAGTGGTAGGTCGTCGCTCGTTCGGAAAGGGACTTGTGCAGCGTCCTATCGAGTTCGACGATGGTTCAATGATACGCCTCACCATCGCCCACTACTATACGCCATCCGGTCGCTGCATACAGAAGCCGTATGCGAAAGGCGAAAAGGAGGACTATGCGCAAGATATAGAGAAACGTTTCAAGCATGGCGAGCTCTACTCGGCTGACTCAATCCACTTCAACGACTCGCTGCGCTGCTACACTCTGCGCAAGCACCGCACCGTATATGGAGGTGGAGGCATCATGCCCGACGTGTTCGTGCCGCTCGACACCACTCAATATACAGCGTTCCACCGTCAGCTTGTTGCACGCTCACTCGTTATCAACGCCACCCTGCGCTATGTTGAGAACCATCGCGAGGAGCTGAAGGCGGAGTACACGAAGTTCGACGACTATATGAAGCACTTTGAAGTGCCGCAAGCCATGGTCGACAGTCTTTTTGCTGAGGCTGAACGCCAGAAGGTGAAACCGCGCGACGACGAAGAGCGCAACAACACGCTGCCTATGCTTCGCGTACAACTGAAAGCACTTATCGCTCGCGACATCTGGGACATGAACGAGTACTTCCGACTGATGAACGAGCACAATCACACCGTAAGCAAAGCCGTTGAGCTGATTAGTGGCAAATAAATGCGGTTGAAACAAAAGCAGAAAAACGCGGTTGGTATAAAAGCAACTAAAAGTTGTCTTTATTTCCTTACAAGTGTTGACAGACATTAAATATTAAGGCAAATGGAAAACTTTTGTAATATAAAAGTTTTCACATTTGCCTTTTTTGTATATCTTTGTGCCGAATGATACGGCTTTTTGCTTGTTATTCATGTTTTTGTAGCACACAATATATAATCATAAGTATATGAAACATTTTATGTTCAAATCGTGCATTGTGACAATGCTTTGCGTTTTCTGTAGTCTTTCTGCAAGTGCCGAAGGAAAGTTCGTCTTGTTCAAGTATGGCAATTTCGATACTTGGGTGACGCGCCAAATACACGAGTCGTCAGTAATCGGTGGTAGCAAGAAAACCCTTTACGAGATAGGCCCTAACAGAGCTCTCACGGGCAACAACCCATACGTAAACCTCGGCGGATCGCCTTGGGGCACGAGCAACGTGATGGCTAAGGTGTCGGGCATCACAAAGACCAACAACTCGGTGTATCGCGACAACCGCGGTTCGGGACATTGCGTCAAAATGACCACCCATATCGAGACCTGCAAGGTGCTTGGTCTTATTAATATTAAGGTGCTCGCCGCTGGCAGCATCTTCCTCGGCGACATGAAGGAGCCTATCACCGGCACAAAGGAAGGTCCGAAGGCACTCAACTTCGGTATCCCGTTCACCCTGCGTCCGAAGGCTCTGCGCTTCGACTATCGTGTGCAGGTGCCGGGCAACGCCAAGCGCATCCGTCAGACCGGCTTCTCGGCAGTGACCACTGTTCCGGGCAAGGACTACTGTGTGGCTCTGCTGCTCCTCCAGAAACGCCATGAGGATGCTAAGGGAAACATCACGGCGCAGCGCGTGGGCACGGTGGTAGTGAAGTACGGCAAGTCGACCAACGGATGGGTTGAGGATGCCACTTATGAGATTCACTACGGCAATATCACCGGCAAACCATTCTATGATGCGTCGATGATGGGACTGCGTTCTACCGACTACGCACGCAACTCTAAGGGAAAGAGCGTGCTGGTGAAGGAGACCGGCTGGGCTGATGCCGACGCCAAACCGACACACATCATATTGCAGTTCTCGTCGAGCCACGGCGGAGCCTATGTCGGCACCGTGGGCAACACCTTCTGGGTAGACAACGTAGGACTGGTGTATTAAGATGGTGAGGTGTTGAGATGGTGAGGTGTTG
>NZ_JH379395.1:22169-41780 GCF_000235885.1 Leyella stercorea DSM 18206
GATGGTGAGGTGTTGAGATGGTGAGGTGTTGATATGTTGATATATCCAAGCCTTTTAAGCCAAGAATACTATTTAATTATTAATAAAAAATATGAGGTTATGCGCCCCTTTAAAGCGATATTATTTCTGTTCTTAATAGCTCTGCAGCCCGTTTGGGCTACAGAGCCGTTCGGTTTTGATACCACTTTTGTAGCGAGTGCAGCAACCAGTGAGGTTGCTGCTGTTGCTGACACCATTGCTGCAAGACCGGCAAAGAAGAAAGACATCTTCAGTCGTTTCCTTGCCTACTTCAACGATGCCAACAAGGAGAAGAAGAACAAACGTTTCGACTTCAGTGTCATCGGCGGACCGCACTACAGCTCCGACACCAAGTTCGGCATCGGACTCGTGGCTGCCGGACTCTATCGTTCCGATCCTACCGACTCGCTGTCGGCTCCGAGCAATGTGTCGCTCTTCGGCGACGTGTCTACCGTAGGCTTCTACATGCTCGGTGTGCGCGGCACGCATAAGTTTCCACGCGACACCCACCGCCTCAACTACACCGTCTACTTCTATTCCTTCCCTTGCTACATCTGGGGATGGGGCTACGACATGGGCAATGTGGATGGCAACAAGAGTAAGATGAAGCGTTGGCAGGCGCAGTTCAAAGCCGACTGGCTCATACGCACCGCCGACAACCTCTTCATCGGTCCTACCGTCGACTTCGACTATGTGCGCGGCACTAAGTTCGACCGTGTCGACTTGCTTGGTGGCGAACGCACAGAGACGCTCAACTTCGGTGCCGGCATGACCGCCATATACGACACGCGCGACAACCTCACTGCGCCGAAGCGTGGCATGTACATACAGTTCATGCAGCTCATGCGCCCGAAGTTCATCGGCAACAAATACAACTCCTACACCACCGACTTCCGCATCGACGGCTACACGCATCTGTGGAAGGGTGCCACGCTTGCTGCCGACTTCCGTACGCAGTTCAACTTCGGCGATGTGGAGTGGTCGATGCTCGCGCAGCTCGGCGATAGCTACTCGATGCGCGGCTACTACCAAGGACGCTATCGCGACAACCATAAGATAGAGACGCAGGTGGAGCTGCGTCAGCATGTATGGAAGCGCAACGGTGTGGTGGCGTGGGTAGGTGCCGGAACCATCTTCCCGAAGTTTAGCAAGATACAGCTGAAGCACATACTGCCGAACATGGGTGTGGGCTACCGCTGGGAGTTCAAGAAGAATGTCAACGTGCGACTCGACTACGGCTTCGGCAAGTCGGGACAGCACAGCTTCATATTCAATATCAACGAAGCGTTCTAATTATGAAAAAGATATTAGCTCTCCTCACCTCTCCCCGTTTTCTCTTCTTCTACATTGTGCTCACGCTCGCCATTCCGAACGTGGCACTCTGCTTCACCGAGCACATGCCCGTGCTGGCTTGCATAGCCAACATCGTGCTGCCCGTGTCGCTCTATGCGCTGCTGATGACGCTGTCCGCGAAGACGGGTCGCCAGGTGTGGTGTATGTTCCTTATCATCTTCTTCGCAGCCTTCCAGATAGTGCTGCTCTACCTCTTCGGTCGCGGCGTGATAGCCGTCGACATGTTCCTCAATCTCGTCACCACCAACCCCGGTGAGGCGATGGAACTGCTCAACAACCTTGTGCCAGCCGTGGCTACTGTCTTCATCCTCTACCTGCCGCTGCTCGTGCTCGCCGCTATGTCGTGGGCACGCCACCGCACCGAGGACAAGGCGTTCCTGAAGCGCGTGCGCCGCTACTCCTGCTATGGCATGGCTGTGGGCGCAGTGTTCATAGCACTGAGCTATGTGGCTTATCCGAAGGACAGCGACTTCGACTATCGTGCCGAGGACCACGTCTACCCAGCCAACATCTTCTATAACCTCTATCTCGCCTGCCACGAGAGCTGCCGCATAGCCGACTATCGCAACGATGTAGCCGACTTCCGCTTCGGTGCACGTTCGGCTCACGCAGCCGACTCTGCCGAGGTGTACGTGCTCGTGATAGGCGAGACGGCGCGCGCCGACAACTTCCAGCTCTACGGCTACGAGCGCGAGACCAATCCGCTGCTCTCAAAGACCGACGGACTCAGCGTGTTCCGCCACGTGCTATCGCAGTCGAACACCACGCACAAGAGTGTGCCGCTGCTCCTCGCCGCCGCTTCAGCCGAGGACCACGCGCGTCTGTACCGCGAGAAAAGCCTTATCACGGCGTTCCGCGAGGCTGGCTTCCACACCTCGTTCATCTCCAACCAGCAGCCCAACCACTCGTTCATCGACTTCTTCGGCGACGAGGCTGACGACTTCGTGTTCATCCGTTCGGCTGTGAGCGTTGTCACAGGCGACGTCACGGCGCAGACCAGCGACGAGCGTCTGCTGCCTTACGTGCAGAACATCCTCGCCAAGAAGCGCAAGAAGGAGCTGATAGTGCTGCACACCTACGGCTCGCACTTCAACTACCGCGACCGCTATCCGCGCCATCGCGCCCGGTTCATGCCCGACACGCCCACCGAGGCAGAAGCCAAGAACCGCCCGTCGCTGCTGAACGCTTACGACAACACCATACTGCAGACCGACTTCGTGCTGCACAGCATCATCACGATGCTCGGCAAGAGCGGTGCGCAGGCGGCAATGCTCTACACCTCCGACCACGGCGAGAACATCTTCGACGACTATCGCAAGCGTTTCCTCCACGCCTCGCCCACGCCCTCATGCCACGGCATACACGTGCCACTCATCGTCTGGACCTCCGCGTCGTACCGCGCCGAGTATCCTGAGGTGGTGTCGGCACTCAACGCCAACCGCGAGAAGGATGTGCAGTCGAGCGTATCGGTGTTCCCGACGATGCTATCCATCGCCGGCATCAGTGCGCAGTGCGTCGCCGACGTAATGCCACAGTCGCTTGCCAACCCTGCGTTCCGCAGCAGCAAGCGCCACTATCTCAACGACCACAACCGCTCCGTAACCTTGCAACAGGCAGGCTTCGCCGATATCGACTTCGAGCAGCTCAAGCACTGGGGCATAGCTCAGCATTAGTACTGCTGAAGCATAGTAAACGCAGTGTTATAGTTATACTTCTGCGGTCTGCGCCGACCGATGCGGATGTCTGCGCCGACCGATGCGGATGTCTGCGCCGACCGATGCGCACCCTTAGGGGGTGCACTTGTCTCAAGTGCACCAACCACTTAATCTATGCACCAGCCAACCAATCAAGTGCACCAACCACTTAATCAGTACACCAACCAATCAATCAGGGCACTTGTCCATCTGTTTTTTTATTGCTGTAGCAGCCTTCTTTCTGATTGATACACTCTCCTTCTAAAAATAATCAGTAAATTTGCTGCTGCAATGTCACCTTTCACCCGTGTCGCTTGTTATATAAATGAACCGCTTCAGCAAGAAGCGATAGAATAGAACAACAAGTATAACAATTAAAGACGACAAAAGATTATGTTTTGGTTAGTACAACTTTTAGTTCCGATAGGAGTGGCAGTAGTGCTCCCTATCGCCGTTGTAGCAATCGTGTTCAAGAGTGCTATGGCATCCGAGCGCAACCGCAAGGAGATAGTGCTCGCCGCACTGGAGAAGAACCCCGACATCGACGTGGAACTGCTCATGAAGAACCTGAAGAAGTCGGAGAAGCTCATCAAGGAGAAGCTGCTCGCCAATCTGCAGCACGGCTGCCTCTGCTGTCTTATGGGCGTAGCCTTCGTGCTGCTCTATTTCTTCCTCAGCGTGCAGAAGGAAATTCTCATCATTGCTGGCACAGTACTGATAGCCATCGGCATCGCCTTCCTCGTGAGCTACTTCGTAGGTCGCCGTATGCTCGAGAAGGAGATGGAGGCAGAGGAGCAGAACATGAAGTAAGAGTAACAACCTATGACGAGAGAACAATTCATAGCACTGGTGAAGAGCGAGCAGGAGGCGTTGCGAGGCTTTCTGTTCGCCCTCTGCTGCGGTAAGCGCGACGATGCCGACGACATAGCGCAGGAGACGCTGGTGAAGGCTTACCTCTCGTCAGCTGGCTATCGGGACGAGGGCAAGTTCCGCGCGTGGCTGTTCACGATAGCACGCAACACCTTCCTCAACCACAAGGCGAGTACACGCACGCTCGACGACCTCAAAGCACTGAGCGCCATGCCATCAGCTGCCACAGCCGACTCCGCCTTCCGCCATCAGGAACTGTACATGGCACTCGCCACACTCTCGCCCAAGGAGCGCTCGGCGGTGGTGATGTTCTACATGAGCGGCTACTCGATAAAGGAGATTGCTGGCATCACCAGTAGTTCGGAAGACGCCGTGAAGAAACAACTCTCGCGCGGCAGAGACAACCTTAAAACCATTTTGAACGTATGATGAAAGATAAAGCACTTGAGGAACTCTTCCTCGCAGCCCGACCCACATTCGACGACAGCGACGCCTTCATCCGGAAACTCGAGAAGCGCCTCGATGCAGTGGAGTATCTGAAGCAGCACGAAGAAGCCTGCATCAGACGCTACCGCTACGCCATGCTTGCTGCCTTCGTGCTCGGAGTCGTCTTAGGCGGAGGCGCGATAGCCATGATGCTCAATGCGCCTGCCGACCAGCCACTCTTCACGTTCGGTGCAGAGAACGGACTGCTGCTTCTGCTCGGACAGTATTCGCGCTTCGCTGCGGTCATACTCTGCTCGGGCCTCGTGTGCCTCACGAATGTAAGTATTGTGAACATTGTTGTAGATTTGTTGAATATGCGCGATGTCAACAAGGCTTATTGTGTTAAATAAACCTTTTATGCTTGTCTGTATACATATTTATATATATATTTGCAAAATAAATCCGCTTTAATCGACAAAGACATAACAACTTACATCAAATTCTATATTATGAACAGAAGAAACAGACGCTCTGTTGCCTCTGTGATAGCTGCTGTAGCTTTAGCTATGGCAGCCTGTCCGGTATCGGCACAGACCAAAGCACAGACTGCGAAGTCGGGTGCTAATTTCCTCAGTCCGCTAAAGGCAGCAGCACGTGCAGCCAGCCGCAACCTCTGGGGCTATGTGAATAACGCTACGCAGTACCCTACAGCCAGCAAGCAGATTGGTTACATGGAGTTCGACGCAGCTACAGCTGGCAACTTCCGCGACCTCAAGACGGAAGATTTGGACAGCAGAATGTCGCCAAACGGCGGATGGTCGTACTACGATGGTAAGTACCACGCAGTACACTTCACAAGAAACCAGGCATCAAGCTCGCTTGTTGTTACCTACTATCAGTTCAATACCGAAGACAAATGGCATCAGGAGATTGCACCGGAGTTGGTTTCAAAGCTTGAACTAATCGCTACAACTACCGCTACAAGCCAGCTCACCGGCAAGGTATATGGTCAGTTCTATACCAACGACCTTTCGTCGTTCGAGTTCGGTATCATCGACTACGACAAGATGCAGCGCACCACAATCGCTCCGTCAAAACACAAGTTCGTGGCAATGGGCGTAAGCTCTGAGGAGCGCGTCTACGCTGTGGCTACCGACGGTGTGCTCTACGAGCTGAATACCATCACTGGCGAAGAGACCGAAATCGGTCCGACCGGTGTGTACGTAGCACCGTCGTCAGAAAAGAGCTACACGCAGAGTGGTGGCATCGACCAGGACGACGACACCTTCTACTGGGCTGCATACGATGCTGACAAGAAGGCTGCGCTCTACTCGGTAGACCTCAAGACCGGTAAGGCAACACTCATCGCCAACTTCCAATACAATGCACAGATACTCGGTTTGGCTATACCTGAGGCAACACCCGACGCAGCAGCACCTGGCACACCGACTGGCTTCTCTGTTAAGTTCGAGAACGGATTGACAAAGGGTTCGGTGTCTATATCTGCACCAGCGAAGACGTACGGCGGACAGACGCTCAGCGGCGACGTTACCTTCTTGGTACGCTCAGGCAAGACAGAACTACTCACCGGCACAATGCCTGCCAACTCCTCAATCACTAAGGAGATAACAGCTCCAGAGGGTCTGAACAATTTCACCGTTACGCTCTCTAACGCCGCAGGCAAGAGTAAGGCTGCCAAGACAACAGCATACGTAGGCTACGACGAACCAAACCAGGTGTCGTTCGCACGTCTGAAGATTGACACCAACGGCAAGGCAACCGTCACATGGGGCAAGCCCTCGGGTGCCGTACACAACGGCTACCTCGGCGACCTGCGCTACGACATCGTGCGCTATCCCGACGCTAAGACCGTAGGCACTAACATCAGCGGTCTGTCGTTCTCGGAGACTATCAAGGACAAGCACCTGCGCAACTACTACTACGGCATCATACCCGTCAACGGTGCGAAGCGTGGTGCAGAGCGTCGCACTGGTGCTGTGGCTTACGGCGACAACATCGTGCCGCCTTATTATGAGGACTTCTCTTTAGAGGAGTCATTGGATCTCTTTAATATTATCGATGAAAACGGCGATGATAACACATGGAAGTGGCATGAGGGTAAGCATAGCGCATACTACCCTGCTTCATCCAGCAAGGCTGCTGACGACTGGCTCATCACTCCTGCCATACAGCTTGAGGCTAACCACTCTTATAAGGTATCATTCACAGCACGCAGCTCAAGTGCCTACTTCCCCGAGAAGATAGAGGCAAAGTGGGGCAATAAGGATAAGGTGGAGAACCTTACAAATAAATTCCTTGCAGCAACAAAGCTGCCAGCTACGAGCACTACATACGATGGCACGGTTAACACAACTGCTGCTCAAATTTTCTACTTCGGTATTCACGCTATCAGCGACAAGGCAATGGACTATATCTATATAGAGAACTTCTCTATCGTAGACAATGGTCACCTCAATGCTCCTGCTGCAGTGGAGAACGTAAAAATCACTCCCGACCCGACAACCGCACTGAAGGCTAACATCAGCTTCCGTCTGCCGACAAAGACCGTTGCAGGCAAAACACTTGCTGCTGTCACAAAGGTTGTAGTAACTCGCGACGGCGTGACCGTTAAGGAGTTCGGCTCAAGTAAGTCGGGCGCAACACTCTCTTGCGACGACAACTCACCAGTAGCTGGTTTCAACAACTACACCATCACTGCTTACACCGCCGACGGTGCAGGCACCCCGACTGTTGTTGCTGCTTACGTAGGTCTCGACAAACCGGCTCCACTCACAAACGTGAAGGCTGCTGACGTGAAGACTGGCGTTAAGCTGACATGGGACAAGGCTTCTACACAAGGCGCAAATGGTGGTGCTGTGCTCACCAACGACGTAACATACAACGCTTACCGTGTGCGCATCTCTGACGGCGTAACAAGCCAGCAGCTCCTCGGCTCTGTTACAGAGAACACATACACCGAGAAGTTCAATACAGCAGAAGGCGAGCAGGCTGTACGCCTCTACTCTGTAGGCGCTAAGAACAGCAAGGGCGAGAGCGAGCGCGTAATGTCATCGCCAGTTGTAACTGGCAAGCCTTACGCTCTGCCGTTCCGTTCTAACTTCGTGAGTGGTGAGAATGCACACCTCTGGTGGTCGCTTACACTCGACGAGGAGGGTGGCATCGGCTTCCTGCATAACACCCAGACCTCAAGCGACGGCGACAACAACTGCCGCGTGTTCACATCGTTCAGCAAGGGTGGCACAGCCGACCTTAGCTCTGGTAAGATAGCTCTCGCCGGTGCAAGCAACCCGGCTGTGATATTCAGCCACAACGCTACAAGCGGAAAGAACTGCAGCATAGAGGTGTACGCACAGACTCCTGACGGCACACGCAAGCTCATCGGCACTGTCGACTACTCAAAGCTTAGCGGTAAGGCAGAGGATTGGCACCGCTCACTGTTCAAGATTCCGGCAGAGATGGCAAAGGCAGACTACGTTATCCTCACCTTCGTGGGTAAGGCAGACACATACGGCGTAGTGCGTATCGACGACGTAAACGTACACAATATCTACGACAACGACCTCGCTGTAAGCATCTCGGCTCCTGCCAAGATGAAGCGTGGAGCTTGGAGTAAGGCTACCGTTACCGTGACAAACAACGGCGAGAAGGCTGCTTCTAACTACCGCGTGCAGCTCAGAAGTGGTAATGACATCATGTTCGAGCAGACCGTAGCAGAGGCTATCCAGCCACTCGCAAGCAAGTCGTTCGTTGTGAATGTAAAGAACAACGCTACCAACACATCGAAGACATTCAAGTTGTATGCTGACGTAGAGTATGATGCCGACCAGTACAAGGCAGACAACAGCACTGCATTTGTAGTAGAACTGACTGAGTCGGGCATCCCGATGCCAGAGAACTTCTCGGCTACAAAGGACGAGGCTACAAGCAAGCTCACCATGAACTGGAGCGTACCAACATCGGCAAGCATCCAGACTCGCGAGACATTCGAGAGCTACGACAACTGGACTATCAACCAGTTCGGCGACTGGACTACCTACTCTTCTATCAAGAGTGGTGAGACCGGTGGTCTGTGGGGATCGCAGGGTATGCCTTTCCCGCACGAGAACGAAGTTTATAACTACATCGTGTTCAACCCGGAAGCTATCCAGGAAGGTATCACTTCGCAGAATTTCTCTCTTAAGCCTCACGGTGGCGAGAAGTGTCTGATGACAATGTTCGCTCGCGAGATTGTCAACAAGAAGTTCGTTTACTACGACGCTGACAACTGGCTCATCTCGCCGATGCTCTCTGGCGAGGCGCAGACTGTGCTCTTCTGGGCTAACAACGGTCAGCCCGACCCGATGAACATCCGCTATCCGCAGACCATCGAGGTTTACTACTCTGACAAGACTGCCGACCACGCAGACTTCAAGTTGTTAAAGACCTTCACACACAGCGGTGGCAAGTGGGATTCTTACACAGTAGACCTGCCGGAGGGCGCAAGCTACTTCGCTATCCGTTGCGCAACACCTGAGGCTGATGCTTACATGCTCATGCTCGACGACATCGTCTACAAGGCAGGCTTCGGCAAGCTTGAGGGTTTCCGTGTATATCGCAACGACAAGATGATTAAGGAGCTTCCGGCTACTGCAACATCTTACGACATCAACTTCGACCCGAAGGCAGAGCCTACACGCTACAGCGTATCGGCTGTGTACACCGGTGGCGAATCGGCGGCTGCTACATCTGACGATTGCCAGACAGATATCCACGGCATTACGATCGACGCTCAGCATCCTGCTGATGTCTACACCATCGACGGCAAGCTCGTGATGAAGAACGCTACATCGCTCAGCTCGCTGAAGCGCGGTGTGTACGTTGTGAACGGCGTTAAGATCGTGAAGTAACAAGGTCGGAAAGTAAACCGTTTTCGTAAAGAAAACTGGAAGATAACCAGAAAAGGCTGGAAGATAGGCTGGGAGATATCACGCTCCCAAGGCTCATCTTCCAGCCTTTATCGTTCTTATAATCTGTGGGTTACGGCAAAACTGGCAGATATGGAGGATTTTTTCGCATACAGACTTATTATAGGGGTTATTCAGGGGGTGCACTTGTCTCAAGTGCACCAACAAAGCAATAAGTGAACTGACGTAACATTGGTGCACTTCTTGCTCTGGCAAGCGGCAAAGCCGAGCGGAGACAAGTGCACCCCCCTTGGTGTTATCGGACATCCCTAATACAAAAAATCGCCTCGCTTGGAGATCATCTCCAAGCGAGGCGATTTTATTTGTTGTATTATTGAAGTCTTTAAAATACAGCAGCAATACGGCGAATATTTTTCAATTTTTCGTGCAGTGAATTATCTTCCATTGCCGTGTGCATATTGTATTTCATCTGCATCTTTAGGAGAGAATCAGCAGGGATGTCTAAAGCCGCTTCGAACATCAATGCTGTAGTTGTGGTGATTGGGCGACGAGCATTAAGTATTTCGTTCAGTACGCTGTAGCCCATTTCTAAGCTATCTGCAAACTTACGTTGTGATATGCCTCTCTCCTCCAATTCGTCTTTTACTACTTCACCAGGGTGAGTAGGGTAAAAACCATAACCTAAATCTGACATAATTATATTTACTTATAATGGTTTGACAACTCTAAAATATTGCAGATCGTAATCTTTCTTTCATTACCAATAACTTCTGAGCGGAACTCTATTCGGTATTGGTCATTGACTTTTACTGATTCACGATCTTTTTTGTCACCGATTAGTGCTTCATAATGAAGTGACTTGTATCGGTAGAAGTCTTCAGTGCAACTTAATGATTCCATCAAGTCTATCACTCTAATGTATTTCTTTATGATTTGAGGCTGAAAGCGATATTTCTTATTGTGCGCTTTTCCCTCATAATATAATTCTCGGAGATAGTCCTCTTCAAATTTGATTTCCATTTCTTTTGTCTTATGCTTGCAAAGATAAGTGTTTAATTTAATATTCGCAAAAAAAGCGAACATTTATTTTAAATATACACTATTATGAGCAGTATTATCAAGATTTCTCAGCTGCGGCGATACTCCGACGGCGACATGCCGGTGTGTTCTTTGAAGTATTTGCCGAGGAACGACTGGTTGGAGAAGTTCAGCTCTTGCGCAATCTCCTTAATGCTCTTCTGCGTGTTGCGCAGCAGCATACGCAGCTCGATGGTGACGTAAGAGTCGATCCACTCGTTGGGCGTGCGCTTCGATACGGCTTTGATTGTCTCGGAGAGATACTTTGGCGATATGCAGAGCTGCTCAGAGTACCAACCCACGCGGCGCTCCGAGCGGAAGTGCTTCTCGACGAGCTTTATGAACTGCGTGAATATCTCCTCGGCACGTGTGTTGCAACTATCGTTCTGCGCCTGCACGCTGTAGATGACGTTCGACAGCTCGTATGCCATGGCGAGGAACATCGCCTGCACCATCTCGCGGCGGAAGCGGTTCTCTGGTTCGTCAATCTTCGCCTTTATGCGGAAGAATGTCTCGTAGATGAAGTCGAAGCGCTCCTTCGGAAGGCGGAATACGGGGTGGTTGCGTGCGAAGAGGAAGAGCGACGACAGCTCGTGAACGCTCTTTATCGTCTCGTTGAAGAATTTGTAGTCGACGAGTATGCCTATGCCGCGACAGTCGGGCGAGAGCGTGCAGTTGTAGACCGAGCGACCTTGGTTGATGATGATGAGGTCGCCGGGCTCAACGTTGTGCTTCACCGAGTCGACGTAGTAGCTCACGGTGCCACGCAGGCACATGGCAAGCAGCAGACACTGCATACGGCGTGGCTCGCGCGGAATGGGTATCTTCGCCACTTCGTCGAGTAGGAGTATGTCGTTGCCAATGTGGCTACCGTCGCAGAAGCGTACTGACTGGCTGACGGTGATATCTCTGAAATCGGGCATGATGTGTGGTGTTGAGATGGTGAGGTGGTGTTGGGTTGATATGGTGATTATTGCTGCGGCTTCTGCAGTCGCAGGTTGAGCTGGAACATGGAAGCACCGAATATCATCAGCGAGAAGACGATGGCGAGTGCCACGCGCTTCATGTCGCCACCGAAGAAATCGGCGAACTGCATGTCTGCCGACTGTGGCATGAGACGGTAGAGCAGCACGGCTGTTGAATTGTTCACCCAGTGGTAGACCACACCGGGCACGATGCTGCCCGTGCGCACGTACATCCAGCCGAGCAGCAGTCCGCAGAGGAACGCTCCGATGCCTTGCGCCATGTTGCCGTGAACGGTGGCGAAGAGTGCTGCCGAGAGAACTATGGCTACCCACTGGCGGTGTTTGCCCGTTATGTCGCAGAGTACGCGCAGTATGGCTCCGCGGAACACGTATTCCTCGGCGATGGGCGCTATGATGCCAATGGTGATGAAGCCAAGCTTATGCTGCATGATGCCCTTGAACATCTCGTTGTATGTGTCGGGCAGCGTTACGCCGAGCAGTTCGGTGAGGTATGCCAGTGGAGCTATGGTGCCTATGGTGAGGCATACCACCCAGAACATCGTGAACCACGGGCGTGTGTTGATGTATGCGCCCGAGCAGGGTGTCCAGCGCAGCTTGTAGAACAGTGCGATGGTGATAATGCTGCTTGCGAGTGTTGTGATGGTTGTGGTGCTTGCCGTCATGCCACTCGATTGGCTTATGAGCATTGCTGCAGCTACAGTTATCGCTTGTATCGTAAGGAAGGCGAAGAGGTACAACGCCACGTTCAGTAATTCTCGCTTTTTCATATTTTGATGTTGAGATGTTGAGATATGATGTTGAGATGTTTAGATATGATGTTGAGATGTTGTTATGTTGAGGTGTTGAGGTATGATGTTGAGATGTGATGTTGAGATGGTGAGGTGTTGAGGTGGTGATGTGTTGACAATAGTACAAATCTCAACACCTCAACATAACAACATCTCAACATAATACCATCAGCACCTCTTTCTTATCAGCCTCGAGTTGCTTCTGCAGTGCTTCAACGCTCTCGAAGCGTTGCTCGTCGCGCAGTTTCATGGCGAACTCCACGCACAGCTTTTTGCCGTATATGTCGCCATCGAAGCCGATGATGTGCGCCTCGATGGTGGTCTGCTGCCGTTGGAACGTAGGGTTTGTGCCGATGTTGAGCATCGCCGGCATCCACTCGCCGCCCTCTACGCTCACCCTTGTGGCATAGACACCGTTTCCGGGCACGAGCTTCTCTGCGCTTTCGGGCACGATGTTCGCCGTGGGGAAACCTATGCGGCGGCCCTCCTGAAAGCCGTGCGCCACGCTGCCCGTGATAGAGTAGGGGTGACCCAAGCAGTTGTTGGCTTCAGTGATGTTGCCCTCGACTATGAGACGGCGTATGAGCGACGACGACACACGCAGCCCGTCGATGTCTATCGGCGTGTTCTGCAGCACCTTCATGCCCATCTCCTCGCCGTAGCGCACATAGTCGGCGAAACCCTCGGCGCGGTTGTGCCCGAAGCGGTTGTCGTAGCCCGTGAGCAACATCGCCACACCGTACTTCTCGTGCAGCACCTGACGCATGAACTCGTATGCCGAGAGCTGCGCCATCTGCGTGTCGAAGTGAAGCACCTCTATGCGGTCGGCTGCGGTGGTGTGGAGCAGTTGCAGTTTCTCGTCGGTGGTGGTGATGAGCTGTGGCACGTAGTCGGCATGTACCACCTGACGCGGATGGCGGTCGAACGTGATGACGAGCGACTGCCTTCCTTGTGCGTGTGCCATGGTCGTAAGACTGTCAATCATAAACTGATGACCGCGATGTACACCGTCGAAGAACCCGATTGTTGCGCAATATTCGTTTCTCATATATGCAAAGATACTGATTTTAAGGCGAATGGCAAAGGAATAGTGCCTTTTTATGTCGGCGCGAGCCTCTCCGGCGTTCGCCTACGCCTACCAGCGGTTGAACAGTTCGAGACTGAAGCGCACGGCTACATCCGTGAATTTCCACTTCTTCTGCGACGCAAAGACACCTATCGACAGTGCGCGCGTCTGCACACCGTAGCCCCATTCTAAGTAGGGCGTGAGGTGACTCACGGAGAGCGCGCTGACGTACACGCGTTCCTTCTCCAACAGACGTCCTATGTAGGGTAGCCAGTAGAGTGCGAGCTGCGGTGTCTCATACGTCACGTTGCTACGCACGTAGTATTGTGAGGCGTTGTACCAGTTGGAGTTGAGCAGCTCGAACGAGCCCGACCAGTTGTCGTTCCATCCGTTTGGTATGTTGTTCTCGCGGAAGTTGCGATAGTCGAGGAAGTATCTGCCCGTGCTGCGATGTGTGTAGAAGCCCGTGCCCAGTCGCATCTGCAGCGAGTTGAGAGCCGACAGACGATGGATGTACTGTGCGTCGAACTCCATGCGCTCGTAGTCGATGTTGGCCCCCATGAAGCCGTTGATGCTGCGCTCGTAGTTGGCGGTCAGTATCGGACCTGCATAGCCTATCGGTCGGTACGTCAGTTCCACCATCGGTGCTACGGAGATGTATGTCGTCGGCATACCCACTTCCTCAAATCCCGTGTCCTGGATGGCAGTGCGGCGGTGCCCCATCACTCCCACCTCCAAGCCCCAACGCGGCGTAGGGTCGTAGTGGGCGTACAGCTTCAGACTATGGTCGCGGAAGTAGGTCAGGTTCAGACTGTCCCAGTTCATGGCGTCGTTGTGCTTGTCCTTGATGGCGTCGAGCACCGACGAGTTGCGTATGCGCCTGCCGCTTGCCCACTCCATCTGCACGTATCCGTTGTGGAGGTTGCTGAAGTAGTATGTGATCGGAATGTTGAAGTAGAACTGCTTCTGCTTGAAGGCATAACCAGCCTTTATGCGTGCCTGCATCTTCTGGTTGGCAGTGAAGTTGTACTGCGCCTGCACGTCGAGCAGGTACGTCAGACCGCGTCGGTTGCTGTAGCTGAACTGCAGAGGGTTCAGTATCGGACCGATGTTGAATGTTCCGCGCTTGTCCCTACCTATGTCGCCCCCGATGCGTCCCATCAGCGTCTCGCCGACGTTCGTCAGCAACTGTCTGTTGAATATGCTCCCATGCGTTTTGCTCGTTGAGTCGTTAAGAATATTGTCGTTGTAGCTCTGTTGGCAGAGATAAACCTCGTGCTCGGTGAGCGGAATGGGGCGCACGCGAGCGAGTAGGGTGGTGTCGTCACGCTCTGCGAGCGAGTCAATACCGCAGTCGGGCAACCCGTAAATCGTAGTGTACTCTGCCGTGATGTCGTTGCCGAGGAACAGAAAACGCGCATTCAGCGTACACTCCTTGGGTAGCAGCGTGCGTCCCTCCTCCTCGTCCATGGTCGTGGAGAGGTGAAAGCGCACCATGTCGTACTCGCCGTCGAGCGCAAACTCAATGATGCGTCCCGTCAGTTCGTCCACTTGTGCCCAACCGCTCACCAACTGCGTGCTGCTCTGACGTGGGGTGAAGTTCACGAGTGCCGTGCCCTGCGTGAAGCTCTGCGCCTTGTAGCGATAGTAGCGGCGGTTGCGTTGGAAGAAGGGCGAGATGATACGCCCGTCGATAAGCATCTCTTCGCTGATGAGCGGTGTGAGGTAGTTGAGCACGGTAGGCATAGGCTGCGACTTGCGCGTCGTCGTCGAACTTTCAAGCAGTCGGGTGGCGGAAACCGTTCCCTCCGCATCAATCCTCATATGGTTGTATGTCTCGCCGAACACCTCGCGCCTGCTCGCGTTTGCAATGGCAAACATCGACGGCACAGTGAGCAGCACAGCGTTGCGACGGTTCGTGCGGATGGCGTACTTTGTGTAGGCATAGCCCTCCTTCGGGCTGTGTTCTGTCGTGTCCACCGAGGCAGCATAACTGAACACGCGCTTCATAGTCTGAAGCGTGTAACTGCGATTGTCTGCTCTAACGCCACTTACGACAAACACAAATAGTATGGTTAATATGAATATTCTGCCTCTCACCCTTTCTGTTATGCTACATATCTTGATGAATTTCCTTTGTTTTCAGCATCCGCATCTACCGTCGCGAGCATCCGCACCGACCGTTACGAACCATCAGCATACGCTTGCAAAAGTAGTTAAAATAATGTCAAACACCCCATCAACCCACCCGATACTCCCCAAAACATAACGTTTATTAATGATTTTTCAGCCCTTTCTCAGTGTTTTTTCACTCCTTTCTTATTGTTTTATGCAGAAAAAGTTCCAAATATTTGGCGTTTCTCCCGAAAAACACTACCTTTGCAGTCGCAAACTTATCCTAATACATAGGTTAAGTCGGACTTGTAGCTCAGTTGGTTAGAGCAACAGACTCATAATCTGGAGGTCCCTGGTTCAAGCCCAGGCTGGTCCACGTTTCTATTACAGCGACTTACGCTTCGGCGTAGGTCGCTGTTTTTGGTTTCTGCGTAAACAATGCGTAAACAAACTGTTTGAGTTAGCCGTGTTTCGCTGTGATATTCTCTGAAACTCCCCATCATTCCATAAGATTGTTATAAGAAGAGTGGATTTTGTTTGGGTTTTAATGAGTAATTCCAAAGAATACTTTTGTAAAATAATCAAAAATATACATGCCAGATGCGGTTATTTCAGCTAAAAGTTCTATATTTGCCATCGAAAGATGGAGTTTTACTCAGTCTGTTGAGTAAAATTACTCAGCCGACTGAGTAAAATTATTCATTATGCTGAGTAAAACAACTTGAAAAGCCCCAATTAAATATAATAAGACTATACATATCACATTATCATCTATAAGCAACAGACCATGTACAAAAGAAAGATATATGATACCATCATCAATAGATTAGGTGAACAAAGAATGTTCATCCAAGTAATCATGGGACCACGACAGATTGGAAAATCTACCGTTATCAAGCAAGTATTGGATGATTTAAGTAAACCGTTTCTTTTCTATTCTGCCGACACCATACCTTCAACATCTTCCACTTGGATTAGCGATTGTTGGAATAATGCGCGTCTTCAAATGCGCACACAAGGACTTGAAGAAATGATCTTGGTTATTGACGAGATACAAAAACTTAAAAACTGGAGTGAATATGTAAAGAAAGAATGGGACGCTGATAGTCTAAATCACATCAACATCAAAGTGGCATTATTAGGCTCATCAAGGGTGTTATTAGAAAAAGGATTGGCAGAATCTCTCATGGGACGATATGAGGAAATCAGAATGAGCCATTGGAGTTATCCAGAAATGAAAGAAGCCTTTGGAATGACTATTGAACAATACATCTATTTTGGAGGCTACCCAGGAGCTGCCATGCTTATTGGTGACGAAGAACGTTGGAAGAACTATGTTAGCGGAGCCATCATTGATGCTACTATAAACAAGGACATCTTGATGGATTCTCCAATAGGAAAGCCTGCTCTGCTTCGTCAAACTTTCGAATTGAGCGTAGCTTATTCGGGTAAGATACTTTCTCTAACAAAAATGCTGGGAATATTGCAAGATGCTGGCAACACAGTTACATTGGCAGGCTATCTAAATCTTTTGAGCGATAGCGGACTTGTCACGGGACTACAGAAATTCTCTATAGATGTAGCCCGCAAACGTGCCAGCATTCCTAAATACCAAGTGTACAACAATGCCTTATTGAGTTCTCAATTAGGTTTAACATTTCAAGAAGCCGTTTCTGATAGTAAGCAATGGAGACAATTCTTTGAATCCGCCATAGGAGCCTACATATTAAGCGAAGCTTTTACCCATCGTTTTGAAGTCTTTTACTGGCGAGAAGGCAACGACGAGGTTGACTTCATCCTTAAGAAGAATCAGAAATTCATAGCTATAGAAGTAAAAAGTAATGGAGAGGCTTATACCACGGGTTTAGAGCGTTTTCGCAATCTGTTCCATCCGTCGGCAATATTTATCGTAGGCGAGAAAGGTATCTCACCAGAAGTTTTCTTGAACATGGATTTAAGAAAACTATTTGAATAACTTAATGACAAATAATTATGGCAACAAATAAAATACGTGAAGAGGAAGTAAAGAATAAAATTCGCCAAGAATTCTTTCAAGACTATGATGCGACACCTATCTTGGGCGACATAGACTTTGCTGTAACAACAAAAAGATCAAGTGGGGACGAGCTATCCGACCAAGAATATTTCTTATGGGCAGAAGCTAAAGCAGGAAACACGGAAGATATCTATGCATCTTTCGTGCAACTCATCATTACCATAGGTAAAGCCCATACACACGAATCATACTTACCACCTCGCTATCTTGGAGCCTTCGATGAAGAAAAGATTGCCTTTATCGAATATCATAACATTGTAAGTGTATTCTATCAGAATGACTTCAACTGGAATGTCACTCCCTCCAACCATAGCACCAAAGAGTTTCACATGCTCTCCGACTTGCTGAAAGAGAAACTCAAAAAGGAGATTAGGCTCTTCTACCTACATAAAGATGAAAAGGAGCTAAGAAAGTTCATTCGCTCTAATTTCAAGTTGGGGAAGCAGTCAACTAATGGTATCAATATAACAAAGAATAATTTCACTTATATCTACAGAAAATGGGTGGAAAAGGTCAAACCTTCTATCACACTTGATTGGGAAAAAGCTAAACAAAATGGTATTATTGACGCGGATTTCTTTCTTGCAGACATCTTCTCTAAGGAAAACACAACCCTTAGAGATAGGCTATATGTATTGCTGAAGAAGAATCATTATGAACTTGACCGTAAGATAGACTCCGCAGGGCTTTTCGATTCTAAGAAAGCACAGTTCAACGACAACCAGATTGCACACAACCAATTTTGGAATCTCTACGTCCGCCCTCCACGTAAAGAATACTGGGAATATATTGCTAATCGTAGAGACTTACTTGTTCCGCAAGACATCAGAGAGCGCAAAGGTTCATTCTTCACACCTCAATGCTGGGTAGAACTCTCACAAGAATACATCGCTAAAGATTTGGGAGAAGACTGGCAAGATGAATATTACATTTGGGATTGTTGTGCTGGCACAGGGAACCTTCTTGCTGGCCTTACTAACAAATATCAAATTTGGGCAAGCACATTAGACCAAGCAGACGTTGATGTTATACACGACAGAATTGCTAATATGGAAAAGGTCGGTACTGCCAACCTTTTGGATAGTCATGTATTTCAATTTGACTTTCTCAATGACTCTTTCGACAAATTACCTCCTGGTCTAAAAGACATCATAACAAATGAAGAAAGACGCAAGAAACTTATTATTTATATCAATCCACCTTGTGCAGAAGCCAGCAATGCAAGAACAGTTACAGGAACGGGTAGCAACCGAAAGGGATTAGCCTGCACCTCTACAAAAGACAAGTACAAGAAAGAACTTGGAAGAGCAGGCAATGAGATATTCGCACAATTCTTTGCAAGAATAGCAAATGATATTCCTGATTGCATACTTGCCTTGTTCTCTAAACTGAAAGCACTACAAGGTCCAAACTTTTCTGGATTTCGAGCTAAATACCAAGCAAAGCTCAGTAGGATGTTTATCGTTCCAGCAAACACATTCGATAATGTAACAGGGCATTTCCCATATGGTTTCCAAATATTTCACCTTGCAGAGAAGGAAGAGTTCGTATCTTGCATTGCTGATGTTTACGACAGCAAAGCCAATATGATTGGCAGCAAGAACATCTATTCTTGTAAGGGAGGCGAACTAATCATAGACTGGTTCAGAAAGTTTTACGACAAACAAGGAGACCATCTTGGATACCTGCGATTCTTAGGAACTGACTTCCAAAATAACAGAGGTGTGTTCTTGACTTTAGCACCATCTACCAATGACCTAAAACAGGTAAAAGGTACTTGGATAACAAGAAAGAATGTCATACCATCATGTGTTTATTTCAGTGTCAGACTTTGTACCGAAGCAACATGGGTAAATGACCGAGACCAATTTCTATATCCAAATAAGGAATGGAATTGCAACGAACATTTTTTATCCGACTGCTTAGTCTTCACGTTATTCAATGAAAAAAACAACATCCAAAGCCAACATGGCACTAACCATTGGATTCCATTCAGCGAGGAAGAGGTAGGTGCACAAGACAACTTCGAGAGTCATTTTATGCACGACTTCATCATGGGCAAAGTGAAAGAGGAAAAGCCTCAGCAAGAAGGAACAATACAAGACATATTTACAGAGCAAGAAGCTCAGACACCAGATGGCAATTCATTCACTCCAACAGAACCTTTGAAGTTTTCACAAGAAGCACAAGCTGTATTGGATGCCGGAGGTAGTGTAAACAGAACTGTGTCACGGCTC
>NZ_JH379396.1:0-5995 GCF_000235885.1 Leyella stercorea DSM 18206
TATGCGCTAAATTAATTCCGCCAACGGGTTATATAACGTTTTTTTCTATTCATTAAAAAAAAATAGACAACTTTATTGTGTCTTCTTTTTTTTCTCTAAATTTGCAACGTCTAAGAATAAATACCGAAAAGATGGTTTTTAAATACGACTTTCTGATTATTGGTGCCGGAGTTGCCGGCATGAGCTACGCTTTGAAGGTAGCTCGCGCACACAAAGGCAAGGTGTGCATGATTTGCAAGACTTCGCTTGACGAGGCAAACACTTCGTTTGCCCAGGGAGGCGTTGCCTCAGTGACTAATCTTGCAGTCGACAATTTCGACAAGCATATAGAAGACACGATGATAGCGGGCGACTTCATCAGCGACCGTCGTGCCGTAGAGCAAGTGGTGCGCAATGCGCCGGAGCAGATTGCCGAGCTCGTGAAATGGGGCGTGAACTTCGACCGCAAGGAGGACGGCGAGTTCGACCTGCATCGCGAGGGCGGACACTCCGAGTTCCGTATCCTGCACCACGCCGACGACACGGGCGCCGAGATACAGCGCGGACTGATGGCGGCTGTGCGTGCGTGCCCCGACATCGACGTTAAGGAGAACCACTTCGCCGTGGAGATAATCACGCAGCACCACCTCGGCGCGCGCGTCACACGTCGCACACCTTATATTAATTGCTACGGTGCGTACGTGCTCAACCCCGAGACGCAGAAGGTGGACACGTATCTGAGTAAGGTGACACTGATGTGTACGGGCGGCTGCGGAGCCGTATACCAGACCACTACCAACCCCGTCATCGCTACGGGCGACGGCGAGGCAATGGTATATCGTGCAAAGGGCACGGTGAAGGACATGGAATTCGTACAGTTCCACCCGACGGCGCTCTATCACCCGGGCGAGACTCACCCTGCGTTCCTCATCACTGAGGCGATGCGTGGCTACGGTGGCATACTGCGCCTGCCGAACGGCGAGTCGTTCATGGAGAAGTACGACGAGCGCCTCTCGTTAGCTCCACGCGACATCGTGGCGCGTGCCATCGACAAGGAGATGAAGATACACGGCATCGACCACGTGTGCCTCGACGTTACGCATAAAGACCCAGCCGAGACAAAGAAGCACTTCCCGAACATCTACCTCAAGTGCAAGTCGATAGGCATCGACATCACCACCGACTATATCCCCGTTCGCCCTGCAGCCCACTACATGTGCGGCGGCATAAAGGTAGATCTCAACGGACAGTCGTCGATAGAGCGCCTGTACGCCATCGGCGAGTGCTCTTGCACGGGTCTGCACGGTGGCAACCGCCTGGCGAGCAACTCGCTCATCGAGGCTGTGGTGTACGCTGACGCAGCTGCCAAGCACTCGCTGGAGCACGTAGACGAGTACGACTTCAACGAGAAGGTGCCGGAGTGGAACGACGAGGGCACGATGACCAACGAGGAGAAGGTGCTCATCACGCAGAGCGTGAAGGAGGTGGGCGAGATAATGTCCAACTACGTGGGCATCGTGCGCTCTGACCTGCGCCTGAAGCGTGCGTGGGACCGCCTCGACTTGCTCTACGAGGAGACCGAGGAGCTCTTCAAGCGCGTAAAGGCGAGCCGCGACATCTGCGAGCTGCGCAACATGATTAACGTGGGCTACCTCATCACACGTCAGGCTATCGAGCGCAAGGAGTGCCGCGGACTGCACTACACCACCGACTATCCGCTGCACGCGTACGACAAGAAGTAATTCTCAACTCTCAACTTATTATTATAATAAATTATGAAGCAAAGAACCTTAATCATCGCTCTCTGCTCCTTCGCCCTTATGAGCTTCTGCGTCAGCAAGAACGCCATAAAGTACGAGAAGGGCACCGCCGTAGTCAACACTACGTCGATAGTGAAGGCGCGCGGTTTCCAGGGCAAGACGCCGGTGAAGATATACATCCGCAATGGCAAGGTGCAGAAGATAGTGGCACTTCCCAACCAGGATACGCCCTCGGTGTTCGCGCAGGCGGAGACACTGCTGAAGAAGTTCGTGGGCAAGAGTGTCGACGAAGCGGAGCAGATGAAGGTGGACGGCGTGAGCGGTGCCACCTACTCGTCGAAAGCCCTCATACAGAACGTGAAGGGCGGACTGAAATACTACCGAGAGAACAAGAAGTAGAGCGTTTGACATAGCTCTAACAGTATAGAAGGCTGATGTTTTAGCTGCGTTTTGCGGCTAAAACGTCAGCCTTTTTCAGTACTTTCACCATCGTGCAGCGAACGGAATCCTATCGGGTGGCGGACGCAATCTGATTGGACGGCGAACGGAATCTGATCGGACGGCGAACGCAATCCAATCGGGTGGCGGACGCAATCTGATCGGGTGGCGAACGGAATCCGATCGGGTGGCGGACGGAACACGACGCGTAGTCTATAAGGTTCGGAGTTAAGAAGTTGAAAAAAATGAGAACAAATAGTGAGTATTATCCAATAAAATCGTTACCTTTGTAAAATTAAAGTCTGTATCACAAGACTTAAAGCCAACACCCCGAAACAACAAACAATACCCCGAGACAAAAGGATATCAAAAGAACACATTAAACAAATAAAGAAAAGAAAGATGAAGACTGTTTATGATTTCTCGGTGAAAGACAGAAAAGGTAAGAGCGTGTCGCTGAAGGAGTATGCCAACGAGGTGCTGCTCATTGTGAACACAGCTACAAAATGCGGCTTCACACCGCAGTACGAGGAGCTGGAGAAGCTCTACGAGAAGTATCATGCGCAGGGATTCGAGGTGCTCGACTTCCCGTGCAACCAGTTCGGCGCACAGGCTCCTGGCACCGACGAGTCGATACACCAGTTCTGCAAGCTCACGTACAACACCGAGTTCCCGCGCTTCAAGAAGGTGAAGGTGAACGGCGACGACGCCGACGACCTCTTCAAGTTCCTCAAGGAGCAGAAGTCGTTCGCAGGCTTCGACCCTGCACACAAGCTCACACCGGTGCTCGAGGAGATACTCGCCAAGGATGCGCCCGACTATAAGGAGACAGCCGACATAAAGTGGAACTTCACAAAGTTCCTCATCAACAAGCGCGGAATGGTAGTGGCTCGATTCGAACCGACAGAGAGCCTCGACAATATCGCAAAGCAGATTGAAGAACTGCTGTAAAAAGGTGGTGAGATGGTGAGGTGGTGAGATGGTGAGATGTGAAAGATGGTGTTATGTTGAGGTGGTGAGATGGTGAGATATGAAAGATGGTGTTATGGTGAGATATGTCAACACCTCAACACCTCAACACCACAACACCACAAATCTCAACACCTCAACCTAACAACATCTCAACACAACAAATCTCAACACCTCAACACCTCAACACCTCAACACCACAACATAACACCTGTAACAACCCGTAACAACAAAACAAATCAATAGAAATGGAAAATAGAGAACATGTGCGTTGCCTCATCGTGGGCAGCGGTCCGGCAGGCTACACTGCTGCAATATACGCTGGACGCGCCAACCTCAGCCCGGTAGAATACTGCGGCATTCAGACTGGCGGTCAGCTCACACAGACTACCGTCGTAGAGAACTTCCCCGGCTACCCCGAGGGCGTGGACGGCAATCAGATGATGCAGGACTTGCGCCAGCAGGCTCTGCGCTTCGGCGTGGACATGCGCGAAGGCTCAATCGCAAAGGTCGACTTCTCGCAGAAGCCCTACGTGCTCACCACAGACACGGGCGCGGAGATAGAGGCTGACACCGTGATCATCGCTACCGGAGCAAGCGCAAAGTATCTCGGACTCGACGACGAGAAGAAGTACAACGGACAGGGCGTGAGCGCATGTGCCACATGCGACGGCTTCTTCTACCGCAAGCGCACCGTTGCCGTAGTGGGCGGCGGCGACACAGCGTGCGAGGAGGCTCTCTATCTGGCAAGTCTCTGCAAGAAGGTGTACATGATCGTGCGCAAGCCTTTCCTGCGTGCGTCTGACGTAATGCGCAAGCGCGTGGAGGAGAACGAGAAGATCGAGATTCTCTACGAGCACAACACTCTCGGACTCTTCGGCGAGGACGGCGTGGAGGGTGCTCACCTCGTGAAGCGCAAGGGCGAGCCCGACGAGGAGCGTTACGACATCGCTATCGACGGCTTCTTCCTCGCTATCGGCCATAAGCCGAACACCGACGTGTTCCGCCCGTTCGTCGACTGCGACGAGACTGGCTACATCAAGACTATTGACGGAACGCCGCGCACTAACGTGGAGGGCGTGTTCGCTGCCGGCGACTGCGCCGACCCGAACTACCGTCAGGCTATCGTGGCTGCAGGCTCAGGCTGCAAGGCTGCGCTCGAGGCTGAGCGCTGGCTCACTGAGCACAACCTGTAATTTTTAACATAGGAGGGTATGGCATCCTGCCATACCCACGCCACCTCAAATCGAGGGTTAACAAGGGCAAATTGTAGGAGGCTACAGCTTTCTTGCCGTAGCCATTAGCAACAAAAGTCTGCAAGCAGTGTGGCTACGGCAAGAAAGCTGTAGCCTCCTATTATATCAACCAAAACATGACAATCCTCCTCACCGTAGCCGCCTACTTCGCGGCTCTAATGCTCTTCAGCCGCCTCACCGCACGACGCGGCGACAACAACGAGACCTTCTTCCGCGCCAACCGACGCTCGCCGTGGTACATGGTGGCGTTCGGAATGGTGGGCGCTTCCATCTCGGGCATCACGTTCGTGAGCGTGCCGGGCATGGTGATGCGCACCGATATGACATACATACAGACTTGCATCGGCTTCATCCTCGGTTACTTCGCCATCGCCTTCCTGCTACTGCCGGTCTACTATCGGCTGAACCTGACGACCATCTACTCATATCTGAAGGAGAGGCTCGGCAAGCGGTCGTACAAGACCGGCGCATGGTTCTTCCTCACGTCGAAGATGACGGGCGCAGCGGTGCGCTTCTACGTCGTCTGCATCATTCTGCAACGCTTCGTGTTCGACGCCGTGGGCGTACCGTTCCCCATAACCGTCGTGGGCATGACGCTGCTCATCTGGCTCTACACGCGCCGCGGAGGCATCAAGACGCTGGTGTGGACCGACACGTTCCAGACCACCTGCATGTTCGCCGCGCTGCTCCTTATTATATATAATGTGACGCAGCAGCTGGGCATGAGCGTGGACGAAGCCGTGCGGGCGGTGGCTGCCGACGAACATAGCCGCATGTTCGTGTGGGACGACTGGGTGTCGACGCAGAATTTCTGGAAGCAGCTGCTCAGCGGAGCTTTCATCGCCATCGTGATGACGGGCTTGGATCAGGACATGATGCAAAAAAACCTCACGTGCAAATCGCTACGTGAGGCTCAAAAGGATGTGTGTACGTATGGTTTCGCCTTCGTGCCAGCCAACCTGCTGTTCATGGCTCTGGGCGTGCTGCTTATGATGCTGGCGCAGAAGGAGGGCACACCGCTGCCTGCGGCTGGCGACGAGCTGCTGCCGATGTTCGCGGCGACGGGCGCATTGGGCACCGTCGTCACGGTGTTCTTCACCATAGGCATCGTGGCGGCGTCGTTCTCCAGTGCCGACTCGGCGCTCACGGCTCTCACCACGAGCTACTGCGTCGACATCTGCGAGCGCCCCGAGGACGAGCGTCTGCGCCGCCGTGCACATGTGGGCATCGCCGTGGTGTTCGTGGCGTTCATTCTGCTGTTCCGTATGCTCAACTCTACGAGTGTCATCGATGCCATCTACGTACTCTGCTCCTACACTTACGGTCCGCTGTTAGGTTTGTTCGCCTTCGGACTGCTCACGCGCCGCGCCGTCAACGACCGCCTCGTACCCTATGTATGCCTCGCCTCACCCCTACTCTGTTACGCTCTCGACATCGCAGCGCAGCATCTCTGGGGCTACCGCTTCGGCTACGAGCTGCTCATGATCAACGGGGCGTTCACCTTCGCAGGGCTGTGGGCTACGAACAGCGCAAAGAAATAACTCCTAAGGGGGTGCAGCTTTCTCCGCTCGGCTTTGCCGCTTGCCAGAGCAA
>NZ_JH379396.1:6005-6490 GCF_000235885.1 Leyella stercorea DSM 18206
CCGCTTGCCAGAGCAAGAACTGCACCAACCAACAAAAAACCTCCCACAGATTTCACACTCTAAGTTAGTACATAAAAACTCCCACAGATTTCACAGAACACACAGAACATTCTTACTAAAAGTATCTGTGTAAATCTGTGAAATCTGCGGGAGTTTTTCTCAGCAGAAGGTTCTGTGGGTTCTGTGAAATCTGTGGGAAATTATCTCAACAGAAGGTTCTGTGTATTCCGCGAATTCTGTGGGAGCACACCCAGGGGGTGCAGCTGTCTCAGCTGCACCAACCGAGCAGACGGTACGCCTTCTCGGTTGGTGCACTTCTTGCTCTGTTGGTGCACTTGAGACAAGTGCACCCCCTGAAAGCACCCTAAGAATCTGTGTAAATCTGTGAAATCTGTGGGAGATTTCACAGCAAGAAAGTGTATTCCGTGGGAGGATATATCAACAGAAAGCTCTGTGGGTGCGTGGGTATGGCAAGGATGCCATAC
>NZ_JH379396.1:6500-19656 GCF_000235885.1 Leyella stercorea DSM 18206
GGTATGGCAAGGATGCCATACCCTCCTACAATACATCTGTGGGAAGAGAAAGATTATAAGCCTGACCAGACACTCGGGTTGAACGTTTTCTCGACCTGCGCCTCCACATCGTCGGGGAGGTTACAGAAGAAGTCGATGCCTGTGCGCGCCTCAAGCTCCTTGATAGAGATAGCGTGTGAACGTAACGTCTCGTTCGTGCGCCACGCATTTTTCTGTTCGCTCCAGAACGCCATGCCTGCATATCCGAACGAGCTCTTGCGCAGGATAGCCATGTAGAAGTACTTCGGCACGATGAGCTTGCCCCCGATGCGCGTTATGATGTTAGTCTCACTGTCGATTGTGCCACCCTTGCAGACGAAGATTGTATCCGTTGCAGAGAGCTTGTCTGCCCACTTGCGCAGCTGGTTCTCCATACGCACCCACAAGCCATTGTTACCGCTGTCGTCGAAACCATTAAACTTATGATACTGCGGTTGCATGTTCGTCATTACGAACGTCTGAGAGTTCATCTCCTTTGAAGCGGTGCGGTCGCCGCTCGGACAGATGTGGCCACGGTCGTAGCCAGGGAAGTAAGTGTACTCGCCCCAATACTCGTTGCTATTGAGGTTGGTTTGGTCGAAGAAGAAGTTCGACTCACGCGAATACTTGCCCGAGTAGCCTTTGTGCATCTGATAGCACGTCCAGCGCTGCGAACGCTTGTCGCAGTCCCACTCCACCGAGAAGTTAACACCGTCTTTATCGTAAGATGTAGATGTCATACGATAGACAATAACCTTCTGCTTGCCCGTCTTCTTCAGAGCCGGGAACTCTGTGCGTCGAATAGCTTTGTTGTAGCCGTTGGCAGCCGACGGTATGTTGGCGTTCTTGTTCTTCTTGTCTACCTGACCACTCTGATTGCCATCGCCCTCATCGTCATCGCCTCCACAAGCGGTGAAGGTGAGCGCAGAGAGCATCATCACTACAACAGTTGCATAGCGCAGCGCGTATTTAAAACATTGTTTCATCCGTTATTTTCCTTTAAAGTCCCTTTTACTCTTTTACTTTTTTACTTTTAAAAAATATGTTTTGTGGGCTGCGTGGTATGGGCAAGATGCCCATACCTCCTACTTTTTACTCTTTTACTTTTTTACTCTTTTACTTTTAAATAAAAAAGAGAGTATGTTCCATACGTATATGCAACTACGGATGGAACACACTCTCAATATTCTATTTCAAAAATAGAGCGTGTCTATTTGAAGTATATATCTCGTTCTTTTCCTTACTTGCGAACCTTTGCGTAGCGGTTCATGAACTTGTCTACGCGACCTGCAGTATCGACAAGCTTGCTCTTACCAGTATAGAACGGGTGAGATGTGCTTGAGATTTCGACTTTTACCACTGGGTAAGTTTCGCCTTCAAACTCTACTGTCTCTGTAGCCTTGCATGTAGACTTTGTAAGGAACATATCGCCGTTGGACATATCCTTGAATACGACGGGGCGATAGTTTTCTGGATGAATTCCCTTCTTCATTTTGTTTAAATTGTTATAGTGTTAAATAAATAATTCGCTTTCAAATGCTTAGCGGATGCAAAGTTACGACTTTTTTACGAGACCGACAAATTTTTGAAAACAAAAATTCCAAGCCACCTCATCGTTTGAAATGGCTTGGAATAGGAATATATCAGCTAATGATATTTACTTCTTATAAAGGAAAGGCAATATAGCCTTAATCTCTTCGTATGCGCCAAAGCTTGTAAACTCTGTATCGTACTGTATGGTCTTACCCATTTCTTTGTTCTTGATACTAACAGTCTTATCGCTGTTGACAGTAATAGTCCAAATATGACCACTTGCAGGAAGTTCTGCAGAACGGCTAAAGCTATTATACGCTCCGTTCATAAAGTAGTAACCAGTAGCATCCTGAATAGTGTATCCACCATCAACTTTCTTGATAGTAAAGGCATTAGCGTCAGAAACCTTTACAGTTCCGTTGCTCTCTGTTACGCTTACAGGGTTCTTGAGGTAACCGTAATTGTATGTAGCAGCCAACGGAGAGGCAGCGAGGTAACCTGCATCTGTCTTTGCAACCAATACGTATGTACCATCAGTAATTTGATTAACAAGCGTATAGGTAGAAGTGGTTGATGTTTCTGGTTGATCAGGTTCTGTAGAACCACCGTCAACAACTCCACCATCAGCAGTAGTGAGAGAGAAATCGTCAACAAGGAGGTCCTTGCCAGGATTCTTTATAACAGCAATAACAAGAGCTACTGTTGTCTTTTCTGCGAGTGTGAACTCATGGCTGATTGCAGTCCACTCTGTATTTGTCAACTTGTCGTACTTCTTAGCATAGATATAATCGTTGCCTCCGCTAATCTTACCATCAACAACCTTAACATAGCCATAGTCTACAACCGCACCATCAGCAGTAGCAGCCTTTGTATAGAACGACATCTTGTATGTACCTGGCTTCAAAGTGAGTTCCTTGTATGCAAGACGCTGGTTCTTTGCACCACCTGCAACACATACAGAATACTGGCCGCTATGAGCATCTGTACTCTGTGAAAGTTTGGCATTGCTTGCAGAAGAAGCCGACTTCCAATTGTTAGGAAGGCTATTTGTCCATGCCTCGAAATCGCCATTTGAAACGAGATTTGATCCAGTAGGTGTGTCAGGAGTATCGGGAGTGTCAGGCTTGTCTGGACTAACCATTGGTGTGCCGTCGCCCTTAATTGTGAAGTTGTCAACCTCCCAACCACCAGAGTTTTCGTCTGTACTTGTGTACTTGAAACCAATGTAAACCTTATTGCCACAATATTCTGTAAGGTCGATATCACCAGACTCTACAAACGTCCAGCTTGTACCTGCCGGATAATTTGGAACAACGAGTTGTTTCCAAGTAGCTGCGCTAACATCGCCTGTGTAGTCGGTAGAAGCCCAAACTGTCATCATGTCCTTCATTGTGCTAACATCGCTAAGCTTGTTGATAGCGTGCGAGAACGCAAGAACAGCCTTCTTGCTATCAGCGAGGTTAATAGCTGGAGAAACAGCCCAAGACTCTGATGCATGGCTTGCATTGTTTAAGAATGCAGAAGCATTAAGATAGCCATTATTATTGTAAGAAGCCACCTTCCAAACTCTTGTCAAACCGCCTGTGAGGTTTACATCTTTAAATTCAAATGCGGTTGTATTGTCATCAAATGCCTCTGAATACAATGTCGGAACTTCAGTTGTTGAACCGCCGTTACCACCGCCTGGAATTTCATAAGCAGCAGGAACGTCCTCGCAGCTTGTGAATGTGAATGCTGTCATTGTTGCGACGAGCATTGAGAAAAATATCTTTTTCATATTCTTTTGTTTGTTTGCTTGTTATATAATATATAATAATGTAAGATAGCCTTACTTCTCTTCTGCCGGCTGATTCTTCTCTGGCTCGAGCACTTCGATGTCGGAGAGTGTGCGCAGCACGAGCTGCACTGTTGTGCCGTAAGACGATGTTGCGCTGGTCTTGTAAACGGTGAGGATACCGGTTACGTTGAGCTTGCCCTTCGGCAGCTTCTCGGCAGCGAACTTAGCGTAGCAGCTTGTACGGATGCCGATCTGCTTCTTCTGACCAGTGTAACCCTTGAAGTAGCGTGTCACGCCGTGGCCTGTAGTGGCACCTTCTGCCTCAGGAGCGAATGTGACGGTGCCGTCGGCTGTGTCGAACTCCACACCCTTCAGTGTCACAATCTGTCCAGAGTACTTCTGTGCAACGGTCTCATCGTTGAGTGTGCTGATTTCAGAAGTATCGAACACGTGAGGTACCACGAGCGAAGCGTCGGGCTTGCCGAGAATCTTGAAGCGTGTCTGCCATTCTGCACGGCTGATGCGGCTCGGGTAAGTCTGGTTCTTCTTGAAGTCGGTGTACGGGATGCCCAGCTGTGGTTGTGTGCGATATACGCCATAGTAGAGTCCGCCAAGGTCAACGAGAATCTCCTGACCGATCTGCATCTGACCGTTGATGCCGCCCTGAGCAACACTGATGATGATACCACCTGTAGCATCCTCGATCATAACCTGGCTATAGATATTGCCAGAGATGTCGTTGCCTGTGACGCGACCCTTGATCTGCACACCGTCGGCGATGCGCACTGTGTCGTTCACTACATCCTTCAGTTGTGCACCGTACTTTGCCTTAAGATCAGCAATAGAAACGACATTGGTCTCCTGAAGCTGGTTGTTGCCGAACGGTGCCACCTCGCCAGTAGGGTCGGTCCAGTCCTCATCCATACATGATGTAGCAGAAAGACCTATAACAAGCGCGAAGAGCGCGAGTTTCAGATATTTTATACTTTTCATCTTCTTTCTGTGATTTAGAATTTATAAGTAATGTTCAGCATACCGTTTGTACCCAATGCGTAGAACTTGAACGGGTTCTTCTCGAATGAGTAGCCACGTACGTTCAGGCTCTGTGTGTAGCCGCTTCGGCTCTGCTCGTAACCGCCTGTAACGATGTTGCGGTTGTTGAGGATGTTCTGAACCATGAGGTTGATCGAGAGCGATCCGTGCTTGAGGTAGATGCTGCGACCGATTGAGCCGTCGAGCATGAAGCCACCGTGCCCCTTAGCCTGATCGAGTGCTCCTGAAACGATTTCGCCGGTCACGTCGTTGATAATCGGCTGACCGAATGCCTTCATCACATCGTTACGGTTCACCACGTTCTTGTGGAAACGGTAGTTAGGCGAGTACGACAGGTAGATGCGGTCGTAGTAGTTGCAGTTGAGGTCGATGAACCAACCCTTCTGATGATAGCTTACGCCGAGACTGAGAGCGGTGAGCGGTGTGCCGCTGTCGCGCATACCCTTGTTGTGGATATAGTCGTAGTTGTCACCTGTCTGGGCGGTGCCGTACAGTGTGGCATCTGTAGACTTCATGTAGCAGAGCTTAGAGTTGTTCGTAATCTTAGCCTCGCTGATTGTACCGATGAGCTTAATGTCGAGGAAGCTTGCGAGCTTGAATTTAGCGCCGAGCTCTGCACCGTAGTACGACTTGTTCATATCGGTCATAGACACATAGATGAACGAGTTGCTATCGTCGTTATAGAAGTTCTGCCAGTCGGATACGTTAGTCATGCGGCTGTAGTAGCCCTTCACATTGAGGTGCAGCCAAGAGTTCTCGTACATATAGCCGAGCTCTGTGCTGAAGATGCGCTCGTTCTTGAGTCCCTGAACGAAGTCGTTGTTAATCTCTGGCGACATGAACGCTGCACGTGCTTCTGGTGCGCGGTGCTCATAGCCTACGCCGAGCGAGAGTACGTTGCCACGACCGAGTGTGAGGTTAGAACCGAACTTGAAGCCACCATCAACGAATTCTGCTCGCTTGCTCTTGCCGAACGAGTTGTCGGCAGCCAAACCGTTACGCATCTTGCCGTCGCGCTGGAAAGAGGTGTAGCCGAGCTTAGCAGCAATAGTATAGTTAGCCCAACCGAAGTTCTCTGTGTACGAACTCCATACCTTGCCCTTGTTGATGAGCAGGTTATAGTCGTAGCAGAAGCGGTCGCCTTCCTTAACGACTGCGTTAGGATGGTTGAGGTCGTACTGTGCTTCGGGCGAAGTAGCTGTGTACTTATCTGATATAAGATATGTATTGATGTTATGGAACTGGGTAGCACCGAGCAAGTCCTCCATTGTCTGGTAGTGCATTGCCTTGTTGGTAGCTGCAAGTACGCCTACGTTTACCTTCTTGTCCTTGTCAATCTGGTGATTGAATGTAGAGGCAAACGAGAGCATCAGGTTGTCGTTGTGCTTAGCCTGGATGTAGTACATAGCGTCGCCGCCCTGTGCAGCTGCGTTCTTGTTTGAGTAGTAGAGGCGATCCCAGTTGATCTGACGATTAGCCTTTGATGCACGCCAATAGTTGTATGATGTCAACCAATCCTCGTAAGCCTGCTCTGTGCGATATGCAGAGTTTTCGCTATTCCACACGTCGTAGTAGCTTGACGGCATATTCTTCCAGTAGTTAGGATGCGGATTGTCGGAGTTGTTGTAGTTGAGCTTTGTGCTCTTGTACATAGAGTACTTGCCGAAGAACGATGTAGTGAGCTTCGAGTTCTCGTTGAAGTTCCAGTCCCATGTGAGGATTGCACTTGGAGCATAGTCGTTCACCACGCGTGAGTTGCGCTTCTTACCGTTCTGATAGCCCCAATAAGGGTTGTAGTAGCGGTTATTGGCGAGCCAGTACATCTCGTCTGTACCAGCACCCTGTGTAGAACGCTCGGTCGGGTTGCCCCATGTAGAGAGCGAGAGGCTGTGCTTACCCATCACCTTCTGCACGGCGAGGAAGTAAGAGAGCGAGTTGTAGAATGTGCCCTCTACGTAGCCGTTGCGTGCCCAACGATAGCTCACGCCACCTGTGAACGCCCAACCTTTCTCTGAGAGACCAGTGCTATAGGTGTACATGCCACGCAGAGTGTAGTTGCGGTTAGCACCACTGAGGGTCATACGATGACCTACAGGCATTGCCGACGGACGGAAGTTGTAGTTGTTGGAGCCACCCATGCCCGACATGGTGAAGTTGTTGCCTTCAAACGGAAGGGCGAACTCCTGGTTGCGGGTCATGTTGTTCAGACCGCCTACCTGAGAGTAACGGAACTGTCCGCTCTCCATGTCGTTCAGCTGCAAGCCATTGAGATAAACCTCATTGTACTTCTGATCGAAAGCACGATAGCGGAAACGTGCCGGTGAGAACAGATAGCCCACCTGGCTGGCATAGATGTCGGAGTTGGAGTTGACGATTGTCACATTCTGTGTCATGTCGTCGTCCTCACCGAGCTGTGCCTCAGTGAAAGTGAAGGCAGCCTCGCTTGCAGCTTCGCTATGATAACCGATGGAGTCGGTCTGTGTCTGAGCGAAAGCAGACGGAGCGCAGCACATTGCCAACACTGCTAATTTAAGCTTCTTTTGCATGTAATGTTTATAATTAAGTTTTAAATTTTCGTTTCTAAATCAACTACTACTTTTTTTATTTCATTCAATTAGGGTAGTTTAAGAAATAGATTGTAAAGTAACACATTTTTATTCAATTAATGAAACATTTCCATATTTAATTTTTATTAAGTATATGTTTCAATGCAGAACATGCCAACGGACTGGAAAACAATCGCGATTTCATGCAAAAAAAGCACGAAATAGGGCACAATGATAACAAATTACTGTAACTTTGTAGGCGTGTATCACGTACACGCAGTGTGTAACGAATAAAAACAAAAAACAAATAACTCAAATGAAAAAAAATCTCTTTATCCTCGCCTTACTCCTATGCATGACATTGGGAGCATCGGCTCAGAAGAAATTCAATCTCTATGCCGTAGGTTTCTACAACCAGGAAAACCTCTTCGACACTTGCCACGATGAGGGCAAGCGCGACTACGACTTCCTGCCTAACGGCGCATACAAATGGAACGGACTGAAATATAGCCACAAACTACGCAATATGTCGCAGGCATTAGCCGACCTTGGCACGGACAAGCTGCCAGGCATCGGCTGCGCCATTATCGGACTCTCGGAGGTGGAGAACTCGAAGGCACTCGACGACCTCATAGCACAGCCTGCTCTGAAGCAGCGCGGATATAAATATGTACATGTAGAGGGTCCAGACCGCCGTGGCATCGACTGCGCGCTGCTCTACAACCCTCGCTTCTTCACCGTGAAGGATGTGCGCCTCGTGCCATACGTTCCCGAGGAGAAGAAGGACTCTAACTACGTGACACGTGGCTACCTCACCGTTAGCGGCACGCTCGCCGGCGAACACGTGGCTGTAATCGTGTGCCACTGGCCGAGCCGTTTCGCCACATCCTACTACCGCGAGGTGGCTGGCAGACAGGTGCGCGTGGTGAAGGACTCACTGCTGAACGCCGACCCCAACTGCAAGGTGTTCGTGATGGGCGATATGAACGACGACCCTACAAACAAGTCGATGACCGAAGGACTCTCTTGCAAGCCGTCTATCGAGAAGACGGGCAAGGACGACATGTACAACCCGTGGTATAACATTCTCACAAAGCAGGGCAAGGGCACACTGTTCTACAACGGCTCGTGGAACCTCTTCGACCAGATCGTGATAACTCCGAACCTGCTCAACCCGAAGGGCTCGAAAGACTACTCTACTCTGAAGTACTTCCAGCATCAAATCCACATCCGCCCGTACCTCATACAGAGCGAGGGCAAGTACAAGGGCTCGCCGAAGCGTACCACCGCAGGCGGTGTATGGCTCGATGGCTATTCCGACCACTTGCCGGTAGTAGTGTATCTGGTGAAGGAGCAGAAGTAATGAATACCGAACGCCATCCCTTCACCCCGTTTCTCCCCGACGGCTGCCGGCTGCTCATGCTCGGCAGCTTTCCGCCGGGCGAACAGCGCTGGTCGATGCGGTTCTACTACCCCAACTTCACCAACGATATGTGGCGCATCTTCGGGCTATGCTTCTTCAATGACAAGCTGCACTTCGTCGACACCGAAGCAAAGACGTTCCGACTCGACCGCATCATACCGTTCCTCAACGAGCGTTGCATCGGCATGTACGACACGGCAACGGAGGTGCGCCGACTGAAGAACACAGCATCGGACAAGGACTTAGAGGTGGTTGAGCCTACTGACCTGAAGGCAATGGTGCGCTCCCTACCCTCGCTCACCGACATCGTGACCACCGGGCAGAAAGCCACCGACGTGCTCTGCGCGTGCTTCGACATAAAGGTGCAGCCGAAGGTTGGCGAGAACGTGCAGTTCGGCTTCGACGACAGAACACTGCGTCTATGGCGTATGCCGAGCAGCTCGCGCGCCTACCCCATGAAACCCGAACGCAAGGCAGAGTTCTACAGCCGTATGTTCAGCACATTATACGACCAAGCTTAAGAATATGACAAACAACAAGATAACAATAATTGGTATTGCCGGCGGCACAGGCTCCGGCAAGACCACTGTAGTGAAGAAGATTGTTGAGGCATTGCCGCCGCACCACGTGGCTGTTGTGCCACTCGACTCGTACTATAACGACACGTCGCACATGACCGAAGAGGAGCGCCGGGCTATCAACTTCGACCACCCCGATGCGTTCGACTGGAAGCTACTGATAAAGCAGATTAACGAGCTGCGCGAGGGCAAAGCTATCGAACAGCCTACGTACTCGTACCTGAAGTGCAACCGCGAGAAGGAGACGATACACGTGGAGCCGAAGCCGGTGATTATCGTGGAGGGCATTATGACACTACTCAACAAGCGCCTGCGCGACATGATGGATCTGCGCATCTTCGTCGACTGCGACCCCGACGAGCGACTCATACGCAACATACAACGCGACACTATCGACCGCGGACGCACCGTGTCTATGGTTGTCGACCGCTACCTGAAGGTGCTCAAACCTATGCACGAGCAGTTCATTGAGCCGACAAAGCGCTTCGCGCACGTCATCATACCAGAGGGTGGAGACAACCTAAAGGGTATCAACATGGTGTGCAAGTACATCGAAAGCATCGTTGAAAAATAGTCCGCAAAAGTTGTAGGATTTGACAACTTCTATTATCTTTGCATTATGGAACGGCGGTTATTTACATACGGCGGTTATTTCGAGGCATTTATGAGTACCTTGAAAGAAAAGGAGCAGGAAAAGATTCAGTATGGGCTTCTTCTGCTAAAGACACAGGACAGACTCTCCACGAAGTTTATAAAACTTATAAAGGATGGTCTGTACGAATTGCGTACAGAATATGGAGGAAACATCTTTCGTGTATTCTTCATTTTCGATGAAGGAAGAATCGTGGTATTGTTCAATGGATTCCAAAAGAAAAGCCCAAAAACACCACCCAAAGAAATAGAAAAAGCATTAAAGATAAAGGAGGCATATTATGCAGACAAACAATCATCAAATCGTTGATTACGATCTCGTTCTTGACAAGAAGTTCGGCAAGGAAGGCACTCCGGAGCGCATGAAGGCCTATGAGGATGCGCTTTCCTTCTATTCAGGACAAATACTGCTTGATGCACGCAAAGAAGCCAAAATTACACAAACAGAATTGGCAAAACGCATCAATTCTACCAAATCGTATATTTCAAAAGTAGAAAATGGAATTATCGTTCCAAGCGTTGGCGCATTCTACCAAATCATCAATGCTCTTGGAATGAGAGTCGAAGTTGTAAAACCAATATACTAAGCACAAATAAAAGTTAGGGCTGAATTCCTTATTTGGAATCCAGCCCTAACTTTTTACTTTTAAATGCCTTGCTTGTGGGTACGTGGTATGGGCAAGATGCCCATACCTCCTATCTTTTTACTTTTTTACTTTTAAACAAGTTCGAGCCCTAACGACTCGACGAACGCTCGCACTTCCTTCTGCTGCATCAGCTCGTCGTACACCTCTTTCTTTGTCTTTCGGCGGCTTATCTCTTCTGCCTCGGCAAGGCGCAGCGATATTGACACATTGCCGTTGTGCAGTGCCTTGGCGAGCGTGACGCGTATGCGACCTTTTATCTCGTTTACCTGGTCAAGCAATATCTGGTTGTCTACCAGCACCTCGATATCGGGGAAGGTGGTGATACGCGGTTGCATGTTCTTCATTCGGGAAGCAAGCCCCACCATCTTCTGCGGCATACGGTTGCACATCGAGAGCCATTGCAGATCGAGGAACTCCTGCGTGAACTGCTCGTTCTCATCCTTGTTTGTCTCTTCCGCCTCTTTCTTTGCCGCCACCGCATCCTTGCGCTGCAAGCTTTGGAAGGTCATGCCGAGCGACGAGAGCTTCAAGCGTGGTACGCCGGCAGACAACTTGTCGGAGACGGCTTCCGAACCCGATGCGGCGGTCTGCGAAGGAGAAGCCTCCGCTGAAACATGGCTCACCGAGGCATGGCTCACCGGAGCAGCCACCTGCTGAGCCACTTTCGTCCGGGTGAAATCAAGAAGTTTGAACAGGGTTTTCAGCTGCTTGGGGCTACGCCCCGCACTGTCGGCATCCTCCGGCTGCGTGATCTGTGCCACTTGGATGAGCGTGAGCTCTACGAGCAGACGTTTGTTGCTGCTCTGGCGGTAGCTTAGGTCGCACTGGTTCATCAGCTTCAGTGCCTTATAGAGGAACTGCGTGGGGCACGCCTTTGCCTGTGCGCTGTACTTCTCACGCTGTTTCTCGCTCACCTCAAGGAGCTTCAGCGTCTGCGCATCCTTAGCCATGAGCACGTTGCGCACGTGCGAAGCGAGTCCGTTGATAAGGTTGCCTCCGTCGAAGCCTTTCTCTATTATCGCGTTGAGGAGCACCATGCACTCGCTCACCTTGTTCGCTAACGCATAGTCGACGAACTTGAAGTAGTTGTCGGTGTCGAGTTCGTTCAGGTCCTCAATCACCTTTGCGTATGTTATGTTGCCCTGGCAGAAGCTTGCCGTCTGGTCGAAGATAGAAAGGGCATCGCGCATACCGCCATCAGCTTTCTCGGCGATGAGTGCCAATGCCTCTTCCTCGTAGGTGATGCCTTCCTTCTCTGCCACATACTTCAGGTGGTTGATGGTGTTCTCCACGCTCATGCGCTCGAAGTCGTAAATCTGACAACGCGAGAGGATGGTTGGCAAAATCTTATGCTTCTCGGTTGTGGCAAGAATGAACACCACGTGTGCAGGCGGTTCCTCCAGTGTTTTCAGGAAAGCGTTGAACGCTGCCTGCGAAAGCATGTGCACCTCGTCGATGATGAACACCTTGTACTTGCCCACTTGCGGTGGTATGCGTGTCTGCTCCATGAGCGACTTGATGTGCTCCACGGAGTTGTTGCTGGCAGCATCAAGCTCGAAGATATTGTACGAGCGTCCTTCAGCAAACGCTTTGCAGCTCTCGCACTCGCCACATGCCTCGCCCTCCGTAGTAGGGTTCATGCAGTTGATTGCCTTCGCGAAGATGCGCGCACACGTCGTCTTGCCTACTCCGCGCGGTCCGCAGAACAGGTAGGCGTGTGCCAGCTTGCCACTCTTCACGGCATTCTTCAACGTAGCGGTGAGAGCAGCCTGCCCCACCACCGAGTCGAATGTCATCGGGCGGTACTTACGCGCCGATACTATATATTCTCCCATATCGTGATTTTACTTTATACTTTCTACTTCTTCTACAGTCAGACCACTATATTTTGCAGCCTGCTCTACTGACAGACCATTGCTCAACATAGATTTAACAATATCCTTCTTTGCTTCTGCACGACCTTCTGCACGACCCTCAGCAAGTCCTTCAGCACGGCCCTGCGTAAGTCCCTCGGCACGACCCTCAGCAAGTCCTTCTTCGCGTGCATTGCCAAGCACATCATTCTGTATCATCACAGCGTTGAGGTGCTCATCATAAGCATAGCGCTCGGCATCGGTCATCGAGTAATACTGCAGTTTTTTGCGTGCCTCCTGCAATCCGGGAGCAGTGGTGTTTTCCTTTATAACTCCACTCTTCAAGTAAGCAACCCACTCCTCCAACGGAGTTACCGCTACCTTGTCAAACTCGTTGACACGCACAAGAATGTACTCGGGGAATATCTCTGCCGGACTCTTCTGCACTAAAGCACCTTTTTCCTTAGCGGTTATGACGAGTTGGTCGTTTGTATGCACACCGATGAACTTGTTCTGTCCTACATACAGGTAGTCGGCACCCTTACCGATATCGAAATAGAGGATGCTTATAGAATACACCTTCTTCACCTCCTTGTATGTATCACCGAGATGGATATGCTCGGTGATGGCTTTCGCTACGCCATACAGGATGCGTTCCAGATAATAAAGCTCGCTCGTGTTCTGCACCTCTACAAGTATTATCTCACCCTTCGAGTTGCGTGCTTTGATGTCCACACGGTTGAACTTATCGTCTGGCGTTTGCTGATTGCCCTCACTCTCGAGTATCTCCACAATCTTCACCTCCTCACCGATAAACACGGTAAGGAAACCTTCCAACACGTCGAAGTTGGCTTTCTGACGGAGCAAGCGCTTGATAGCCCAGTCGAAACGTATGTATCTATCTTTCAGTCCTCCCATAATACAATAAGTTTAATGCTACTTTACAAAGTTACAATTATTATTCTGAAAACACGGCATGAAGCAATTAATTTTTATTGTTGTCCTGTAAATAATACATCTCCCTTATATTGCTTCACGCCTTTCTCATATTGCCGCAGCAGAACAACAATATTGCCG
>NZ_JH379396.1:19666-34600 GCF_000235885.1 Leyella stercorea DSM 18206
GCCGCAGCAGAACAACAATATTGCCGCAGCAGGACAACAATATTGCCGCAGCAGGACAACAATGTTGCCGCAGAAGGACAACAATGTTGCCGCAGAAGACTAATGAGAACGACGTAGCAGATTAGACAACGGATAGAATGATAGATGAATGGTAGATGTCTGGTAGATAGGCTGGCAGATATAGCTCTCGGAAGCATATCTGCCAGCCTTTAACATGCTCGTAATCTGTAAGTTGCAGCGACACTGGGAGATATGGCAGATTTTTTCGCGTACTGATACTTTACTATGATATATTGCTTCTATATAAAAAAGGGTTTTCCGAATGAACAAAAAAGGCTATGACATTGCTGCCATAGCCTGATATCTGATGTGAAGTTATATCTTCATCTTATAGATTAACCTTATACAAGATTGCGATGTTTCGCTTGACTGTCTCGTTGTCCGGGTCGAGCTCGTGCCAACGCATAAAGTATTTACGAGCCAACTCCTTGCTCTTCTTCACATTGAAGTAGTAGCCAACCAAATAACGAGTTGCCATCAACTGCCAAGAAGCATTTGCAGAAACGCTATTATACAGCTGCAAAGCAGGTTGCAATCCAACGCCTGCCTCTTGATCAGGGTCAATTAACGGGCTCAACTGAAGCTGATTGATATAGCCATAGTCTGCATAATCAGGGAATCGTTCTGCAGCCTGTCCATATATATCAAAGGCTTTCTTATAAGCTGCCACCTGCTCCATTCCGACACACTCTTCCGCCTTATCCTTATACATCGCAGCATAGTTCTGCAGATGGAAATAGTTCAGCTTACCATTGCTTTCAACAGTATTGATATACTCTTGATAAGCCGTTTCTGCCTTATCGTATTCGCCCATATCCTTATAGGTATTACTGATAACACCCATTGCAGAAGCTACCTGATCATCTTTAATTGTCGGGCTCTTTAGCAATTCCTTCAACACATCTATTCCCTGATTTAACTTATTGTTATTAATAAGTGCCTTACCATAATTCAAGTAATTCAAATCGGTAATAGCAGTGTCTTTGCTTGCGATCAAAGTTTCACTATACTCCAATGCCCTTGAAGCGAACAACTTCTTATACTCATAAAGAGCATCACCCTGCTGCTTCTTTACAAGATCATACGCTCTGTTCGCCCAATCCGCACCAGTGGAGAGAATATAATAGTATGCAGGATATCTTACCAAACCACTATCGCAAATATTCATAATGCGCGTATAGAGTTGCAACTTTGTGTTACCATCGGCATTGTCCACAAAAGTATATACCATTCGGGCCTGTGATGTATAGTTGTCAGCCTCTAAAGAGTCCTTTTGAGCTTCATCATACAACTGAACGCCCTTTTGAATCTCATTTGTAGTAAGACCGTATGCAGCATACAAACGTGCACAATCACGATTATATGGGAATGTAGGATTGGCTTCCTTAGCCATTGCGTAGATGTTTTCCAGCTTTGCTCTACGTTTACGTACTTCTTCTTGAGCCTCTGTATCGCCCGCAAACGCACGCTCTGTCACCTTGTCCAAACCTGCCTCTACAAATGATGCATACTTACGATACGTTCTGAAGTCATTGGGAGCCATCTCTATCGCCTTCTTATAGTAGTTTACAGCTACTGTAGTATCGTCAGCCCACTTGTAGATGTCGCCCTTGAGCATATAGGCTGGACTATAATGAGGGTCGAGTTCTATTGCTTTGTCGATGTATTTCAAAGCGTATGTGGTATCGCTGACACCCGATTTGAGCCAAAAGGCATTGGCTGCGCCTACGTAGATACGTGGGCACACGCTTTTCTTGGTCTGTTGCGACTCGCAAATCTGCTGCACAATAGGTTCCACCTCAACGAGTGTGTGCGACACAATCTTCTCTATACCCAAAATTGCGGCTTCTACATCGTTGATGGTCTGCACCTTGCGTGGCGAATTGGAACTTGACGCTTTGCCGGTCTTTGTCTTATTGTCCACCTTTGCTTTCTTTTCGGTCTTCGGTTTCTTCTCCTTCTTGTCTTTCAGCGAGACTGAAGCAATCGAAGGCGCAACAAGTGCGAAAGCGAGCAAGCCTATAGCGATTTTTCTCATGTTCATATCTTGTATAGCTTTAAGAGTGGCAGAGGTGTTTGTTCCTCCGCCCTATTATTTACTTATAATACGTACTGCACACCGATTATAGTGTGTACTGCACACCGAGGTTGAGTGTCTGGAACGTGCGCAGCTTCATCATATTAACGCCAAGCAGATTCGGGTCATAACGCACTACGTAGAGCTGCGGTGTGAGCGTCACAGCGATGTGCTTAGCCACGTTCATCTTTATCTTGATACCTCCATTGGCACCCATAAGCGGGCTGGTGTTGTACTTTCTTTGTGAGTACGACATGGTGTGCGAACTGTTCACCTTTATCGAACCATCAGGTTCTGTGCTATTGCCTAACGACAGCAGCAATGCAGGACCAGCGAACAACTCCGCCTCAAACATACGATTGCTCTGATAGCCTGAGCAGAGGTTGGTGACATTCAGCAAATAGTTGAGTGCCACGAAGCCTCGCTTGTAGTTGTTCTTGAAGAGTCCGGTAGTGGTGTATTCCGTACCATACTCGGTTGTGCCTGTATAGCTGTCCGGCGCAACGCTATTGATAGACAAGTATTCGAACGAAGCACGTACGCCATGCACCTTACCGAAATGTCCTTCAACGAAGGCCTGTGCATTATAGTTGAACGCTGCGCCCTCGTATGTCTTCTTGGTGTTGAACAGCATCGTACCTGCGCCCAAACCGAAGCTAAGCGGAATGCGTGGTGCCTCATAGTCATCTTGCTTCCTCATACGATAGTTTGTAGCACGCGTATAGGCTGTGAAACCAAGACGAACCACTACTCTTTGGGCGTTGAAACGCTTCACTGCGTCTATGTTGCGATACGGTATTCGGTAGTTGTAGTTGGTGAAGCTCGGTTCGAGGAACACCTGCAAGTCGTTGCTGAGGTTATACGAGAGGTGTAAGCCTGCCGTGTAGAACGTACTAATGGTGCGCAGATGGGTCTTCTGCTCTCGCATAATCCAACTAAGACCGCCACCGAATGCTAACGCCACGTTGAATGGTTGGTCGAAAGAGTAGTTCTTCATAAATCCTAACGGATTGATGAGAGCCTCTGCCGTTGCATCGGCGGTCATATCATGCAGGTCGACCACAGCATCGTCTTGCACTGGTATGCTTAGCATAGCGCGTCTATCCTCGTCCTGTTCGCCCATTGCCTCATGGGTTTTGTCCCATGTGGCGGAGGTGAGTCCTAAGCTAAGGCGCACACCTACCGACGGCGAGAACCATCTACCTACAGACATCTTCGTAGAGTGTCCCATCTTTGGGCTCACACCTTTACCTCCCACGCACCATGCCATGCCTCCTGAGAGCTCGGCAAACCATGGTGTACGCCATTTCTGCGGATGCCACTGCATTGTGCTGTCCACATATTCAGGGCGGTTCTTCATGTAGCGCATACGGTCCTCGATAGAGAGGTTGTTGTGCAGATAGTACACCATACCGATGTTTACACCATAGAAGCCTCCGAACTTATTATACAGGTGTCTTGACTTGATACCTACATACGGCTCTATTGTGAGGTATCCTTGCGGACCGGTGAATATCTTTCCCTGCACACCTCCACGTATTTCGTATCGTGTGCGATGGTTGTCAACTATGTTTGTTGTGTTGTGACGCACGCCAAAGCCAAACACTGTTGACACATCGAGCAGTCGAGACGGACGATAGCCGTCCATCAACGTCGACAGACTATATATCCAGTCGACAGAACCTTGCCACTGTTTATAGTTCTTCTTGTTACCTTCATAGTAGCCATATCCCAATCCTGCTGTGAGGCGCACTGTATGGTAAGGGTTGAACTGCTTACCCACACTCACGTGCGCCATCGTGATTGGCGAGAGGTTATATCCTGCATATTCCAAGTCTTTATGCAATCCTCCGCCGAAGCCTAAGAAGAGGTGGTCGTACCACTTCTTTCTGAAGGTGTCGTCATAGCCACGATAGCGGTCCTCAAGCACGTACTTGAGGGCATTGAACTCCGTAGCGTAGTTGTGGCGAGTTTTGCCGATGGTGTCTTCCTCGCCCGACTCGTCCCATAGTGAGTCGGGCACCTGTGTGATAGCACGTGGAGCCACACTGAACGTTGTCGTTCTTGCTACACTACAGCTCAAGCCACCTATCAGACAAATCGCTGTTGCGTAAAGGCGTATGATGTTAATGCTCATTGTTCTTGGTCTTATTTGTTATCGTCAGCGGTGTTATCCTTGTTATCTGCCGACTGCACTTCTTCCTTTGTCTCACTTACAGCTCCGCTTTCCTCAGCCTTCTTACGGTCGGTGTAGGCTTTGAGTATCTCGAACTTCTTTCGATAAGCCGGAATATCTTTTCGCATATACTTCGACTTCTTACGGATGTCGTCGTTCACATTGCCCTCGTTGCGATACAGGCGTATGAACTTAGGTTCCAAATCGAAGCTATGCTGGAAGTAGGCGAGGTAGAACGGCACCTTGCTTACGTCAAGCTGCGGTCCGGTGTTCTTCTTTTTATACTCGTCAAGCTGCTTGTAGTACTCTTCTGCCTTCTCGGGGTCGGTGCGTAGCAGTTCGTTCTCCTCTTCTTCTGTGAGTTCTTTGAAACCGCTGTTCGCTGCCGAGTAGTCATCTATCTGCGGTTCACGTCCCCACTCGTCAGCCCATATAATGCCTTTCAGATACCACTTCTTCGGGTTATCGTCGGGCATACGGTCGATAAGAGCCTCACATTCTTTGCGCGATTTGTTAAGGTATCCGTGCAGCTCGGTGTAGATGATAGCACGGTTGTCGTCGCCCGTACTGAACACGTAGCGTTCTGCTTCCTTTATCTTTGCCACCTGCTCCGGGTCGGTTATCAAGCCCTGTATATAGAACGGGTAGCCTTGCTGGAATGTGATGAGCATACGTAGGCGCTTTGTAGCCTGCAGCTGCACATTCTTTTTCTCCAACATCTCAATGAAGAACATCGCGGTATCGAGCTTTGCCTCCTGGAAGTACATCACGGCTTGGTTGAGCACCAGCTGCTCGCGGTTTATCTTCACGGGGTTATAGCGGTCGCTCATATCCATTTGGTTCACACCCTTACGGAAGTCGATGAACGGCTTCAGGATGTTCACATCGGGCATACCTCTGCGACTTGCCATCAGTGCCATTTGGTTAGCCACGTATGGGGCAAGCTTCAGACGTGTGTAGTCCGACTGCGCAATGACATGCTTGTAAGCAAGTGTTGTGATGGTGTCGAGCTCTAAGCTATCAGTTACAGTAGCCAAGAGGTTGAAATAGTCACCGTTCGACATCTTCTTCTCGCCCGAGATATATTCGCGCTTGTGTGCGAAGTAGTTCTCCACCGCCTCTTCTGCGTTCATAATATGCTTTATCTCGTAACGATACTTCACAACCATGATACGCAGGTTCTCAAGAATAGGTGCGATGTCGCTCTCGAAGAACGGCTGTAGCTTCAACATGCCGAACACTTCGTTCGGTTTGTATGTCTCGATAGTGTTCTTCACTGCGTCGTACACCTCCTGATTGCCATTCTTACCCACCTGCTCAAGCACGTCTTCCCATGTGAACACTCGCGGTTCGAGTGTCGACACACGGATGTCCGAGCTCAAGTGGCGCTTTAGGATGTTGCGAGCCACAGCCGCACGTTGTGTAGCAAGTCGGGTGTTGAGCTCCACACTACCCTCAGGTGAAGCACCACCCTGTACCTGTACGTCCCAAAGCAAATCGCCGTACGACTTCAGCTCCTTCACGATGGCTTGTTGCTCTACTATGTTCATCGAGTCGTTGAGCAACACGTCCTTACCAACGGCGAACTTCAGTCGCAAGTCGCGGGTCACGTTAGCCATATTCTCCTCCGCTGCCTCCTGGAACTCGCTTGTGAGTGGCATCTCGGCAGCCGTCACTGAGAAGTCGAGGAACTTCAATGGCTTGAACGCAAGGCACGAGCCTGTTGTCATCTCTCCGCTATCCCATGTGCGATGGTGATAGTCCTCGAGCACAACGCGATAGCTTCCTCGGTATGTCTTCTCCTTATCGGGCTTCTTAAAGGTGACATTGGTACTGTAAGCCACCTCCTTATCGCGCTCCAAAACGTACGATGGGTCGTAGCCACGAGCCACCGAATCGTTCTTCATATAGTTGAAGCCCATACGCTTATCCTGCTTCTTGTGATACTCTGCGCCCTCAAGTATTATGGGCTGCAGATAGGCTATAGTGTCTTCGGTCTGACAGTCGACAGCCATCGGCTGGCAGATGATGCGCGACTTCTCTGTGGTGTAACCCTCTGGGATGGTGAAGTTGACATTGAACGTCACTCTATCGCCGGTGTCCATGCCTGGCACGGGCTTCATCGTAGGGTTGGTGTTGCGATACTTACCATCGACAACGGTCTCATCAAGAATTTGGTCGCTACTCTCAAGCGTCACCGTGAACTTGTCTTGTCCCGACTTTATCTCTACAGCCTTTGCACCGTACTCCTCGTCGAATACTACAACGCCCTGACCGCTCATGAGGAACTCCTCAATCTCACCATTCGACTTAGAGAGCTTGAATGCAATTCCGAGCGAACGCAGCTCTTTCTCCAATGCTTTCGGATCGCCACTGAACACCTTCGTGTTAGCCACGTTGATACGATTGGCTGCATCAAGAGCCTTGTTGATAGAGCGGAATGATGTACAATACTGCACTGTCTTTGCAGGCTTTGGCTCGCCCTTCTTACCCATCTTCAAGTACACCTTAATCTTCACCTTACGCGAACCTCCGTCGTCCTGCTGCAGGACGGCAGCCGTAGCGGTGAAGGTGACAAGCAGTATAGCTATCAGCGCGAAGCATATATGTCGTAAAAAGTTTCGTTTCATTGTTATTGTGTGTTATTATATTATTTGAGGATGTAAGCCACTGAGATGCCTATGCGTTGTGGCATGAGGTAATAACCAGATGCATTTGGTCTGTTGAGTCCGCCAACCACATAGTCGCCGTAGTTATCTCCTGCGAAGTATTCCTTACGATTGTAGCCCACAGCAGCCACTCCGGCGTGGAAGTCGATAAAGAGTCGCTTCGTGACATTCATTACGTAACCAAAGGTGATGCCACCACCGTAAGCTATTCCTTTATACACTTTTCCTTTTATAGAAGCATCGTAAATTGCGCCTACGCCTCCAACGCCAACGAATAAGCTGTGCATCGGACGTCCTGAGAAGTAGTACCTGTATTCGGGCTGTGCTGCCAACAACTTTATGTTCTTGCCATACGGCTTATTACATCCGAGCACATTGAGTCCGAGGGTCGACCAGTTGCCGACCGTCATCTCCAAACCGACGCTTGGTACCATGCACGCATCCATAAGCACATCGGTGTTGACGGCGAGCTTCTGCGCCCGAGCGGAGAACACTGCCGAGAGCATCAAGAATGTCAAGAGTAATTTCTTCATTTTTACTATGTTATGTTTAAAGGTGCGGCATCGCGCTGCACCAGCGTGTTGCTTTATATATTGTGGGGCTTTGATATTTCTACTTTAGTGGGTGCTGCCCTGCCGTGGGCTACACCGGTTGTATGTTTTAGGGTGTTTGTTGGGTGTTGGAGTGTTTTTGTCTGAGAAATCATTAAGAGTGGGTATGGCTTAACGCCACACCCGCTCTATAATTATAATGCTTATTCGAGTTCGATTGTGCGCTTACCCCACGGAGTAAGATAGCCAGATGTCTGAATCTGCTCTGGGTCAGAAACTGAAATTACGATGTCATACTCGTAACCAGCTTGCCAAGCCTCATCAGCAGCTTCCTTGAACTTTGGCTTAATCTCGTACTGTGCTGCCTTGTACACCTTGTCGGGTGCATCGGAGAGGTAGTACTCTACACGCAAGCGGAAGATACCCTTGTTGGCTAATTCTGCAGCGTCTGTACCAAGGTAGCCATTGTCTTCATACTTTTTAGAGCCGTCATCGTTAGTACCAATCAGTGTCGGCACTGGGATGAGGAAGCCGTCACCAACAGTAACACTTGTGTTATCGCCGAGGTACGGACCGTTAGTTGGGATGCCGATAGTATTGCCGTCCTTGTCCTTCAACACGAAGGCATTATCCTCAGTGTTGTGGTTATTAGCAGTAGTCCAATCGACAACAAACTCGCCTTCCTTACCCTTAACATCGTCAGTCAAAGCATCGAGACGATTGTCGAGGTCAGCAATAGTCAGTGTACCTGCGTCAGCCACATTGAGGAGCTTAGCCGACTTGATACCTAACTTTGCAATACGGGTATTTTCGCCGCTACCCTTTTGGAGGATGATGTTGAACTTCATGAGCTTGTGCACGAAGGTGAGCTGCGGACGGTTCTCCTTGTGTGTCTTCTCATTCCATGTTCCACCGCCTTCCACTACGCGCTTCTTCTTGTCGCGCAGATACTTTGCGCTGTAAGCGTCCGCCTTGTCAGGATCATCTGGTTTTACGAACGACTTACCCCAGATAAGATCGGTTGTGCCGTCCAGACCTGTTATATTCACGCTGTACTTATTGCCGTTGTGCACCACATTCGCTGAGTAAGGATAATAGCCATAGAATGTATAGCTGTACTGGCTACCCATCGGGTAATAGTGATTAGTTTGTGTTGTGCCACCATTCTCGTCGAAGAGTGTAAGGTTTGTAACACGCCTACCTAAGTCGCCATCGTCAGTAGTCACAGCCTTAGCCTGAATATTCTTCAACCAAAGGAAGTTAGGGTTGTCATTGCCTTCCTGCCAAGTAATTTCCTGCTTAGCTGCAATCTTGCCAGTAGCAAGACAGAAGAAGCCGAGGTTCGTGCCGTCAGGTGTATCGAATGTGCCGTCATATTTGCCATCAACAACATTGCCGAGCGCTGCGCGGGTCTTGTTTGCCTGCTGACCAGCAGAAAGCACGATAGGCACATCAGAGTTCAATCGCTGATTGTTGCTACCGCCAGCGAGGTCGTCCTCGTTTGTGCAGCTGGTCATAAACATGGCAGCAGCCATTCCCATTAAGAATATATGCTTATTCATTTGTTTGTTGAATTTATTGTTTTTCTAAAAAAACGTTTATTCATTGGGACTGTTGAAACACTCGTCTCTTCCTCGCCTTTTGCAGCGAGGAAGAGAGTTTATGTGTCTCAAATCCCTTTCTGCAGGGGCAAGCCCCTACGCTTTATGGCTCAGTGTACTGGCCGTTGTTCGGATCGCGGTCGTCATCGATATCGATTGAACCACCATTAGCCCAAGGTACGAGAGTAGCTGTAACTCTGATGTCCTCAAGACCGTAAACAGTGATAGTAACCTTGTAAGACTTACCAGGCTCAAATTTCTTTGTACCGTCCATCTTGATAGTAGCCTTCTGCTCGAGAGGCTTAGTAACCTTAGCCCCACCAACCTTCTCAAGAACATCCTGAGAAAGAGCGATTGTAAGAGGATACTCTGTCTCACCAGGAGCAACGAGGAGAGCCTCGCCTACCTTAAGAACATCACCTATTGTTGCAGCATCATCTGTCCATGTCAAAGAAACAGGCTTAAGAGCAACGAGTGCGTCATTGTTATCTACTGCATTTTCATCACGCTGCTTCAAAGTGAGAGGAGAAGCATTGCCAGTGAAAGTAAGAAGCTCTGCAGATTCCTTAGTCGCGCCTGTGTAAGCTACTGTAAGAGTACCAGTTGTCTTTGAGTCTACAGAAACACCTGTTACCTTAACAGCGTCTGTATTGCCATTTACTGGGAGACCCGCTGTTGCCTTAGATCCTGCACGTACCTCGAATGTGAAACGTGTGAGGAGGTGGTTGAATGTGATGTTCGGCTGAACGCCCTTACGTGCTGCATAAGCAGAGTAGAAGTTGTCAGCATAGCCACCAAGATCAGTAACCTCCTTAGTAGAAGGAGCTGCCTTGCCTGCCATGATATCCTGCGAACCATCAATCTCGATCTCAACAACACGCTTTGTAGCCTTATCCGCATCAACCTCATCACCGTTGTCGTTTACAGTCTTTACAGCAGGTGTACCTTTCACTGCATCGTCAACGCGATAACCCCAGAAGTCGTAGTTGCCGCTAACCGGGTAGTAAGCGATAGTGCCGTCAGCTGTAGTAGCCAAACCAGATTTTATCTTGTCAGCTGTATTAGGAGCCTTGAACTCCTTGTTGTTGAACACCTCTAATTCAGTACCTGCTGTAGTACCAACAGTCGGAGACTTGTAGACAGCAAGATCCATGCTACCCTTCTGGAGCATGTACACCCAGAGAGTCTGACCTGCCCATACGTTCTCATCGTCAGTCATGCCACCTACGGTACCAGTACCACGGGTCTGAACCTTAGACGAAGCAACACCGAGACGGATCTGCTGTTCAGATACGTTCTGCTCGCCATTTCCACCGAGAGTGTCATCATTTGAACATGCTGTCAGCATACCAGCTGCAGCCAATGCAAAGAAAAACATTTTCTTCATAGTCGTGAAAAATTTAAATTAATAATAAAGTTATTTTTAAAAGATTGTATTATTCATATTTTAATATCCATTGATGTTAGGGTCGTTAGGGTTTTTGTCCTGGTCGATATCAATATCTTCACCCTTGCCCCATCCGTCAACGCTTCCGCTGATCTGGATCTTCTCTAAGCCGTAGACACCAATCTTCACATTATACAATAGACCTTTCTCGAAGCTTGCTTGCTCGCCCTCTTTCTTAGCTGGCGTGATTCTGTATACGGTCTTGTGTTCTTTCATCGTATAATTATTATTCGCATCAAGAGGTCCGTCGGGGAAGAGGTATGTGAGCGTCACTACGTACGACTCCTGCGGAGCTACGAGCAAGCCAGCACCGAGCTCGACGGATGCCTCGTCCATCTTCTCCTTTGTAGTAGGCACGTGTGTGACGCCTGGCACCACCTGGCTCTCGTTGTCCACCCACTCGTCCTTCCACTTTACCTGATAGCCTTCATCTCTCAACCCTGGTTTAATCTTTCCATAGACATTGTGCGTCTCTCCAGATTCATCGGTTTCCTTTTGGTACTCGCCAAGTTTCACCGCCTTTTGCAGCACATCAACCTCATTCTCGGGCTTGAACACGAGCTTACAGTCGTCAATGTTACGGCTTGCTACGGTGAGTGTGCCCTTTGTCAGCGTCATCACCGAAATATCCTTTATCACTACGTCCTTAGCCGACGAAGCGCCTGGGTAAGCAAAGAACTTCAGCATCGTGAGCTGATGCTTCATGTTTACGACTGGGTGCACGTTTCGGTGTGCCGCAAACGTACTATAGTTACCAGGTGTGTTTAGTATCTTTTGCTTCTCCTCTTCGGTCAGTCTGGCTGCCTTTTCGTAGATACCACCTTCGGCGAAGTCGGCTTCCGTAAGCGGAGTCTTGGCTGCGCCCACAAGCACGTCCTGATAACCGTCGATTTCTATGTCGTAAGTTATCTTATCCTTTTCGCGCGTATAGTTACTCAAATCAAGATCGTCTACGAAATAACCGAAGAAGTTGTAGCCCACATCCTGATAACGAGAGCTGTAATAGATGTCTTCAGGATAGTCTTTGGTGAGCACATTCATTGTGCCGATAAACTGGTCGGGCTCGAACTTGAACGGCATACCCAATTTGTACTCTGGTCCGTCGAGCAGACACGATGTGTTGTACTCGTCCATGTTGCCCTCGCTCGCATCTTGAGCATAGCGGTATCTCGACATAGAGGGTTCCTCGGTGAGCACTCCCTGTCCGCCGTTTGGATCGGCATCGTTGTAAGCACGGAATGCGAAGATGTGGAACTTAGCATTCAAGTACTTTTCGCGGTTGTATGCCACGGTCTCCATTGGTTCGAACGCACCCGTACCACGTGTGCCCACAGAGCCACGTGTGTCGGACACTACCGAGAAGTATGCCGGATTACTGGTATATAGCAAAATCGATGTCTTGTCGATGTTGACATCCTCATCGTTTGTTGGCGGTTCTCCCTGCGGTAGGTCCAAGTCTGGATAAGAGACATTGCACGACGCCGTGAGCAGCAGTGTTACTGCAGCTGTCAAGATGTTAACAATATGTTTCGTTCGTTTCATCTTATAGGTTATTTTTAAATGTCGATATTTATATCGGAATCCGTTTGTATCCAACGATCGAGAGCGTCGCCGCCCTTGTCTATGTTACCGACCGTTTTTCCATCAAGAAGTATTTCGGCACTGATGTTTATTGTTCCGTGTTCGCCATTGCGGTACACGTATTTGTTATCAGATGTCGTAGTCATCAGTTTTGCCTTGTTCAGAGTGTTGTAGAGGTTTATGATGCCTTGCCACTTCTGAGGGAAGGTCTGTCCTGTTTTCGGGTTGTACACTTCTGTGTATATAACCACCTGCATTATACCAGGACCGTATATCTTCTTGCGCACATCTTCTAAAGTCTCTCCGTAAGCGCGCTGCACATTCACCACGCCCGTCACATTGATATTGCCGTGGCAAGCTATGCGCTTGTTCTCGTTAGTGTCGTTGCCACTATCGTCCGGGTTGTTCGGCTTGATGTCGGTCTTGAACAACATCTTGCTTGTTTTGGTTATGTCAAGATAGCCTGTGTTCATCTTTATATAAGTAGGCACACCACTTATCTCTGCCCATACCTCCGTCACCTTAAACTCCACCTCGTCCGTATTCTTCACGATGTTGAAGTTGATGTCTATATTCTGCGAGAGTATCTTCGGTTTGAACTCGAAGGTTGTCTGACGGTCGGCGCGTACTCGTTGCACTACTGTTGAGTCGTAATATAGTGGCTCCACATCGGGCTGTATGTACTTCGCGTACGGGTTGAAGTCTTGCCAAGCTAATGGTTTGTTGAGCTTTGGGTCTTTTATGTCATACACCTTATAGCTCAAGCCTACGTTCTGCAACGGGTAGTCTTTAGCATCATTTTTCATGAACTGCTCAAGCTCCGAGTAGTCGATGGATGGGTTGTCGAGCGGGAATGTCGCAAACTTATAATAACCGCGCGGAATCTTTATAGTCGGTGTAAACGGAGGGGGAGTCGTTCCAGTACCAGGCTCGGTTGGTTCAGTCGGCTCGGTTGGCTCGGTTGGCTCAGTCGGCTCGGTTGGCTCAGTCGGTTCAGTCGGCTCGGTCGGTTCGTTTGGCTCGGTAACACCTGTGTTGTCACCGCCTGTGTTGTCACCGCCCGTATTGTCACCCTCGTCTGGGTTTTCGTTTGGACGGTTTTCGGGTGTGATGGTCGTCTCACCGATGAGGCGCAGTGTGAGGTCGTCGGTGTTCACTTCTGCCACCTGCTTCCACTGTCCCACGACACGATAGCAGAGCACACCCATTCGATTCGGCTTGTCCTCTGGCTTGTTCCATGTATATGTGAAGTTGACATCGCCCTGATGTGGGTGATCTCTTTCACAAATCTCTACCTCAGCACATGAGGTGAGCGTTGCTCCAAGCAGGAGTGTGTATAATAGTTTCTTATTATTCATTGCTTGCCTCCTTTCCTGGTTCAGCAGAAGGCTGATTCATTTCCTGTTGAGATGATTCAGGTTGAGATGTTGCCTGTTGAGATGTTGAGATTTCCTCTGCAGGGGTCTGCTCTTCTGCAGGGGCTTCACTTTCTGCAGGTGTCTGCTCTTCTGCAGGAGCTTCACTCTCTGCAGGGGTCTTCTGCTCTTCCGCAGGAGCTTCACTTTCTGCAGGAGCCTCGCCCTCTACTGGGGTCTGTTCCCCAGTAGACTCGGTGGCTCCGTTCGGTTCGGTAGCCTCGGCACCTTCGGTTGGCTCTGGTTCCTCTTTCGCCTTTTTGCCTTTATTTTTCTTTTCGGCTTTCAGGCGTTCCTTCTCCTTTTTCTCATCGATAGCCTTTTGGCGATCAATCTCTGCCTGCTTGCGGTCAGCCTCTGCCTTCAGCTTAGCGTTCACTATGCGCATCGAGTCAGCCTTAGCACTGTTGACAACAGCCACAGAGTCGTAAACCTGCCAGAACTCCTTGTAGATAACAGACTCAACAGAATCTCTGTTATGCTGATTGATAGCATCGACAACGCGCTGGTTAGCGATACTGTCAATTCTGTACTGATATTGTGCATCGGCATCGTAACGCCAACGATATTTCTTCGTGATTGGATAGCTGCCAAATCGATATACGAATCCAACACGTGCCGCAGTGGGCATCGGGAACGGAACAACCTTCCACGAACCTTGCTTGGTGCGTGTGTAGCAGTTGTCGGCACGATTGTATGTGAACTTCTCCGAGTTGACTGCCACGAAGCCTGCATCGAAGCCGAGGTCGAGGTCGAGAGTATTACCTGTGCTGAAAGCGTAGAGAGGTTTTATTATACCATATGTAATACCAGCCGACAATGCCTTGCCTTGATGTCCTTCTCTGCCAAACTTTATAGAGAAATCACTGAACGACATGTACGCACCTCTATAATATGTAGTCTTCGGATGCTTCACCACACGGCGACGGCATGAGAAGAGACGGTCGATGAAGCCGGTGTGCGCGGGTACCTTATTATTTATCTGACGGGTACGCCAATAGTTGCGGAAGTCGGCACGCACCTCCGTGATGTTATAGAAAACTCGGTTTTTGAATGTTGCTGGTGTATTCCACTTTGTCTTTAACGTAAGTCCAACAGCCCAGCGGTTCCAGTTGGTCGATTTCACATCGAATTCTACACCCAGATTAGGAGTCAGCAAAGTCCAATCGACAGCATTGGTGCGCAACGAGATACGCTCAGCAAATGTAAGCGTGTCCACACCAGTCTTGCTCTCGAATATCTGAGCCCTGCTGATTTGCGGGAAAAGCACCGCAATTAGCAAAAATATAGCGTAAAGCCAGTTTTTTGTTGTCTTAGTCACGTTGTTTTTAACCTGTTGGCGGAATTAAAAAACCGC
>NZ_JH379397.1:0-12396 GCF_000235885.1 Leyella stercorea DSM 18206
CCATACCCACGCCGCCAATAACGCAGCCTAACCATCTGTGGAAATCCGTGAAATCCGTGGGAGAATACTACCACGCTCCCAACAAAGCAGACGGGGAGAGAGTTCCCACAGAATACGCTGAACACACAGAACATTCTGGCAGAGAAGTGCCTCCCACAGATAGGCACGGATGCGCACAGATTAGGAGCAACTAACGCAACCTAAAAATCTGTGAGCATCTGTGAAATCCGTGGGAGAATATCCTACGCAAGAAACTTCTGTGAATTCGGTGAATTCTGTGGGAGGACTTCAGAGGGTGGCGTGGGTATGGCAGGATGCCATACCCTCCTACGAAAACTCCCACAGATTGCACGGATGCGCACAGATTAGGAGCAACTAACGCAACCTAAAAATCTGTGAGCATCTGTGAAATCCGTGGGAAAATATCCACAGCAGAAACTTCTGTGAGCATCTGTGAAATCTGTGGGAGAATATCCTACGCCAGAAACTTCCGTGAATTCTGTGAATTCTGTGGGAGGACTTCAGAGGATGGCGTGGAGGGTGTGTCAAAACTATAGAATTGTGATGAATGGCTAACTGTAGGAGACTACGGCATTCTTGCCGTAGTCATTGCAAACAGTTGTATTTCAGTTACTAATGGCTACGGCAGGAATGCCGTAGCCTCCTACGATTAGAACCGTTTGCTATTCAATTTGCCAAATATTTTAGTTTTGACACACCCTCCTCCTACAAGAGAAATCCGTAGGGAGAACACGACCACAGCAAGAAACAACAGCAAAGCAAACAACGCAACAAGATATGATATTGAAATACGACGTTATCGTCATCGGCGGCGGACACGCCGGATGCGAAGCAGCAGCCGCTGCAGCACGCATGGGCGCAAAGACATGCCTCGTGACGATGGATATGAACAAACTGGCGCAGATGAGCTGCAACCCCGCCGTCGGCGGCATCGCCAAAGGACAGATAGTGCGCGAGATAGACGCACTGGGCGGAAGGATGGGACTCGTCACCGATGCCACGTCGATACAGTTTCGTATGCTCAACCGAGGCAAAGGACCGGCGGTGTGGAGCCCGAGAGCACAATGCGACCGCGAGAAGTTCATCTGGGAATGGCGCGCGCAGCTCGACCGCACCGACAACCTCGACATCTGGCAGGACGAAGCCTGCGAGCTGCTCGTGGAGAACGGCGAGGCAGTGGGCGTGGAGACGGTGTGGGGCGTTACGCTCAGAGCAAAGGCAGTGGTCATCACCGCCGGAACATTCCTCAACGGACTGATGCACGTGGGCAAGCGTAAGGTACCGGGAGGCAGATGCGCCGAGCCGGCTGTGCTACACTTCACAGAGAGCATCACACGACACGGCATCACAGCAGCGCGAATGAAGACGGGAACACCGGTGCGCATAGACCGACGCTCGGTGCACTTCGAGGATATGGAGGAGCAGCCGGGCGAGACCGACTACCACGGATTCTCGTACATGACCGCACCACGACACCTCAAGCAGCTGCCGTGCTGGACAACATACACCAACAAGGAGGTGCACGACACGCTGCGAGCAGCCATCGCCGACTCCCCACTCTACAACGGACAGATACAGTCGACCGGACCGCGCTACTGCCCGTCAATAGAGACGAAGCTGATGACCTTCCCAGACAAGGACCAGCACCCGCTGTTCCTGGAGCCGGAGGGCGAAGACACGAACGAGATGTACCTGAACGGCTTCTCGTCGTCGATGCCGATGGAGGTGCAGATAGAGGCACTGAAGAAGATTCCGGCGTTCCGCGACATACACGTCTACCGACCGGGCTACGCTATAGAGTACGACTACTTCGACCCTACGCAGCTGAAGCCGTCGTTAGAGTCGAAACTCGTCGGCGGACTGTTCTTCGCCGGTCAGGTGAACGGCACGACGGGATATGAGGAGGCTGGCGGACAGGGACTGATGGCTGGCGTGAATGCTGCGCTCTACTGCGGCGGCTCCGACCCGTTCGTCCTGAAACGCGACGAGGCGTATATCGGCGTGCTCATCGACGACCTCACCACGAAGGGTGTGGACGAGCCGTATCGTATGTTCACCTCACGCGCCGAGTACCGCATACTGCTGCGTCAGGACAACGCCGACGCACGTCTCACGGAGAAAGCCTACGACCTGGGCATCGCCACGCGCGAACGCTACGACCACTGGCTGAAGAAGAAGACGGAGATAGAGCGTATCGTGCGCTACTGCGACGAGACGAACGTGAAACCGCGCGACATAAACGATGCGCTCGAACGCTTCGGAACAACATCGATGCAGTTCGGCACAACGATAGCAGGACTGGTGGCGCGTCCGCAACTGAGCATCGAGCAGATAGCATCCGCACTCCCTACCCTACAGGCTGCGCTGCAGACCGACGACACGCGTCAGGCGGAGATTGTGGAGGCAGCGGAGATACTGATAAAGTACAAGGGATATATCGAGCGCGAACGACTCGTGGCTGACAAGATGCACCGCCTGGAGGACATACACATCAAAGGGCACTTCAACTACGCAGAGCTGCACGAGATATCTACCGAGGGCAGACAGAAGCTCACACGCATCAACCCCGAGACACTCGGACAAGCAGCGCGCATCCCCGGCGTGTCGCCCAGCGACATCAACGTACTCTTGGTGCTGATGAAACGTTAGTTACACGTGAAACATTCAAGTAAACAAACAACAATTAAATATTTGAAAATGAACAACAAACTATTGCTTGACAATCTGCGTTGCATACCAGATTGGCCAAAGAAGGGAGTGAACTTCCGCGACGTTACTACTCTATTCAAGAACAACGAGTGTCTGCAGGAAATCTGCGACGAGATGTACGAGCTGTACAAAGACAAGGGCATCACTAAGATCGTAGGCATCGAGTCGCGCGGCTTCGTAATGTCATCAGCACTCGCACTGCGCCTCGGTGCCGGCGTTGTATTGTGCCGTAAGCCGGGTAAGTTACCCTGCGACACCGTACAGGAGAGCTACGCTAAGGAGTATGGCAAGGACACCATCGAGATTCACAAGGACGCCATCGGTGAAGACGACGTAATCTTACTGCACGACGACCTCCTCGCCACAGGCGGAACAATGAAGGCTGCGTGCAACCTCGTGAAGAAATTCCACCCGAAGAAGGTTTACGCCAACTTCATCATCGAGCTCGTCAACGAAGGACTCAACGGTCGCGACGGTTTCGACGAAGACATCGAGATTTCGTCACTCATCCAGATTTAACCACAGGCGATGCACTCTAAAGGGGGTGCAGCTGTCCCAGCTGCACCAACAAAGCAATATGTGAACCCCTACTTGGTTGGTGCACTCCTACTTGGTTGGTGCACTTGAGACAAGTGCACCCCCTGAGAGCTGCACCAACAAAGCAATCCGAGGATCTCCACGTGGCTGATACACTTCCTAATTGGTTGGTGCAGTGGAGACCACTGCACCCCCTAAAGCCCCCTGCTAAAGGCTATGGCTCGCGCCATAGCCTTTTAAGTTCCACGTGAAACAAACAATAGCAAAACACTTAGTTTCAAGCAAGTTATATGACAAAGGAAGAAAACAAAAAGCGCATTGAGCGGTTGAAAAACATCGTGCTGAACATGCCCGACAAGCCGGGCAGCTATCAGTTCTACGATGCCAACCACACTATAATATATGTAGGCAAGGCGAAGCGCTTGAAGCAGCGTGTGTCGAGCTATTTTCACAAAGAGGTGGACAGGTTCAAGACCAAGGTGCTTGTGTCGAAAATTGAGGACATAAGCTACACGGTGGTGAACACGGAGGAGGACGCCCTGCTCCTCGAAAACAGTCTTATAAAGAAGTACAACCCGCGCTACAACGTGCTGCTGAAGGACGGCAAGACTTATCCGAGCATCTGCATCACGAACGAGTATCTGCCACGAGTGTTCAAGACACGACAGGTGAACAAGCGATACGGCACATTCTTCGGTCCCTACTCGCACACAGGCAGCATGTTCGCCGTGCTTGAACTTATCCACAAACTATACAAGCCACGCACATGCCGCCAGATAATCACGAAGGAAGGCATCGAACAGGGCAAGTACAAGCCGTGTCTGGAGTATCACATACACAACTGTAAAGCACCGTGCTGCGGAAAGCAGTCGTTGGAGGATTACCAGGCGGCGATAGCGCAGGCAAGGGAGATTTTGAAGGGCAACACGCGCCAACTCTCGCAGCATGTGTTCGAGCAGATGCAGCAGAAAGCAGCCGAACTGAAGTTTGAGGAGGCGGAGGAGCTGAAGCAGAAGTACCTGCTTATAGAGAATTTCTGTGCCAAAAGTGAGGTTGTGAGCCATACCATCGCTGACGTGGACGTGTTCACCATCGTGGACGACGACACCAACCGCACGGCGTTCATCAACTACATACACGTGAAGAATGGTGCCGTAAACCAGAGTTTCACGTTCGAATACAAGCGCAAGCTCGATGAAACCGACCAGGAGCTGCTGCTAACCGCTATTCCGGAAATTAGGGAGAGGTTCAAGAGCAAGGCGAAAGAAATCATCGTACCGTTCGAGATGGAGTGGACACTGAACGATGCGCAGTTCTTCGTGCCGCAGCGAGGCGACAAGAAACACCTATTGGAGTTGGGCGAGATGAACTGCAAGCAGTATAAGTTCGACCGTCTGAAGCAGACCGAAAAACTCAACCCCGAGCAGAAACAGACACGCCTAATGAAGGAACTGCAGCAGAAACTGCAGCTTGAGAAACTACCTTATCACATAGAATGCTTCGACAACTCGAATATATCGGGCACGGATGCTGTGGCTGGTTGCGTGGTGTTCAAGGGCATGAAACCGTCGAAAAAGGACTATCGCAAGTATAACATAAAGACCGTCATGGGCCCGGACGACTATGCCTCGATGCAGGAGGTGGTGCGCCGTCGCTACTCGCGCATGATTGAGGAGGGAGCTGCCCTGCCCGACCTGATTATTACCGACGGTGGATTGGGACAGATGAGCGTCGTGAGAGAAGTTGTGGAGGGCGAATTGGGACTGCACATACCAATCGCCGGACTTGCAAAGGATAATCGTCACCGAACGAACGAACTGCTCTACGGCAATCCACCGCAGACCATCGCGCTGAAGACCAACTCCGAACTGTTCCATGTCCTGACGCAGATACAGGACGAGGTGCACCGCTATGCCATACAGTTCCACCGCGACAAGCGATCGAAGCACGCCCTGCACAGCGAACTGGACGATATCAAGGGCATCGGTCCAGCAACACGCGACGCACTTCTGAAGGCGTTCAAGAGCGTGAAACGTGTGCGTGAGGCGAATGCGGAGGAACTTACGGAGGTGGTTGGCGCAGCAAAAGCAAAGCTTATTGCAGCGCATTTCGGCAAATAAATGCCGTTTTCTCAAGTATTTATATTAACTTTGTGGAAAATAATCAAACAACTTTGCGGAGCCGATAACCGCTCAGCAAACAATAACAATACCACTCTATCAGAGAAAAGAAATGAGAACAGTAATACAGCGCGTGCAGCACGCATCAGTAACCATCAACGGCAGCATCAAATCATCTATCGGAAACGGACTCCTTCTACTGCTCGGCGTGGAGGAAGCCGACACGTCTGAGGACGTAGACTGGCTCGTGAAGAAGGTGGCAGCACTACGCATCTTCGACGACGAGAACGGCGTTATGAACCGTTCGCTCGTGGATGTGGAAGGCGAGGCATTGGTGGTGAGCCAGTTTACGCTCTACGCTTCATACAAAAAGGGCAACCGACCATCGTGGTTCCGCGCGGCTCGTCACGAGATATCCGTGCCGCTTTATGAGGAATTCTGCCGCAAACTGAGCGATGCAATCGGCAAGGAAGTGGCTACCGGAGAGTTCGGGGCAGACATGAAGGTGGAGCTGCTCAACGACGGACCAGTAACCATCTGCATGGATACGAAGAACAAGGAATAGGCTATTAAGAATTCCGTATTTGTTTCATCGCGACACTCGCCATTTTGCTTGCATATTCACTATACATGAAGCTTATGGGACAGTCGTTGGAGATATAACATCACACATAACGATATGACAATAAAGGAAGCACAAGAGGCTGTAGACAGCTGGATAAAGGAGTACGGCGTGCGCTATTTCTCCGAACTGACCAACATGGCTTGTCTCACTGAAGAGGTGGGCGAACTGGCTCGCATCATGGCTCGTCGCTACGGCGACCAGAGCTTCAAGGAGGGCGAATCGCACGATCCGTCCGAAGAAATGGCGGATATTCTGTGGGTTCTTATCTGTCTGGCTAATCAGACCGGCGTAGACCTTACGGAAGCTCTACAGAAGAGCTTCGAGAAAAAGACCATGCGCGACAAGAATCGCCACAAGAACAACCCGAAGCTTAAGGCTTAAAAGGAGCCTACCCTTCCACCATCAAAGGCTTAGTAATTAGGAAGGCTTAAAGAGGCCTAAAAAGGCTTAGAAAGGCTTAGTTCTTAGAAAAAAACAACAAACCAAAACATATTAACAACAATGGGAATCATTAAAGACGTTATCCTCCACGACCAGGAGGCAAAGAAGCAGGAGCCGAGCAAGTACGACGAGGCTCTCGCAAAGTACAACACCGACCTCGACGACAAGGCTGTTCGCGAGGCTGTACGCCAGATTATCGCTGAGAAAGTGCCGCAGAACGACACAGAGGAAGTGAAGAAGTTCCTCTTCGGCAGTATCGAGCTCACTACCCTCAAGACCACCGACTCTGAGACAAGCGTACTCGCCTTTACAGAGCGCGTGAACGACTTCGACAACGAGTATCCAGAACTGCCCCACGTGGCTACCATCTGCGTTTATCCGTGCTTCGCAAAGACCGTTGCAGAGTCTTTGGAGGTAGACGGCGTAGAGATTGCCTGCGTTAGCGGCTCATTCCCTTCTTCTCAGGCTCGTATCGAGGTGAAGGTGGCTGAAGCATCGCTCGCTGTGGCTGACGGTGCTACAGAGATCGATATCGTAATGCCGGTGGGCAAGTTCCTCTCGGGCGACTATGAGGGTGTTTGCGACGAGATTTCGGAGCAGAAGGCTGCTTGCGGCGAGGACGTAGCCATGAAGGTTATCCTCGAGACTGGTGCTATCAAGACAGCTTCTAACATCAAGAAGGCATCTATCCTCGCCATGTACGCCGGTGCCGACTACATCAAGACTTCTACCGGCAAGTTGGAGCCTGCCGCTACTCCGGAGGCTGCATACGTTATGTGCCAGGCTATCAAGGAATACTACGATGAAACGGGCATACAGATAGGTTTCAAGCCTGCTGGCGGCATCAACACGGTTATGGATGCCATCACCTACTATACCATCGTTAAGGAGGTTCTGGGCGAGAAGTGGCTCACCAACAAGTGGCTCCGCCTCGGCACATCACGCCTCGCAAACATGCTCCTCAGCGAGCTGAAGGGCGAGCAGATTAAGTTCTTCTAAGACCTGCTTCTGGCAGCTCCTTCTGGCGGCGTTTAAGCCGAACTAAGCCTTCTTAGGCCTCTCTAAGAAATAGGCCGAGCTGAGCCTTCTTAGACCTCTCTAAGAAATAGGCCGAACTAAGCCTTCTTAAGCCTCTCTAAGAAATAGGCCGAAATAAGCCTTCTTAGGCCTTACTACGCCTTGGCTTAAAGAGGCTTAGAAAGGCTTAGTTCGGCTTAGCTCCTAAGAAGGCTTAGAAAGGCTTAGTTCGACTTAGTCCCAAGAAGGCTTAGTTCGGCTTAGTCCCAAGAAGGTTTAGAAAGGCCTACTCGCAAAAAAGCTCCCCCAAAAAACTATCCTACCAACCCTTAAAACCTACAACCTTATGCCTACCCCACAACCATTTCTTCCTCATGGTGGTTCCTACAAAAACCTCATTGCCTATCAAAAGGCGGAATGTGTGTATGATGTCACGTTCTATTTTGCTCACCACTACCTTGAAAAGGGCGACCGCACAATCGACCAGATGGTGCAGGCGGCTCGATCGGGTAAACAGAATATAGCAGAAGGTGCTGCAGCAGGCAACACATCAAAAGAGACGGAGATAAAGCTAACGAATGTGGCAAAAGCGAGTCTACAAGAACTGCTTGTAGACTACGAAGACTTCCTTCGTGTAAGAGGGTTGAAACAATGGCAACCTGACGACGCACGTCTGGCGCAAACAAAACGTGCCTGCGCTGCTCATAATGATAGTGAATACTATCGGAAGGCGATGCCAGAGCGGTCTGCCGAGACAATAGCCAACATCGCCATCACGCTTATTCACCAAACCGATTGGCTACTGAATAAGCTGATAGAGAAGCTGGAGATACAGTTTGTGGAGAATGGTGGCGTTAAGGAACAAATGACGAAAGCCAGAAAGGAATATAGAGGGTACTAAGGTGCTCTTAGCCTCTTTAGGGATAGGCCGAACTAAGCCTTCTTAAGCCTCTCTAAGAAATAAGCCGAGCTAAGCCTTCTTAGGCCTCCTTAGGAATAAGCCGAACTAAGCCTTCTTAGGCCTTTCTAAGCCAAGGCGTAGAGAGGCTTAGAAAGGCTTAGTTCGGCTTAAACGCTACCAGAAAATCGGCTTAAGCGCTGCCTGAAGATTCTACTTCGTGCGCTTTATTACAAAGTCGAGGTAAGCTTGGAGGGCTTCCTTCACTGCCGGCTGCTTCACGCGCTCATCGATGAAGCACTGAGCCTGGGCGTGGAACTCCCACATGCGGCGCTCAGCATACTCGATACCGCCTTTTTCCTTGGTATAGGCAACCAATTTTGCGATTTCATCGCTGCTCACGGTGCGTGCTTTCACCTTAAGAGCAAGGTCGCACATAGACTCATCACCACCATTATTCACAGCATAGATGACGGGGAGCGTAAGCTTTCCTTCAGCCATGTCATTGCCCGTAGGCTTGCCTATCTCGGGCGAGTCGTAATAGTCGAAGATGTCGTCGCGTATCTGGAAGGTGATGCCGAGGTTCTGTCCGAAAAGCTTTGCAGCCTCCACATCCTCCTCTGAAGCACCCGAAGAGAGCGCACCGATGCCTGCGCACGCCTCGAAAAGAGCCGCTGTCTTCTGCTTTATCACGTCGTAGTAGACATCCTCCGAAATGTCCTTGCGTCCGATGTTGGAAAGTTGTAGTATCTCGCCGTCGGAAAGCGTGCGTCCGAGCTCAGCCAAGTAGGTCACAATCTGCTCCGAATGAGTGCGGGCGACGCAAAGCAGGGCGGTAGAAAGGATGTAATCGCCCACGAGCACCGCCACTTTATTATCGTAAGTAGCGTTGACCGATGCCTGACCGCGGCGCTCCTCACTCTCGTCCACCACATCGTCGTGCACGAGCGAAGCCGTGTGAAGCAGTTCGAGACCGACGGCAGCGTTCTGCGTAGAAAGGTTTATCTGTCCGAAGTTTTTCGCCATGAGCAGTATGAGCATAGGGCGCATACGCTTGCCTGCACGCTTGCGGATGTGCTCGAGCGCAGAACCGAGCAACCCGTCCTCGTGCGAGAGCGACTGGTTGAAAAGACTGATGAAATCGGCGAGTTCCGCCTCTACCGGGTGTTTTATGATTGACAGATAATCCATTGTATTATAATATTTCGTACAAAGTTACGGAATTTGCCGTTATTAGTGACATTTTTTTTGTAATTTTACAACTAATATTAGTTAATGAGTTGACGAGGAGATACCTCACCATCACAACATCTCAACATCTCACCACCTCAACATAACACCATCACATCTATGAACAAACTTTTCCTGCTTGACGCTTACGCGCTAATTTATCGTGCCTACTATGCGTTTATAAAGAACCCACGTATCAACTCGAAGGGCATGAACACCTCAGCCGTTATGGGCTTCGTGAACACTCTCAACGAGATACTCACCAAGGAGCAGCCCACGCACATCGGTGTGGCGTTCGACCACGGCAAGACATTCCGCGACGAGGCATTCCCTGCGTACAAGGCGCAGCGCGAAGCCACGCCGGAGGACATACGCGCCTCCGTACCTATCATCAAGGACATCATCACGGCGATGCACATCCCTGTGCTCCAGGCGGACGGCTTCGAGGCGGACGACGTAATCGGCACGCTTGCCACGAAGGCTGGCGAAACCGGTGTGCAGACCTATATGCTCACGCCCGACAAGGACTACGGTCAGCTGGTGCGCGACAACGTATTCATCTTCCGCCCACGTCACGGCGGAGGCTACGAGACGATGGGACCGAAGGAGGTGTGCGAGAAGTACGAGCTCCACTCCCCTACTCAAGTGATAGACCTCTTGGCACTGATGGGCGACTCCGCCGACAACTTCCCCGGATGCCCCGGCGTGGGACCGAAGACAGCCACCAAGCTCATCGCCGAGTTTGGAAGCATCGACTCCATACTTGAGAACTCTGCAAAGATAAAGGGCAAATTGCGCGAGAAAGTGGAGGGAGCCGTTGACGATATACGCATGTCGAAGTTCCTTGCCACCATCCGCACCGACGTTCCTATCGACCTCGACCTCGACGCGTTGAAGATTCAGGAGCCAGACACGGCACGCCTCACCGAAATCTTCACCGAACTGGAGTTTAAGAGTCTGTTGGACAAATTCGTAAAGAAGCCTCAACAACCGCAAAAAACTGTTAATTTACAACTCGATTTATTTGCCGAAAATCCGACCGAGGATGCAGTTGGTTCAGAATTTTCAAGCTATGAAGGCTCAAAAAGTGCCCCTTGTGAGTACCAACTCGTTGAAACAGAAGAAGATGCGCTGAAAATTTACGGAAAATTTAGTTCATCCAAAATTCTCGTTTTAGAAACGAAGACCACCTCAACCAACGCCATCGACGCAAAATTGGTGGGTTTGAACTTCGCAATAGAGGAAGGAAAGGTGGTTCAAGTAGCAATTCCTAACGAACGTGAAAAAGCGGAAAGAATTGTAAACATCTTCAAACCGCTGTACGAAAGTAGCGAGATTCTGAAAATCGGTCAGAACCTAAAGTACGACATGGAGGTGCTGATGAACTACGGAGTGCGCCTCGCCGCACCTATGTTCGACACCATGCTCGCCCACTATGTGTTGCAGCCAGAACAGAAGCACAACACGGAAGCCATCGCCGAGACGCTACACCAATACAACGTGCTGAAGCCACGACTGAAGGAGACTGGTGTCGAGGATTTGTTCTACAACATCGAGATGCCACTTGTGCCGGTGCTCGCCGAGATGGAGATGACTGGCGTGCGCCTCGACACCGACGCCCTCGCCGAGACATCGAAGGTGCTCACCGAGCGTATGCACCAAATAGAGCAGAGCATATACGGGCTCGCCGGACACGAGTTCAACATCGCCTCGCCGAAGCAGGTGGGCGAGGTGCTGTTCGGCGAGATGAAGATTGTGGAGAAGCCGAAGAAGACCAAGACCGGACAGTACGTCACATCCGAAGAGGTGCTGCAGCAGTTGCGCTCAAAGGCTCCCATCGTCGACCATATCCTCGAGCACCGCGGACTGAAGAAGCTGCTCGGCACATACGTCGACGCGCTGCCCAAGCTCATCAACCCACGCACCGGACACATACACACCACGTTCAACCAAGCCGTCACGGCAACGGGCCGCCTCTCCTCCTCCAACCCCAACCTGCAGAACATTCCAGTGCGTGGCGAGGACGGCAAGGAGATACGCAAGTGCTTCATACCAGAGCCAGGACAGCTGTTCTTCTCAGCCGACTACTCGCAGATTGAGTTGCGCGTGATGGCGCATCTCTCGGGCGACGAGAACATGATTGAGGCGTTCCGCGAGGGCTACGACATACACGCTGCCACCGCAGCACGCATATATAAAGAGGACATTAACAGCGTGTCGCGCGACCAGCGCACAAAGGCAAAACGCGCCAACTTCGGCATCATCTACGGCATCACCGTCTTCGGTCTCGCCGAGCGTCTCGACATCTCGCGCGACGAGGCGAAGCAGCTCATCGAGGGCTACTTCAACACCTTCCCCGGTGTACACGCCTACATGGAGAAGGCGAAGGAGACGGCACGCGAACACGGCTACGCCGAGACATTCTTCCACCGCCGCCGCTACCTGCCCGACATCACATCGCACAACGCCACCGTGCGCAACTTCGCCGAGCGCAACGCCATCAATGCGCCGATACAAGGCTCGGCTGCCGACATCATAAAGATTGCTATGGTGCGCATCTACGAACGCTTCCAGCGCGAGGGAATACGCTCAAAGATGATTCTGCAGGTGCACGACGAACTCAACTTCTCCGTCCTGCCGGAGGAGAAGGAGCGTGTAGAAAAGATTGTTATCGAAGAGATGCAGAACGCCTATCCGCTGCACGTGCCGCTCGTGGCTGACTCGGGTTGTGGCGAGAACTGGCTCGAAGCGCATTAAGGCGAGCAGTTGTAGGAGGGTATGGCATCCCTGCCATACCC
>NZ_JH379397.1:12406-14587 GCF_000235885.1 Leyella stercorea DSM 18206
GGTATGGCATCCCTGCCATACCCACGCACCCCAACATAACCTCTTATGGTTAGCGCGGTTGGTGCAGTGCTTGCTCGGTTGGTGCACTTCCAGGGGGTGCAGCAGTCTCTGCTGCACCAACAAAGTAAACGATGCATTTCTGCACGGTTGGTGCACTTCTTGCTCTGGCAAGCGGCGAAGCCGAGCGGAGACAAGTGCACCCCCTAAAAAAAATCCCAACAGAGGCGAACCTCCGTTGGGATTTTCATTTATATGTGTTTTCAGATATTTACTTAACAAGCACCTTCTTAGATGTGCCGTCGCTCATCTTAACAACGTTGATGCCCTTCTGAGGAGCAGAGAGCTTCTTGCCGTCGAGAGAGTAGTACTGCTTCTCATAAGCCTTGCCTGAAGCATCTACACCAAGGATAGCAGTCTCACCATTCGGGGTTCTTACTATAACCTGAACACAGAGGGCATAAGGATAGTCGGAAGCTGAATATAGGTACCAACCTTGTTTCTCATCAAATGTTCCAAACACAAGGAAAGGAGCATTTCCGCTATTTGGATCTGGGAATTCCTCTTCGTCACCGAACTTACCCATTAAGAACGGAGCAGCTGCAAGATTTCCATCATCATCATTTGTATCTTGAACATACATAAAACCATAACGCAAAGCTACTGTTTTATCAGAAAGTTTAAATGGTTCGTCGAAATATGTTTCATTCCAGTTTGCTGTCAGCTGATGATCATTAACTACAGAAAGTTCATAATCGCCTTCATTCAACAGCTTTTCAGCAGCCAAAAGATCCTCCTGTTTCCCACTTTCAGGAATACCCCAAACATATACACCAACAGGAGCTTCTTTAGTATTTTCACCCAAAGAACCCAAGAGAAGATAACGGATACCAATAACATTATAACCATACCAACTTTCGTCAAGCATCAGCTGAGAAGCAGCACTTGCAGCATCAGGCACCCTTGGCCATCCAACATTTGCAACAGGAGTTGCAGAAGCAGGGAATCCCAGCAACTTATCACCATCCTTTAACTTCTTCATACCGTTAGCCTTTGGCGCAGCTACCTGCTCAAACTTATTAAAACGGCTATCTACATTTGCCTCACCTGCAACAGTAAGGTCCAACTTCTGTGCCGAAGCACCAGTTGCGAGCAGCAACATAGCTGCCATAGAGAGTAAAGTTTTCTTCATAGTCATTTATTTTTTAATTTATCTACCGCAAAAGTACAAAATTAATTGTAAATCGCTAATGTTTTGCAAGAATATTTTAAAAAATTCAATCAACTTGGCTATTTATACTATTAATTTGCAAGAAAACCACGAATGGCGTGCCTTATGTGCAAGACTTTCTGTAACTTTGCAATCACGAAATAATACATTATTAATAATATATATATATGGCAATTCATCCTCTTTGGACCGACGACTACTGGCTGCTCATCATGCAGCTCTACCAGAAGAGTCCGGCAGGCGTTAAGTCGGAGTACTCGCGTTCGATGGTGGAGTTGGCACTCGAACTGCACATACCGCCAAAGACTCTGCAGGAGCAGATGGAGGCACTGAAAGAGCGCACCACTCCCTCGCTGCAACGCCTATGGGACACGTACGCCGACAACCCACGCCGCTTGTCGCGCGATGTGAAGCGCCTCAGACAGATGACGGGCTTCGGAGCAGGCAGCACCTTCTACAACGGCATTGACCTGACGCAACCCTTCGAGCACGACTATCTGCCCGTAGCACCCACAGAGAAGCTGACGCCGGTGATGCTCACCATTATCCTTTGCCTCTACTTCCAACTGATGACCAACACCATGGTCAGCGAGACACCCGAGGTGCAGGACACGGCACACCTCATGGGGCTGAAGCCCGAAGAGGTGGTAGAGGTGCTGAAGATATACCAAACGTTCGACCCCATACTAAAGCGCGAGCCACTACCCCACTCGCCACTCAACGACGAGGCGCAACGCCTATGGCAGAAGTATAGCAACGAGGCACCCGAGGTGCTGACAACAACAGCGGAGAGGCTAAAGGAGTACTTCAAAGGTGTTTCTGGCAGTGTCTAAGCCGAACTAAGCCTTTCTAAGCCTCTTTACGCCTTGGCTTAGAAAGGCCTAAAGAGGCTTAGCTCGGCTTACCACCCCAAGGCTTAAAAAGGCCTAAAAAGGCTTAGTTCGGCTTAAACG
>NZ_JH379397.1:14597-24408 GCF_000235885.1 Leyella stercorea DSM 18206
AGGCCTAAAAAGGCTTAGTTCGGCTTAAACGCTGCCTAAAAAAGAAGAAAAACGATGAAACTAATACAAACCCAGGAACAAAAGCTGCAGCAGGTGCAGCGTCTGTCGCAACAACAGATGCTGCAGGTACACATGCTCGAGATGCCGCTCACCGAACTCGAAGAGAACGTGAACGCGGAGCTCGACGACAACCCTGCCCTCGTGAAAGCCGACGAAGAAATCTTCGACAACGACAGCACAGACAGCTCCACATACACGCCCTCTGCCGACCACGACAGCAGCGACAGCAGCAGCGACATCGACGACGAGAAGAGCGAGGCTGACGCCTTCGCTGCACATACGGAGCGCGAGGAACGCGAGTCGGCACTGAACAACGCACTCGACCGCATGACGGGCTCCGACGAGGACATGCCGACAGCTGCCTACACCGGAGCATCCGGTGCCGACTCCGCCGACTACGAGGAGATGGTGTACGGCGACACACGCTCGTTCTACGACAAGCTGAAGGAGCAGATGGGCGAGATAGACCTCTCCAAAACCGACGAGCAGATAATGGAATACGTCATCGGCTCGCTCGATAGCGACGGACTACTACGCAAGGACAGCCAGTCGATATGCGACGAGCTGACCATCTACCATGGCATCTACTGCGAGGTGAGCGACATCGACCGCATCATCGGCATACTGCAGACCTTCGACCCGGCAGGCATCGGTGCACACTCGCTGCAGGAGTGTCTGCTGCTACAGATAGAACGCCGCCCCGACGACCAGTTGAAACCGCTTATGAGAGCCGTCATCAGCGAACACTTCGACGAGTTCACGAAGAAACACTTCGACAAGATCGGCTCGCTGCTCGCCATCGATGAGTACACCAACAAGCGCGTCTGCGACGAACTACGCCGACTGAACCCCAAGCCCGGAGCATCGCTCGGCGAGACAGAAGGCAGAAACGTGCAACAGATAACGCCCGACTTCATCGTCGACACCGACGACAACGGCAACATCTCGTTCTATATTAATAATGGTAACATACCCGAGCTGCGCGTCTCGTCGTCGTTCAGCGAACTCATGGAGACCTATCGCAACAACAAGGACACCATGTCGCGACGCGAAAAGGAGGCTCTGCTCTACGCCAAACAGAAGGTGGAACGTGCTATGGGCTACATCGAAGCCATAAAGCAACGCTACCGCACACTCACACTCACCATGCAAGCCATCATCGACTGGCAGCGCAAGTTCTTCCAGGACGGCGACGAGGCTGACCTCAAGCCGATGATTCTGAAGAATATAGCCGACCGTACGGGACTCGACATAAGCACCATATCGCGCGTGAGCAACGTGAAGTACGCACAGACCAACTGGGGCACATTCCCCCTGCGCTTCTTCTTCAACGACGGCTACACCACCGACGACGGCGAAGAGATGTCTACACGCAAGATAAAGCTCGCACTGAAGGACCTCGTGAGCAAAGAGAATAAGACAAAACCACTCAGCGACGACGCCCTCAGAGCGGCACTCGCAAAACTCGGCTACCCTATCGCACGACGCACCGTAGCGAAGTATCGCGAACAGTTGGGCATACCCGTAGCAAGGCTTAGGAAGAATTAAACAATGAAAGAAAAGAACATAATCCTCGTAGCCCGCGTTCTCAGCGCGGTGTTCACCCCGTTCTATCTATCGTTTGTCGGTATGACGGTACTCTTCACGTTCAGCTATCTCAGCCAGATGCCGTGGGGGTACAAGCTCAGTGTGCTCGCAATGGTGTACTTCTTCACCATCCTCATGCCCACCCTGCTCATCAAGCTCTACCGCAACTACCACGGCTGGACACTCATACAGCTCAGCCGTAAGGAGCGCCGCGTAGTGCCCTATCTGCTCTCCATCGTGAGCTACTACGCCTGCTTCTACGTGATGCGCCTGTACAACATACCCCACTTCATGGGCAACATACTCATGGCGGCACTCGTGATACAGATAGTATGCTCGCTCATAAACGTGTGGTGGAAGGTGTCTACACACACCGCAGCCATCGGGGGCGTGGTTGGCGCACTGCTCGCCTTCTCGTTCATCTTCATGTTCAACCCCATCTCGTGGCTATGTCTCACCCTCGTGCTCGCCGGACTCGTCGGCACCAGCCGCATCATACTGCGCCAGCACACCCTCGCACAAGTGACTGCCGGCTTCGGCGTAGGCGTGGTTATCGCCTTTGCTGTGATATTGGGACTGTAGCCCCTCCCAATCCCTCCTTAGACCCCTTTAAGGATAGGCCGAACTAAGCCTTCTTAGGCCTACCTAAGCCAAGGCGTAGAAAGGCTTAGTTAGCAAAGGCTTAAAAAGGCCTAAAGAGGCTTAGTTCGGCTTAGAAAAAGAAAAAGAAAAAAATAATAACAATAAAACAACAATAATATGACTCCATTAGTTAGCATCATCATGGGCAGCACATCCGACCTGCCCGTTATGGAAAAGGCATGCAAGTTCTTGAACGACATGCAGGTACCGTTTGAGGTGAACGCCCTCTCTGCTCATCGCACACCGGACGCAGTAGAAAAATTCGCTAAGGGCGCTAAGGCGCGTGGCGTTAAGGTAATCATCGCAGCAGCAGGCATGGCAGCAGCCCTGCCGGGCGTTATCGCTGCAAGCACCACCCTGCCCGTCATCGGCGTGCCTATCAAGGGTATGCTCGACGGACTCGATGCCATGCTCTCCATCATACAGATGCCCCCGGGAATCCCCGTTGCAACAGTAGGCGTGAACGGAGCCATGAACGCTGCCATCCTCGCTTGCGAGATGATTGCGCTCTGCGACGACAGCATCGCCGAGAAGATGGCACAGTACAAGGCTGGCTTGGGCGAGAAGATAGAAAAGGCGAACAAGGAGCTCGCCGAGGTAAAGTACGACTTTAAGTGTTGAGGTGGTGAGAATTCCATGTTGAGGTGGTGATGTGGTGAGATGGTGACAATAGTACATCTCTCAACATCTCAACATCTCAACATCTCTCAACACCTCAACATCTCAACATCACAACATCACAAACCATGATTGATCTCTTCAACTACCGCCGCCGCTCCACCTCACCCGTGCAAGTAGGCGACATACAGATAGGTGGCGATGCCCCTATACGCGTGCAGTCGATGACCACCACCAACACCAACGACACGGAGGCGTGTGTGGCGCAGGCTGAGCGCATCATCAAAGCAGGCGGCGAACTCGTCAGACTCACTACGCAGGGTCGCAGAGAGGCTGAGAACCTGCAGAACATCAACGCACAACTGCGTGCCGACGGCTATCAGACACCGCTCGTAGCCGACGTTCACTTCAACGCCAACGTGGCTGACGTGGCTGCGCTGTACGCCGAGAAGGTGCGCGTGAACCCCGGCAACTACGTCGACCCGGCACGTGTGTTCAAGAAGATTGAGTACACCGATGCCGAGTATGCCGACGAGCTGAAGAAGCTGGAGGACCGCTTCGTGCCCTTCCTCAACATCTGCCGCGAACACCACACCGCGGTGCGCATCGGCGTGAACCACGGTTCGCTCTCCGACCGCATCATGTCGCGCTACGGCGACACGCCGGAAGGCATCGTCGAGAGCTGCATGGAGTTTCTGCGCATCTGCAAGAAGGAGCAGTTCGACAACGTAGTGATAAGCATCAAGGCATCGAACACCGTCATCATGGTGCGCACCGTGCGCCTGCTCATCAGCGAGATGGACCAGGCAGACATGCACTATCCGCTGCACCTCGGCGTGACCGAGGCAGGCGAGGGCGAGGACGGACGCATCAAGAGTGCGGTGGGCATCGGCGCACTGCTTGCCGACGGCATCGGCGACACCATTCGCGTGAGTCTGAGCGAGGAGCCGGAGGCGGAGATACCCGTCGCACGCCACCTCGTCGACTATATCACGAAGCGCGCCGGACACACCCTCGTGCCAGGAACCGAGGCGAAGGACTTCTCGTGGGTGCGCCCTGAGCGCCGCCCTACACGCGCTGCAGGCGGCATCGGCGGCTCGAACACGCCCGTCGTGATAGCTTCTTTCGCACAGAACGACGACGCAGAGAGCGTGGAGTTCAACCCCGATATGACCCCCGACTACATCTATTGCGGTACTAAGCTGCCCAAGAACCGCCGCGAAGGACAGAAATACATCGTCGACTTCAACGCCTACACCGGCGAGCCGAACACCTACCCCATCTTCCCGTACAACGCTACGCCGTTCGTGGGCGGAGTGAAGGCAGAGGTGAAGTTCCTCGTGCTGCAGCTCGGTGCGCCGTCGGAGGAGTACATGGCTTGCCTGAAGGCTCACCCGGAGGTGGTCGTAGTGGCTGTGTCCAACCAGCAGAACCGCCTCGGCGAGCAGCGTGCACTGGCTCACGAACTGTGGTCGAACGGCCTGTTCAACCCCGTTGTGTTCGCCCAGATGTACGGTCATAGCAGCGCGGAGAAGGCAGACCTGCAGCTTGAGGCAGCAGCCGATATGGGTGCGCTGATGATCGACGGCTTGACAGACGGCCTGTGGCTGATGAACAACGGCGACATCGCCGTGCGCGACATCACCGACACCGCGTTCGCCATACTGCAGGCGGCTCGTCTGCGCACCTCGAAGACGGAGTACATCTCCTGCCCGGGTTGCGGCAGAACGCTCTACGACCTGCGCTCCACCATCGCCAAGATAAAGGCGGCTACAGCGCACATGAAGGGTCTGAAGATTGGCATAATGGGCTGCATCGTGAACGGACCGGGCGAGATGGCAGATGCCGACTACGGATATGTAGGTGCCGGACCGGGCAAGATATCGCTCTACAAGCAGAAGATGTGCGTGGAGAAAGCTATACCGGAGAGTGAGGCTGTGGAGCATCTGCTGCGGTTTATCGAAGAGGACAGGAAGAAACACTGACAAGAAAGTGGGTCAAAACAGATGTCTACGTACTACGTTTAGCATCTGCGCCGACCGATGCGGACGTCTGCGCCGACCGATGCGGATGTCTGCACCGACCGATGCGGATGTCTGCGTCGACCGATGCGGATGTCTGCGCCGACCGATGCAGATGGCAGAAATTACATTAATATAAAACAATAGACAATGAGCTTAACAGGCATTGCACGATATGCATTCGCACCCCGACAGCATAAGCTGGAACAACATTTCACCGAACCAGAGGCACTGCAGCACCGTATGTTGCAGCACCTTCTGCACACGGCTGCCAACACCGAGTATGGCAGAAATCATCTTTTCGCTACGACAAAGGGGTACGACGACTTCGTGCGCAACGTGCCGGTGAACACGTACGAGGAACTGAAGGCTGACATCGACCGTATGCGCCACGGCGAGGCTGACGTGCTGTGGCCCGGAAAGGTGAAGTGGTACGCCAAGTCGTCGGGCACTACGAACGACAAGAGCAAGTTCATACCCGTATCGGCTGAAGGACTGAAGAACATCCACTACAAGGGTGGCACCGACGTGGTGGCACTCTACCTGCAGAACAACCCGAAGAGCCGTATGTTCGACGGCAAGGGACTGATCTTAGGCGGTTCGCACGCGCCCAACTACAACGTGGCAGGCTCGCTCGTGGGCGACCTCAGCGCCATTCTCATCGAGAACATCAACCCACTCGTGAACCTCGTGCGTGTGCCTAAAAAGCAGACCGCGCTGCTCAGCGACTTCGAGGTGAAGCGCGACCGCATCGCCCGCGAGTGTCTGAACAAGAACGTGACTAACATCTCGGGCGTGCCCTCGTGGATGCTCAGCGTGCTGGTGCGCGTGCTCGAGCTGTCGGGCAAGGAGCGCCTCGACGAGGTGTGGCCGAACCTTGAGGTGTTCTTCCACGGCGGCATAGCGTTCACACCCTACCGCTCACAGTACGAGCACATCATAAAGAGCGACCGTATGCACTACATGGAGACGTACAACGCCTCGGAGGGCTTCTTCGGCATACAGAACGACCCTGCGGACAAGTCGATGCTACTGATGCTCGACTACGACGTGTTCTACGAGTTCCTGCCGATGGACGAGTTCGACTCGGAGCACCCGAACATCGTGCCGCTTGAGGGCGTGGAGGTAGGCAAGAACTACGCCATGCTCATCAGCACGTCGTGCGGACTGTGGCGCTACATGATTGGCGACACGGTGAAGTTCACATCGGTGCGCCCATACAAGTTCGTCATCACGGGCAGAACGAAGTACTTCATCAACGCCTTCGGCGAGGAACTCATACAGGACAACGCCGAGAAGGGTCTCGCCTATGCCTGCCAGCAGACCGGTGCTGAGGTGAAGGAGTACACGGCTGCTCCGGTGTTCATGGATGCCAACGCCAAGTGCCGCCACCAGTGGCTCATCGAGTTCGCCAAGGAGCCGGAGAACATCAACGAGTTCGCCGACCTGCTCGACCACCAGCTGCAGGCTATCAACTCCGACTACGAGGCGAAGCGTTTCCACGACATCACGCTGCAGCCGTTAGAGATTGTCGTAGCACGCAAAGGACAGTTCGACGACTGGCTGCGCTCGAAGGGCAAGCTCGGCGGACAGCACAAGATACCACGCCTCTCTAACAACCGCAAGACCATTGAGGAGATAATGGGGGTGAAGTGATGTTGTTGTGGTGAGGTGGTGAGATGGTGAGATTTGATGTTGTGATGGTGAGGTGGTGAGATGGTGACATTTGTGTTGCTATCCTCAGGGGGTGCACTTGTCTCAAGTGCACCGATCTTTACCACTTGCCAGAGCAAGAACTACACCGACCAATCTGACATTTGTGTTGCTGAAAAACTAATAAAAAACAAGAAGTTAAGCCAAATGCTGAAACTAAGAAACATATTATATATAATAGGTGTAATCGTGCTGCTCTCGTCGTGCGCCCGCATGGGTCGCCCCGACGGTGGCTGGTACGACGAGACACCGCCGCACGTGATAGCCTCAACGCCTGCCGACCGCAGCACTGACGTGTCAGCGAAGAAGGTGAACATCTACTTCGACGAGTTCATAAAGTTAGAGAACGCGTCGGAGAAGGTGGTCGTGTCGCCTCCGCAGCTCGAGCAGGCAGAGATAAAGGCTACGGGCAAGAAGATAAGCGTGCTGCTGAAGGACTCGCTGAAGCCCAACACCACGTACACCATCGACTTCTCCGATGCCATCAAAGACAACAACGAGGGCAACCCTATGGGCAACTACACCTACAGTTTCTCAACGGGCAACCATATCGACACGCTCGAAGTGGCTGGCACGGTGCTCGCGGCACAGAACCTGGAGCCAGTGAAGGGCATACTCGTGGGCTTGTACGCCGAGTTTGCCGACTCGTGTTTCCAGAAGCAGCCCATGCTGCGCGTGGCGCGTGCCGACTCGCGCGGATACTTCGTCATAAAGGGTGTGGCACCGGGCGCATACCGCATCTACGCCCTCAACGACCAGGATGGCGACTACCGCTTCTCACAGAAGAGCGAGCAGATAGCCTTCTCGCACGACACCATACGCCCATCGTTCTGCGATGCCATGCGCCAGGACACGCTGTGGCTCGACTCGCTGCACATCAAGGACATAAAGCGCACGGGATACACACGTTTCACACCCGACGACCTCGTGCTCAGAGCCTTCGAACACGTGCAGACCGACCGCTTCTTCCTTAAAGCGGAGCGCCAGCAACCCAACAGCTTCTCGCTGTTCTTCAGCTACGGATCGGACCGACTGCCCGAGCTGACACCGCTCAACTTCGACGCTACCGACCAACTGCTCATCGAACCGTCGGCACGACGCGACACCATCACCTACTGGCTGCGCGACACCACGCTCGTAAACCAGGACACGCTGAACGTGGCGATGACCTACCTGATGACCGACACGCTCGGCAATCTCGTGCCACAGACCGACACGCTGCAGATACTCTCCAAGCAACCATACGAGAAACGCCTGAAGGAAGCACAGAAGAGCTTCGAGGAGTGGAAGAAGAAGGAGGAGAAGAAGCGCAAGCGTGGCGAGCCTTACGACTCGATAATGCCACCGAAGGAACTCGAATTCAAGCTGCAACTCGACTCGAAACTCGACCCCGACCGCAACATACGCTTCGAGTTCGACACGCCACTCGCCTCTGCCGACACATCGAAGATACACCTCTACGCCAAGCACGACACGCTGTGGTACGAGGCACCGCTGCGCTTCGAACCTATAAAGACGAAGATGTGGGGCGACAGCATAGCCAACGAGGAGTCGAAACGCATATATACGCTGCGTGCCGAGTGGCGCCCCGACATAGAGTACAGCTTGGAAATCGACTCGCTCGCCTTCACCGATATCTACGGCGTGGCATCAGCCAAGCTGAAGAAAGGTTTCAAGGTGGGTTCGCTCGACGACTACAGTAGCGTGGTGCTGAACATTCAGCAGCTGAAGGGCAAGAACATCTGCGTCGAACTGCTCAGCCGCGAAGACAAGACGGTGAAGAGCGTACAGACCACCAACGGCTATGCCACGTTCTACTACATCAAGCCAGGCACCTACTACGCCCGTCTCTTCGTCGACACCAACAACAACGGCGTGTGGGACACGGGCGACTACAACACCGGCCTGCAACCCGAAGAGGTGTTCTACTATCCGTACAACATAGAATGTAAGGCGAAGTGGGACATGAACCTGAGTTGGGACATCACGGCAAAGCCTCTCGACCAGCAGAAGCCCAACGAGATAAAGAAACAAAAGGGCGAACAGCAACGCAAGATACAGCAGCGCAACATCGAGAGAGCACGCAAACTGGGCGTGGCGTACCCGTTCTGACGAGGGGGTGTTCAAAAGTCAATTAAATAAATTACTGAACTTTCGCAAGTTCAGAGAATTCAGTAGTTAAAGGAGTTAAGAAGTTAAGCCAAATGCTTTTAATGCTGTAAATCAAGCAAAACAACTAATGGCTTAACTCCTTAGCGACCGAAGGGTGCGAGAACTCCTTAACTTCTTAACTACTTTCGCTTGCGAAACTTGAATAAATTACACTAAAATAAACAATAATATGAAAACCAAACACTTCCTCCTCGTCGTAGCCCTGCTATTGGCAGGTCTGCAGACCACAACGGCACAGTGCAAGTACCGCAACACGGCAGTCAACCCAGGCGAGTTCCTCTCATACAACCTCTACTTCAACTGGCAGTTTGTATGGGTGAAGGCAGGCACAGCGTCGATGTCGGTGGTGAAGAGCAACTACAAGGGACAACCAGCCCTACGTATGGCACTCATCACACGCACATCGGAGACACTCGACAAGATGTTCGTCATGCGCGACACCCTACTCTGCTACAACACGCTCGACCTCGAACCGCTCTACTACCGCAAGGGAGCACGCGAGGGCAAACGCTACACCGTAGACGAGGCATTCTACGCGTACCATAACAACCATCAGCACGTAAAGCTGCACCGACAGAAGAACAGCGGCGAACATGTGTGGAAGGAGTTCAACCGCACAGCCTGTGCCTACGACATGATGAGCATCTTCCTGCGCGCACGCTCGTTCAAACCCGAACACTGGAAGAAAGGCAACCGCATCAACATACCCATCACCGACGGTGCGAAGATCATCAACGCCACACTCGAATACAAAGGCAAAACAACCGTCAAGGGCGACAACGGAGTGAAGTATCGCTGTCTGCAACTCTCGTACATAGAGAAGGACGAAAACAAGAATAAAGAAAAAGAGATTGTACGCTTCTATGTCACCGACGACGCTCACCACATACCCGTTCGACTCGATATGTTCCTAAAACTCGGCGTAGCAAAGGCATTCCTGTCGGGCACAAAGGGCGTGAAGTAATCATCAGGGGGTGCAGTTGTCTCAACTGCACCAA
>NZ_JH379397.1:24418-35975 GCF_000235885.1 Leyella stercorea DSM 18206
GGGGGTGCAGTTGTCTCAACTGCACCAACCATCAAAAAACATTCTATGCGCAAACTCATTATACTATTCGTCACACTCGCAACCATCACCTCTTGCGACCTGAAACGCGAGAACTTCAACTCCTCGAAGAAGCACTTCACCAACGAAGTGCTCCTCGGCTACACGCCCGTGAAAGACCAGGGACACAGCTCGCTCTGCTGGGCATACGCCATGCTCGCCACCATCGAGACCGAACATATACAAATGGGCGACTCGGTGAACCTCTCGGTCGACTACATTGCACGCTATCAGCTCGGCGAACAGGCACGTTTCCACTTCCTTTCGAAAGGCTACGACCGCATGACGCTGCGCGGAACGGCACCGCTGCTACTGCGCCTCATCGACGAATACGGCATCATGCCCTACGACTCGTACAACGCACACAACATCAACTACCAGTCGATGATGAAGCGACTCGTGATGCTCTCCAACTCCTCACGCAACATGAGCGAGCTGAAAAACCGCGCCGAACGACTCTTCGACGACCGCATCGGAGCACTGCCCAAGAAGGTGTACATGCTCGGAGCCGAATACACACCGCTCGAGTTCGCACATAGCGTGTGTATGCGAGGCGAGTACTTAGCCATGACAAGCTTCACACACCACAGCTTCGGCGAGGCGTTCGTGCTCGAAGTACCCGACAACTACAGCAACGAACTCTACTACAACGTGCCCATCGACGTAATGATGAAGCGCATAGAACGCTCGCTGCGAGCCGGACACCCCGTATGCTGGGAAGGCGACACAAGCGAAACGGGCTTCGACTTCAAGCGTGGCGTGGCGGAACTCACCAAGCAGCGACCCTACACGCAGAAGGAGCGACAGATAGAGTTTGAGAACCACCACACCACCGACGACCACTGCATGGTGCTCATAGGCATAGCCCACGACGAGAACGGCAAACGCTACTATATAGCAAAGAACTCATGGGGCACAGGCAACGCCTACAACGGACTCATGTATCTGTCTGAAGAGTACGTAATGATGAAGACAATAGCTATCGTCGTGAAGAACATAAATATGTAAGCAGGCATATCATACCTGCTTACATACACACCTACATACCTACATACATACCAACATTATGTAAATTGTTTGCGCAAACATTTACAAATACTAAAATTTACCAAACAATTTAACGTTTATTACACATTCAAACTACCACTGTATCAGACTATTATCTATATTTGCAAAGTGTAAAGTTTAAATATTTTTTATAACTACTATAATTATTAACCTAACCCTTAAAGACTATGCAGAAAAGATCATTTCTTACAGTCGTAATGTTCCTGATAGGAATGTTTATGACGGGGGCGTATGCACAGACGCATACAGTTTCTGGTCTCGTTAAAGACAAAGAGATGGGCGAACCCCTTGTTGGAGTAAGCGTGTCTGTAAAAGGCACGAAGAACGCAACAATGACTGACCTGAACGGTAACTACACTATCCAGACCAGTGCAAAAGACGTATTGGAATTCAAATACGTCGGTATGAAAAATGCAGAGGAAACGGTTGGCAACCGCAAAATTATCAACGTTTCTCTTTCTCCTAACGCAGAGAGCCTTGGCGAGGTTGTTGTTACAGCCATGGGTATCAAGCGTCAGTCGGAGACACTTACCTACTCGGCACAAACCGTAGGCGGAAAGGATGTCAACGACATCAAGTCAATCAACATGATCAACTCGCTGCAAGGCAAGAGCGCAGGTCTGCAGATTACACCTAACTCTACTGGTGCGGGCGGTTCTTCAAAGATTTTGTTCCGCGGCAACAAGTCAATCTCTGGTAGCAACCAGCCGCTCATCGTCATCGACGGTGTGCCGACAATGACCAATACCACAACCTCTCAGGTATCAAGCGACTACGGTGGCGAGCGCGACGCAGGTGACGTTATGTCTACCATCAACCCCGACGACATCGCTTCTATCACCCTTCTGAAGGGTGCTGCCGCTTCAGCTCTCTACGGTGCGGTGGCTGCCAACGGTGCCATCATGATCACCACAAAGCAGGGCATGGCTGGCAAGGTGAGCGTGAACGTATCAAGCAACACCACAATGGAGATGCCGATGATTCTGCCTAAGTTCCAGGATACATACGGAGCAGGCGCAGACGGTACATTCTCTTGGGGCGACAAGCTCGCAAGCGCTTCAAAGAACTATGCTAAGGAGTTCTTCCGCACTGGTTTCACAACAAACAACTCTGTATCGCTTGCCGGCGGTAGCGAGAACTTCAAGGCTTACTTCTCTTACGGCAACGTATTCTCTCACGGTATGACTCCGGAGAACACATACCGCAGCCACAACCTCAACTCGAAGGTCGACTTCAAGGTGCTCGACCATGTTTATGTCGACTTCTCGGCTAAGTACAGCAACCAGTACTCAAAGAACCAGGCAGCTGCCGGCTACCTCTGGAACCCACTTACAGGTGCTTACCTCGCTCCGCGTGGCATCGACTGGAACTACTACAAGGACAACTACGAGGTTTACGACCCAGCACGCGGCTGCAACGTTCAGAACTGGACAAACACCGAGCTGCAGCAGTACGGCAACCCATATTGGATGCTCCATCGCCAGACACCTATCTCAAACCGCAACCGCTATGAGTTCGGTGGATCTATCAAGTGGGACATCACTCCTGACGTGAACATTCAGGGACGTATGCGCTACGAGCGCGGCGAAGAGCAGTTCATACACAACGCTTACGCTTCTTCTGTTGGCAACCTCTACAAGATGGGACGTATGAAGAACAACCGCTACTTCAGCGACCAACTCTACGGCGACGTTCTCGTTAACTACAACCACACATGGGGCGACTGGGCTCTCACAGCAACAGCAGGCTCAAGCTTCACCAAGACCAAGACTGCTCACGTAGACCTCTGGGCAGAGGGCGATCAGTTTAAGGCACCGGGCGACGGCAACGTTTACTACCCGAACATCTTCACTCCGAACAACTACTACGGCAATATGTCTACATTGGGCAATGGCGACGCTATGAACACAGAAAAGCGCCTCAACGCCGTATTCGCAACAGCTCAGGTAGGTTTTAAGGAGGCTGTATTCCTCGACCTCTCTGCACGTAACGACTGGTCGTCAGCTCTCGCATTCACCGAAAGCTGCTCATTCTTCTACCCGTCAGTAGGTGCCAGCGTTCTGCTCAACAAGCTCGTGCCGATGGGCGAGCAGGTGAACCTCTTCAAGTTCCGCGGTAGCTACTCTATCGTAGGTAACGACGTGCCTATCTACATGTCTAACCCACGATACACTCTCGGTGGTTCAGGTGCTATCTCTGCTCCTGACAAGGCAGCGTTCCGCACATTGAAGCCTGAGAAGACCCACTCTCTCGAGTTCGGTTTCGACGGTACATTCTTAAACAACCGTCTCGATTTCTCTTTCACATATTATAAGACGAACACCAAGAACCAGTTCTTCTCTGTTTCGGCTCCTTACGAGAGCGGTCTGCGCAATCGTTACGTGAACGCCGGTAACGTACAGAACCAGGGCTTCGAGGCATCTGTAGGCTGGCATCAGCAGTTCAATGCCGACTTCTCTTGGTCTACCAACTTCAACATCTCTTACAACGAGAACAAGATTAAGGAGCTCGTAGAGGGCTTGGAGAACGGTCTTACTATCGCTTCTTGGCAGGGCGCAAAGGTTGTGCTCAACGAGGGCGGCTCTTACGGCGACCTCTACGTACGCCAGATCAAGCGCGACGAGGCAGGCAAGCCAGTGAAGAACGCAGATGGCAAACCGGTTCTTATGGGCGACAACATCGACGAGATGAAGTATGCAGGCAACATGAACGCTAAGGTGAACTTCGGTTGGAGCAACACATTCCACTACAAGGACTTCACATTGTCGTTCCTCATCGACGGTAAGTTCGGCGGCAGAGTGCTCTCAGCTACTGAGGCTACACTCGACGGCTGGGGCGTATCAGAGCGCACTGGCAACGCACGCAACGCAGGTAAGGTTGTGGTTGACGGCGTTGAGTTCGACCCACAGCTTTGGTACACAGAGACTGGTTCTTCTAACTTCAACAACTCGTACGCTACAGAGTTCTACGTTTACAAGGGCACAAACGTACGTCTGCGCGAGATGAGCCTCGGCTACACCTTCCGCAACCTCTTCGGAAACGGCAAGAACCTCACAGCTGCGCTCATCGCACGCAACCTCTTCTTCTTCTACAAGGACGCTCCTTGCGACCCGGACGTATCAATGGGTACTGGCAACGGTGTGCAGGGTGTCGACATCTTCAACCTTCCTTCTTCAAGAAGCTTAGGTCTGAACCTGAAGTTGAACTTCTAATTATTTTTGAGCGAGTAAAAACAAATTTTACAACCGTTTAAAATCTAAGCAATTATGAAAAAGAGAAATATATTCGCGGTGTCATCAATGCTGGCACTGGCTGTGATGGGTAGCGGAATGCTTAGCTCATGCACAGACGATTTCGAAGATCTGAATACAAACAAGACGCAGGTGGATCCAGGCGATTTGCCGTTCGCTGCACAGTGTGCGGAAGCTATGAACTATTGCTATGCACCTCATCAGAACATGTTCCAGTTCTGGACAAACCTCACCATCGACCTCTATGGTGGCTACTTCCAGACACCTCACGGCAACTTCACCAACTGCGATATGGGTGAGAACCGCGGACACAGTGGCGGTATGTACGAGAACTATTATCTGCATATATTCAACAACACACGCCGCAACATCGCCAACCTCGAAAAGCAGTCAAAGCCAGGATTGGCAGCCACAATGCGTATCGTGCAGGCTGTAGGTACTATGCAGGCTACCGATGCTTACGGACCGCTCGCCTACTCGTCTATCATCAACGCCGAAAGCGAGACAACTTATCGCTTCGACAGTCAGCAGAAGCTCTATGAGCAGATGCTCGACGACCTCGACAAGGCTATCGTTGATCTTAAGGCAATGAGCGACGAGGAGAAGGTATCGCTCGCTACATACGACACATGGGGCGGTGGCGACCCTGCTATATGGGTGCAGATTGCCAACACCATGAAGCTGCGCATCGCTCTGCGTCTCTCTAAGCGCGAGAGCGAGATGGCTGCCGACGGCTACGACCTCAAGGCTATCGCAACTGCAGCTGCTGACAACACCCTCGCCGTTTCGGGCAAGGACATCGTCATCAAGGACCAGAGCAACGAGCTGAAGCGCATGTTCGAGTGGCTCGACTGCGGTATGAACGCTAACCTCGTAACGCTTATGGTGGGCATGAACGACCCGCGTCTGCCTCTGTACATGACAAAGAACGCTGACGACATCACCAACGAGAAGGGCGTCACCACTCCTAAGGGATCTGTTTACTGCGGCATCCGCTACGCAAGTGGCATGAAACAGAAGGGCTCTGACGGCTGGTACGGATACAAGATGTCGCAGTGGGTTGGCTCATACAACACTCCGCTGCCTATCTTCAAGGCTGCCGAGGCTTACTTCCTCCTCGCTGAGGCTAAGCTGCGCTGGAACATCGGCGGTACAAGCGTGAAGGATCTCTACGAGCAGGGCATCCGACTCTCTATAAAGAACGAGCTTGCTTATAAAGGTTCGTTCGCTGGCATTGAGAACATCAGCGACGCCGATATCGACGCTTACATCAACGGCACAACCGGTCAGGCTGACTATGTTGACCCAGGTGACTCTGAACACAACTGCAAGGCTGTGAACACACTCGGTGTGAAGTGGGACGACGCTGCAAGCAAGGAAGACCAGCTCGCACGCATCCAGACACAGAAGTACATCGCTCTCTTCCCACTCTCTAACGAAGGTTGGGCTGAGCAGCGTCGCACAGGCTATCCGAAGTTCTTCGTAGCATTGGTAAACAAGAGCAACGGAGCTGTCGACACTCAGGAAGGCGTTCGCCGTGTAATCTATAGCAGCAATGCTTACGACACCAACGCTGAAGGCATCAAGGGCGGTATCGAACTCCTCGACAAGGAGAATACCAGCAAGAAGGGTATCTCTGGCGATAAGGGCGGCACACACCTCTGGTGGGATAATGCTAACAAGGGCAACTTCTAAACGCTCTGCATAAACAAATAATTAAATACAAAGGACTCTGCCAAGCGCTTGGCAGAGTCCTTTTTATTTAATATCTTTGCAGAAGATAAGCTGCTAAACATAAAACAAGCAATATGAAGAAAATCGTAATACTCGACTTCGACGGCACCATCGCTGACACGAAGCCCGTCATACTCAACACATTTCATCGCACCTTCGACGCTATGCACCTACCGCAGCACAGCGACGAGGAGATAGCCGCTACAATCGGACTGCCGCTCGTGGAGGCGTTTCCCGTGCTCGAACCGATGGACAAGGAGAAGGCAGCGGAGTGTACAGCCACATACCGCGAGATATTCGAGGACGTGAACCGCGAGATTGGCGTGCCTATGTTCCCACACGTGGCTGAAACGCTGCGCCAGCTGCACGCCAAAGGCTGCACGCTCACCATCGCCACGAGCCGCGGATATAAGTCGGCTGCCGACTTCCTGCGCTCGTTCAAGCTCGACGACATCATCACGCTCGTTGTGGCTGCCGAGGATGTGCGCCACGCCAAACCCGACCCTGAGCCCGTGCTGAAGACACTGAAGCATTACCACCTGCAGCCAGAGGATGCCGTCGTCGTAGGCGACACCCACTTCGACATTCTCATGGGTCGCAACGCCCACTGCATGACCATCGGCGTGACTTACGGCAACGGCTCGCGCCAAAGCCTCATCGAAGCCGGAGCAGATGCCATAGTAGACGATTTTGCGGAGATTGCAGAGATGGTGTGAGGTGAGGTGGTGAGATGGTGAGATTTGTTGCCAGCATTAACCAAGCTTCTGCAACTTTTTTCCAGCATTTCAACCATACTTTTACAACTTTTTGCCAGCAAACATCCCATCTCTCTCAATTATATTTGCTAAATTTGCATATTAATAGGTGCATACCGCTTCTATACAACAACGAATAATAAAAAAAACAAAACCGAAAATATAATGGAACAAGCACTTTGGATTTACAATACGCTGTCGCGTCGCAAGGAAGTGTTCAAGCCGCTGCACGCCCCTAACGTGGGCATGTACGTGTGCGGACCTACCGTCTATGGCGACCCACACCTGGGTCATGCGCGCCCTGCTATCACGTTCGACATTCTCTTCCGCTACCTCAAGCACCTCGGCTATAAGGTGCGCTACGTGCGCAACATCACCGATGTGGGCCACTTGGAGCACGATGCCGACGAAGGCGACGACAAGATAGAGAAGAAGGCACGCCTAGAGCAGCTCGAACCGATGGAGATTGCGCAGTACTACACCAACCGCTACCACGCAGCTATGGAGGCGCTGAACGTGCTGCCGCCAAGCATCGAGCCGCACGCTACGGGCCACATCATCGAGCAGGAGCAGCTCGTGCAGCAGATTCTCGACAACGGATTCGCATACGAGAGCAACGGATCCATCTACTTCGACGTGAAGAAGTACAACGAGAAGCACCACTACGGCATTCTCTCGGGTCGCAACCTCGACGACGTGAAGGACGCTTCGCGCGCGCTTGACGGTGTTGGCGAGAAGCGCAACCAGGCAGACTTCGCACTCTGGAAGAAGGCTTCGCCGGAGCACATCATGCGATGGCCGAGTCCTTGGAGCGATGGTTTCCCGGGTTGGCACTGCGAGTGTACGGCGATGGGCCGCAAGTATCTCGGTGCTCACTTCGACATACACGGCGGCGGAATGGACCTCGTGTTCCCGCACCACGAGTGCGAGATTGCGCAGGCTGTGGCTTCGCAGGGCGACCAGATGGTGCACTATTGGATGCACAACAACATGATCACAATCAACGGACAGAAGATGGGCAAGTCGCTCGGCAACTTCATCACACTCGAGGAGTTCTTCACCGGCAACAACAAGAATCTTGAGCAGCCCTACTCGCCGATGACCATACGCTTCTTCATCCTCTCGGCTCACTATCGCGGCACTGTAGACTTCTCCAACGAGGCACTACAGGCTTCGCAGAAGGGTCTTGAGAAGCTCATGAACGGCATCGCCGACCTCGACCGCATCGCTGCTTCAGCAGAGAGCGATGCCGAGACGAAGAAGGTGGTGGGCGAGCTGCGCCAGAAGTGCTACGACGCCATGAACGACGACTTCGCTACGCCGCTCGTCATAGCTCATCTCTTCGAGGCTTGCTCCGTAGTGAACAAGCTCGTAGACCACAAGGCTACCATCTCTGAGGCTGACCTTAAGGAACTGACTGAGACAATGCGTCTCTTCGCGTTCGACCTGCTCGGTCTGCGCCCCGACAACGCCGGCTCTTCATCGCATCGCGAGGAGGCTTTCGGCAAGGTTGTAGACATGGTGCTCGACCTCCGTTCGAAGGCTAAGGCATCGAAGGACTGGGCTACCAGCGACCGCATCCGCGACGAACTGGCTGAGCTTGGCTTCGAGGTGAAGGACACCAAGGACGGTGCTACCTGGAAGCTTAAATAAGAGTTTTGAATTTTGAGTTAGCAAAGGCTTAGAGAGGCATAAGAAGGCTTAGTTCGGCTTAAACACACACATACAATGAAGAAAATATCTATAATCGCCGCAGCAATTGCTCTCTGCAGTTGCTCGGCAACAAAGACAACAGACGCAGCCGTTGACCTCAACGGCGAGTGGGACATCGTGAAAGTGGACAGCACCGCTGTAGACACCACAAAGACCGAGTTCCGCCCTACCCTGGGCTTCGAAACAGCAAAGGACAACGTATTCGGATGCGCCGGATGCAACTCTATCAACGGCAAGGCAAAGGTGGATGCAGCAAAGCAGACCATCAGCTTCTCGGAGATAGGCACCACGCTGATGCTCTGCGCCAATATGGAGTATGAAGAAAAGATTATGAAGGCTCTCGAAAGCGTGAAGGGATACAAGGCTGCTGGCGAAGGCTGCGTAGAACTGACTGACGGCAGCGGAAATGCCGTACTTCAGCTGAAGAAGCAGTAAACAGACTCTCTCCGTAGCGGATGTGAAAGCCTCCGCTACAGAATAACCCCTAAAACAGAAATCGCATGAAACACATAGTATTTCTTACCGGCGCCGGCATGTCCGTAGAATCGGGTTTCAAGACGTTCCGCGGCAACGACGGCTTGTGGGAGAACTATCCCGTCGACCAGGTTGCGTCGCACGAGGGATGGCTTGCCGACCCCACACTCGTGACCAACTTCTACAATATGCTGCGCCGAAAGCTCTACGCAGCGCAGCCCAATGAGGGCCACCGCCTCATCCACGAGCTGGAGAAAGACTATAAGGTGACGGTCATCACGCAGAACGTGGACAACCTGCACGAGAAAGCCGGCTCCACTAATGTGATTCATCTGCACGGCGAACTGACGAAGGTGTGCTCCTCGCGCGATGTCGACGACCCGCGCTATCAGCGCACTCTGACCGAGGACAACTGCGAGGTAAAGCCCGGCACACTCGCCGGCGACGGATCACTCGAGCGCCCGTTCATCGTGTTCTTCGGCGAGTCGGTGCCTATGATTAGCGTTGCGGCGGAGGCAGCCGAGCAAGCCGACATCTTCGTGATTATAGGCACATCGCTCAACGTCTACCCCGCTGCGGGCCTCATCCACTATGTGCGACCCTCAGTGCCCGTATATCTCATCGACCCCGAACCGTCGATGGGCGTGGGCAGACAGAACTTCAAGCACTTCCAGTGTGGAGCAAGCGAGGGAATGAAGCTATTGTGCGAAGAACTCTGTTGACACGACGTAGACTACTCTGATATTCCACAGGCGCATCAGCGTAGTGCGACTTAGCATTATGTGCAGACACACAAAAAATAAATGGGTGCAGTTCTTACCAAATGAAGAACTGCACCCATTTTATATTATTAGAACTTTACTGTTAGAACTTGTAGTTGATGCCGAACAGAATGTTTCTGCCGTCCAAGTTAACACCCCATGTATTAGCCTCGTCAACACGCTGATAGCCAAAGAAGCCAATCTTTGTAACAAAAGCCACATGATTAGAGAGGTTCACCTTAAGACCTGGCTTCAAACCAACTTCCCAAACATCATAGTCGCTCGAGCTATGCTGCAAGTCGTGATGCTCATAGCCAATGGTACCCTCAATGAAGAAGTCAACAATCTTTGCGCTGCAAGCTGTGTAACGAACATACGGAGCAACCTCAAAAACCTTCTCCTTGTCCTCAACGCCTGAGTAGCCTAAAGAGATGCCTGCATCCCACTTCTTATCCAACTGGAAACCTATCTCTGGAGCAATCTTCCAGCTGAACTTAGAGTCATGGTCGTAGCTGGTGTTAGCAAAACCAACACCACCACCAATGTACACCTGTGCACTTGCACATACGGCTACAAAGAGAGTAGCCAAAGTCATCATAATCTTTTTCATAAACATTATGTTTTTTAAGTGATTACTGCACGAAACATTACGTCCCATGCCAATAGTATTAAATATTTAAGCGCTGCAAATGTACACTTTTTAATGATATGAAACAATAAGAAACGCAAAAAATAAAACTAAATACATCAAAAAACGCTGCATTTTTTATGTATAGCAATCAGTTTGAGCACCATATTTACACTATTCACTTATTTATTCGTAACTTTGCAAAATAAATACACTCAAAGAATAATGCACAAACTCAGAACAATAGAAATGCAACGTCTGTCAGTAGACGAGTTTCACGAGGCGAATAAGCTGCCGCTCATCGTGGTGCTCGACGACGTGCGCTCGCTCCACAACGTAGGTTCGGTATTCCGCTCCTCAGATGCTTTCCGCGTTGAGGCGGTCTACCTCTGTGGCATCACCGCTACTCCGCCCCACCCCGAGATACATAAGACGGCACTCGGCGGCGAGGACTCCGTGACTTGGCGCTATTTCGAGACGGCTACCGAGGCGGTGGCAGAACTGCAGAAAGAGGGCGTTTTCGTCTATTCAATAGAGCAGGTAGAAGGCTCTACAAAGCTGCAGAACCTGCAACTGGACACCGACCGCCGCTACGCCGTGGTGTTCGGCAACGAGGTGAAAGGCGTGCACCAGGAGGTGGTAGACCTTGCCGACGGATGCCTTGAAATACCGCAGTTCGGCACAAAGCACTCGCTGAACGTCAGCGTGACGGCAGGCATCGTGATCTGGGAGGTTGCAAAGCAGTTCTTGGAAAGACTTAAACTTTAAGTCTGTCTTTTTAAAGATGTTTTTATTGTATATACGCAACTATATACCATTGAGTTCTACTCAAATCAATGAATTATGCATCAATAATTATAGTGATTATCCAAGCTATAAATGGAAAGAATATTACAAATAATTCACCTGAATATTTTTTAAAAGCTTGTTTATAACTTTCTGTCTCTTTCTTATGAGAATATATTAAAAAAACAGTACTAAAAGCATATAGGAAAAAAATATCCCAGCTATATAATCCATCCAATTAACTCTGCAGGTACGATTTGTAAGTGCACTTATAAAAAAAGAGTAAAAAAATAATTCATGTAACCCGTTGGCGGAATTAATTTAGCGCAT
>NZ_JH379398.1 GCF_000235885.1 Leyella stercorea DSM 18206
ATATCATCCTCGACCGCGACTACACTAAGTACGATTTCGCAGAGATAGAGCACAACCCCGTACGTTGTCCCGACCCCATCGCAGCAAAACGCATGGAGCAACTCATCGGCGAGATGAAAGCCGTGGGCGACACCATCGGTGGTGTGGTGACATGCGTAGTGAAAGGCTGCCCGAAGGGTATCGGCGAGCCCGAATTTGGCAAGCTTCACGCAATGCTCGGTGCTGCAATGCTCAGCATCAACGCTGCAAAAGGATTCGAATATGGCGAAGGTTTCAACTGCGCCACTGCACACGGCAGCGAACTGAACGACACATTCATAACAGAAGATGGAAGCATACGCACCGCTACAAATCATAGTGGGGGCATACAAGGAGGCATAAGCAACGGTGAGGATATCTACTTCCGCACAGCGTTTAAACCAACTGCAACCATTCTTCAAGAGCAGACAACTGTAGATAATGTAGGCAATTCTGCCACTCTACACGCAAAAGGACGCCACGACCCATGCGTGCTACCACGCGCAGTGCCAATCGTAGAAGCTATGGCTGCAATGGTAATCTTGGATTATATTATGCTCAACAAAGCAACAAATTCATAGAAAACATAAGTTTTATGAAGTTTTTTATTCTTGTTAAGATATTTTTACCAACAATATTGCGCATATAACAGAAATATTCATTATATTTGTAACCAGTAATTGAGGGCTTGTGAAAGTCTTGAATTAACTTAGTTAAGTCTAGTTTAGTTTTTGTGTTGGTTGAGGGCAGTTTATTGGCTGCCCTCAATTTTTTTTAACGAACATCAACCACATTCAGGTTATGCTTCTTCACATTGTCCACCATCCACGCCTTACGATACTCCTTTCCTTTTACAAACAGCTTCACATCCTGCACATCCACCTTTTTCACATTGCGAAAATACATGCCCCAAACCGGGAAGACGGGCCACTGGTCAGTAGGACGGTTCTCGAACCATGCCGGCAATGCAGGATCATCGATGCCATCAAACTCCATATCGCAACGACGCATCACAACACAATCAGTAGGCGCATTACCCC
>NZ_JH379399.1 GCF_000235885.1 Leyella stercorea DSM 18206
AGCGTGGCAATGTTGTTTTAGTAGCGTGGCAATATTTTTTAAGCAAAAAAGCTGTTGTCAGTTAATTTTTTGAACGACCCAAGGGAGTGATAAACTTCTTTAATACCATTAACTTCTGAGCTTGCGAAAGTTCAATTAATCAACAAGTTCCCCAAGAAAAGTGTGGTGGTTATTGTTAGATATAAAAACTTTTTTATAGATATTCTTTGTGGTTTAAAAAAAATGCACTACATTTGCAATGTCTAACCCAAAGTCAACTTTATAGTTGTCATAACGGAGTGAAAATCACCGTGCTGAAAGCCCTGTGGGGTTTAAGGTGGGCAGGCATATATACATAAAAGGCGTTACTGACGCTTTGGTTTTGACGTGTTAGAACTTCGCAACTTCAAACTGTAAGTCAAAAACAAAGCAACGGAAACGCCCCAGGAGGTGTATTGTATTCATGCACTTAGTGTCGTTGTCACCATTTGGTTGATGACGCAGTAAGGCGTATTATATATCTACATCGGCGTGGGGCTTTCAGCGTTGCTCGTTTCGACTTACAGGGCAATGCGAAGGCCTTAACACGTGGAACGGGCAGAGGACTGACTCCACGCTTTTTTGTATGTACCAGTAAAACTAAACAGAATTATTAATTGGTCTTTCTTGGGAGTCGGATAGATCGTCTTTAAATCCTAACATTATGGAAAAAAAGAAGAACGAAGAACTCCAGTCACGTAGAGATTTCTTCAAAAAAGCAGCTAAAGGTGTATTACCTATTTTAGGAATGGTTGTTGTGGGTCCTTCGCTTATGTCGTGTAGCAAAGATGACGATGATGATGATGATTACGATTATGGTGGTTCTGGTAGTGGTGGCTCTAGCAGTGGTGGTTCCGGCGGTGGTTCCGGTAGTAATTCTTGTACTGGATGTGCAAGTGGATGTTCTTACCGTTGTGGAAAAACATGTTCGTCCGGTTGTTATGGCTCTTGTGATAATGATTGCTCTAGTGGTTGCTCTGGCAGCTGTAAAACAGGAAGTAAATACGATAAGACCTGTAGGGTTTGTCAAAGTGCTTGTTCCGGAGGTTGTGTAAAGGGTTGTAGCGCATCATGTGCTAAATCATGTTCTCATGGTAATGCTATAGATCCTGATTAATATTGTGTAAAGTTCCATAAATGAGTATGATAAAAGAAGTTAGCTCTGATTGGGAACGTTCTTATAAAAGCATTACATTTATTGTTACCAAAGATTGTCAATTAGCTTGTAAATATTGTTATCTTGTTGGTAAGAATGCAAAAGAAAGAATGTCATGGGATGTTGCCAAGAAAACGATAGATTATATACTTAACAACCACAGCTTCTTCAATGAAGAAGCTGTGGTTTGGGATTTTATTGGAGGTGAACCTTTCCTTGAGATAGATCTAATAGACAAAATCTGTGATTATATTAAAACAGAGATGTTTAGATTGTGTCATCCGTGGTTTGATAATTATAGGTTTAATTTCTCTACTAATGGAATTAATTACAATTCTGAGAAAATTCAGAGTTTTATTAAAAAGAATATAACTCATTTGTCTATCGGAATAACAATTGACGGAACAAAGCGTAAACATGATCTCAATCGTATTTGGAAAACAGAGGATATGGAACGCGGTGTTGTGCCAAACCAAAGTGAAGAAAAGGGTTCGTATGATGATGTTGTCAAGAATATTCCGCTTTGGTTGGAACAATTTCCTGGCGCAGGAACAAAGGTAACGATAAGTAGTGCCGACATTCCTTACATCAAGGAGAGTGTGCTACACCTCTACTCGCTCGGCATACACGAGGTGAATATCAACTGTGTGTTTGAGGATGTGTGGAAAGAGGGCGATGATGAACTCTTTGAAAATCAACTCATGGATCTTGCTGATGCCATCATTGATAGTGGTTATTATCAAGATTATGCTTGTTCGTTTTTTACAGAACATATGGGAAAGCCTATGGATTGCCAAATGGATAATCAAAATTGGTGTGGCGCAGGCCGAATGCTTGCTGTAGATGCCGAGGGCAATTTCTACCCTTGCACACGCTTTGCCCAATACTCCCTTCGTTCTAAGAAGGCTTGGATTATAGGCAATGTGCGCGACGGAATAGACAAGAACAAGCTTCGTCCGTTTCTCACGCTCGACCGTTGCACACAGTCAACACAAGAGTGTATAGACTGTGAGGTGGCGAGTGGATGCGCATGGTGTCAGGGCGAAAACTATGACGCTGCCGATACGCCAACCATCTATCAGCGCAGCACGGCTATATGCAAGATGCACAAGGCCCGGGTGCGTGCCAACAACTACTATTGGAACAAGCTCTATCGCAAACTCGAAAAGGAGGGTGAGCGTGAAGCCTTTGAAAACAACAAACCTAAGTCGAACGCACCTAAATGTTAAAGCCGATATGATAAAGTACATTGTGATTTTGTTGGATGACACATCCACTTCGTTCTGTCATTACGCCAATAGCAAGACCGTCCAAAGACCGATGCCGTTGCAGACCTTGAAGGATGGCATACGTTATGCGATGAAGGAGAATCTGAATATTCAGTTCGTATATCCGGAGTATACGCTCCCCAAAGAGTATTTGGAGGTGATAGATTCCATTGACCATACGGATATAAAGCCTTTTGGTGTAAGTAATAAAATAGGCAGCACAACCCTTTGTGGGTCGGATATTGTTGTGTTCAATACATTGGAGGAAGCCGTTGACAGCCAGGTAAGAAGCGATACAACATACGTTGTACGTACTGATAAGGCGTGTCTATTTGCAGGCTGCGACGCATTGGGGACGATTCTTGGTAAGGTTGCACGTTTGAATGTTGTCATTACAGATGTTCAGACATTTACCGAAGACGATTTTGAATCGTACAAATCATTGCTTGGCAGACTTTCTGAAAAGGTGGAACGGCTTTATGTCTCAGGTAGGTCGCCGCAATTGAATCTGCTTACCGACCGGCTGCTGCTTGACCAAATGAACAACTGCGGTGCCGGCGAAACGACAATAACGCTTGCTCCCGATGGTCGCTTCTATGTGTGTCCAGCTTTCTATCAGTCTGCAGGAGGTTACGCTGTGGGTGACCTTGAACATGGTCTTGACATAAAGAATCAGCAGCTATATCGTCTTGACCATGCACCGGTTTGTCGTAATTGTGATGCATGGCAGTGTCGGCGTTGTGTATGGATCAATCGCTTGACTACGCTCGAAGTGAATACTCCGAGTCATGAACAATGTGTTGTGGCTCATTTGGAGAGAAATCAAGCAATGAAATTGTTGAAACGCTTGAAGACTAAAGGGTTTGGTTTTGACCAAGAGATAAAAGAAATCGATTATTTGGATCCGTTTACAATAAGGCGTGAGTGGTAATAATAAGGATTTATAGAATGAAAAAGTTATTTTATTTAATGTTATGGAGTGCATTAAGTTGCGTTCCATACAATGTGCAATCCCAAAGTTTGGAAAGCCTGTTCGGTAAATTGGGAGAAAGTGTGGCATTGGGAGCTATTTTGAAAAATCCCAATCTTCAGTCTCAGGATATGCGAAACTATATTGCATATGTTAATTCTGGTGACAATTGTATCAATAACGCAAAATATGCAGATGCAATGTCATACTATAAAGAGGCAAGCAACATAATAAATCGAACTTACGATGGAAATTTGAAAAAATTGTATTTCAATTATGGTTGGGGCGATGCTTTGAAACAATCTTATGATTATGCTTATAGTAAGTATAAATTACAACAGCCACAAACAAACAATTCTTATGGTGACAGTGGAGGTTATTATTATGTGCCATCCACACCGTCTACGGGAAATAACTACTCCAATTCAACAACTCCCAAAAGCAGAACTTGTAATCTGTGCCATGGAACAGGTAGAAAGATAAAGTTGCAATATGCTGCAGGTAAAGAGAAAATTTGTAGTGAATGTGGTGGAATAAAAGTTAGTGCTGGTCATTATCATGTAACTTGTGATTTGTGCCATGGGTCAGGAGTTCTTAATTATTAATTGGTAAATACTTTTATATTATGAGAAAAAAAATAGTTTTGCTTTTTGTAGCAATTCTTTCTTTAGCATTTTGTTCTTGTGAGGAAGATACTGGGGAAATATGCTTTGAATGTAATGGACTCGGGTTGTGTACCGAATGTGTGGGAACAAAACTCTGTATGGTATGTTATGGTGGCACTGATTTGTATTGCTCTTATTGTAGAAATACAGGTAAATGTCCTCATTGCAAAGGTTCGGGCAAATGTCCTAGTTGTAAAGGAAAAGGAACTCATTAAATATTAGAATATTATGGCAACAAAAAGAATAGTAGGACAGGTTTTGCCTGAAGAACGCGACGAGATACAGCAGCTCTTTGAACGTCGCAACGGATTGAATGAGCTTGCACGTATTGTTACAGCTGACAACATTGAGCTATATGAAAAACTCGTGAAGGATTTGGGTGAGACAGGCACACGTTTTCATCAATGGTGGGAGCGTATGGAACAGAAATACCAGTGGGAAGGTTGCGACGACAGCAGCTGGGAGATAAACTTCAATACATGTGACATATATCTTGTAGGAGGACAATGCGATGGATGCGGTGCTTAGTGTGATGATATTGCCTATGATGATAGGAACGTCGGAACTTCTGCTTATCGGAGCTTTGGTACTCCTTTTGTTCGGTGGCAAAAAGTTGCCGGAAATGATGCGTGGTCTTGGACAGGGCGTTCGCAGTTTCAAGGATGGCATGAAAGAGGGAAGCAAGGCGGAGGATTCTGAGGAAGACGAAAAAACATCGGCTGATGACAAACAATGACAACGGACTTATGACATTCGGGGGGCATCTTGAGGTTTTGCGCAAGATGCTCTTCCGTATTATTGGTGTAGCATTAGTGTTTGCCATTGTGATATTCTGTGCAAAAGATACCACATTCCGTTTGTTGCTTGCTCCGTGTGACAATGATTTTATGACCTATCGTTGGATTGAGAATATTGCACAGGAATTTGGCGTGGAATTTCGTTTTGCCCCGTTCCATGTGCAGCTGATAAACACCGAATTGTCGAGTCAGTTTATGACACACGTTTCAACATCAGTGTATCTTGCTTTACTTTTTGCTTCACCCTATGTCGTTGTGGAACTTTATCGTTTTGTAGCTCCTGCATTATATGAGAGCGAACGGCATTATTCTGTTGGTGTGTCTGTAGCGATATATGTGCTTTTTATACTCGGCGTACTGATGAGTTATTATGTGCTATTTCCATTTGCATTACGTTTCTTGGGTACTTATCAAGTGATGCCTGATGTCATGAATCAGATAAATCTCTCGTCATATATATCTACGTTTACTACATTAACGCTACTTATGGGGCTCGTTTTTCAAATACCTGTCCTATCGTTTTTTCTTGCCAAGATGAATATGCTTGAGGCTGGTTTTATGAAGCACTATCGTCGTCATGCTTTCATTCTGATAGCAGTAGTCGCTGCTTTTATAACCCCTCCAGATATATTTACATGTTGTCTTGTAACGCTGCCGATGTATGGGTTGTACGAAATTAGTATTGTGATTGTGGGTAAGGTGAATACTACAAGTGCTCTTTCAGATAAGCAGTAATCTATTGTACGAAAAAAGCGGCTGCAGGAAATGTGTTGTTTCCGTCAGCCGCTTTTGTTATAATCTAACAAACTCAACGCCTTTAGTTGAATGTTTTTTGTCTTAATTATAAAGCAAATAGCTCTAATTCATACTTGTTTTTATTGTTAGTTGATGCTATTTAATCAATAAGTTCCCCAAGAAAAGTGTGGTGAATGCTTGTAAGTTCGCCAAGAAAAGTGTGGTGTTTGTGTGAAAGTTCGCCGAGAAAAGTGTAGTGAATGCTTGTAAGTTCGCCTAGAAAAGTGTATCTTTGCATTGTAAGTGTCAGTAAATTAGTAAATTAAGTAATTATGGAGCGTAGCATATATTCGAGTTTGAAAAAATGGAAAGACTCGCCAACCCGGAAACCGCTGATATTACAAGGCGCACGTCAGGTAGGAAAGACCTATATATTGAAAGAATTCGGAGCACGCGAATACTCGGAAGTAGTCTATATCAACTGCGACGACAACAACGATATGCAGAATATGTTCGTCGACTATGATGTAGATCGCATCATACGCAGTCTGAGTGCAATCTCCGGCATATCAATAAAGCCCTCAACCACACTTCTTATTCTTGACGAGATACAGGAAGTGGAGCGTGGACTTGCCTCGTTGAAGTATTTTTGTGAGAAAGCACCCGAATATCATGTGGCTGTAGCTGGTTCGCTTCTTGGCATAACCCTGCACGAGGGCACATCGTTTCCCGTTGGCAAGGTGGATATGTTATACATGTATCCAATGGATTTTGAGGAATTTCTGTTGGCTATGGGCAAGGAGCAGCTCGTAGAATTGCTGCGCAATAACAGTTGGGCGACTCTGACACCATTGCGAGGTATGCTGACCGAACTGTTGCGTCAGTATTATTTCGTAGGTGGAATGCCTGAGGCTGTGAAGACATACGTAGAGCGTGGAGATATATGGGAGGTGCGTTCCATCCATTCTAAGATAATAGATGCCTATCGCAACGATATGTCGAAACACGTGCCCAAGCAGCAGGTGCAGCGCATAAACATGGTGTGGAACTCTATACCGTCGCAGTTGGCTCGCGACAACAAGAAGTTTATCTACGGGGCGTTGCGCAAGGGCGCACGTGCCAACGATTTTGAGATAGCAATACAGTGGCTTGTTGATTCGGGTTTGGTGCATAAGGTGCATCGCATAAGCAAACCGGTTGTGCCGTTGAAGTTCTATGAAGACATGGCTTCGTTCAAACTCTTTCTGCTCGACTGCGGACTGCTTGGTGCTTTGTCAGAAACACCTCCCGAGCAGATACTCATCGGCGACAATGTGTTTGAAGAGTACAAAGGCGCTTTCACAGAGAACTATGTCCTGCAACAGTTAAAGTCGTTGTCGCGCACCTTCGTCTATTATTACAGTAATGACAATTCGACATTGGAGATTGACTTCGTTGTTCAGCACGAAGCGCATGTAATCCCGATAGAAGTGAAGGCTGAGGAAAATCTCAGGGCTAAGTCGTTGCGCCAGTTCGTCACAGACAATGCAGGTCTGCACGGCGTGCGCTTCTCTATGTCCGACTATCGTGAGCAGGATTGGCTGACGAATGTGCCACTGTGGGCTGTAAGGTGGGCGTTTTAAGGCGTAGGCAATCTGCGAAGGCATACGAAAAAGCGGCAGCTGGAAACGTTTCGTTTCCGGCTGCCGCTTTTACTTTTCTTACTTAAAATGCTATGCTTAGGGTGCGTGGAGGGTGTGTCAAAACTATAGAATTGTGATGAATGGCTAACTGTAGGAGACTACGGCATTCTTGCCGTAGTCATTGCAAACAGTTGTATTTCAGTTACTAATGGCTACGGCAGGAATGCCGTAGCCTCCTACGATTAGAACCGTTTGCTATTCAATTTGCCAAATATTTTAGTTTTGACACACCCTCCTCCTATCTTTTTACTTTTAAAAGCAGAGCGTTTTACTTTTTTACTTTTTTACCTTTTTACTTTTACCCATTACTGCACAACGTACTTCTTTCCGTTTACGATGTAAATGCCCTTGTTGAGTCCGTCGAGGGCGTGGTCGGCATCGTTGGTGGTGCGCACGAGTGTGCCGCTGATGGTGTAGATGCGTACCGGGCGCGGAGTGGTGGGCGCGTTGACGGTGATGATCGACGTTGGGTTCTGGTAGTTGTCGTAGCTGAACGGCACGTTCTGCATGTCGCCCCAGATGTAACGCTCCAGACCAGGATAGTCGACGAACGGGTTGCGGTTCTTCTGCACGCCGTAGGCAGCCGTGTTGCGGTTAATCTCCTTCTCGCTCACGGGGTCCTGCTCTGCCCACTTCAGCAGCAGGTTGAGCGCCCACTCCTTGTAAGCAGGATAGGAGTTGCCGGCGAGCATCGGGCTCGACCAACCGCTTATCTTGCTCTCGTAGCATGTAGCCATGTAGAGATAGATGCGCGCGAAGTCGCCCTTGTAGATGTCGTTCGGCTCGAATACGGTGCCCGTGTAGCCGGGAGTTGTTGACTTACCGAGTTTGCTGAAACCCTTGTTTGATTTGTATGTCTCGCCCTTGGTCTCACCGAACGGATTGTTGCCGCGCATACCATTTACCTTTCCGTCGGTTGGCACTACGTGAACAATGTCGCTGACCATTGGCGATTTCTTGTTAAACCAACTTTTCGGGAACGAGTGTTCGCGGTTATATATATCGCCTTCTTTCTGATAGTTGCCACCATTATCGTTGAAGTTATAGTTGGTCGTGCAAGAATACATATCCCAGACTTTGCCGTCATCGCGGCGGTCGGTCTTCTGATAAGCCGAAATAAGTCCGTTATATGAAACAACGTCTGGGTTGCCGATAATCTTTGATAATGCTGTCTTCAGAGCCTTTCCCTTCTTGCCGTCGGCAGCGCTGTAGTAGGTGCCACTGTTGTTGGGGCCTTGTGCGAAGGCACCGACGAACGAGAAGATGGCGATAGTGAATAATGATTTGCGTAAAGAAATATTCATCTTCCTGTTTTTTTAGTTGTGTACCAGTGTGCCGATTTCCTCGCCCTGCATCACCTTCTTCAGGTTGCCCACGATGTCCATGTTGAACACGTAGATAGGCAGGTTGTTCTCCTTGCACATTGTGGTGGCGGTGAGGTCCATCACCTTCAGACCGCGTGTGTAGATTTCGTCGTAAGTGATGTCGGTGAACTTCGTAGCTGTCGGGTCCTTCTCGGGATCGGCTGTGTAGATGCCGTCGACGCGTGTGCCCTTGAGCATCACGTCTGCCTCAATCTCGATGCCGCGGAGCGACGAGCCGGTGTCGGTGGTGAAGTAGGGCGAGCCGGTGCCGGCAGAGAAGATGCAGACATATCCTGCCTCCATTGCCTCGATAGCCTTCCACTTAGAGTAGAACTCGCCGATAGGCTCCATGCGGATAGCTGTGAGCACCTTAGTCTTCACGCCTAATGCGCCGAGCACCGAGCTGAGTGCGAGCGAGTTGATGACGGTAGCGCACATGCCCATCTGGTCGCCCTTCACGCGGTCGAAGCCTTTCGATGCGCCGCTGAGTCCGCGGAAGATGTTGCCGCCACCGATGACGATGCCAATCTGCACGCCCATTTCGTGTACTTCCTTGATCTGCTCTGCGTATTCGCCCAGACGAACGGGGTCGATACCGAAGCTCTGCTTGCCCATGAGGCTCTCGCCACTGAGCTTGAGGAGAATTCTCTTGAATTTTGCCATGTTGTATGTTTTGTTTGTTTTATTTGTTATTGTTGGGGTGTTCTCTCTGCTTGGTTGGTGCACCCCCTTGTGTGCACCCCCTTGTGATGCAAATGTACTGCTTTTTCGTGATGTAGCCAAACCATTATAGGATAAACCTCACTTCCTTCATCCAATACGTGCGTTCTTGCCCATTTGCGTCGGTGAGATGCAGGCATCCGTTGGGCGCAACGCGGCTTATGCGTGCCTCGAAGTGCTCATGCGTGGTGCAGTCTTCGTAGGCGTGCAGCCCCTCGCGACGGAACAGTGCAGCGTTGTATTCGTGGATGATGCCGCTGATGTCGCCCTCTTCGGCGCGCCGGTAGTATTCGTTGAAGCTAAGAAGCACGGCATCAAGCACCTCGTTGAGTGGTGTCTCCCTACCTATTATATTATATAGCGACACGGGATTGGGCGCATTGCTGCGAAATTCGTGTTGGTTCACGTTCAGTCCGATGCCGTAGACACAACGCTCCAGGGTCTTGCCCTTCACGGTGGTCTCGATGAGTGTACCGCTAATCTTGCGGTCGCGCCAGTAGATGTCATTGGACCACTTCAGCGTGATGTGGTCGGTGTAGCGGTCGAGTGCCGCCTTCAGAGCCAGTGCGCCAGCCATCGACAGCACATATTGGTCAGCCACGCCGATGCTCTGTGCGTTTGCCAGTATGGAGAACAGCAGGTTCTTGCCGCGCTCGCTCTCCCACGAGTTGCCGGCTTGCCCACGTCCTGCCGTCTGATATTCAGCCACCGCCACCACCATCTCCTTAGGCGGTGGAATGGGGTGGGCGAGGAGCACATCGTTCGTCGACGTGGTCTCCGTGAGTTTTAGTATCTTCATTTTCAGAGTTTTGAATTCAAAATGCCAAGCACGGGTTGAACGCATCGACGATGTGCTCCACTTGCGCCGTCTCCTTCGTGCCGCCGATTACGGAAATCACGTCGAAGCGCAGTTCGTCAAGCACGTTCAGCATCTTTACATACGAGTCGGCAGCCATGCCGATGTTGCGTATCTTCTTTCGGTCGATCGCCTCCTCCGGCTTTGTTATGACATCGTTCGATCGCGTCTTCACCTCCACGAATACGATGGTGCGCAGGTCGGGCGACCGCGCGATGATATCGATGTCGCGGTGACCATCGCGCCAGTCGCGCTCAATAATCTCGTATCCCGAGTTGCGCAGATAGTCGGCAGCCATCTCCTCGCCCCATTTTCCCGTGTCGTTATGCTTTGCCATGTTGTTCGTTTTGCAGGCAAAGGTACTGCTATTTGGAGAGACGACAAAGCAAGTAGGCTTGTTTTTGTTTAATTCGACCTCTACCACGTTACGGAGTAAAGCCACTTTCTACTTCCAAACATGGCAATAGCAGTTGTTTGAATGTTAAAATTGGATGGTATTGACAGATTTTTCGTATAAACCTTGCTTGTTATGATAAAATATCATTAAATTTGCAGTGGCTCTCAAGTCTGTGTGTCAAATTGGGTTCGCTCAATATCGATACGCAGGCAGCCAACGCCGAGCTGAAAACTGAGAAGTCCAAACAACTTTCTCGGTAATAAGCGGGCTATGGGTGGGAAGAGAGTCAAGACATATAGAAGGCGTTTATCTTACGCTGTGTTTGAGACGAACTGGAATCTTGCAACCTCTCAGTATCTAAGTCTTGAATATGGTCAACGGTAGATGTCCCGGGTGTGATTTATCAATTCCCGTGGAGACCTTGTAAGCATGGATTGCACCATTTCGGATGCAATCAAATGTATTATATAGGTCTCTTAACGGTACTGGTTTTCATATCGGCGTGGGCTCTGACGTTGTCTGTTCGACTTAGATAGGCAATGCAAGAGCCTCAGTTCGTGGAATGGACAACAGGACGATTCCACGCTTTTTTGTGTCAATAATTGCGGACTTAACGTCAGACATAAAAAACGATATGAACGCATTGCTTAATGCGCATACTCCCAAAGGTCGAAGCAAATCTCCTCACGTTGGACTTACCTCCAACGTCCTCCCCGAAGCTCAACGCTCACAAACAGGGGTGTCCTCGGACTATGTGCAAAAGGCAGATCACGAATGGTTCGTGTTGCGAGTTACATATAACAGAACACAGAAAGCACATGGCATCATATCAACCTCTGCCGTTCAGTCATATATGCCTATGCATTATGTTATTAAGAAAGAGATTGGGAAGAAGAAGCGAATATTACAGCCTCTTCTTCCCAATCTCTTTTTTGTATATGCTACAAGGGAGACTGTAAACTCCATTATCAAGAAAAAGGGAGAAGAAACATCTGTTTTGAAATTTTATCTTGATAAGACAAAACCATTGGAGGACAATGGCAAACATCCCCCTCTCACCATTCCATTTACATCAATGACGAACTTTATCAAAGCTACAAGTACAGACAGTGAGCATGTACGGATAGTGTCCGCGGAACAATGCCACTATAAAAGTGGTGACATAGTAAAGGTGATTGGTGGAGAATTTAAGGGAGTAACAGGTCGTGTGGCTCGTATAGCAGGACAGCAACGTGTCGTTGTGGAAATATCAGGGTTATGCTTAGTCGCAACAGCTTATATTCCAAATGGATTTTTAGAAACAGTACAAAATCAATTATAAATTAAAAGATTCCTACAATGAAAAAAATGTTCGTATGTACGTTTGCTATTCTTTGCCTTAGTGCAAACATAACAGCGCAGACAACAAAAGATGTTCGTAAAGAACGTCAAGAGATGCGTAAAGCGTCCAAGAGTGAGTTAAACGAAAAAGCATCTAAAGCTGCAAGAAAAGATGCCAAGAAACTAACAAAAGAAGGCTGGATAACGGCACCAGGTGCCTTACCTTTAGAGAAACAATTGGACAAGTCTTACATGATGCAGATGGAATATGATGATGACATGTACCCTAAGTATCTTATGGGCGAAGCGATGAGTATTGGCGAGAATTATGATGCAGCAAAAATGCAGGCCTTGGAATTAGCTAAGCAGAATCTTGCAGGTCAGATACAAACAGAAGTAACTGCATTGATTAAGAACTCAGTAGCCAATCAACAACTTGCAAATGAAGACGCTTCTTCATTGACTCAAAGTATTATGGGAGCCAAGAATCTCATCTCTCAAAACATCGGTCGTACCATAACTGTCATGGAATGCTATCGCATAAAGACGAACAAGAATAAAGAAGTGCTTGTTCGCATAGCATATAATGGTGCTATGGCAAAGGCGGCAGCAAAGCGAGCTATACAAGAGGAGCTGAATGAAAAAGGGGAAGAAATACATAAGAAACTTGATGAGATATTAGGATGGTAAAGAGGCTCCTGTGCTGCTTGATGTGCATCACATTCTCCATCTGTTGTTTTTCTCAACAGACTAAAACAGTAGATGGAGAATACACATACTTTGTGCCTGAGAATGTTGATTTGGAAAAAGCCAAGCAAATAGCGTTGGAGCGTCTGAAAATCCAATTGATTGCAGATGAGTTTGGCACAACCATATCACAATCGAATTCTACATTGGTTAAAAATAGTAATGGTGAATCGGATGTAGATTTTCTTTCTGTTGGAGGAAGTGAGGTTAGAGGAGAATGGATAGAGACGATAGGCAAGCCACAATTCAACATATCCTACGAAAAAAACATGCTTGTAGTGCGTGTTGCGGCAAAAGGACGAATAAGAGAAATTGTTTCTGCATCCGTTGACTTCAAGGCTTTGGTTTTGCGCAATGGCACTGATGACAAGTTTGAAAGCAACTCGTTTAAAAGCGGCGACGACCTCTTCATGTCTTTCCAGTCGCCCGTGGATGGTTATCTTGTCGTATATCTTATAGACGCTGACCAGCAAGCCTACTGCTTATTGCCATACCAAAACATGAAGACTGGCTGTTTCCACGTAGAAGCAAATAAAAAGTATGTGTTATTCTCAGCACAAGAGGTTTCTCCCAAGTTGAAGCCATACATTGATGAATATACAATGACTTGCTCTCGTAAACAAGAAACGAACATTATATATACTATCTTTTCTACAAACATATTTACGAAGGCTGTAGACAATAAGAATGATGAAGGGCTACCAAGAGAACTGTCTTATGAGGAGTTTCAGAAATGGCTCATACACAATCAGAATAAAGATAGAAACATAACCTATAAAATGACAGCAATAACAATTAACAAATAAACAATGAAAAGATTATACCTGACTTTTATCACAGCTTTATTCCTATGCGCAATAGCGTATGCAAAGGATATTAATGTAGGAGGTTTTCATTATAGAATTCTTAATGATAAAGAAGTTGCCGTTATTGGAGCCGAAGTCAATGATACGGTGCTAAGAATACCTTCTACTGTTTCTATACAAAACAAGCAGTATACTGTTGTGGAAGTTGCAAATAAAAAACCAGAGAAAAAAGGGAATGGTTGGGGATCTTACAAGAATCAATACTGGGGTGCTGAGACGAAAGATATTATCATTCCTCAAACTGTAAAAAATATTAGAGCGGGAGCGTTCTATTTTAATTCTTTTCGGAATATATATTTACCAGAAGAAATGGAGTATATTTCGAACTATGCTTTTTGTAGTTGCACGATAAATTATATACGATTTCCTAAGCGTCTTAAAGATTTTTATTTAGACGCTTTTGCATATAGTAATATAGGAGCATTGGATTTTAGAGATACACAGTTCTCTTATTTTGATATAAAATGGCTGGGCTCAATCAGACGACTCCATACCTTAATACTTCCACAAGGTATAGAAAAATTGAAACCTGTGGGTTCTGATTACTGTAATGAAATATTTGGTTATTATGATTTTTCGCTTCATTTGTCTATAGATGGCAATACTATAATAAAATCACTTGAAGACAAGTATAGTTGTTCTGCTCTATTTGAAAAAGTCATAGATTTGCAAATCAGAAACATTGAAAAAATTGACTTTAAAGTTCTTGAGAATTTTCCTAATTTGAAAGAAGTGTATTTAACAAAACATATAAGAGAAATTGGGAATAGTGCTTTTGTTGCTCTTCATCAAATAGTCAACTTGAAAAAGTTTACTTAAATGACAATGTTGAAATAATTGGGGACAATGCTTTTAGAGGAAATCCTAAATTATCAAATATACATTTTCCCCAAAAACTAAAGTCAATAGGTAATGATGCCTTTCATGGTTGTAAAGGTTTAGCTCATATAGATATTCCTACTTCTGTTACCTATATTGGCTTTTGTGCCTTTTGGGGTACGGGCATAAAAAACGTAAAAGGTTTGAATTCAAATATTAAGTATGGTATGTACGGCTATAAAAGCGACAATCCTGAATCTCCTTTTATGGGAACTCCCTTTGATGAGAAATTCGAAAAGATACAAACAACATTTAGCTATATGGCATTAGGCAAAATAGCTAAAGAAATACCACAATGGCAAAAAAAGAAAGAATATGAAACCACTGAACAATGGAAACAACGAGTTACTGCTGAAAATCAGAAAAATAAAGTTGATGAGATTGTAAATCAGGCAAAGACTGAATATATAGCTCTGCACAAACCTAAAACAACAAAAGGAACATTAGGTACATACGATGCCGACTATGGAGCTTATCCTGTTAGCATAGAAGGTGCAAACACCATCTACGCAAAGATACCGTTAGAAGAAGCAATGCAGTTCAAATCTAATTGGAGCAAAGTAGCAATGCAGCCGACCTATGGTATTATAGATGACAATATCGCTGTGACATCTTGCATATTCAGTTTAGGCAACAAGTCGTGGAAGAGCACTGAGAGGGCTGCGAATGACAATCTGGATTATTTAAGCTATGACGTGCCGACTCTGAATGTTGATCTTGACGGAAAAACTTCGGTCGCTCAGAATGCGTCTCCTAAGAAAGCTGTAGACAATACTATCGACAAGAACATTCCGCAAACTGCATCATTACAGTCGAACACTTTTGTCATTGCAATAGGCAACGAGAACTACAACCTTGTGCCAAAGGTTGCGTTTGCCAATAACGACATGAACATATTTGCGCAATATTGCCAAAAGACACTTGGCATACCCATGCAAAACATTCGTAAATATAAGGATGCTACATTTGGTTCTATGCTCTCGGCTCTCAATGACATTAAAGAGATTGCCAATGCTTATAACGGCGACATGAATGTCATCTTCTATTATGCTGGACATGGTATACCTAACGAGAAAGACCAAACAGCATATCTGCTTCCTACCGACGCTGACGGCAAATCAACAGAGGTGTGCTTCCCTCTGGCAAGGCTTTACAAAGAATTGGGCGAACTTAATGCTAAGTCTGTAATCGTATTTATGGATGCTTGCTTTAGTGGAGCACAGAGAGGTAATGGTATGTTGGCTTCGGCTCGTGGTGTTGCAATTAAAGCCAAAGAACAAAAACCTATGGGCAAACTTATTGTTCTCACAGCATCATCAGGGGAAGAAACCGCTTATCCGTATAATGAGAAAGCCCATGGTTTATTTACCTATTTCCTTTTGAAAAAACTGAATGAGACAAAAGGAAAATGCTCTTTAGGAGAATTGTCTGAGTATATCACTACAAATGTAAGACGCCAGTCTATCGTGATAAATCGGAAACCACAAACTCCCGCAATAATTTTCTCTGATTCCGTAAAGGATGAATGGATGAACTATAAGTTGACAAGATAATTTTATGAAGAATGATTTAAATAAACTCCGAATCATAAAAGAGGAAATAAAAACTGCTTTATTGTATAAAGACTATGATAAAGCGATGGAAGGCATAGGAAAATTAGAAGATTTTATAGATAATAATAACGTATGTTGGTGTAATATCATAAACTGTAAATTAAGGGATTTCTTAAATAATCTACCTCTTCAGATTTATCCAGGAACAGTACCAAATAGTAAACCATTAGAGATAAGAGTTACGAAAACTCCAGAAGGTAAAAAGAAAAGTTTTTTTGACATAGTATCAATACCGGATAATTCAAAAGATTCTCCATTATTACACAAGTTTGATAAATATACAATAGGCAAGAATAAAGCGGTTGCCGCCGTTATTCCCAAAAATGAAAATGGAAAGTTTACAAAATAACTTAGCTTCGTATATAGCAGAAAATTCAAGGCTATTCAATAAACATGCAGAAAGAATCGTCTATGCCTTGTTTGGGTCTTCATGGGCAGCAATGTTTACAACAGAAACGAATTTAGAAAAGAAGCAATTTTATATCGTTATTTTCCTTTGTATTCTATACTTGTCTATCGAAATGGTGTATCGCTTTATAATGCAACACATCGCTCGAGTTTTACACAAGTATGTTCGATTTGGGAAATTAGAACCTAAAAAAGCAGCCTCTGCTTGGAATTATATAAGTGACAAGACTTCATATATTTTATTAATAAAACTGCTGCTAATAGGATTAATGGTTGTTGTATTTGGCATTCATTATTGTAACTTATATGTTTAAATGACTAAGGAAAATACTCCTGACTTAATGACATTCGGCGGACATTTAGAAGTGCTTTGTCGAATGTTATTTCGTATTATAGGGTAGTTGCAGGTGCGCTCTCTGTAATCGTTATTATGATTGTTGCTGCAATTATAACACCTCCTGATTTGATGACACTTGTGTTGATAACGATTCCTTTATACCTGTTGTATGAAGTAAGCGTTAGAATCGTTAAAATTGTTGAAAGTAAGTAGGTGGTATGCGGTAGTGGTACTTATATTATAAAAAAATAAGTACCACTTATTTTGTGTTGTCTTTCTTTTGCATTATCTTTGTATTTACTTTTTTAGTGACTTAGTATCTACGATGTACTTATTAAGTATCCACTTGAAGACATAAAACGACATGGAGAATACAGAACAGCAGAAGAAGGACGAGCAGTTTATGCGTCGTGCTCTGGTGGAGGCGGAGGCGGCACGCGACGAGGGGGAGATACCCGTGGGCGCGGTTGTCGTGGCTGGCGACCGTATCATTGCGCGTGCGCATAACCTCACGGAGACACTTGGCGACGTGACGGCGCACGCCGAGATGCAGGCGATAACGTCGGCTGCTAACCAGCTCGGCGGAAAGTATCTCACCGACTGCACGCTCTACGTCACCGTAGAGCCTTGCATCATGTGCGCCGGGGCATTGGGCTGGGCGCAGGTGCGGCGCGTGGTGTATGGTGCTGCAGACGAGAAGCGCGGTTTCCGCGCCTTCGCTCCAAAGGCTCTGCACCCGAAGTGCGAGGTGGTGAGTGGCGTTCTGGAGGAGGAGTGCCGAACGCTTATGACCGAGTTCTTCAGGTCGAAACGTGGCTGATTTATAAATAAATAAACAACAATAACGATATGAACAAATCAGAAACACAACACACCTGTTGTGGCGGAAGGCAGAACTTCTGGCTGTGGCTTGGCGCATTGGTTGTGGGCTCGTGCCTCGGACTGCTCGGCGTGGAGTGGGTGAACACGGCGGCTAACTTCGTGGCTACTGTCTTCACACGTCTCTTCCAGTTTATAGCTGTGCCGACCATAGCACTCGCCGTGACAACAACACTCGCAACGTTCGGTATGCAGCGCGAGACACGTCGCATCTTCCGCCATACCATCAGCTACACGCTGCTCACCACCATCGCTGCAGCTGCTGTGGGCATGGTGCTCTATATCATCATCTCGCCCGACAACTTGCCGATGGAGATGGTGAAGAGTAGTCGTTTGGGTGACGGCGTACCGCAGGAGGTGACCAATGGGTCGTACTTCGACTATATGATTGGCATCGTGCCCGACAACTTCCTGCGCCCGTTTATCGAGGGCAATGTGCTGTCGGTGCTGCTCATCGCCGTGGCTGTGGGCTTGGCGTTGGCGAAGATGCCCGAGGGGGAGAACAAGGTGCTGCTTATGCGCGGACTGAGTGCGCTGCAGGAGGTAGTGTCGCGACTCATACGCTGGCTCATCGCTGTGCTCCCCGTGGGCATCGTGGCGTTCGCTGCGCAGTTGTCGGCAGAGGTGTCGGCAGGCACGGTCGTAGCATCGATAGGCAAGTATGTAGCCGTGATATTGGGTGGTAATATGCTGCAGTTCTTCGTGGTGCTGCCACTGTTCCTCGTGGCTCGCGGACTCAACCCCGTGCACGTTATGCGCCGTATGATGCCGGCTGTGCTCATGGCGCTGTTCACAAAGAGTTCGGCTGCTACGCTGCCCGTGACGATACAGACCTCGGAGGAGCGTCTCGGCGTGGACAGCAAGGTGGCACGCTTCGTGCTGCCCATCTGCACAACCATCAACATGAACGGTTGCGCTGCGTTCATCTTCGTGACGTCGCTCTTCGTGATGCAGAACGGTGGCGTGGAGCTGTCGCTGCCCGTGATGCTGCTTTGGCTGTTCATCTCCGTGGTGGCTGCCATCGGCAACGCCGGAGTGCCGATGGGCTGCTTCTTCCTCACGCTCTCGCTGATGTCGGGCGTGGGTGCGCCTGTTGCGATAATGGGTGTTATACTGCCCGTCTTCACGGTGCTCGATATGATTGAGACCGCCGAGAATGTGTGGTCGGACTCGTGCGTCGCAGCGATGGTGGATAAGGATATGAAGAAATGATGGGCGGTGTTTTCCGCTGATGCTGATAAACCAAAAAGATGGAGCCAACGATTGTTGACTCCATCTTTTTTGTTTTAAGCCTTCTTAGGCTGCTTTTAAGCCGAACTAAGCCTTTTTAGGGCAGCGCGTTTAAGCCGAACTAAGCCTTTCTAAGCCTTACTAAGCCTCTTTGGGCATTGTTAACTTGCGTTTACTTGTTTTCTGCGTCAATAGCCTTTATCTTCTGGCGAACCAGTTCGAGGTCGTCGCGCAGGTGCTGCACCTTGCGGTTCATCTCGTCGATGAGGCTGTTGCCCTTCTTGGAGCTTGCGTTGAGGAAACCGAGGTTGTTCTCGTAGGTCTGTATCTCCTGCTTGAGCTGGTCGAAGCGGCGAACCAGACGTCCACGCTCGTTGTCGAGAGCCTCTTCGCCACGCTTTGCCACGTTCTTGATGTTAGCCTTGAAGTCGTTCAGACGGCGGCGCTTTGTAGAGATGTTCAGCTCCTTGTAGATGCGGTCGAGCACTTCGTGATAAGCCTCGTAGAGCTTATCCTTCTCCTTGTACGGCACGTGTCCCACCTTGTTGTACTCCTCAGTGAGTGCCTGCACCTTCTCGCGTGTAGCTTCGGCAGCGTTCTCAGCGAGTGCTTTCAGCTGCTCGATGATGCCCTGCTTCTTCTCGAGGTTGGCGTGCTCCTCGTTGCGCTGACCTGCGCCGGCTGCGTTGCGAGCCTCGAAGAACTTGTTGCATGCGCCGAGGAAGTCCTGCCAGAGCTGGTCGCCGAGCTTCTTCGGAACCATGCCAATGGTCTTCCACTCCTTCTGCAGCGCGATGAGCTTGTCGCTTGTCGCCTTCCAGTCGGTGCTGTCGGCGAGTGCCTGCGCCTTCTCCACGAGTGCCTTCTTTTTCTCGATGTTCTCTGAGAAGGTAGCCTTGAGGGTCTTGAAGTATTCAGCCTTGCGTCCGAAGAAGTCGTCGCAAGCAGCGCGGAAGCGTTCGAATATCTTCACGTTCATCTTCTGCGGAGCGAAGCCGATGGTCTTCCACTCGTTCTGTATGTCGATAATCTCCTTAGAGTGCTTCTCCCAGTCGGCAGCGCCCTTGTTGTCGGTCTTGCAGAGTTCCTCTACCTTCTCGCAGAGGGCGGTCTTGCGTGCGAGGTTCTCCTCCTCCTTAGCGCGGAGATCCTCGAAGTGCTGCTGGTGGCGCTTATTGATTACGGTAGATGCAGCCTTGAAGCGTGCCCAAACCTCCTCGCGCAGCTCCTTAGCCACCGGTCCGATCTCGCGGTACTGCTGGTGGAGCTCCTGAAGCTGGTGGAAAGCGCTGATTACGTCTTCCTCGTCGGCGAGCTTCTCTGCTGCCTCGCAGAGCTTTGTCTTTAGCTCGAGGTTCTTCTTGAAGTCGTACTCGCGAGCCTCAGAGTTGAGCTTGAGCAGGTCGTAGAACTGCTCAACATATAACTGGTAGTTGCGCCAAAGCTCGTTAGCCTTGTCAGCCGGCACGTTCTTGATGTCCTTCCACTGCTGCTGCAGCTCCTTGAACTCACCGAACGACTTGCCTGCCTCGTCGGGCGATGTAGCCATGGCTTTGATTTTCTCAATTATTTCGAGTTTCTTCTCCAGGTTGGCTTGCTTTTCAGCCTCCTGCTGCTGCATAATCTGCGCACGTTTCTCGCGGATTACAGCCATTTGCGCCTTGAAAGTTTCCTCGGTTTCGTCGGGCAAAACCTGATAAGCTTCAGGGTTTCCACCGCCGTTGATGTATTCCTTCAGGCGTGCTTCACGCTCTGCGATGTGGAGTTTGTAGAATACTGTCTTTAAAAGGTCGATTTCCTCCTTAACTGGAGCTTCGTCGCTTGCGACGATTTCCTTCAGGCGGTCAACGACTTCTTGTTTAGTTTTGTAGACTTTTGTGTTCTCTACTTGCTGAACGTCGGCTGCAGCGGTCTGCTCTACGGCAGTCTGCTCTACGTTCTGCTCTTCTTGTGCACCTTGCAACAGGGCGTTTTCTTGAGAGTCCATCATTTAACTGTTTTAAGTTTATGATAAGGGTAATTCACACGAATGTGGCGCGAAGCCACATCCTCACATTATTTATTATAGACTGCAAACTTAAATAAAATATTTTGAATAGCGACAAAAAACGCAATTTATTTTTGCATTTTGCTTTAAAGCAGTCGCTTATGTCGCAGTATAATCCACGAAAGGGCTGATATTATCACCGAGATAAGTATCGCCACGATGAAGCCGAACGGGTATTCTTCCATGCCGTTGATGAGGTTCATTCCGAAGAATGAGGAGATGAGTGTGGGCAACATCATGATGATTGACACGGAGGTGAGTGTACGCATCACGGTGTTCATGTTGTTGTTGATGATGGATGAGTAGGTGTCCATCGTCGATTCGAGGATGTCGGAGTAGATGTTCGTCGTCTCACGAGCCTGCGACATCTCGATGTTTACGTCCTCGATGAGGTCGGCATCCAGTTCGTCCACCTGCAGCTTGAACTTCAGTTTGGCGAGCAGGGTCTCGTTGCCACGGATAGATGTGACGAAGTAGGTGAGTGAGTCCTGCAGACGCGAGAGTGCTATGAGCGACTCGTTGTTCACGTTGTGGTCGAGGTTGTGCTTCGCTTTCTCGATGAGCGTGTTAATCTGCTTCAGGCGTTTTAGATACCACACGGCAGAAGAGAGGAAGAGGCGGAATGTCATGTCAACATAGTCGGTAAATCCCTCGCCGCGCTTCTGGTGGTAGGACACGAAGTCGATCATCATGTTCGTCTCGTAGTAGCACACGGTGATGGTCACGTCGCGTTTGTGGATGATGCCGAGCGGCACGGTGGTGTACGGCGTACGTGAGCGTATCTCCTTGACGTATGGGATACGAAGGATGATGAGCATCCAACCGTCGTCGTACTCGTAGCGGGCACGTTCGTCGGTATCGCTGATGTCGGAAAGGAAATAATCGGGTATGTTAAACTCGTCTTCCAGCAATTGCTGGTCTTCTTCTGTTGGACATGTAACTTGTATCCAGCAGTTTGGCTGCCACTCTTCGATTTGTTTGAGGGTAGAATTGGTGTTCCAGTATGTTCTCATAAAGCTGTCTCCTTGGGTTAAACGATGCTTGGGAGACCGCATTGTGAGAGCGTCCTCCTGCATTACAAATTCGGGTTTTCCGCGTGATAGTCGTCCATAAATTAGTTACACTTTGATTTAACGCCTGCAAAGTTACGTATTTTTGTCGAATAAGTCTTCCTCGTAGCTGTGTTTTTTGCACAAAAGGATGCAAAAAACATAGGCGCTTTCGATTTTTATTCGTACTTTTGTCGTTAGAGTTAGATAAACGTTTCAATTCGATTGCTGCACCGGCTTGAGTGTAGCGTAACAATAAAAGTACAGCTATGAAGAAGCTAATCGTTATGTTGAGTCTGTTCTGTGCGTGCACGATGCAGGCTCAGGAGCAGAAACACTCCACATTCTATTATCAGCGTGCCACTCTGTTTGAGGCGCTGCCTACCAGCAAGAGCGACATCATCTTCCTCGGCAACAGCATCACCAACGGTGGCGAGTGGGCGGAACTGTTAGGCAATCCGCACGCCAAGAACCGCGGTATCAGTGGCGATACAACCCAAGGCGTACTCGACCGTCTGAGCACTGTGACAAAGGGCAAGCCGGCGAAGATATTCCTGCTCATCGGTACCAACGACTTTGCGCGCGGCAAGAGTATGGACGAGATTGTGAAGAACGTGGAGAAAATTGTGGAGCGCGTGAAGCGCGAGTCGCCTGCGACGAAGCTTTACGTGCAGAGCGTGTTCCCCGTGAATCCGAAGTTCAACAAGTTTTCTGGTCATATGGACCGTAAGAAGAATATTCCTGCGCTCAACGCAAAGATAAAGGCTGTTGCCGCACGCCACGGCGTTACATACATCGACGTGTACAAGTCGCTCGTAACGCCTTCTACCGACGTGATGAACCCTGAGTACACCAACGACGGCCTGCACCTGCTCGGCAAGGGATACCTGAAGTGGGTTGAGGTGCTGAAACCGTATCTGAAGTAGTATTTATAGACTCTTAACAGTATGAAACATAAAAAACTATTGATAAGCCTCGGTGCGAGTCTTGTACTGTTGTTAGGCATCGTCACCGCAGCTTCGTTCTACCTTGTCGACTATGCCCTTGTGAGTGCTGAACGCGAGCGCAACTCCGATTTGGCACAGATAGAGAAGCGTTTCCCCGAACTGAAGTCGTGGGTAGACAGCTTGCAAGCCGTGGGCGCACTGCGCGATACGTTCGTTGTGATGCCCACAACGGGTAAGCGTGCCCATGCTTTGTTTGTTCGTTCGCCACGTGCGAAGGGGCGCACCGCCGTGCTTGTGCATGGCTATTGTGACAACGCCACACGTATGTTGCCCATCGCACGCATCTACAATCGTGAGCTTGGGGCTAACGTGCTGCTGCCCGACCTCTATGCGCACGGACAGAGCGACGGCGACGCAATACAGATGGGGTGGAAGGATCGCCTCGACGTGCTGCACTGGATAAACCTGGCACCCGAACTGTTCCGCACCGAAGCCGACTCGATGCGCCTTGTGGTGCACGGCATCTCGATGGGTGCCGCTACGACGATGTGCGTCAGTGGCGAACAGACACCGCAGTATGTGAAGTGTTTCGTGGAGGACTGTGGATATACGAGCGTGTGGGACGAGTTCTCGAACGAAATATCTGCCCGCTTCTCGCTGCCCGACTTCCCACTGATGTACACTGCCTCGTGGCTTGTGCAGGTTAAGTACGGCTGGAACTTCAATGAGGCATCGCCACTGAAGCAGGTTGCGAAGTGCCAGAAGCCGATGCTCTTCATACACGGCGACAACGATACGTTCGTGCCCACCTGGATGGTGTATCCGCTCTACGAGGCGAAACCGCAACCCAAGGCACTCTGGATAGCGCACGGCAGCAAGCACGCCGATGCGTATGGCGACTACAAAGAGGAGTACACGCACAGAGTGCTGGAGTTCGTAAAGAAGTATATGTAAGAGTCTTTTTACTTTTTTACCTTTTTACTTTTAAAACTATTTCCTTCGCTGTGCGCTCCGACGGACTGTCTGCACCAATCTTCTGCCATACCTCCTCGTAGCCGGCAAGCATCTGCTGGCGTGGCTCGCCGTTGGGAAGCAGGCGTGTGAGTTGCTCGGCTACGTTAGCTTCAGAGAACGTGTTAGCCACTAATTCGGGCACCACCTCGCGGTCGGCGATGAGGTTGACAAGCGACACGTATTTCACCTTCAGCACCAACGGACGCAGCAGTCCCACCAGTTTGGGCAGCGCGGTGTTGTAGCACACCACCTGCGGAACGCGGAAGAGTGCCGTCTCGAGTGTAGCCGTGCCACTCGTGACGAGTGCCGTGTGGGCATGAGAAAGCAGAGCGTAGGTCTCACCGCGCACCACGCGCACGTTGCTTCCGCTGATGTGTGCGTCGTAGAACTCGGGTTCGATGCCTGGTGCCGCAGCAAGCACAAGCTGGTAGTCGGCGAAACGCTGCGCAGCAGCAATCATCTGTGGCAGTGTGCCCGCTATCTCCTGCTTTCTACTGCCGGCGAGCAACGCTATGATAGGACGCGCATCGAGCCCATGCTGACGGCGGAAAGTGGCATCGTCTACGTTGTATGTAGTCTGGAACTGTCTTACCTCCTCAGCAGTAGGGTTGCCTACGTAATGGATGGGGTAGTGGTGCTTCTGTTCGAAGAACGGCACCTCGAACGGCAAAATAGAGAAAAGCTCGTCGACGTTGCGCTTAATCTCCTTGATGCGATACTCCTTCCATGCCCATATCTTCGGTGAGATGTAATAATAAACGGGAATGTGCGTGTTGTTGTGCACGAACTTCGCAATCTTCAGGTTGAAGCCCGGATAGTCAACAAGTATCACTACGTCGGGCTGCCACTCCACGATGTCGCGCTTGCAGAACGCCATGTTGCGCAGAATTGTGCGCAAGTGGAGCAGTACGGCGATGATGCCCATATACGCCAAATCGCGGTAGTGGCGCACACGTGTGCCTCCGACAGCCGACATCAGGTCGCCGCCGAAGAAGCGGAACTCCGCTGTGGGGTCTTCCTTGAGCAGAGCTTTCATAAGATGCGAGGCGTGGAGGTCGCCCGATGCCTCGCCAACTATTAAGTAGTATTTCATGATTTTTTTTAGGTGGTGTTTAAGCCGAGGGCAGGTGGCGTTTAAGCCGAACTAAGCCTCTTTAAGGGTGTGTTTAAGCCGAACTAAGCCTCTTTAAGCCTTTCTAAGCCTTTGCTAACTAAGCCCTCCACGATGGGGAGGGTTGGGAGGGGCTCAAAACTTGTTTTGCCAGTTGCGCAGCAGGTCATAATCCGTAACATCGATGCGTGTCGGTGTGATGGATATGTAGCCATGTGTGAGCGCCCAGTTGTCTGTGTCCTCCTGCTCCGGCTCGTCGTTGCGGTAGGAGCCAGTCATCCAATAGTAGTCGTAGCCGTGCGGATGGCGCTGTTTTACGCATTCGTTGTACCATGTGCCCATAGCCATACGACATACTTTTATGCCCTTAAACTCAGTGAGTTTCGGGAAGTTTACGTTCAGGCACACGCCCTTGGGCAGACCCTCGCTGAGCACCTTTTGCACAATCTGACGCACATACGGGCGCAGCGGCTCGAAGTCGGCATCCGAAGAGAAGTCGCAGAGCGAGAAACCGATAGACGGGATGTACTTCATGCAACCCTCAAGTGTCACACCCATTGTGCCGCTATAGTGAACATTTACCGAAGCGTTGTCGCCGTGGTTGATGCCGCCCAAAATCATGTCGGGTAGGCGGTCAGCGAATAGCTCCTGCAGCGCAATCTTCACGCAGTCGACCGGTGTGCCGTTGCACGACCACATCTGCATACCCACCTCGTCGCGGCGCAGCTTGAGGCGTAGCGGAACTGTGGCAGAGAACGCCGTGGCGAAGCCCGATCGAGCCGATTCGGGAGCGCATACGATGATGTCGGCAATGTCGCGCAGCATGTCAATGAGCGAGTTTATACCCTTGGCATGATAGCCGTCGTCGTTAGAAATCAGTATCAATGGCTTTTTCGTATTCATAATTTTGGTTTTATTTCTTATGCAAAAGTACGAAAAAAGGTTTAAACGAGCCTATTCTCATATAAAATATGTACCTTTGCCGAATAATTTTGACTTCAAATGGGAAAGATAATAGCATTGGCCAACCAAAAAGGTGGCGTAGGCAAGACAACAACAACAATAAACTTGGCAGCATCGCTCGCTACATTCGAAAAGACGGTGCTCGTGGTGGACGCAGACCCGCAGGCAAATGCGTCGAGCGGACTTGGTGTGGACATCAAGGAGATTGACTGCTCGCTCTACGAGTGCATCATCGATCATGCTGACGTACACGATGCTGTCTACACCACCGACATCAACGGGCTCGACGTCATTCCCAGCCATATTGACCTCGTTGGAGCTGAGATCGAGATGCTCAACCTGAAGAACCGCGAGCGCGTTATCAAGAATATGCTCGACCAGATACGCGACGACTACGACTATATACTTATCGACTGCAGTCCGTCGCTCGGACTCATCACCGTGAATGCCCTCACCGCAGCCGACTCGGTCATCATTCCCGTGCAGTGCGAGTACTTCGCACTCGAAGGCATTACAAAGCTCCTCAACACCATTAAGATTATAAAGAGTAAGCTCAATCCGGCGTTGGAGATAGAAGGCTTCCTGCTCACCATGTACGATAGTCGTCTGCGCCTCGCCAATCAGATATACGACGAGGTGAAGCGACACTTCCAAGAACTTGTGTTCAAGACTGTCATACAACGCAACGTGAAGCTCAGCGAGAGTCCGAGTCATGGACTCCCCGTAATACTTTACGATGCCGACTCGGCAGGGTCGAAGAACCACTTGGCACTCGCCAAGGAAATAATCAACAAAAACGAAAAAAGAGTAAACAAACAAGACGATGGCAGTACACAAGAAATACAATAGAAGCGTATTAGGACGCGGACTCGACGAGATAGAAGGCGGACGCGGACTCGACGCTCTTATCGACACCGGTGGTGTGCGCACGCAAGGTACGTCCACAATCAATGAAATTCCGCTCAGCCAAATAGAAGCAAACCCCAATCAGCCCCGCCGCGACTTCGACCCTGAAGCACTGCAGGAGTTGGCTAACAGCATCAGTGAAATAGGTATTATTCAGCCTATCACGCTGCGTCAGGTGTCTGACGACCGCTTCCAGATTATCGCCGGCGAGCGTCGTTGGCGTGCTTCGCAGATGGCAGGACTCACAGCGATTCCGGCTTACATACGCACCATCGCCGACGAGAACGTTATGGAGATGGCTCTCGTTGAGAATATACAACGCGAAGACCTCAATGCCATAGAGATAGCACTCGCCTACGAACATCTGCTCGATGCCGACGGAATGACGCAAGAGAAGGTGTCGGAGCGTGTAGGAAAGAGCCGCACAGCCATTACCAACTATCTGCGTCTGCTCCGTCTGCCGGCTCAGGTGCAGATAGCCCTGCAGAAGAAAGAGATAGACATGGGACATGCTCGTGCCATCTTGGCAATCGATTCGCCATCGTTGCAGATAAAGCTCTTCAACGAAGTGCTCAAGAACGGCTACTCCGTACGCAAGGTGGAGGAGATGGCACAGATGCTGAAGAATGGAGAGGACGTGAACAGTGGCTCGAAGAAGATTGTGGCAAAGTCGAAGCTTCCAGAGGAGTACAACGCGCTGCGCACCCACCTCTCCGAATTCTTGCAAACGAAAGTGCAGATGACATGCTCGCCGAAAGGCAAGGGAAAGATAACCATTCCTTTCGCCAACGAAGAGGAGTTGGAGCATATCATGGCTGTGTTCGATAAGATGAAGTAAACGTTCTGTGCGTTACTTGTAGATAAACAAATCATAAAGAAGAACAGTGAAAAAGGACATTACATATATATTACAAACATTGACACTTACTGCGTTTCTGCTGCTGTTCGGTACAACGGCAAAGGCGCAAGAGCAGGTCGTAGCTGATAGTATGGATGTTCAGTTCACGTCTATAAAAGCCGATAGCATCTTCGTAGCCAGCGACACCATCATAGGCAAGCCTAAGCGCGACTGGAGCACGTGGCGACCCAACCCGAAGCGTGCAATGTGGCTCGCTATTGTCCTGCCTGGTGCCGGACAGATATACAACCGCAAGTATTGGAAACTGCCGATCGTGTATGGCGGATTCGTTGGTTGCGCCTATGCCATGCGTTGGAACAACCAGATGTATTCCGACTATTCGCAGGCGTATCTCGACTTGATGGACGACGACCCGAACACGCAGAGCTATAATCAGTTCTTGCATCTCGGAGCGAAGATTGACGAGACAAACATACAACGCTATCAACAACTCTTCAAGAAACGTAAGGACAAGTTTCGTCGTTGGCGCGACCTGAGCTTCTTCTGCTTGGTGGGAGTCTACGCACTCTCCATCATCGATGCCTACGTCGATGCATCGCTCTCCGAGTTCGATATCTCGAAAGACTTGAGCTTGAGGGTGGAGCCTACGATACTCAACAACGACCGCGAAAGAAATCCGTTCAAGGCTAATAGCTTGGGATTGAGTTGTAGCCTGAATTTCTAAAGACAAACAAACGAATATGAATAAATCACTGATACTTATAGCCGCAGCATTTTTCGGCTTTACCAGTCTGGCTCTCGCGCAGAGCGAGAATAATGACGACGAAATCGTTATAACCGATGCTCATGGTAAGCAGGAGGTTATCGACCTGCCCGAGGCACTTACCAACGATTATGATAGTCTGCTCAACAACTACAATAGCAAGACCTATCTGCATGTTAACTTCGACTGCAACATGCCCGATGTGAACCCCGTGTATAGTGCGGAGGTGTATAAAGAACGTCTGAGCCGTATGCCGACAATCATTGAGATGCCATACAATGATGTCGTACAGAAATTCATAGACCGTTACAGCGGACGCTTGCGCCGCTCGGTGAGCGTTATGCTCGGCGCACAGAACTTCTATATGCCTATATTCGAGGAGGCACTCGAGTCTTACGGCTTGCCGCTCGAACTGAAATATCTGCCAGTGATAGAGTCAGCACTCAACCCGAACGCCGTTTCGCGCGTCGGTGCCACTGGTCTGTGGCAGTTTATGATTACTACCGGCAAGAAGTATGGCTTGGAGGTGAACTCGCTTGTCGACGAGCGTCGCGACCCCGTGCGTGCATCGTACGCCGCAGCTCACTACCTGCGCGACCTCTATAAGATATTCGGCGATTGGAACCTTGTCATAGCAGCCTACAACTGCGGACCAGAAGCCATTAACCGAGCCATCCATCGCTCAAACGGCGAGAAGGACTATTGGCGCATCTATCCCTATCTGCCGAAGGAGACCCGTGGCTATGTTCCGGCGTTCATCGCCGCCAACTATATTATGAACTACTACTGCGAGCACAACATCTGTCCGATGCGTGCCGACTTGCCCGTGAAGACCGACACCGTGGTAGTCAACCGCGATGTACACTTCGAGCAGGTGGCTAAGGTGCTTGGTATGGATGTCGACCAGGTGAAGCAGCTCAACCCACAGTATCGTCGCAATGTGGTTAACGGCAGAACGAAACCGTCAGCACTGCGCCTGCCCGTGGCTATGGTGGGCAATTTCATCGATAACGAAGACTCTATCTACGCCTATCGCCCTGACGAACTGCTCACAAAACGACTTGAGGTGGCTGTGAACACAGAGACCCCAACCGTGTCGTACCGCTCTAAAGGCAGAGGTAGACACAGTAAATCGAGAACACGTAGAGGCTCGAATGGCCGTCGTAGGAGCGTGACTATACGCCAAGGCGACACACTCTCTGAAATCGCACGCCGTAGTGGAACAACAGTGAGCAAACTGAAGCGACTGAATAATATCAGCGGTACTAATATCCGTGCAGGCAAGAAGCTCCGCGTCAAGTAGTAATGATGCGGAAGTCTTCCTACTGCTGCATACATATATATACCTTATTAATATATAGGAGACCTAAATCATGGACGACCAAAATCTGAAAGACAAGCAGCGTGAGCTTGCTGATGACCAAATGATTGAACAAGCCTTCAAGGAAGTACTTGATATATACGTGGCATCGCGTCACCGAAAGAAGGTAGACATAATAACAAAGGCGTTCAACTTCGCACGACAGGCGCACAAAGGTGTGCGCCGGTTGTCGGGCGAACCATATATTATGCACCCTATCGCCGTGGCTCGCATCGCCGTAGAGGAGATGGGACTCGGCTCTACAAGTATCTGCGCCGCACTCTTGCACGATGTAGTGGAGGACACCGACTACACCGTAGAGGATATCTCGAACATCTTTGGCGAGAAGATAGCGCAGATTGTAGACGGACTGACAAAGATCTCGGGCGGTATCTTTGGCGACAAGGCATCAGCGCAGGCTGAGAACTTCAAGAAGTTGCTGCTCACGATGAGCGACGACATACGTGTCATCCTTATCAAGATATGCGACCGTCTGCACAATATGCGCACGCTACAATCGCAGCCTGCCAATAAGCAGTATAAGATTGCAGGCGAAACGCTTTACATCTATGCTCCGCTTGCCAACCGCTTAGGTTTGAACAAGATAAAGACCGAACTTGAAGACCTCTCGTTCCGCTACGAACATCCGGAGGAATACGATTATATAAAAGGAAAACTTGCAGATACGCAAGCGCAGCGCGATGTGCTCTTTGAAAACTTCACCGCTCCGATACGTGCTGCCCTCGACAAGATGGGCATCAAGTATGATCTGAAGGCGCGTGTGAAGAGTCCTTATTCTATTTGGAATAAGATGCAGAACAAGCACGTCACCTTCGACGAAATCTACGATATTCTTGCTGTACGTATAATTTATACGCCGAAGGAACGCTCGGAGGAAATCAACGAGTGCTTCAAGATATACGTCGCAATCAGTCAGATATATAAGTCGCACCCCGACCGTTTGCGCGACTGGGTGAACCACCCGAAGGCGAACGGCTATCAGGCTCTGCACGTGACGCTCATGTCGAAGCAGGGTAAATGGATAGAGGTGCAGATACGTTCCGACCACATGGACGAGGTGGCAGAGCAGGGCTTCGCTGCCCACTGGAAGTATAAGGAGCAGGGACTGGAGTCGAGCGTAGAGACTGTTGATGAAGATTCGGAACTCAACAACTGGCTCTCTACTATCAAGGAAATCCTCGACGACCCACAGCCCGACGCAATGGATTTCCTCGATACCATCAAGCTGAACCTCTTTGCAAGCGAGATATTCGTGTTCACACCGAAGGGCGAAATAAAGACAATGCCTGCACAGTGTACAGCTCTCGACTTCGCTTTTCAGATACACACCTTCCTCGGTTCGCACTGCATCGGCGCAAAGGTGAACCACAAACTCGTGCCACTGAGCCACAAGCTGCAGAGCGGCGATCAGGTGGAGATACTCTCCTCTAAGTCGCAGCATGTGCAGGCGTCGTGGATAAACTTCGTGTTTACGGCAAAGGCGAAGCAGAAGATTATGGCGATATTGCGTCGCGACAATCGCGAGTTGCAGAAACGTGGCGAACAGATACTTGATGAGTGGTTGCGCAAGAACGAGCTTGAGATGACTACCCCCGTGCTCAATAAACTCTGCGATCTGCATGAGGCGAAGAAGCATGAGGACCTCTTCTTGATGCTCGGCAAGCGTTCTGTCTTGCTCGGTGATAAGGATTTAGACGAACTGCGTGAACGTAAAACCGATCAAAATGGCGGTTGGCGCAAGTTCGTGCCGTTTCTCAAGAAGGGCGATAATAAGGAGGGTAAGAAGCCCCAACTGTTTGTTGTTGGCGAGGGCTTTAATAAGAAGAAGCCTGTCGTTATCAATGAGGAGAATATATCGCAATACATCTTCCCAACATGCTGCCACGCCATACCGGGCGATGACATCATGGGATATATCGATAACAAGAACCGCATAGAAATTCACCGTCGCGACTGCAGTGTGGCTTCAAAGTTGAAGGCAAGCTTTGGCAACCGCATCCTTGATGCGAAGTGGGATATGCATAAGGTGATGTTCTTCGATGCTACAATCGAGTTGCGTGGCATCGACCGCAAGGGTATGCTGCGCGAGATATCAGAGGTCATATCTGACAAGCTCGATGTCAATATGCACCGCATCACAATCTCGAGTGAGGATGGTATCTTCGACGGCACCATTGAGATTCGCGTTCACGATCGCAGCGAGGTTAGCGTCATCATGGATGAGCTAAAGAAGATTGAAGACCTCAAAGAGGTGCTACAGATATTATAAATATAAAATCCGCAATGCTTGTTGATTAGCATTGCGGATTTTTTTTATGCGTTTTTGCCAGAGAAGGCATTCAAAGTGTACTTTCGTGACCTACTTCTCGCCGTTCACTTCGAGCGAGCATGTGATGCCACGGCGCATCATGTCCTTCATTGTTGGCTTTAAGCGGGTGAGGAAGCCCTCCCATGAGCGGTTCTGCTGCTTTGTCCAGCCGGCTTCGGCGAGAGCTATGGCGCGTGGGTAAGCCTGGTAGTAGATGCGCTCAACGGTCGGGATACACTCGCTCCAGAGTGTGCCAGCCACACCGAAGAGGTTGTTCTGTTCAAACTTCTCATTCATGCCCCATGCCGGGTCGAGCGAGTAGGCGTCCTTCAATGTCGTTGCAGGCATACCCCAGTTCACCTCCGGCATGTCGCCCTTCGACATTGGGTAGTCGAAGTAGCAGTGCTCGCCGGGGCAGAGCATAATGCGTGCGTTGTTGCGCACGGCTGCGTCGAGTGCCTCCTGCGTCTGTCCGCTGCGCCAAGCGAAGGTTACGCAACCGGGCTGAATCTCCTTGAAGTCAGACTCGTACCAGAACATAGGTGTCTTGCCGTACTTGTCGCGCAGCAGTTCGATCATGCGGTCGAACAAGTAGCCTTGCAGACGCCAGTTCTCAGAGCGGTCGGTGGTCTTGATGCCGAGCTTCTGCTTCAGTGCCTGACACTTCGGGCAGTCGGTCCAGCAGTCGAGCGCCGGGTTGCCAGCCTCGTCGCCACCGAGGTGTATGTATTTAGACGGGAATATGTCCACAATCTCCTTGAACACATTGCCAAGGAACTCGTATGTGAAGTCGTTGCCTGGGCAGAGCAGTTCGTTAGACACGCCGCATGTTGTGCGCACCGGCACCTGACGCTGGTGGCATGTCAGTTCGGGGAACACGCTGATGGCAGCTACCTCGTGTCCCGGCATCTCAATCTCCGGCACGATGTCTACGTGATACTCAGCACCGAGCTTTACGAGTTCGCGCATCTGCTCCTGTGTGTAGTAGCCCTTGTACGGCATCTGTATGTCGTCCTGACCCCAGCGCGACGAAGCCTGCGCTGTGAGCTGCGGATATTTCTTTATCTCGATGCGCCAAGCCTGGTCGTCAACCAAATGGAGGTGCATGGCGTTGAGCTTATAGCGCGCCATCTCGGGTACAAAAGCCTTCAGATCCTCGAACGGGATAAACGTACGAGCAGGGTCAACCATCAGTTCGCGAACATGCGTGCGTGGTTTGTCGCTGATGAACAGAGCCGGGATAGCGTCGGCACACTCTGTAGAGCCGTTGCCGCGCAGCAGTTGGTCGAGCGTCATGAGCGCGTAGAACACGCCGCGTGCAGTCTTGCCCTTCGCCGTCACGCCCTTCGAGTTGATAGCGAGCGTGTACGCCTCGTCGTCGCTGAGTGAGTTGTCGAGTGCCAGCGTAATCTGTGTGCCGCGTTGACGACTGTTCACGATGTTGCCGATGCGCTCTGTGAGCACGCGGCGCGCCTGCTCAGCCTCGTTCGAGAGTCCGTCGGCAGCTATGATGTTCCAGGCGGTTTTCACCTTCAAGTCGGCACCCTTCTGCAGTCGCAGTTCTGCGGGGAACGGCACGAGGCAGTAGGGTGGGTAGCTCACCTGATACTTCTCTTTCGCGTCGTTGAAGAAGAGGCTCCAGCCCGCAGCCTTGCGGTAGAGTTTCTCGCTGCCTGTGGGCACGATGAGCTTCACGTTCTGGCGGTTGATGCCGTAGAACGCCGTAGCATCGGCCTTTGGCGGCACCTTCGAGTCGACGCGCACGGTCTTCAGTCCCTCGAGTCGTGCGAAGGCGTACTCTGCAATCTGCGGAGCGCCCTTGATTGTTATCTCCTCCAGCGCCGTGCAGCCCGAGAAGGCAGCCGCGCCGATAGTCTCTACGCCAGCCGGAATGGTTATCTTGCCCAACTTGTCGCACGCGAAGAACGCCTGCGAACCGATTGATTTCGCTGCCGTGGGCAGCGTGATCTGCTCAAGTTGGTGGCGCGAGTGGAATGCGTTGTTAGGGATTGCGGTGCTCTGCGCCTCGCTGAGGTCTACTGAGCGCATCTGGAAACAGAGGTCGCGCAACTGACGGTAGTCGCTGTTGCCCGTCGTTGACAGTTCGCCCGTGAGCTTGAGGCTTACAGCCATCGACTTCTGTTCAGGTTTCAGGTCGTCCATACGTGCTACAGTCTGCGCTGAAACTACGGCAGAGAGGAGCGTAGCGGCAGACAATAGGAAGAATTTTCTCATTGTTTTATTGTAGATTTAGTTTATAAATTAACGGTGTAAAGGGTGGGGCGGAAGGGTGAAAGCTTTATGATTGCCATCGTGCACCGAACGCCGTCCGATTGGATTGCGTCCGCTGCCCGATTGGATTGCGTTCGCCGTCGGATCGGATTTCGTCCGCCGTCCGATGAGTTTTGTTGGCGATGCATATCGTAGGAGGCTACGGCATTCCTGCCGTAGCCATTAGTAATAGAAATGCAACTTATTACTACTGTTTGCAATGGCTACGGCAGGAATGCCGTAGCCTCCTACGGTTTGCCATGCAACTCGTGTTTCTGTAGTATCTGCATCTTGCGTTATGCATCACACCATCCCGTCGAGCTGCTTCTTCAGCTCCTTCAGCTCGTCGCGCACGCTGATGAGTGTGGCGAGAATATCCGAACTCTTGTCCACGCCCGTGCGGTTCTTGTTGAGCATCTTGCGTGCTGCCGATAGCTTGAAGCCGCGCACCTTCACAAGGTTGTGTATCACGCGAATTTGCTCGATGTCCTTCTCCGTGTACTGGCGCACGTTCTGTCCCACGGTCTTGGGCTTCAGATGCGGAAACTCCGTCTCCCAAAAACGCAGCGTGCTCTCTCGTATGTCGAACATAGCAGCCACCTCCTTAATAGAGTAGTACAACTTCACGTTCTTATTGGTATTCAATGCCATATTATTTGCAATTTATTTGCAAAAGTAACCAAAACAAAGTACCTTTGCAAACGTTTTAGAAAGAAATTAAAAAACAAAACGACAATATTATATAATATGATGACAGCTAACGAAATCCGCGACTCGTTCAAGAAGTTCTTCGAGTTGAAAGGACACACCATCGTGCCGAGTGCGCCGATGGTAATCAAGGATGACCCAACATTGATGTTCACAAACGCTGGTATGAACCAGTGGAAGGACATCATCCTCGGCACACGCGAGCCCGAACCGCGCCGCCGTGCCGACACACAGAAGTGCCTTCGCGTGAGCGGCAAGCACAACGACCTCGAGGAAGTAGGTCACGACACATACCACCACACAATGTTCGAGATGCTCGGCAACTGGTCGTTCGGCGACTACTTCAAGGAAGGTGCCATCGACTACGCTTGGGAGTACCTCGTAGACGTGTTGAAGCTCAACCCCGCCGACCTCTACGTAACCGTTTTCGAGGGTTCGGAGGAAGAAGGACTCACACGCGACGATGAGGCTGCATCATATTGGGCAAAGCACGTGCCCGCCGACCACATCATCAACGGCAACAAGCACGACAACTTCTGGGAAATGGGCGATACGGGTCCCTGCGGTCCGTGCTCGGAGATTCACCTCGACTCACGTACACCAGAGGAGAAGGCAAAGGTGCCCGGACGCGAACTCGTGAACAAGGACGACCCGCAGGTTATCGAGATATGGAACATCGTGTTCATGCAGTACGAGCGCAAGGCTAACGGCTCGCTCGTTCCGCTGCCGATGCACGTTATCGATACCGGTATGGGCTTCGAGCGCCTCGTACGCGCCATGCAGGGCAAGCACTCCAACTACGACACCGACATCTTCCAGCCTATTATCAAGGAAGAGGAAGCTATCACTGGCATGAAGTACGGCGAGAAGGAGGAGACCGACGTGGCTATGCGCGTCTGCGCCGACCACCTGCGTGCCGTAGCGTTCTCTATCGCCGATGGTCAGCTGCCTTCCAACGCTAAGGCAGGCTACGTAATCCGTCGCATCCTGCGCCGTGCAGTGCGCTACGCATACACCTTCCTCGGACAGAAGGAGGGCTTCCTCTACAAGCTCATCCCCGTGCTCACACGCGAGATGGGCGAGGCGTTCCCCGAGCTGAAGGCTCAGCACGACCTCATCCTCCACGTTATAAAGGAGGAGGAAGACTCGTTCCTGCGCACTCTCGAGAAGGGCATCAACATGCTCAACTCGGCTATGGACGAACTGAAGAAGCAGGGCAAGACAGAACTTGACGGCGTGCAGGCATTCCGTCTGTTCGACACATACGGTTTCCCGCTCGACCTCACCGAGCTTATCTGCCGCGAGAACGGATTCACCGTTGCCGCAGACGAGTTCGACGCCGAGATGCAGAAGCAGAAGGAACGCGCACGCAACGCTGCCGCTGTTGAGAACTCCGACTGGGTTATCCTGCGCGAGGGCGAACAGCAGTTCGTAGGCTACGACTTCACCGAATACGAGTGCCACATCCTGCGCTACCGCAAGGTGACACAGAAGAAGAATACATACTTCGAGCTCGTGCTCGACAACACTCCGTTCTACGGAGAGATGGGCGGTCAGGTAGGCGATACCGGCGTGCTCGTTAGCGAGGACGAGACCGTTACAATCACCGACACAAAGCGCGAGAACGGACAGTCGGTACACATCGTGAAGGCTCTGCCGAAGAACCCGGAAGCCGATTTCATGGCTTGCGTAGACGTAGACGCTCGCGAGGGCTCGGCTGCCAATCACACCGCTACCCACTTGCTCGACTACGCTCTGAAGCAGGTGCTCGGCGACCACGTAGAGCAGAAGGGCTCATTCGTATCGCCCACAACGTTGCGTTTCGACTTCTCTCACTTCACCAAGGTGACTGACGAGGAACTGCGCAAGGTAGAGCGTCTCGTCAACGACCTCATCCGTCAGGACCTGCCGCTCGACGAGCATCGCGACACTCCGTTCGAGGAGGCTAAGAAGCTCGGCGCTATCGCCCTCTTCGGCGAGAAGTACGGCGACAAGGTGCGCGTAGTGCGCTTCGGTCCGAGCTGCGAGTTCTGCGGCGGTATCCACGCACAGTCGACTGGTCGCATCGGTATGTTCAAGATCATCTCTGAGAGCAGCGTAGCTGCCGGCATCCGCCGCATCGAGGCAAAGACCGGCAAGGAGTGTGAGGAACTGATGTACGACATCGAGGACATGCTGAAGGCTATCCGCGGTCTGTTCAACAACGCAAAGGACCTGCAGGGTGTCATCGGCAAGTACATCGAGGAGCACGACGCTATGAAGAAGAGTATCGAGCAGTTCCAGGCTGCTGCCGTAGAGCGCACAAAGAACGACCTCATCGCTAAGGCACGCGAGGTGAACGGCGTGAAGGTCATCACTGCTGTCCTCCCGCTGGAACCGGCTGCTGCCAAGGACCTCATGTTCAAGCTGCGCCAGGCTGTTCCGGCTAACCTGCTCGCCGTTGTAGGCTCGGTAGCTCATGAGAAACCGATGCTCAACGTCTGCATGAGCGACGACCTCGTGAAAGATCACTCGCTCAACGCTGGTCAGATGGTTCGCGAGGCTGCCAAGCTCATCCAGGGCGGTGGCGGCGGTCAGCCTCACTTCGCTCAGGCTGGCGGCAAGAACGTCGACGGACTCTCTGCTGCCGTAGATAAGGTTGTAGAGCTTGCGCAGCTCTAATCAATAGGAGGTGCGGGCATTCCAGCCCGCATCACGCACACCCACATAGGAGGCTACGGCATTCTTGCCGTAGCCTTTATTATATGCCCTTTTTCTATTCTTTTCTCTCCTTCGCATTAACCCGAATAGTTAACAAGTGTTTCACAACGTGAAATACTCTGCATATAATTCTCTATTCTGCAATTTTAGGAGTACCTTTGCAAAGATGTCCGGCACATTCGTAATATCATACTATATAATATGATGCACATGAAAACGTTCTCATGGCTTTCGGACTATCGCATACGTAGACATAACAGATGAAAAGAGTTCTCGACTTCATAATAGCTGCTGTGTGCCTCGTTGTCTTTGCGCCGTTATTTTTGATTTGCATCGTTGCCATTTGGCTCGAAGACGGTGCGCCAACGATATATCGGCAGGAGCGCATTGGGTTGCACGGCAAGCCATTCTACATATATAAGTTCCGCAGCATGACGCGCGACGCCGAGAAAGACGGACCGCAGTTGTTGCTCGAAGGAGCTTTGAACGACCCGCGCCTCACGCGTGTGGGTCGGTTCTTGCGTGCCCATCATCTCGATGAGCTGCCGCAGTTGTGGAATGTAGTTCGTGGCGATATGGCGTTCATCGGTTATCGTCCCGAACGCAAATTCTACATCGACCAGATTATGGAGCGCGACCCGCGCTATGAGCAACTCTACGCTATCCGCCCAGGCGTCACCTCCTACGCAACGCTCTACAACGGCTACACCGACACCATAGAGAAGATGTTGCGTCGCCTCGAGCTCGACCTTTATTATCTTGAGCACCAGTCGCTTTGGTTCGACTTTACCGTGCTCGCAAAGACATTCATAAGTATCGTATTTGGAAAGAAATTCTGATGGTACACGCATAGGAGGTTATGGCATCCTGCCATAACCACGCTCTTGCTATAACCACGCATCCTGCTATAGCAATAACCACGCATCCTCCTAAGTTACATAATAACAAAAAACGCGCGCAACCATTCAGTTGCGCGCGTTTTGCTTTATTCGTTAGTCGTAAGTTATGATTCAACTTTCAACTTTCAATTCTCAACTATTTACTGCTTAGTCGCAGATAAGGTTCTCGCCAGTCATCTCCTCCGGCTTCTCCAGACCCATGATGTGGAGGATAGAAGGAGCCACGTCAGCGAGGCGTCCGTCCTTAACGGTAGCCGAGTTGTTGTTGGTTACGTAGATGAACGGAACCGGGTTGAGCGAGTGAGCTGTGTTAGGAGTCTCGTCCTCGTTGATAGCGTTGTCAGCGTTACCGTGGTCAGCGATGATGATAACCTCGTAGTCGTTAGCCTTAGCAGTCTCTACTACGTCCTTAACGCAGTTGTCGATAGCGTGTACAGCCTTAGCGATAGCGTTGTAGATACCAGTGTGACCTACCATGTCGCCGTTAGCGAAGTTAACAACGATGAAGTCGTACTCCTGAGTGTTGATAGCGCCAACCAGCTTGTCCTTCACCTCGTATGCGCTCATCTCCGGCTTCAGGTCGTATGTAGCAACCTTCGGCGACGGAACAAGGATGCGGTCCTCGCCCTCGTACGGAGTCTCGCGGCCACCGTTGAAGAAGAATGTTACGTGAGCGTACTTCTCTGTCTCTGCAGTGTGAAGCTGACGCTTGCCCTGAGCAGAGAGATACTCGCCGAGAGTGTTTGCTACGTTCTCCTTCGGGAAGAGGATGTTAACGCCGGTGAACGATGCGTCGTACGGAGTCATGCAGAAGTACTGCAGACCCTTGATAGTGTGCATACCAGCCTCCTCGTGCTCCTTCTGTGTGAGCACCTCGGTAAGCTCCTTGGCGCGGTCGTTGCGGTAGTTGATGAAGATGACAACGTCGCCTTCCTCAATCTTGCCGTTCACGGTAGAGTTGCAGATAGGAAGAACGAACTCGTCGGTTACGCCCTCGTCGTAGCTCTCCTGCATTGCCTTCACCATGTCGTCAGACTGCTTGCCCTTGCCCTCAACGAGCAGGTCGTAAGCTTCCTTTACGCGCTCCCAACGCTTGTCGCGGTCCATTGCATAGAAGCGGCCTACGATGCTTGCGATGTGCGCACCGTTCTTGTCGCAGCACTCCTGAACCTGCTCGATGAAGCCCTTGCCCGACTTCGGGTCGGTGTCGCGGCCATCCATGAAGCAGTGTACGTAAACGTCGTTCAAGCCGTACTCCTTACCAATCTCGATAAACTTGAAGAGGTGGTCGAGCGAAGAGTGTACACCGCCGGTAGAGGTGAGGCCCATGAGGTGGAGCTTCTTGCCGTTCTCCTTAGCGTAGCTGTAAGCCTTAACGATCTCCTTGTTCTGGAGGATAGAGCCGTCCTTGCAAGCGCGGTTAATCTTAACGAGGTCCTGGTAAACGATACGGCCAGCGCCGATATTCAAGTGGCCAACCTCAGAGTTACCCATCTGACCCTCCGGCAGACCTACGTCTTCGCCGCATGCGAGGAGCTGTGAGTGTGCGCTCACTGCTGTAAGGTAGTCGAGATACGGAGTCGGTGTGTTGTAGATAACGTCACCTTTGCCATGTTTGCCGATGCCCCATCCATCGAGGATCATCAATAAAGCTTTCTTTGCCATAATTCTGTGTATGTTATTATGTTAAAATAATGTTTCCTATTTACGTGCAAAGTTACAACAAATAATCCATAAATTATCCACTCTTGATGAGGTATTCTTATGTTTTTTCGTTACTTTTGCATTGGTTTAAACTTTATTACTGACTAACGGTATAATACTCGAATATGATAAATAAACTATTGTTGTCGGCTGCTATCGTTCTTAGTGGTGCGACTACTGTTGAAGCCGCTCAGAAGAAGTCGGCGAAAGTGGAGAAACAGTTGGCTGCGCAGTGTGATGCCGGCTTGCGTTCCATCACTGAGGATGCGGCTCGTGCGCACGTATATTTCCTTGCCGACGACCTCTTGGAGGGTCGTCGTGCTGGCGAGCGTGGCTCGTGCATCGCCAAGCAGTATATCATCTCACAGATGCGCCAGGCAGGTTTGAAGCCTTTCTTCGAGTCGTATGAGCAGCCTTTCGAGGCTTGCGCCGTGCAGAAGCTAAAGAGCGGTGTGCGCTACTTCGTTGAGGCTGACTCGATAGCCGAGATAAAGAAGCAGGTGCACCGTACGATGCACCTTAGCAATGTGCTCGCGGTGCTGCCGGGTAAGAAGACCGATGAGATGGTTGTTGTGGGGGCGCATCTCGACCATGAGGGCGTGTACAGCGACCTCGAAGGCGACAAGATATACAACGGAGCCGACGACAATGCGTCGGGTGTGGCTGCAGTGCTGCAGATAATGAAGGCTTTCGTAGCGAGTGGCGCAACGCCGGAGCGCACTATCGTGTTCGCATTCTGGGACGGCGAGGAGTTCGGACTGCTCGGTTCGCGCTACTTCACCGACAACTATAAGGACATGCAGAACGTGAAGGGCTACCTCAACTTCGATATGGTGGGCAGCGGTACGGACAGTCGCTATCTCATGTATTTCTTCACGGCTGCGCATCCGAAGTTTGGCGAGTGGCTTAAGGCAGACATGGCGAAGCACAACTTCTGCTTCGACCCCGACTACCGTGCTTGGGACAATCCCGTCGGTGGCAGCGACCAACAGTCGTTCCACTTGAAGGGTGTGCCTATCGTGTGGTATCACACCGGCGGTCAGCCCAACTACAACTTTCCGTCGGATGAGGCTGACACGGTGAACTATCCGAAACTGACGGACATCACCCGTGCGTCGTACCTCACCACGTGGCACTTGGCGAACGAAGCGGAATATTAATAAAAAAGCGTGATGGAGCACTGTTTGCAGTGCTCCATCACGCTTTTTTATTCGTTGAGAGTTAATACAGCAGCATGAGTCCTGCGAACGCAGCCCAGCTTATCATCTTCATCGGGTTTATCTTCACGAACTTCGTGCCTACGAATGTTGCTACGAAAATGGCGATGCTCACCCAGAAGTTCCACGGGTTGATAGCTGGCGACGAGAAGTTCTCGGGGGTCATAAGCAGAAGGGCTGCTGCAGCGATGAGTCCTACCACGGCAGGGCGCAGACCCGACATGATGTTCTGCACCGTCGGCGTGTTCATGTACTTCATAAATACACGGCAGATGAGAATCATAAGTATGAACGACGGCAGCACGAGGGCGCACGTCGCTGTCGCGCTACCCAAGATGGATGCCCATTCGCCCATGCCGGCTTTGTGTATGGCGGTGTATCCGCAGTATGTAGCTGCGTTGATACTTATCGGACCTGGTGTCATCTGGCTTATAGCCACGATGTTCGTGAACTCAGGTGCTGTGAGCCACGCATGGTTGTACACCGTCTGGTTCTGTATGAGCGACAACATACCGTAGCCGCCACCGAATCCGAAGAGTCCGATCTGGAAGAACGTAAGAAATAGCTGGAGGTATATCATTGTTGAATTTTGAATTTTGAATTTTGAGTTTTGAATTCACCATTGAATAACTCAATATTTACTATTCTGTTGGTTTGATTAGGATGCCGTACAGGTAGCCGCACATTCCTGCCACTACGAGCACGTAGATAGGGTTTACGCCCAGGAGCCATATCAGCAGTGCGCTGCCTACGGGTATCCAGCAGTTGGTGAGGGCGATGCGTGCCGACTTTGCCAGTGTGAACACGGGGGCGGCAATCAGAGCCACCACCGCAGGGCGTATGCCGTTGAATGCCGATGCCACCACAGCGTTGTCCTGGAACTGGTGGAAGAACATTGCGATGAGCAGGATGATGAGGAACGAGGGGAGGGTGACGCCGAGCGTAGCGCAGATGGCACCGGCGAGCTTGCGCATACGATAGCCGATGAACACACTCATGTTCACTGCCAATGCGCCCGGGCACGATTGCGCCACGGCGATAAGGTCGAGAAACTCCTCGCGCGTCATCCATTTGTGCCTGTTCACCACTTCTGCCTCTATCTGTGGTATCATTGCGTAGCCACCGCCGAGCGTGAAGATGCCTATCTTGAAGAACACGCGGAACGCTGCTAAGTAAAAGTTCTGCATACTGTTTTGCTATGAAATCGCCTTTATTGTTAGTTCTGTGAAGTGTATTTCGGGCGTTATGCCCGAAGCGTGCACTTCTGTCGTCTGCAAAGGTACATTATTTAAAGCAAACTCCCACAGAATTTCGCTAATTCTGTGGGAGTTTTTTATGTTTCGCGGTTGCGAAACGTTGTTAAGTTTGAGAGTTGTCGTTACTGTTTCTCAATCCACTGGCGTGCGTTTACGAATGCCTCAATCCACGGAGTCACGTCGTCCTGACGACGGTCAGCCGGGTACCAGGCGTTCTGCCATGGGAAGATGGCACGCTCCAAGTGCGGCATCATTGCCAAGTGGCGTCCGTCAGCCGAGCAGATACCAGCCACGTTGTAGTCGGAACCGTTCGGGTTGCCCGGATACTCGGCGTAGTTGTAGCGAGCCACAACGTTGTACTTGTCCTCTGACTCTGGCAGCGAGAACTTGCCCTCGCCGTGAGCTACCCAGATGCCGAGCTTGTCGCCGCTGAGCGATGAGAACATCACGCTATTGTTCTGCGGAATTTCAACACCGAGGAAGTTGCTCTCGAACTTGTGCGAGTCGTTGTGCAGCATACGTGTGCGCTTCTCGTGGTCGGGGTTGATGAGGTTCAGCTCTACCATGAGCTGGCAGCCGTTGCAGATACCGAGCGAGAGAGTGTCCTTGCGAGCATAGAACTTGTCGAGTGCCTCCTTAGCCTTCGGGTTGTAGAGGAATGCGCCTGCCCAGCCCTTAGCCGAACCGAGAACGTCCGAGTTGGAGAAGCCACCGCAGAAGACGATCATGTTCACGTCCTCGAGTGTCTCGCGACCGGTGATAAGGTCGGTCATCATCACGTCCTTCACGTCGAAGCCTGCGAGGTAGAGCGAGTAAGCCATCTCGCGCTCGCCGTTCGTGCCCTTCTCGCGGATGATTGCAGCCTTGATGCCCGACGCTGTGCGGCGGTCAGCCGAGATGCCGTAGCTCTCGAGCGAGCCCTTGAACGACGGGTGGAACTGCATTTCAACCGGCTGCTTCTTGTAGTTGTCGCGGCGCTTTGCAGCACAACCGTTGAAGCTCTGGTCGCGGTCGAGCAGGTACGATGTCTTGTACCATGTGTCGCGCAGTGCGTCGATGTCGAATGTATGTGTGTACTCGTCCTTCTTGATGACGATGGTGCGTTCTGCCGGAGTGGGGTAACCGATCTTTGCGTAGCCGATGCCGTTCTCCTCCATGTACTCCTTGAACTCCTCCTTGTACTTGTCCGAAACCTGAACAACAACGCCCGGGTTCTCGGCAAGCAGCATCTTGATGACGTCGTTGCCCGCGAGGCTGTGGAGGTTGACGTGCATACCGCCTTCAGTGTTGGCGAAGCACATCTCGAGCAATGTGGTGATCAGACCGCCTGCAGAGATGTCGTGACCTGCCATAATCCAGCCCTTCTCTATCATCTCCTGAACCGCGTTGAAGCAGTCGGCGAAGTATTCCGGGTTCTTCACGGTCGGTACGTCGTCGCCCACGAAGCCGAGGCTCTGTGCGAATGCGCTACCTCCGAGTCGCTGCTCGTCGAACGAGAAGTCGATATGGTAGAGTGATGAGTTCTTGTCGTTCACGAGTACCGGCGAAACAACCTTGCGGATGTCCGATACTTCGCCGCCTGCGCTCACGATTACTGTGCCCGGAGCGATGATCTTCTCGCCGTTCGGGTACTGCTGGGTGAGCGACAGAGAGTCCTTACCGGTCGGTACGTTCACCTTCAGAGCCAAGCAGAACTCGCTGAGAGCCTTCACAGCACTGTACAGACGAGCGTCCTCGCCCTTCTGCGAGCGGCACGGCCACATCCAGTTGGCAGAGAGCGAAAGGCTATTGAGTCCGTCGGCGAGCGGTGCCCAAACGATGTTGGTCAGAGCCTCTGCTACAGAGAGTACAGAACCTGCCTCGGGTGATGCCAAACCAGCTTGCGGAGCGTGTCCGAGAGCCGTAGCGATACCCTTCTTGCCGCGGTAGTCGAGTGCTACAACACCGCAGTCTGAGAGCGGCAGCTGAATCTCGCCCTGACACTGCTGGCGTGCTATCTTACCGGTTACGGAGCGGTCCACCTTGTTTGTCAACCAGTCCTTACAAGCCACAGCCTCAAGCTGCAGCACGCGGCTTACGTATTTGTCGAGAACGTCGTCCTTGCCGTTCTCCGATGTCTCTTCGTGTGTATATTCAGCGTCGCGGTAGTGGCGCTCTACGGTCTCGTCGCGCATGATGGTCTTCGGCGAGTGACCGAACATCTGAGCCACGTCGAGGTCGAAAGGCTTCACGCCGTCGCCCTGCTTGAATGAGAAGTGGGCGTCGCCGGTTGTTTCGCCCACAACGTACAGCGGAGCACGCTCGCGCTCTGCGATGCGACGTACGTGGTCGATGTGCTTCTCGTCGATGAGCAAGCCCATGCGCTCCTGGCTCTCGTTGGCGATTATTTCCTTTGCAGACAGTGTCTTGTCACCGATAGGCAGCTTGCTCATATCAATCTCGCCACCGCACTCCTCTACAAGTTCCGAGAGACAGTTGAGGTGACCAGCCGAACCGTGGTCGTGGATAGAAACCACCGGGTTCACATCCTCTTCGCACAGGGCGCGAACGAGGTTGTATGCACGCTTCTGCATCTCGGGGTTGGCACGCTGCACGGCGTTCAGCTCGATGCCGTTGCTGTAGCGACCAGTGTCAACAGAAGATACCGAACCGCCACCCAAGCCGATGCGATAGTTGTCGCCACCTACAACGACAACCTTGTTGCCCTTCTGCGGTTCCTTCTTCAGACAGTCGCGCTTTGTGCCGTAGCCTACGCCGCCGGCGAGCATGATTACCTTGTCGTAAGCGTACTTCTCTGCGCCTTCCTGATGCTCGAAGGTGAGCACCGAACCGGTGATGAGCGGCTGACCGAACTTGTTGCCGAAGTCTGACGCACCGTTAGAAGCCTTAATGAGAATCTGCTCCGGTGTCTGGTACAACCACTTGCGTACGGGCATGATGTCCTCCCAGTCGCGTGTGAGGTTGTCGTCGTCCTTAAGACGCGGATAGGCTGTCATGTACACGGCTGTTCCGGCGATAGGCCATGAGCCTACACCGCCGCCCATACGGTCGCGAATCTCGCCACCGGTACCGGTAGCTGCACCGTTGAACGGCTCCACGGTAGTCGGGAAGTTGTGTGTCTCTGCCTTCAGCGAGATAACGCTCTCGATGTCCTTCACCTGGAAGTAGTCGGATGTCGACTGGTCGTGCGGTGCGAACTGCTCCACAACCGGACCCTGCGCGAAAGCCACATTGTCTTTATATGCAGAGAGAATCTTGTTGGGGTTCTCCTTTGTTGTCTGCTTGATCATAGCGAACAGCGACGACTCCATCTCCTTGCCGTCGATGATGAACGTACCGCCGAAAATCTTGTGGCGGCAGTGCTCAGAGTTGATCTGTGCGAAACCGAAGATTTCAGAGTCTGTCAACGGGCGGCCAAGCTCCTTCTCTATCTTGTGCAGATACTCAATCTCCTCGGCTGAGAGTGCCAGACCCTCCTGCTCGTTGTATTCTTCTATGTTCTCCACGCGCTTGATTGGTTCCGGCTCGTGGTTCACTGTGAAGATGTCTTGGTCGAGACCCTCGTACATGCGCTGCAACATAGGGTCGTGGTCGGCATCTTTCGAGCTTACGGGGAAGTACTCCTCAATACGCGAAATGCCGTGGAGGCTCATATTCTGAGTTATCTCTACGGCATTCGTACTCCATGGAGTAATCATTTCGCGGCGTGGACCCACAAAGAAGCCCTCGACAGTCTCACCCTCGATGAGAGTGGCACCGCCGTAAAGCCAACACAGTTCATTGATCTCGTCTTGTGAGAGCTTGTGATCTGCTGCTGTAGCAATCACGCTCTTGCTTGGAGTCATGAAAAATAGAATCATACTGCTTGTATATTGTTTTGGATGAAAAACATTTTGTTGTCTGCAAAGTTACGACTTTTTAGCAAAATGAGCGCATGTTTGCATGGTTATTTTGATTATTTGATAGATAGATTGTGAATATTCTCGAGTGTGTAGGTAAAGGGCAGAGCATCCGCATCGGTCGACGCGGATGTCTGCGACGGTCGACGCGGATGTCTGCATCGGTCGACGCGGATGTCTGCATCGGTCGACGCGGATGTCTGCAACGGTCGACGCAGATGTCTGCATCGGTCGATGCGGATGGTTTAAGCTCTGAGTGTGAACTCGAATCTAAGTCCTCCCTCCTCGTTGTTGTGTGCGCTGATAGTTCCGCCGTGCAACAGTACGGCGTTCTTCACGATGGCGAGCCCGAGTCCGGTGCCGCCCATCTTGCGCGAGCGTCCTTTGTCCACGCGGTAGAAGCGTTCGAAGATGCGTGACAGATGCTCCGATGGCACGCCCACGCCGTTGTCGGAGAAGGTGAAGTGCCACTTGCGGTGGTCGTCGAACAGCTCGTCGGAGCTTAGCTCTGCGTCTATGGTTATCGTTGTGCCCACACCGGCGTAGGCGATGGCGTTGTCGGTGAGGTTGCGGAACACGCTGTAGAGCAGACTCGTGCTGCCGCGCACCACGATGTTCGGCTGCAAGCGGTTGCAGAACTTCATCTCCTTCTGCTGCAGTTGCAGTGCCGTCTCCTTCTGTATGTTCGATACGATGTCCGATATGTTCACGTTCTCCTCGCTCATCATCTCCGGTGCGTCGTCCATGCGGTTGAGCGTAGAGATGTCCTGCAGCAGCGAGGTGAGGCGTTGGCTCTGTGCGTAGCTACGCTGCAGAAACTGCTCGCGTGTGCTATCGTTGATGTTCGGGTTCTCGAGTATGGTCTCCAGATAGCCCTGTATGCTTGCCACGGGTGTCTTCAGCTCGTGTGCTATGTTCTGCGTGAGCTGTCGTTTCAGCACGTCCTGCTCGCGGCGTGTGGTCTGCAATCGCTTGTATATCTTGATGATACGCTCGGCTATCTCGCCCAGTTCGTCGTTGGGGAACACGGCGAGGTCTTCCGTGTCGAGCGACTCGTTGTGGTCGGCTCTTGAGGCGAACGTGCGTAGCTTCGTGATGTTGTCGCTCAGTCGGCTGATGAAGCGGTAGAGTATGATGGTGAGCAGCAGTATGGCTCCTATGGCGAACCAGATGTAGTGCTGGTCGGCTTGCAGCGAGCGTGCGAGGTCGCTCGTGTAGGGCAGGGCGGAGCGTATGATGAGCTGCTGCTTGGGAAAGTAGGTGGCAGAGTAGAAGAAGTCGCCGTGTACGGTCTCGCTATTGCGGTCGACGGTCGAACCTGCACCGTGCTTCAGTGCCGCTGCTATCTCCGGTCGTGTAGAGTGGTTGTTGATGTGCGAGTAGTCCTTCAGCTTGCTGTCGTAGAGCACATCGCCATTGGCGCGTATCAATGTCACGCGTATATTCTGTATGTAGTGGGTTTCTACATAGCGGTCGAGCGCCTCCTCCGAGAAGTCGGGGAAGAGGCGCAGATATTCCTCCATGCGCGAGTTGTAGTCCTGCAACTTCAGGTTGAGCGTGTCAATCTTGAACTGTTTCTCGCGCTCCTGCTGGAACACGATGAACGCCACGGCGAACACAAGGAACACCGAGAGGATGCTGAGGTATAGTTTTTTGCCGACAGATATCTTCATAATTAGTAATTTAGGAGGGTATGGCATCCTGCCATACCCAC
>NZ_JH379400.1 GCF_000235885.1 Leyella stercorea DSM 18206
AGCCGTGACACAGTTCTGTTTACACTACCCACGGGCGTTTATTTTGTTATAATGTAGGTTTGTGGCTAAACATCTCTATGGTCTCGCCGAATTCTGCCAATATCTTTCCTAATTTAGGATTGTCGTTCCTAATTATCAAAGCAGCAATATTGTCAATACCGTATTCATCAACCAAAGTTGATGTGACCATCGTAAAGCGATTGCTATATTCGTATGAATCAAACCAATTCTTGAACAATCTGCCTCGAGTGAGTTGTTTACCATCACTTGTAGAACAGAGATACAATATTGTAGCCGAATTGCTATTAAAGAATTCCTCAACAATTGCGACAACAGTATCTTTCACCTTCTTGTCACGAGGCGACTTCTTATCATTCAAATTGGCTATCACAAACTCATACGACTCATCAGACTGCAACAAATCATCTGCATAAAACCAATGGAATATTCTACTCCAGATTCTGTTACAAATGTATAAGTCTCATCATTCTCGTTTAATGTAACAAGATATGGAGCCTTTTCATTTATCCTTTTTAGATTTAGACTATGCATTATAATACATTAAAGGATTCTGCTTCCTTACCAGTGCGCTTGCGGTAGTCTTCACGCATACGCTTTTCCATTTTAGAAATAAAGTCTTCTTTGCGCAATCGTGAGGCTCTGAATCGGCGCAAGAAGTCTGCTTTCTTTTCTTCTATTGTCATACTTACCTCCTTCTATTACTTTGTTATATTATGTTTTGCACAAATTACATATTTTATTCAGTAACAGTAACTTTTTATCAATTCTTTAGTTGCTGCTACTAAAAAAACACCCAATAATAGATATGTGCAAAGTGCTTAATAAAGCCTTCTTACTTCAGTCGCTCTGCCATTGCCTTGCCGAGTGCCTCGCAGGCAGCCTCGGTCTCTGCGCTGAGGCTCTGCTTTATCTCGACCGGTGTGCCGACGAGTTCGAACTTCATCTGTGTTTCGTTCCACTCCGTAATCTTCTTCACCACCTGGCCTGCCCATGTGAACGAGCCGAAGATGCCGAGGTAGTGGTTCTTGATGCAGCGTCCGGCGAGCTCGGAGAGCAGCATCTCCATTCCCGGATAGATACCGTTGTTGTATGTAGGTGCACCGAGGATGAGTCCGCTGTACTTGAAGATGTCGCTGAGTATGAACGAGTGGTTCTCGCGCGACACGTCATGCAGCACGATATTCTTCACGCCGGCACGGCTTGCTGCGCTTGCTATCTTCTCGGCAGCGCGCTCTGTGTTGCCGTACATCGAGCCGTAGCAGATGACGAGTCCCGGTTCGGTAGCGTAGCGGCTCATGCGGTCGTACTCGCCGATGACGCGTGCGATGTGCTCATGCCATATCGGTCCGTGCGTCGGGCAGATATAGTCGATCTGCACGCCGGCGAGCTTCTTCAGTGCCTGCTGCACGGGCACGCCATACTTGCCCACAATGTTCGAGTAGTAGCGCTGCATCTCGTTCCAATAAACGTCGCAGTTCATCTCGCTGTCTACGTATGCGCCGTTCAGAGCACCGAAGCATCCGAAGGCGTCGCCCGAGAAGAGCACGTGCTCTGTGACGTCAAGCGTCACCATTGTCTCGGGCCAGTGTACCATCGGAATCATGGTGAACACCAGCTCGTGTGTGCCGAGCGAGAGCGTGTCGCCATTCGCCACTTCCACTATCTCGTCCTCCGTGTTGCCCACGTTGTAGTAGCCGCGCATCATGTCGAAGGTCTTCTTGTTGCCCACGATCTTTGCGTCGGGGTAGTACTTCTTGATGAGTGCGAGCGAGCCGCTGTGGTCGGGCTCCATGTGGTTGACGATGATATAGTCGATGGGACGGTCGCCGATGACGCGGCGTACGTTGTCTATGAACTGCGAGAAGAAGTCTACTTCTACTGTGTCGACGAGTGCTACCTTCTCGTCGTCGATGATATATGCGTTGTAGCTCACGCCGTAAGGCAAAGGCCAAAGACCTTCAAATAGTGTTTTGTGGCGGTCGTTGACGCCTACTGGATGAATGTTGGTCATGTTATGATGGTGTTATGGTGTTGTGTTGAGGTGGTGAGGTGGTGAGGTGTTGAGATATGTTGTGTGATGGTGTTGTGGTGAGATATGCACTAATGTCAACATCTCAACATAACAACACAACAACATCATTCCTCAACATCACACCTCAACACATCAACCTATTTCTTATAATTAATCTTCACGAACACTGGGTAGTGGTCGCTTGGTATGCGGAGTGTCATCTTGCGGAACTCGAGTTGCGTAGGAGCCTGGTTGCTCTTCTGATTATAGGTCGGAGCATCGTCGGTCCAGTACATATTGGTGAGCATACCGTAGCGGTCGACGTTGAACTCCGGCGACACGAAGACGTGGTCGATGCGCGACTGCGTCTTCACGTCAGGTTTGAAGTCGTTGAACGTGCCGTTCTCGGCGAAGCGAAGACGAGCGTGTGTGTACGAATCGTTGAGTATTCCCGACGAAGCGAAGATGCCGTATATCTCGTCGTTCTGGTCGACGTTGAAGTCGCCGGTGAGCACCACTGGGGCGCCCTTTGCTATCTCGCCAATCTTCTTCACTACGAGCTTCGCTGCCTCGCGACGCGCCACCACGCCCACGTGGTCCATGTGCAGGTTGAAATAGTAGAAGCGGAAACCGGTTGCTGCCTGCTCAAACTCGCCCCACGAGCAGATGCGTATGCAGGCGGCATCCCATCCGAGCTTCGGTTTCTCAGGGGTCTCGTTCAGCCAGAAGTTGCCGTTGTTGAGCAGTTTTATGCGGTCTTTCTTGTAGAAGATGGCTGCATATTCGCCCTTCTTCTTGCCGTTGTCGCGACCCACGCCGATATAGTCGTAGCCGTCGAGTGCGCCGAGCATGTCGTCGAGCTGCGCGTGCAGCACTTCCTGCGCTCCGAAGATGTCGGGATCTTCAAAGTTCACCTGGTCGCAAATCACCTTGCAGCGTGTTGTCCACACGTTACCTTTGCGGTCGTCGCCATTGTTGTGATAGCGTATGTTGTACGATCCCACGAAGAGCGATTGTGCGCTCATTGCCATTGCGAAACAGAGCGCAGCAGCTGATAGTAAATAGCGTTTCATTCTTTTATAGTTGAGAAGTTAACGGGTTGACAATTTTACAGATTGACATATTTACAAGTTCTGCCTACAAAATTACTTATTTTTTGAATATAAAAACCACTTTTGATGTAAAAAAAACGTAACTTTGAGGTCGTTAAATCCCGAACGTCTATGGAAAAGCTACTACACTATATCTGGAAACATCGCATACTGCCGCTCAGCGAGCTGCGCACCACCGACGGTCGCAGCGTGGAGGTTATCGACCCGGGGCTGCCGAACATGCACGCCGGACCCGATTTCTTCAACGCCAAGGTGCGCATCGACGGCGTGATGTGGGTGGGCAATGTGGAGATTCACGAACGCTCTGCCGACTGGTTTCTGCATGGCCACGACACCGATGCGGCGTACAACAACGTGGTCTTGCACGTGGCAGCGGTGGTGGATGCCGACGTTGTGACCGAACGTGGCGACCGCCTGCCGCAGGTGCAGCTCAAGGTGCCGCAGCACGTGCTCGCCAACTATCGTCGTCTGCTCGCCTTCGACCGCTATCCGCCTTGCCGCGAGGCGGTGCTTCCGCTCGATGCCATCAAGAAACGCTCGTGGCTCAGTGCGCTTGTTGCCGAGCGTCTCAACGAGAAGACGGAGGCGATACGCCGCCGCGTAGCTCTGTTCGAGGGCTCGTGGGAGGCAGCGTTCTTCGCCACCATGGCGCGCAGCTTCGGCTTCGGCGTGAACAGCGAGGCGTTTGAACAGTGGGCGGAGCGACTGCCACTGATGCAGATAGCCCACCACCGCGATGACCCGTTTCAGGTGGAGGCGATGTTCATGGGCATGGCTGGACTGCTCGACGAGGCGCAGATGACACCCGCTACGCGCGATGCTGCCCTCGCCGACCCCTACTTCCTCAGCCTAAAGCGCGAGTTCGGCTATCTCTCGCGCAAGTTCCGGCTCGAACCGATGGCGCGTCAGGCGTGGCGTTTCCTGCGTCTGCGCCCGCAGAACTTCCCGTATATACGCATGTCGCAGCTGGCGCAGCTCTACTGCTCGCGACGTGCCGGCTTGGCTGAGATAACGGCGTGCGAGAGTGTGAAGCAGTTGCACGCCGTGCTGCAGACCAGCGTGAGCGACTACTGGCGCACGCACTACACGTTCGGCAAGGAGAGCAGCCTCAACGAGAAGCGACTATCCACCGCCTCGCTCAACCTGCTCGCCATCAACGCCGCCGTACCCGTGCTGCACGCCTGGGGCTGCTACCGCGACGACGAACGCCTCGTGCAGCGCGCGCTCGACTGGCTCGAACAGCTGCCTGCCGAGGACAACACCTACATACGCCTATGGAAGGAGTGCGGCGTGGAGGCACGCAACGCCGCCGACACGCAGGCACTCATACAGCTGCAGCACCGCTACTGCGAGCGAAAGGACTGTCTGCGCTGCCGCTTCGGATATTATAGCCTAAAGAGGAGTAGCACCAGCCAGAGCCCCTCCCAACCCTCCCCGTCGGGGAGGGCTCAGTTAGCAAAGGCTTAGCAAGGCCTAAAGAGGCTTAGTTCGGCTTATTTTAGGAAGGCTTAGAAAGGCTTAAGAAGGCTTAGTTCGGCTTAGTTAATAATAAAAAACCCAAAATAAACAATGAACATTTGTATTTTCTGCTCTGCCAACTCGAACATTCCCACTGAATACTTCGAGCGCACGAGCGAGCTGGGCACCTGGATGGGTGCCAACGGGCATACGCTGGTGTTCGGCGGATGCAACCTCGGACTGATGGAGTGCGTAGCGAAGGCTGTGCACGACGCAAAGGGAATGACCGTGGGCGTGGTGCCTACGATAGTGGAGAAAGGCGGAAAGGTGTCCGACTATGTCGACGTGAAGATACTCTGCGACAACCTCTCCGACCGCAAAGACCTTATGATTGAGCGCAGCGACGTAATCATCGCGCTGCCGGGTGGCGTGGGCACACTCGACGAGATATTCACCGTGCTCGCCGCTGCCTCCATCGGCTACCACAACAAGCGCGTCATTCTCTACAACATCGGCGGCTTCTGGGACTCGCTCATCGCCATGCTCGACGACCTGAAGACGCGTGGCGTGCTGCGTGCCGGCTTCGAGGACACCGTGAAAGTGGCACATACGCTCGATGAAATAGCCGCTTTAATCGCCCAATAGTTCATGTTTTGTCATCGTTCTCCGTACGCTGTCGGTGCGGACGGCGAACGCAATCCGATCGAGTGGCGAACGCAACCCACCGCTCAAGATTAATATTTTAACAACGGATTCCGTGGTTTCTTCTCTACGCATTCTAAACTTCTGTGGTTTCCGTGCGTTCCGTGGGCACTTCTTTTTCCCACGGAATTCACAAAATTCACAGAACCTCTTGCTATGGGTATTTCCTATAAAAAAGAGGCTACGACAAAAACTGCCGTAGCCTCTTTTTATATATTTACTGAGAGCGAAGCCTTACTTCACGCCAATCTCCTTGAGCAGGCGCTCTGCGTTGCCCCACTTATCCATGAGGAAGAGCATGTAGCGGATATCCACACCGATGCAGCGAGCCAGACGCTTGTCGAACCAGATGTCGCTTGAGAGCGAATCCCAGTTGCCGTCGAACGCCAGACCGATGAGGTTGCCGTTGCCGTCGAACATCGGCGAGCCAGAGTTGCCGCCGGTGATGTCGTTGTTGGTGAGGAAGCAGAGCTGCATCTTACCCGTTGTCTTGTCGGTGTACTTGCCGAAGTCGGGCGAAGAAAGGAGCTGCTTCATCACTGGCTCTGCCTGGTAGTCGATGGTACCCTTCTCGCCAGCCTCCATCTTGCGCACGATAGACGAAGCCTCGGTGTAGTAGCCCGACGGCTCGCCACCTAACAGATAGCCGCCTACCTGACCGTACGACAGACGCATCGTGAAGTTGGCATCCGAGTAGTGAGGCAGTTCCTGCTCGTAGCGCACCTTGGCGTCGCAGAGGTAACGCTCCTGCTCCTCTATCTCTTCATACACGCTGTTTATAACGCTTCTGCACTTGTCGTAGACAGCCTTCACAGCCTTCGCATACTGATAGCCGGGGTCTTTAGCCAGTGCCTTCTCGGTGAGCGTAATCTTCTTTCCGCTCTTCATCACTACGGATGTAGACCAGAGCCAGTCAACATACTTGCGTGTGTCGCCGCCGAACTGCTCCGCGATGGTAGTGTAGAACTCGGGCAGGTCTTCCTTAGCCACATACTGACGGAAGTTGTCGATGAGCGCAGCCTGCACGTCCTTGTCGAGAGCCGCGTCCCACTCTGCACTGTTGTCGGGGAAACTGTAGTAGGTCTTCGCCTTCTTGCTGCCCTTCTCTGGCATCATGTCGATGAGTGTGAGCGCACGAGTGTTAAACTCGCTGGTGCGTGAGAATGTCTCGCGCCATACGGTGCTGAGCTTGTCGGCATCGAAACGCTTGGCGTATAGGTTCTTCATCTTCTCGAAGTCGAGTTTGCCCTTCAGGTAGCCGGTCCACTTCTGATACTCCTGGATGCGGTCCTCGAAGTCAGCCTTCTGGCGGATGATGCCCACGGAGTCGATGCACTTGTTCATGCCGAGCGAGTTCTTCCAGTAGTTGGAGCTCTGCGCATACTTCGAGTCGTACTTGATGCGCACTGCCTCGTCGGCACGCATGTGGCGTATCATCACCGCCTGCTTCACGCCGCGTATCTGGGCACGCGGAGCGTTCTCAGCGTCGCGCATCTCGCGTATGCCGTAGCTTGAGAGGTAGCGCTCGGTAGAACCTGGGTAGCCGATAGTCATGGCGAAGTCGCCCTCCTTGTATCCATCCATAGACACCTTAGCCCAGTGCTTCGGCTTGTAAGGCACGTTGTTCTTCGAGTACTTAGCCGGTCCGTTGGTGTTAGGGTCGGCATAGATGCGGAACACCGAGTAGTCGCAGGTCTGGCGCGGCCACATCCAGTTGTCGGTCTCGCCGCCGAACTTGCCCATCGACTTCGGTATGGTGAACACGAGGCGCAGGTCGCGGAAGGTGCGGTATGTCGTAGCGTAGTACTTATTGCCCTCGTAGAACGGCTTAATCTCGAGGTCGAGCGACGGATCCTGCTCGTGCACCTCCTTGATCATCTGGTTCTCCACCTCGTTGAGCAACTTCTCACGCTGCTCGTTGTTCATCTCGTTGAAGCCGCGTGCGGCGAGCATTTCTGTGATGTCCTTCTGGTCCACCATGAAACTCACGAACATATCCTTGTTCGGCAGCTCCTCCTCGAAGGTCTTTGCGTAGAAGCCGTTGAGCATGTAGTCGTGCTCCACGGTAGAGTGCGAACGGATAGCCTCGAAGCCACAGTGGTGGTTGGTGAAGACGAGTCCGTCGGGCGACACTACGACACCTGAGCAGTAGCCAGAGAAGTTGACAACAGCGTTCTTGATTGCGTCCTCGCTCTTGTAGAGCTGGTCGTAAGAAGGGGTAAAGCCATAGCTCTTCATCTGCTCGTACACCGCCTGCGGCAGGTTGTAGAGCGTCCACATGCCTTCGTCGGCATGAGCGGCAGCCGATGAGAGCGCAAGGGCTGCAGCGAGGAACAGATTCTTTTTCTTCATAATATTTAAAGTTGGTGTTTATATAATGTTATCTTAAAGCGAAAGACTGCGGTCTTTGCGCCGACCTTTTCAGACCGACGCAGCCTACTAACGGAAATACTTGCCCACTACGGACAGACTCTTCAGTGGTAGGTCGTGATAGACGACGTGACCGATGAACGCCAGGACGAGTGCGGTGTTCACGACAAGCGCAGCCCACTGGGGCAGGTTGTCGTTGGAGAGCGTCATGAGGAAGTAGAAGAGTGCCGTGATAGCCACGTACACGCCTATCGACTTCAGCGGATAGTTGATGGGATACTTGCGCTGACCGACGAGATACGACAGCACCATCGCCGTGCCGTAGCCTGCCACGCCGCCCCAAGCGCAAGCCATGTAGCTGTACTTAGGCACGAAGAGCACGTTCACCATCACTAACACCAAGCAGCCGGCAGCTGAGAACCATGCACCATAGATGGTCTTGTCGATGAGCTTGTACCAGAACGAGAGGTTGAAGTAGACACCCATCATTATCTCTGCAGCCATCACGATAGGCACGACGCGCAGTCCGGGCCAGTAGCTCTCGTTTGGGATGATGAAGCGCAGGATGTCAATGTAGGCTATCACGACGAGGAACGCAAGCAGCGTGAAGATGATGAAGAACTTCATCGCCGTGGCGTAGGTCTCGCGGTTGTCCTTGTCCTTCGACTTGCCGAACACGAACGGCTCGTAGGCGTAGCGGAACGCCTGCGTAATCATCGCCATGATCATCGCAATCTTCGTAGCCGCACCGTAGATGCCGAGCTGCGTCTTCTCGTCGGCTCCGTCATAAAGGTAGGGGAAGATTATCTTGTCGAGTGTCTGGTTGAGGATGCCGGCTATGCCCAACACTAACAGAGGCATGGCATAGCGCAGCATACGGCGCCACAACTGCACGTCGAAGCGCCAGCGGAAGCCAGTCAGCTCGCGCCAGAAGCAGAGCAGAACGACAGCTGTACAGATGAGGTTTATGTAGAACACCATGCCCACATCGAGCGTGAACTGCGCGTCGTACAAGCCGAACGGGTTCAGCTTCAGCGCCGGCAGCACGATGAGGTAGAGCAGATTGAGCACAATGTTCAGCACGATGTTCACCAGCTGCAACGCCGCGAACTTAATAGCCTTCTTCTTGTAGCGCAGATAGGCGAACGGTATGCACTTGAACGCGTCTATAGCCACGCAGACGAACATCACAGCCACCCAACTCTGGTGGTCGGGGTACTTCATAAACGTTGCTATCTGTGGCAGGAAACTGAACACGAGCGCCACGAACAACGCCGCCGTCATGCCTACGGAGATGAGCACTGTAGAATAGACGGTCTGCGAGTTCTCCTCCGTCTTGTTCACATAGCGGAAGAAGGTTGTCTCCATACCGTACGTAAGGATGACAAGCAGCAGCGCCGTGTAGGCATAGATGTTCGTGACGACACCATATTGTCCGCCGCTCGCGACGAACGCTGTGGTCTGGATGGGCACCAGCAGATAGTTGATGAAACGGCCCGCAATGCTGCTCAAGCCGTAAATGGCGGTGTCCTTTGCTAAACTCTTTAAATTAGCCATATTTTTAAAGTCCTTTTTACTTTTTTACTCTTTTACTTTTAAAAGAAAAGGTAGCATATTGCGATTGCCGCAATCACGCCAGCGAGGTCGGCAAGCAGACCGCAGGCTACGGCGTGGCGTGTGTAGCGCACGCCGACACTGCCGAAGTAGACGGCGAGGATGTAGAAGGTAGTGTCGGTGGAGCCCTGGAAGATGCACGAGAGTCTGCCCACGAACGAGTCGGCACCATATGTGGTCATGGCATCGACCATCATGCCGCGGGCTCCACTGCCCGAGAGCGGCTTCATAAGTGCCGTGGGCAGTGCGCCAACAAAGTCGGTGTTGCAGCCCAAAGCTTCAACGCCCCACTTCACGCCACCGATGAGCATGTCCATTGCGCCCGAAGCGCGGAACACACCGATGCCCACGAGTATCGCCACGAGATAAGGAATGATGCGCACAGCCGTGGAGAAGCCGTCCTTTGCGCCCTCGATGAACGCATCGTACACGTTCACCTTATTGCGCATGCCAGCCAGGATGAACACCACGATGATGAGCATCAGCAGTATATTAGCCACCGACGTGCTCACAACGTTCATCTGCGCCTTGTCCATAGCCGAGAAGCCCCAGATAATGGTGGCTACGGCAAGCGAGAGTCCGCCTAACGTGAGCAGCATCGTACGGTTGAGCAGGTTGATGCGCTGATAGAGTGAGGTGACGATGATGCCGGCTACAGTGGAGCAGAACGTAGCAAGCAGTATGGGCACGAAGACATCGGTAGGCTGTGCTGCGCCAAGCTGCGCTCTGTACACCATGATGCTCACCGGAATGAGTGTCAGACCCGACGTGTTCAGCACAAGGAACATTATCATCGGGTTCGTAGCCGTGTCCTTCTTCGGGTTCAACTCCTGCAGCTGCTCCATAGCCTTCAGCCCGAGTGGCGTTGCGGCGTTGTCGAGGCCGAGCATGTTGGCAGCCACGTTCATAAAGATGCTGCCCGTGACGGGATGCCCCTTCGGTATGTCGGGGAACAGTCGGGAGAACACGGGCGAGAGCACACGTGCCAGCACGTTCACCACCCCACCCTTCTCGCCTATCTTCATTATGCCGAGCCAGAGCGAGAGCACACCGGTGAGTCCGAGCGATATCTCGAACGCCGTGCGCGAGGTGTCGAACGTAGAGTTCATGATTGCAGGGAACACCTCCGTATCGCCCATGAACACAAGTCGCACAAGGGCTATACAGAAGGCGATGAGGAAGAACGCAATCCAGATATAGTTGAGTACCATTCTTTATTATGTATTAGTTCTACGCTTATTATATATTAGTTCAATATGCAAAATTACATTATTATATCGAGAAACAGCAGTAACGAAACTCTATTTATTTTGCAAAATATGAGAAAACGTGTGTGGCTATGTAAAATAAAAGTTGTACATTTGCACGTATTAGTAAACGGAAAGTAATGGAAAGAATCGGAATATTCGTCGGATCGTTCGACCCGTTCACCATCGGTCACGACTCTATCGTGCGCCGCGCTCTGCCACTCTTCGACCGCCTTGTCATCGGCGTGGGCGTGAACGAGAAGAAGCACTACATGCTCACGGCGGAGGAGCGCGTAGAGACCATCAGAGGGCTGTATGACGGCGAGAAGAAGATAAGCGTGGAGCAGTACAGCGACCTGACGGTCGACTTTGCTCAGCGCCACGGGGCGCAGTTCATCGTGAAGGGCGTGCGCTCGGTGAAGGACTTCGAGTTCGAGCGCGAGCAGGCTGACATCAACCGCCGACTCACGGGCATAGAGACCGTGGTGTTCTATGCTCTGCCAGGCATGGACAGCGTGTCGTCAACGGTGGTCAGGGAACTGAAGAACTTCGGAAGAAGCGTGGATTCTTTTCTCCCGAAAAAGAATCTGACAAGATGGTGAGATGGTGAGATGTTGACATTAGTGCATATCTCACAACAACACATCTCAACACCACACCATCTCAACACCACAACACCTCAACATAACGACATAACAACATCAAGAATATGATTACATACAACGTAGACGGCGTGAAGATGCCGAAGATAAAGAAGCGTGAGACAACAGCATGGATACGTGCCGTTGCCGCTACATACGGCTACAAGGTTGGCGAAGTAGGCTATATGTTCGTCGACGACGAGAAGATTCTCGAAGTGAACAACGAGTACTTGGGTCACGACTACTATACAGACGTGATTACGTTCGACTACGACGAGCCGGGCATCGTGAGTGGCGACATCGTCATCTCGCTCGACACGGTGCGCACCAACGCCGAGAAGTTCGGCAAGCAGTACGACGACGAGCTGCACCGTGTGATCATCCACGGCATTCTGCACCTTTGTGGCATCAACGACAAGGGTCCGGGCGAGCGCGAGATAATGGAGGACGCAGAGAACAAGGCGCTCGCTATGCTGCAGAACCTCTGCTGAGATATTCTCCCACAGATGCGCACAGATTGCAAGGGTGCGTAGAAATCAACAACGGATTAAGCGGATTAAACGGATTTTTCTTCATTGCGGAGAAATCCTATTAATCGGCTTAATCCGTTTTTGCTTTTAACGTAGCGGTTGGTGCCTTCTGTTGTTAAACAAGACCTGCGCCTACTTGACCACAAGACTCGTGAGACGTTCCTCAGCGAAGAGGTCCTGCGCTACGCGTTGCAGGTCGGCAGCCGTGAGAGCGTCGATGCGCTCGCAGAGTGCCGTCACGTCTTTCTTCCACCCGTAGTGGAGGTAACTCTTGGCAAAGTCGAGGGCGAACGATTCGCGCGAGTCGCAGGCGATGCCTATCTGTCCGCGTATCTGTCGTTTTGCAGCACGCAGTTGCGCATCACTAAGCGGTCGTTGCATCACCTTATCCAGCTCGCGGCGTATTAGCCGGAGGCAGCGGTTCACGTTCTTCGGGTCGCATCCGAAGTAGACCGCCCACAGACCCGTATCGCTATAGCTCTGCGCCATACTCTCCACGGTGTAGACAAGAGCGTTGCGCTCGCGCAGCGACACATTCAGACGCGCCGTCATGCCCGGTCCGCCGAGTATGTTGTTGAGCAGATAGAGTGCTATGCGGCGCTCGTCGTGCACGTCGTAGGCACGTGTGCCCACCATCACGTGCGCCAGGTGAGTGTCCATATGGTGCTCTATGTGCTGCGCCACGTATGGCGGCAGCGTAGCGACAGATTGCTTGCAATCGCAGCACGCTTCATCTGCAGCCACAGTGTTGGCACGTTCAAGCAGCCGCACCAATCGCGCAAAGTCGACATCGCCGTAAGCAAAGAACACACTGTTCGCGGGGCGATAGTAGCGGCGTGTGAAGCGCAGCGCGTCAGCCGTGGTGTAACGGCGCAGCTTCTCCGCCGTGCCAAGTATGTTGTGCCCGAGCGGATGACCGCTGAAGACGGCGTTCTCGAAGAGGTCGTAGACGAGCTCGGCAGGCGAGTCGTTGTAGCTCTCTATCTCGTCGACAATCACCTCCACCTCCTTGTCTATCTCCGCCTGCGGATAGGTACTATGGAACACTATATCGGTGAGCAGGTCGACCGCGCGACCGATGTTGTCCTTCAACACGGCAGCATGATACACCGTCTCCTCCTTATTGGTGAAGGCGTTGAGGTCGCCCCCCACACTCTCCAAATGACCGAGTATCTTCATCGAGCTGCGTCGCTCCGTACCTTTGAAGGTGATATGCTCGCAGAAGTGCGCCATGCCCTCCTCGCGTCCGAGCTCTTCGTCGCGTGTGCCGGCACCCACAGCGTAGCCGCAATATACCACGGGTTGAGCCGACGGCAGGTGGATTATGCGCAATCCGTTAGCAAGAGTATGTGTATTATAGTTCATATTAGATAGTCATTGTCTTATATTATGTTGTCTTGATGTCTAATTAGCTACAAAATTACACTTTTCGATATCTATCTACACTTTACCAATCTACTTTTCAACACATAGTTATATATATTTAACCATTGCAAATTACCAACACATAAAAAATTCTTCTACAAACATTTTGCAATTTTAATGTTTTATTCTAATTTTGCAGGCAACTTGTCTGGCCTGATTCTGTTGGGATGACGAGTTGATTTACTGGTAAAAGGACGTTTACGGACGTTTTCTTCGAGTCTCAAACTTCGCAACTTTGACAACACTCATGAAGACAACGACAACCTGGACGTCCACGTTGGATGTATTGTATCCAAACGTAGCAATGTGCATCCGTGCGACCTACGCATGGAGAGTGCTTGCACGTTTCTACATATAATGCGTCATAGCGTGGGCTAACTGCGTTGTCTATCTTATGAGTGTAGGCAATGCGAAGGCCTGAGATTTGAGATAGACAGATGTAGAGACTCCCACGCTCTTTTTATGTAAATCTACCTAACTCAAAAACAACCAGCCTGTCTTGGGAGTTCACCGGCACAAAAACAACAAAACACTTATGTTAAAAGCTAAAATTAATTCAAACATGATGAGCAAGATGAGTATTATTTTATTCTTGCTTTGTTCTATGTTCTTCGTTTCGTGCAGCGATGACAACGATGAAGGCAGTGGTATAAATGGAACCTACGCCACATCTGGAGAATACGACAACTACACGGGCAAGACATTTCGCGAAATGATTGTCATAACCAAGAGTTCGTTTACCACCTATTCTACACAAGCCGTACAGGACAAGTCATACTGGGGTGCAGGGGCTTTTCAAGTGCCTGGAGCAAAAGGTTGGTATGTGGAGAAAGGCTCACAACGAATCCACTCATATGTTAGAGCCAACGACAGAATTGTCTTGGACAACGGAAGCATCTACTCTATAGGAAACAATTCAATAGTAGGAGGCGGACATACCTACTATAAATACTAATAAATAACAAAGCTAAGTGCAGGGAAATGTATTCAAACATTTTTCTGCACTTTTTCTTATCGTTCATTAACGCCTAAACGTGCCATTATATCATATATTTTCAGTAACTTTGAAGCCGAAACTTTAAACCGCACATATACAATCAACAATATAATTATGAAACACTTGCTTTTGACGTTGGCAATTGCGGGTATGACCCCATGTCATATCTACGCAGACAACGAAACAGACAAGGCTACTGAGCCGACCTTTACCGAATGGCACGACCTGTCGGTGAACAATGTTAATCGCTTCGCTACACGCACATCGTTCTTTGCTTACGAGAACCGAGAGGCTGCGCTGAAAGGCGACCGTGACAAATCGAGCAACTTCCTTTCTATCGAGGGCGACTGGCGCTTTCAGTGGGTGGAGAACGCCGACCAGCGTCCTACCGACTTCTTCCGCACCGACTACGACGACGCGGCATGGAAGACTATGCGCGTGCCGGGCATTTGGGAACTGAACGGATACGGCGACCCTGAGTACGTGAACATAGGCTTCGCATGGCGTGGACACTTCAAGAACAATCCTCCGATGGTGCCTACCAAGGACAACCACGTAGGTTCGTACCGACGCACTATACGCATACCCGACTCATGGGACGGACGCCAAGTGATTGCTCACTTCGGCTCAGTGACATCGAACATGTACCTCTGGGTGAACGGCAAGTTCGTGGGCTACGCAGAGGACTCGAAGTCGGCAATGGAGTTCGACATCACACCATATCTTAAGAAGGGCGACAATCTCATCGCTTTCCAGTCGTTCCGCTGGTGCGACGGCTCGTACAGCGAGGACCAGGACTTCTGGCGTCTCTCGGGCGTGGCACGCGACTGCTTCCTCTACTCGCGCTCGCAGACTGCTCATGTCGACGACGTGCGCGTTACGCCCGACCTCGATGCCGAATACAAGAACGGATCGCTCGCCGTTGCACTCAAGGCGAAGGGCAACGCAAAGTTCCTCATCGACCTCATCGCGCCTGACGGAGATGTGGTGAGCCGCAAGATTATCAACTCGTCGAAGGTGAAGAAGCAGAAGGGACGCAACGTGGCTGTAGTAAACGCTACGGTGAAGTTCGACGTGGAGAACCCATTGAAATGGACTGCCGAGACTCCTAATCTGTACAAGGTGGTGGTAACGGTGCAGCAGGACAACAAGGACGTGGAGTCGGTGCCGGTACGCACGGGCTTCCGCAAGGTGGAGATAAAGAACAAGCAGCTGCTCGTGAACGGCCAGCCGATTCTCATCAAGGGTGCCAACCGCCACGAGATAGACCCCGACGGCGGATATGTCATCTCGCGTGAGCGTATGCTCGAGGACGTGAAGCTGATGAAGCAGTTCAACGTGAACGCAGTGCGCACATGCCACTACCCCGACGACCCTTACTTCTACGAGCTTTGCGACGAATACGGTCTGTACGTATGTGCCGAGGCTAACCAGGAGAGCCACGGCTTCTTCTACGACAGCGATGCCATCACTACAACCGATCTCTTCGCCAAGCAGATTATGGAGCGCAACGAGCACAACGTGCACAACCAGTTCAACCATCCGTCGGTAATCTACTGGTCGATGGGTAACGAGACTGCCGACTCGAAGAACTTCGCTGCCGTGAAGAAGTGGATCAACGAGTTCGACCCGTCGCGCCCCGTACACTACGAGCGTGCCATCCTCGGCGATAACACCGACTTCTACGCTGAGATGTACATCACACCGGAGGCTGCCGAACGCTATGCCAAGGATCCGGCAAGCCCGAAGCCGATGATTCACTGCGAGTACGCACACGCCATGGGCAACTCTTGCGGTGTGATGCAGGAGTACTGGGACCTCATACGCAAGTATCCTATCTATCAGGGTGGCTTCATCTGGGACTTCGTAGACCAGGGCTTGCGCGGCAAGGATGCCAAGGGCAACATGATATACAACTACGGCGGCGACTTCAACTCATACGACCCGTCGGACAACAACTTCAACTGCAACGGCTTCATCTCGCCCGACCGCAAACCGAACCCGGAGGCTTACGAGGTGGGCTACTGGTATCAGAACATCTGGACCAAACCTGCAAACCTCGCCGAGAAGAAGTTCAACGTCTACAACGAGAACTTCTTCCGTCCGCTCGACAACGTATCGCTATCGTGGGCTATCGTGGCTGACGGCATCGAGCGTCAGAACGGCACCATCGCCGACCTCTCTGAGGTGAAGGCGCAAAGCTCTGCCGACTTCACATTGCCGTACAACCTCGACAACCTCAACGAGGCGAACGACGTGATGCTCAACATCGAGTATCGTCTGAAGAACGACGAGGGACTGCAGAAGGCTGGCGACGTAGTGGCTTACCAGCAGTTCGCACTGCGCGAGGCAAAGGGTGCCGACCTCTCACTCAGCGAGAACGAGGCGAAGGCTCTGAAGGCGGTGAAACTCACCGACAAGAAGAAGGAGCCGCTGCTCACGCTGCAGGCGCAGAACTTCACGCTCGCCTTCGACCGCGCTACGGGCTTCATCGCACGCTACGAGGTGGGCGGCAACTCGTTCCTCGGCGAGGGCGGTTCGCTCAAGCCTAACTTCTGGCGCGCCGTAACCGATAACGACATGGGCGCACAGTCGCAGAAAAACTTCGCTGCTTGGCGCACTCCGAAGATGAAACTTCGCTCGCTCACAGTTGATAAAAAACTGAAGACTGTAGTAGCTGTGTATAACATGCCTGCTGTGAAGTCTACACTCACACTCACATATCAGGTAGAGGCTAACGGCACACTCGTAGTCACTCAGGATCTGAAGACCACTCCGGGCGCAAAGGTGTCAGAGATGCTCCGCTTCGGTATGGTGATGAACCTGCCTTACGACATGGATCAGGTGCAGTGGAACGGACGCGGACCGGTGGAGAACTACTCCGACCGCAAGATTTCGCAGAATGTTGGCATCTACCATTCTACAGCAGACGACCTCTTCTACCCGTATGTACGTCCGCAGGAGACCGGAACGATGAGCGACCTGCGCTGGTGGAACCAGACCAACAAGGACGGCGTGGGCTTCCGCGTAGAGAGCGACAAGCGCTTCTCGGCATCGGCTCTGCACTACGACCTCCTCACTCTCGATGAGAGCTCAGAGAAGCACCAGCGCCACTCGCAGTCGGTAGAGAAGTCGAAGTACACCAACCTCTTCATCGACCTCGTACAGTCGGGTGTCGGCGGTGTTGACAGCTGGGGCGGCGACGGACGCGCACGCAAGGGTCACCGCGTAGAGTACAAGGACTACACATTCAGCTTCCGACTCTCGCCGAAGACATTGTACTAATATGTAGCTCAACGCCTTTAGTTGCAGCAACAACAAATAACAAGAGGGTATGGCTCGATTGCCATACCCTCTTATTGTTTACCCATTTTTTACTCTTAAATGTTTTGTGGGTGCGTGGTATGGGCATCTTGCCCGTACCTCCTACTTTTTACTTTTCATCTTTTTTCTCCGTTCCTTCTTTCTCCGTTCCTTCTTTCTGCTCCGGATGGAGTATCTTCTTCACGGTCTCGCCGATGGGCAGCTGGTCGAGCACACCGAGGCTCGGAGCCACAGTTTTCACGAGCGAGTTGAGGAAGTTGCCGGTTGCGCCGTCGCCACCGTCGAACACTGTGACGTTGCCAAGCTGCATCTTCTCGAACGCCTTGACCTGCTCGCCTGCAATCTCCTTCCACTGGTCGACCATCTTGTACTGGATGGCGATAGCCGGGTTGAGTTCGGCAGCTTTCACCATTGCCTGGAAGCCGTCAGCCTCAGCCAAGAGCGACATCTTCTTACCCTCTGCCTCGGCTTCGAGACGCATACGTATGGCTTTTGCTTCGGCTTCTGCCTGCGCCAGCGTAGCCTTTGCCTTCGCTTCTGCCTCGCGGATGACCTTCTCGGCTACGGCATCGGCTTGCAGGATTGCCTCCTGCTTGGCTACTTCAGCCGGCACAATTTTCTCTGCCTTCAGCGACGACTCTACCTTCAGAGCCTTCGCCTCCTCCACTTCCTTCTGTGCTCTCTCGCGAGCGGTCTGCACTGCAGCCTCCGAACGTGCTGCAGCCTCACCAGCCTCCTTATCGGCGTTGGCTTGAGTGACGGAGAGCTGGGCGTTGGAAAGTGCTATCTCCTTCTGTGCCTCGTTGCGACCGATGGCTGCCTTCTTCTTAGCCTCAGCCTGCTTAATCTCCATGTCGGAGTTGAGCTCGGCGATGCGACTCTCCTTAGCCGTGTTAGCCTGCTCCACATTGATGTTCTTCTCTGCCTCGGCACGAGCCACCTGCGACTCCTTGTCGGCATTGGCGAGTGCCACCTGCGAGACGCGTTCCTTGTCGGTCTGCGCCACGGATATCTCCTGCTCCTTGCGTGTGGCAGCGATAGCCACTTCCTGGTCTTTGCGAGTCTCGGCAACGCGTGTCTCGCGCTCCTTTATCTGGTTTGCAATCTTTATCGCACCGAGCTTCTCCTGCTCCTCAATGTTGGCCTGAGCCTCGTTCTGCGCCTTCGACTCCGCCTCCTTACCGAGATTGACGATGTAGTTGGCTGCGTCGCGGATGTCGCTGATGTTGATGTTCATCAGATACAGACCGAACTTGCGCAGCTCGGTGTCGATGTTGTCCTTCACCTTGGCGAGGAACTTGTCGCGGTCGGAGTTCAGCTCCTCGATGGTCATATCGGCGATGACGAGACGCATCTGTCCGTAAACCACGTCGGTGATGAGGTTCTGCTTGTCGTCCATTGAGAGTCCGAGCATACGCTCAGCAGCGTTCTGCATCACTTCGGGGTCGGTGCTGATTGCCACGGTGATGGTCGTGGGCACGTCGACGCGGATGTTCTGCGCAGAGATGGCACCGGTGAGTTTGCAGTCGATCTGCATCGGCTTCATAGAGAGGAAGTCGTAGCCCTGGATGATGGGCCACACGAAAGCAGCACCTCCGTGGTAGAGCTTCGCCGACTTCGAGCCGCCGGTCTTACCGTAAACGACGAGCACCTCGTCCGACTTACACTTGCGGTAGCGCGAGAGGATGCCAATGATGCCGAGCAGCACGATTACGACGAGCAAGCCGGCGAGAATGAAAAGGTTTGTTCCCATATTTTTAAGTTATTAACCTGTTGGCGGAATTAAAAAACCGCCTG
>NZ_JH379401.1:0-19889 GCF_000235885.1 Leyella stercorea DSM 18206
CAGGCGGTTTTTTAATTCCGCCAACAGGTTATGAAGTTAAACTAAAAGCAACAAGACTATGAAAGCAAGACGATTGCAGGCGTTGCTTGCGTTGCTGTTGTTGTCACCATCGTTGGCTACGTATGCCGATGATACCGACACTACACCGCGTCAAGCACTCGTCTTAAAGTTTGTTGATGACGGCACGGCAAGTTTCTTCCTTGCCGATCAGCCCGAAGTTGGTTTCGCCGATGGCAAACTGACGGTGACATCTGTAGGGGTTACGACCGACTATGAACAGTCGGCTGTAGCCGAGTTCTATTTCGACTATGTCGTGCCCACCGCCATTGCGGGCACCGAGAGCAAGACATTCTCGCTGACGTACACCGACAACCGTACTGTGACGGTGGGTGGCACAAAGGCGAAAACTGCCACGCTCTACGCTGCCGACGGCACACTTGTGGCGCGCAAAAGCGTAGTAGAGGGAGCTGTGAGCGTGAGCCTCGACAGCTGCAAGCCCGGAGTTTATGTGCTCACATTGGAGAACGAACACACATTTAAATTAATCAAACGATGAAAAAATCTATACTCTTTATAACACTTCTTCTTTCTGTACTTGCGCTACCCACAGCAGCGCAGAAGTCTTTCGTAAAGAACTCGCCGCGCTTCTCTGCGCCAGCTAAGGCAGACGAAGTCAAGACCCTCGCTATGAGTCACGTCGTAGCTTCGTATTACACCGCAGCTTCTGAGGCTACCAACAACTGCGACAACTATTATCTCGTAGTTTCGGACAAGACAAACGCAGTGTTCAACTCGGCTGAAGGCACCATCGTGGCTACCAACGCCAACGTGGCAGCCATCGACTTGTATGCTCCGGCGGGCACAGGCACCGAGCTGCCCGAGGGAACATTCAAGGCAGGCGAGGGCAGTCTGTATTACGATGCCGACTACTCCTACACCACTAAGTACGGACTCAGCGGCAAACCAGGTAAGGAATACGCACTGAAGGGCGACGTGACGGTGAAGAAGGGCACCGATAACTCGTACACTGTGACCTTCGCCGACGCTAACGGCGTGCAGTACACGTACACCGGCACACTCAGTTTCGTAGATATGAACACCGGCACGACGGTATATCCGCAGATACCTACCGACGTGAACACGACGTTCACAGGCGGTATGGCTTACTATCACGGCAACCTGATGGAGTCGAACACGGGCAATATATACATCAACCTCTTCGACTGCGACTTCGACCCGGAGACAGGCAACATGAAGGGCACGGGATTTAACCTTGCCATCTGCGCCTTCAACCGTCTCTTCGGCGACCCGAAACAGGCTACAATCATACCGGGCACATACACTATGGCGCGCAACTTCAAGAGCGAAACCTACTTCCCTGGTATGGAGATCGACTACAACGGCATGACCGTACTCATGGGTACATACATCAAACGTCGCAAGACCGTAACCGGATCTGATTCCGACTACGACTATGCTTACATCACCGACGGCACGGTCGTAATCACTGAGGGCGACGAAGAAGGTACATTCAACTTCACCGTGGATTGTACTACCGACCGCGGACACAAGGTGACGGGCACGGCAAAGAACATCAAGTTCAACATCGTGGACGTGTCGGACGACAAGGAGAAGTACGTAGAGTCGAACCTCGACCGCGACGTGCAGCTCAATCTCGACTACATAAAGAAGGCACGCGTCTACTTCCTCGGCAACCAGAACGGCGTGAACATCTTCACCGTCGACCTCGGTTCGCCAAGCGGTAAGGACGGCGACGAAGGCGACTTGCTCCGTATGGAGTTCCAGACAAAGCCTGGCACAGCCTATCTGCCTTCAGGCACATACGAGCTGATGGAGAACGACCACCTGTGGACTAACCTCTATGCGCCTTACAAGATGACACGTGGCTACTTCGACAACGTCGGCGGACGCACCGGCACACGCTATGAACACTTCGAGAAGGGACGCTACTGCGTAGTGGACAGCTTCGCCTTCGTCTATAGCGGACGTGTAGGCGTGGAGCAGTTGGCTAACGAGGAGTATAAGTTCACCATCGAGCTGGCTGACGGCAAGGGCTATCAGATTAAGGGTGAGTGGAGTGGTCCGGTAGAACTCAACTACGACCTGTCGACAGGTCTGGACAAGGTGAGTGGCGATGAGGCTGCCACAGTGAAACTCGTCGGCAACACACTCCTCGTAGAAGGCGCAGCCAGGGGCGAGCGTCTCGCTGTCTACACCGTAGGCGGACAGCACGTGCTCGCAGCCGACGCAACAAAACCAGTAGACGTATCGTCGCTGCATAGTGGCGTTTACGTTGTGAGAACATCAAATGGAGTTATAACAAAAATAGTAAAGCGATGAGAAAGACTGTATTGACAATGTTGTGCCTCATGGCGATGAGTGCCAGTTACGCACAGACAACAAAGAGAATAATGACCGTTCAGCAGAAGAACGGCACAAAAGTAGAGTATAAGGTGGACAATGTGGAGCGCGTAAGCTTCTCGGATAAGGTGTATGCCGACTTGAATAACCAATGGGCGTTCAACGAAGAAGTAAATCCGGTGAACACGGTATTGTTTGCAGAGAGCGGTGAAAATAGCCTTTTTGCGATTCATACTGCTGAGAATGTCGCGAGCAACCTTGTTCCTGATATTACGATCGAACTCCCTACATCTTTAATAGGACAAGATGTAGACCTTGCTACTGAGGAAGGGGTTGTGTTGAGATACAAAGAACGCGAACTCAAGAAGGGTACGGTTAAGGTGAAGTTCGACAAGTTTAAGAAGAACGTTACAATCTCTGTTGAGGCAGAAGATGGTGGTGACGAAGTTCGTTGTGAGTACACGGGTGCTTTCGGACGCATTTATCTTGTTGAAAACAGCATAAAGGTTAGTGTTCCTGAGCAGGCTGTTGCTCACTCAAAGGTGGCTTCCGCTTTCTGTGTACAACCAAAAGCGACGGGCGAACCTACCAACTTCGCCTTCGCTGACGTAGCGGCTACGGCTCCAGCCGACTTCCTCAATGCCAACGTCGCAGTATGGTTCAGCGTTTCGGCTGCCAAACTCTACAACGGAACGATTGATATGGCTACAGACGCAGACAGCTACACCTTCCGCTATATCGACTACGCTACACGCACCGTATATGATAAGGTGAAGTCGGGCACCATCACCACCGCACAGGGCTACAACGGACAGACATACGTGAGCCTCGAAGCAGTGCTTGAGGACGGCAAAACTGTAAGCCTCTCTTACTTCGGTGCGTTGACTAATACAGAGTCGCTCGACGAGATAATACCGTCGGTAGTGGCAGAGAACGAGTATAAGTACTACAACGCTGACGGCGAGGTCTCCATCACACGACAGCTCGGCACATCGTACATGAAGGAGTACAAGGGCAACTTCACATTCTACCTTATCCCCGAAGGCGACGGCAAGACTTCTTCGGACAGAGTGGAGGTGAAGGTAGGCAGCGACCTCATCAACGCAGGCGAGATAGATCTTGCTAACGTCGGTCAGGAGAAGATTGTAGACATCAAGTACAACGCTGGCAGCATCCAGCTGCAGTCGTATGCAGCCGGTCACGGCTATGGCAATATGCCTAACAACGGCACGCTCACTGTGAGCAAGGAAGAGAACGGCGTGTACGAGATTCTGCTCGACGTAACCAACAAGTACACTAACAGCTATACCACGAACGGTGGCGACAACACACGCATTGTTGTCAACTACAAGGGTACATTTGAAGCTTATTAATAAAAGGTGGTGAGATGTTGAGATGGTGTGGTGTTGAGATTTGCATTTGTCACCATCTCATCACCACAACAATAAAGCACATCTCACCATCTCACCATAACAACATTTCATAAAACAAACCAATGAACAAATCAACCATCCTATTGGCATCGCTGCTCTTCGTGGGCAGTTCGGCTTTCGCACAGAAGCTTTCGCCAAGTACGAGCCTGATGCTTCAGGATATGAGTACACAGAAACATGTGAAGTCGGCAACGGTGAAGAAGGTGGATGCCTTCCTCACCCTTGCCCCGTCAAGTCATAACTCCTCTGTAGACGACTGTCTCAGCCGTCTGGAATCGTTGGGCGTAGAAGTGCGCAACGTAGTGACCGACCGCTTGCTCACTGTCAGTCTGCCCCTCACGGCTGTTGAAGCTGTGGCAGCACTCGACGAGGTGGAGAGCGTGCAGGTAGGCACAGATGTGCGCATGTTGCTTGACGTGGCGCGTAAGGAAACGAAGGTAGACGATTGTCAGTCGACCACCTCCGAACTTGGTGCATACACAGGCAAGGGCGTAGTGGTAGGCATCGTCGACGGCGGATTTCAGTATTCGCACATAGCCTTCACCAATCCCGACGGCATCGGCACACGCATCGCACGCGTTTGGGATCAGAACGCAAAGGGCGGAAAGTCGCCATCTAAGTTTGGCTATGGCAGCGAGTACACAACCTTCGACGAGATGCGTGCCGTCAACTACGACATCTCCTCAACATTCCACGGTTCGCACGTGGCAGGCATAGCAGCTGGTGGCGACCGCACGACATCCTACTATGGTGTTGCGCCCGAAGCCGAACTCGTGTTCGTGAGCTTCGGTTCGAGCAACGTGAACATCACCGATGGCATACAGTACTGCTTCGACTACGCCGAGAGCGTGGGCAAGCCCTGCGTCGTGAACATCAGTCTGGGTTCGCACCTCGGTCCGCACGACGGCACATCAGCTACCGACCAAGCTTTCGAAGCAATGACTGGTCCGGGCAGAATAATCGTCGGAGCTGCAGGCAACGAGGGCAGCACGGCGCTGCACGTGTCGAAAGACCTTGAGGATGGCGATACATCGCTCAAGACGATGATTGGCTTCAGCGAGAATGCCACTACAAAGCAGGCTTACGTAGACATATGGAGCAGCAAGGGTGCACCGCTGACGGTGAAGGCGGTGGTTGTTGACGCGTTGAAGGGTAAGGTGATGTATGAGTCGCCAGCCGTAGCGTCCGACGGCGAGACCGACGTGAAGTACACCTTCCCCGACGGCAGCGGAGTGGTGTCGACGGTGCAGATGGCTCTGCAGAAGAACCCTGACAACGAGCGCACGGAGGTGCTCCTCATGTGTCGCGCTACGAGCATCGCCGAGAACCGCAAGATAGGTATCGTTGCAACAAGCGATGCCGGCACGTCAATCCACATGTGGAACAATGCTACCGAAGGCTACTTCCTCGACGGAGGCAAGCGCGGCTGGACAGAGGGCGACACCGACTGCACAGTGGGCGAGCTTGGCGGTGTGAGCGAAAACGTCATCAGCGTAGGTTCGTACAACACGAAGATGGATTACACCACGCTCAGTGGCAATCTCTACGGCATCAATACCGAACTGGTAGGCGGCAAAGGACAGCTCTCGTTGTTCTCAAGCCACGGCCCTACACTCGACGGACGTACCAAACCCGACGTGACGGCTCCTGGCTGTCTGCTCATCTCCGCCACATCCAAGTATTATGCAAGCTTCAGTGCTTCGACGTGCGCCGTGAAGAGTGGCGACGACTACTACGATGCCAATATGGGTACGTCAATGGCTTCGCCAGTGGTTACAGGCACAGTGGCTCTATGGCTTCAGGCTAATCCGAACCTCACGCCTGCCGATGTGCGCAACATCCTCAACCAGACCTCACGCCACGACACCTATACGGGTAGTGCAGAGAAGTCGGATCGCAACAGTTGGGGTGCGGGTAAGCTTGACGCTTTCGAGGGATTGAAACTCGCACGTGAGACAACCGGCATCAGTGACACACAAGTTGGCGAGCAGATGTTCAGCATCACTACCAATCGCATGGCACGCACCGTACAGTGCTTCTTCGGTTCGGAAGGAACGGCTCGCGTGGCAGTGTACAACGCACTCGGTCAGCAGCTCTACGCTAAGCAGATCGCTGTGAGCGGTGAGACACTCGACCTCAAGCAACTCGGCAACGGCGTGTTCGTTGTGAAGTTGCAGCAGGGCGGCACTGAGAAGTCGGTAAAAATAGCATTATAAATATTTACAGAAGTTTCGCAAATGGGTGAAACTTCTGTTTTTTTTATCCCTACAGAACCATTATTCGGGATTTTTATATATATTTGTAGCCAAATACTTAATTTTAAATAACATAAGATTATGCCTACAATCAAAAGAAAAGTCTTTACACTTGGTTGTCTGCTCACTTTAGCTTCCGCACCCTTTGTGCAGACGGTAGCGCAGACCGGTCAGTATGTTTACGATGTGCAGGACGGCGAGGCTGACATATTCGGTCAGTTGCGCTATGAGAAGAATGTGAACGGTACCGGATTTGTGAAGTTTAATACAGCCAATCCGAATACTCACAAGTGGGTGCGCGACTATGGTTATAAGGCAGGAGTGACACCTATCACTACAGCCGGCACGTATGTAGGCAACGAGTATTATGCCTACGAGACCACGCTCTACGAGAATACGCTCATGCCACGCGCCATCAGTGTGGTGGATGTGAACACGGGCGAGTACACCGCCAAGCGCGAGATAGTGAACTCTACAACCGAGGCACCGCTTATCCTCGACGAGATGACATACGACCCGAAGACGAACCGCATCTTCGCACTGCACTATGACACATCTGTGAACAAGTCGTACCTCTACGAAATCGACCGCACCACACTCGAACTTTCGCTTGTGGCTACGCTCAACAACGTGCTCCTCTACACGCTCGCAGCAGACAACGGTAGTCTGTACGCTGTGCGCAAGGGCGGCATGAAGAGCTACCTCAGCAAGATTGAGATAAGCAGTATCAATAAGACTGCGAAGACCTGCGAGTACAAGGATATGGGCAATACCAACGTATATCTCGGCGACTACAGTCAGACGATGGAGTTCGACAAGACCACCCACCGCCTGTGGTGGATGGCGCAGACCTCCGATGGCAATGCCTACCTCGTAGAGCTCGACCCGAAGACGGGTGCCTCGCTTAAGAAGGAGTTTATGGACAACGAGATGCAGCTCCTCGGCATGGGCATACCGTACCAGTATGTAGCCGATGGTGCTCCGTCGTATCCGCGTGGCTTTAAAGCTGTGGCAGATGCTAAGGGTGCACTCTCAGCACAGCTCTCGTGGACAACGCCAAGCGTGAACTATCTTGGTGCGGCACTAACAGGACTTACCGGCACAAAGGTGTATCGCAACAATCAGCTCGTGTACACCTCAACCGAGACAACGCAGGGCAAAGCTGTGGCATGGACAGACAAGCCTGCGACGGATGGCTACTATATATATAAGGTAGTGCCGTACAATGCTGCGGGCGACGGCGTGTACAAGGAGTTTGCTGCATACGTGGGCGAAGACCTGCCAGGCGAGCCACAGAACGTGACGCTCACTACACACGGTGGCAACGCCGAGATAACATGGGCAGCACCGGCAAAGGGTAAGCATGGCGGATATTTTGATAATACTACATTGAAGTATAACGTGGTGCGTATGCCAGACAATAAAGTGGTTGTGGAAGGTACTACATCGCTGCGTGCAACGGATGCGGTCGGCGTGCAGAAGGGCTACAGCTACGTCATCACGGCTGTGAACAAGAAGGGCGTGGGTGCTTCGGCTACGTCGAAGACGCTGAGCTTCGGACCGGAGGACAGCGTGCCATTCACTTCGCCGCTCACCACACAGGACGATTTCGACCGCTGGGTGACTGTAGACAAGAACAACGACGGTAATACATGGACGTTCTACACTCCGACGCAGACTACTACATACGATCGCACGGACAAGAATGCCGACGATTGGCTCTACACGCCTGCGCTGAAGTTCGAGAAGGGCAAGACATATCAGGTACGCTACACCTACTCGTCAGCCAACTGGGTGACTCCCGATAAGCACGAACAGGTGATGGAGCAGATGAAGGTATGGTTCTGTTCGGAACCGATAGCTACCGGTGCGACCAAACTCATAAAGGAGACGGGCGAGTTCCATACCGCATCGAACATCTTCCTCTACGGCAAGGACAACTTCCAGCCAGAGGCAACAGGTTCTGCACGCATCGCCTTCCAAGCATGTAGCGAAGCTAATCACGGACAGATTTATCTGAAGGATGTGTCCATACGAGAGTATAGCATGAAGGACATCAGCGTGCAGGCACTCACCGGTTCGCAGCTCGTGAACAGCCAAAGTCAGCAGACGTTCACCGTAGACGTGCGCAACGAAGGCTCGGCAACGGTAGCCGACTATCGCGTACTGCTGCTCAACGCCGACAACAACGAAGTGCTCGGCGAGGCAAAGGGCAAGAGTGTGGCACCAGATAAGACGGTAGAAGTGGCAGTCAACTGGGTGCCAGGAGCAGAGGGCACTATAAAGGTTGTGGCTAAGGTGGAGCTTGCTGGCGATACATACCCGGCAGATAACGTTCTGGCAACACCGTTAGAGGTGAAGGTATCGGCTGCAGATGCCGACAAGTGGCTCACACTGAACCAAGACAATAGCTGGGGATGGCGTTTCCCATTCTTTATGCTCGACCCATACTCGCAGTGTCAAGCACTCTTCCTTGAGAAGGAGATGCAGAAGAAGGGCATCGAGATAACAGGTATGCGCTTCCTCTACAACGGCAAGAATGCGGAGGCTTATACCTTCCCGGCACGCATCAGCATCAAGTCGACCACACGCACCGATATGCTCGATGAGGATGGTGGCGACGCAGTGTTCGACGAGGACGGCTTCACAACCGTCTTCGACGGCAATATCACTATTCAAGGCAATGCCAACGACTTGGAACTGGTTGTTAGTTTCACAACACCGTACAAGTACGAGGGCGGAAACGTGATAATGAAGTTCGAGTGTCCGCTCGGCACGGGATACATTAAGGATAGCACGAAGCATCCCGACTGGCACATGATGGAGACGGAAGGCAATCCGCATATCGCCTATTGCAGTGGTGAGAACGAAGATGCTAACGTATGGGGCGAACAGCTGATACCATTCATCAGCATAGCTTATAAGGACAATGGTGCTGCAGGCATATTCACCATTGGTGGTGATAAGACGAGTGTGACACGCTCAGGCGACATGTTGCTCTTCGACGAGCGTGCAGATGAGGCTTGTTTGTACAATACAACTGGCGCACTCGTGCTGAGCGCACGTGGAGTTAATGCGCTTAGCACAGCCGGATTGACAAAAGGCATCTATGTACTGAAGCTCACCAAGGGTGGCGCGGTGCGCAGTCTGAAGGTGGCGGTAGAGTAGTTGAAAGTTGAGAGTTGATAATTATGATATGCACTAAAGCTTCAAGTTTATTCTAAGATTTTATAAAGGTAATCATAACTCTCAACTCTCAATTCTCAATTAAAAACAACAGGCGTTATTTCGTATTATCAACTATTTTCTGTAAATTTGCAAATCGAATAACTAAAACAGTTCAGAAATAAATAATAAAACAATTATGATAGACGTAAAAGAAACATTGAACGGCGCAGAAGAGCGCATGGAAATGGCTGCTATGTACTTGGAAGAGCAGTTGGCACGTATCCGTGCCGGACGCGCCAACGTGGCAATCCTCGATGGTGTACGCGTGAGTTCATGGGGCTCTATGGTGCCATTGAACCAGGTGGCTAACGTTACGGTGCCCGATCCACGCACTATCGCTATCCGTCCTTTCGACAAGAAGCAGATTCGCGACATCGAGAAGGCAATCATGGACAGTGATGTAGGCATCACTCCTGAGAATAACGGTGAGATTATCCGCCTCGGCATCCCACAGCCTACAGAGGAGCGTCGTAAGGAACTTGTGAAGCAGTGCAACAAGATTGGCGAGCGCTCTAAGGTGGAGATTCGCAACGCACGTCAGGACACAAAGGACAAGCTCAAGAAGGCTATTAAAGACGGACTGTCTGAAGACCTGGAGAAGGACGCTGAGGGTGAACTTCAGAAGGTACACGACAAGTTCGTGAAGAAAGTTGACGACTTGCTCACTGCTAAGCAGAAGGAAATCATGACTGTGTAGATGCACGGATTAGTAATAAAGAATACAGGCAGCTGGTACACCGTTCGCACTGACGAAGGCCTCGATGTAGACTGCAAGATAAAGGGCAATTTCCGCTTGAAAGGCATACGCAGCACCAATCCGGTAGCTGTGGGCGACATCGTGGATATAGTGCGCAATCAGGAGGGAACGGCGTTTATCACAGCCATTCACGACCGCCGCAACTATATCATACGCAAGTCGCAGAACCTCAGCAAGCAGAGCCACATCATCGCTGCCAACGTCGACCAAGCATTCCTCATCGTTACGGTGAACTATCCGCAGACGAGTACCATCTTCATCGACCGCTTCCTCGCTACAGCGGAGGCATACAGCGTGCCGACAGTGCTGGTGTTCAACAAGACTGATATACTCTCTGACGAGGAGCGACACTACCAGGAGATGATGATGCGTCTGTACGAGACGGTGGGCTATAAGTGTGTTGCCGTGTCTGCCACTACGGGACTAGGCATGGATGCCATTCCGGCGATGCTGAAGGATAAGAAGACACTGCTGAGCGGTAATAGCGGTGTAGGCAAGTCGACCTTCATCAACCACATCCTGCCTGGAGTCAATCTGCGTACATCGGAGATTAGCGATGCGCATAACACGGGTATGCACACCACGACGTTCTCGGAGATGCTCGAACTGCCCGAGGGCGGATATCTTATCGATACTCCGGGTATAAAGGGCTTCGGTACGTTCGATATGGAACCCGAAGAACTAACAAGTTATTTTAAGGATATATTCCACTTCTCGAAGGAGTGTCGCTTCAATAACTGCACGCATACGCACGAACCAGGCTGCGCCGTGCTGAAGGCAGTAGAGGAGCACTACATAGCTGCTTCACGCTATCAGAGTTATCTCTCGATGCTCGAGGATAAAGACGAGAACAAGTATCGCGAAGCATATTAACAACAAAAGGCGTGTCAAAACAAATGACACGCCTTTTATTGTTATTGTTACTATGGTCTAATAACTGTATTTACGTTGCATAGTAATAACGTTCTTTATGCTTTTACTGCATATCATAAACCACCTGCATCAGCTTCTTGCCCAATGCGTCAGCCTCTTCCATTGTTGCAGCCTCGCTGTACACGCGGATGATAGGCTCGGTGTTCGACTTGCGCAGGTGTACCCACTTGTCGGGGAAGTCGATCTTCACGCCATCGATGTCCGTAATCTTCTCCGATGCATACATCTCCTTCACCTTCTCTAGAATAGCGTCGATGTCGGTAGATGGAGTGAGGTCGATGCGATTCTTTGCGATGAAGTAGTTGGGGAATGTGGCACGGAGCTCGCTTGCTGTGCACTTCTTGTGAGCCAGTGAAGAGAGGAACAGAGCGATGCCTACAAGAGCGTCGCGACCGTAGTGGCTCTCCGGATAGATTACGCCGCCGTTGCCTTCGCCGCCGATAACGGCTCCTACCTCTTTCATCTTTGTCGTAACGTTCACCTCGCCTACTGCGGCAGCTGTGTATGTACCGCCGTGACGCTCTGTAACGTCACGCAGAGCGCGTGTAGAAGAGAGGTTCGACACGGTGTTGCCAGGTGTGTGTTGCAGCACGTAGTCGGCTACGCTTACGAGTGTGTACTCCTCACCGAACATCTCGCCGTTCTCGCAGATGAATGCAAGACGGTCTACGTCTGGGTCTACAACGATGCCGAGGTCGTACTTGCCGCTGCGCATCTCGTCCATGATGCCCTGCAAGTTCTTCTCAAGCGGTTCGGGATTGTGGGCGAAGTCGCCGTTTGCTGTAGAGTTAAGGATGGTATATTCTACGCCGAGTGCTTTCAGCAAGTCGGGTAGGATGATGCCGCCAACGCTGTTGATAGCGTCAACGCACACCTTGAACTTTGCGTTGCGTATAGCGTCTACGTCAGCCAACTTGAGGTCGAGTACGCTCTCAATGTGGCGCTGGTTGAACGAGTCGTCGCGTGTGTATGATCCGAGCGAGTCGACATCGGCATAGTCGAAGTCCTCCTTCTCGGCGATGCTGAGCACCTCGTTGCCATCGTCCTTGGTGAGGAACTCGCCTTCGCTGTTAAGCAACTTCAGTGCGTTCCACTGGCGTGGGTTGTGACTTGCTGTTATGATGATGCCACCGAGTGCGCCCGTCCAGCGCACAGCCAACTCAGTTGTAGGTGTTGTGGCGAGGTCGATGTCAACGACATCAAGTCCCATACCCATGAGTGTGCCGCAAACCACGTTGCGCACCATGTCGCCTGAGATGCGTGCGTCGCGTCCTACGACAATCTTCTTGCGTCCTTCGCCTGTAGCACGACGCTTCATGAGTGTAGCGTAAGCGGTTGTGAACTTAACGATGTCGAGTGGGTTCAGTGTGTCGCCCGTGGGGCCGCCGATAGTTCCGCGGATACCCGAAATAGATTTAATAAGAGTCATGTGGTGTTTTGAATGTTAAGTGTTGATTATCTTCCGAGGGCATAAGTTATCTCGTACAGACATGGGTAGACATTCTGTGAAGCGTCGCTCTGTCCCTGCGTATGTGGCACGATGAGGCGCACTTTCGCAATTTCTTCACCCTTCGGTATGCGTCCAAGGTTGATGTACGACAATGGTACGAGCCATCCCGACGGCACAGCCTGCGAACTGTAGCGGGTGTACATGAGGCTTTCGCCGCTGATGAACGATGCTGTGAATGTGCCCGATGTGTTCTTCACAGTCATCTTGTCCACCATGTAGTTGTACTGTGTTATATTTGTCAGCTGTATAGCCGAGTCGCCTTCGAGTATGTTGTACTCCTTGAAACGACACAGTACGGTGGCTGTTTCGCCTGGTTTGAGGCTCGCACCCTCGCCCTTGCGCACTATCTGCATATATACGCCGTTGCTTTCGAAGAGTACGTACTCGTTCTTCGTGGTGTCGGTGCTGAAGCCCTGCTCTTCAAATTTTGCCTCAGATATCTTTTGTATCTTTTGGTTTGAGATGTATCTGTTTATGGCGTTGCGTTCCTTTTTCTTCATGTCAGCGTATGTCACGCTGTCGCTACACGAAACGAGAGTCACGACAGCGAGCAGTGTCATGATGATAAGATTGAGTTGCTTCTTCATTCTTGTATTTCTGTTTGTTATTGGTTATTGTCGTTTCCTATTTGTTATTGTCGTTCTCTACTTGTTCTTTCCTGCTCTTGGGCAGTGGTCCCCATCCAGTGAGTGCGCCCTCGTAGTATGCAAATGCCTCTCTCACCACCTTCTCTGCTTCGGTGAGCGAGCAGTTGAGTCGTCCGCCACTTGCGTTGAGGTGTCCGCCTCCGTTGAAGAAGTCCTCCGCCATCTTGTTGCATGGGAAGTTGCCCACCGAGCGCAGGCTCACCCAGATGAGGTTGTCGCGGCGGTCGTCTTCGCGTAGCGACACAGAGAGCTTCATACCCTTGATGCGCAGCGGTTCGTTGACAAGTCCTTCAGCGTCGCCCTTGATGAAGTGGAAGTCGCGCATATCGCGTCTTGAGATAGTGAAGTAAGATGCGTGAAGGTCTGAGAAGACGTTCAGCTTCTGACTCATCAGATAGCCACGCAGACGTATTGCCCACTGACTGAAGTTGTTGAACACGTTGCGGTATATGCGATCCTTGTCGATGCCTTTGGTGAGCAGCTGACTGATGATGAAGAATATCTCGGGCTGTGTGGAGTTGTAAGTGAAGCCGCCCGTGTCGGTCATCATGCCGCAGTAGATATTCACGGCGCACTCTTTCGACATCTCCTCGAACTTGCCCAGCTGCCAGATGATGCGGAACACGAGCTCCGATGTGCTCGACATGTTCGGGTGCGACACGGTGAGTATGGTTTCCATTCGTGGATTGAGATGATGGTCGATCATCACCTTCTTGGCTGGCGAAGCGTCGAGCGCATCCTTCATCTCGTCTACGCGGTCGCTGCCGTTGAAGTCGAGACAGAATACGAGGTCGGCGTTCTGCAATAGAGTGGTGGCTTGTTCGGTATGCTTGTCGTAGCGAACAATGCTGTTCGCCCCAGGCATCCACTGCAGAAAGTCGGGATAGGCGTCTGGCGCAACTATTGTTGATGCTTTGCCGCAAGAAGACAAGAAGTTGGCCCAACCGAGTGATGATCCGAGAGCATCACCATCGGGCGACTTGTGGCAGCAAATCACTATGTTCTGTGCGTTTTCTATTATTTCGTTCAGAGTCTGAACCTCTGAATTCGATAGTATATTTATGTTCATATCCATTTAGATGCAAAGGTATTAAAAAATCATGGATATGAACATAAATAAAGTCTTACATTAGTTCTAATTAAATGTTTTTTGCATATTGCGCCATAAAGTGCTTTGCCCATTCGGTGCGGAGCAGCAGGCGTTCGAGTATGAGCAGTGCTACGATGGTTGTGAGTATGCCCAGCAGCACGTCGATGATGTAGTGGTGTGTGGAGTAAACCGCTGTCCACCAGATGCCCATACAGATGAATGCGAATATGCCGATGCAGAGTTTGTGCTGACGACTTATTATGGCGTAGATTGTAGCTACGAGCATATATGCGGCGTGCAGCGATGGTACGGCAGCGAACACGTTCGAGTTGTTGCAGTAGATGGAGTGGAACACAGGCGCACCGACAAGCGTGTCGAAACGTCCGAGTCCGGCTACGCTGCCCGGTGTGTTAAGCACGGGTGTGAAGCCATGCTCCAGTACGTACCATGGTGGAGCGGCTGGGTGTATGTAATAGCCCACGAAACCCACGAGGTTGACGAACAGGAAGGCGAGCGAGAAGCGTAGGTACATCTCGCGTTTGCCTTTCAGATAGAGGTATATGGCGAAGCCCAATGGTACCGGTACCCAGCACAGATAGAAGAAGCCAGCCATGAAGTCGGCGAAAGCGCAGTTGTGCAGGTTGAACCACTCGCCCGGGATTAGTGTGCCAGTGGCAGTCGTGATGCCGAAGAGCGACTTCTCGGTTTCGTATATGCCGCGTGTGTCGATGGGGTTCACTTCGTAGTTGGGCAGAAGGCGCATACCGTCGTAGCTGCACGCGAACACAAGCCAGGGCGTGAGTGCCAAGGCGAGCTTGCGGGTGGGCTTGATGGCAACGAGTATTGCCCAAATGATGATTAGCTTTATGCTGAACATGGTTGGTTTTATTTGTTGTTATCCTTTGCGTTGAGCACCTTGTAGCAGTGGATGACGCGCCAGAAGGCAGTGATATTAGCGAGTACGGCGATGATAATCATCGGCACCACGAGCACCCACACATTGGCGCATACGCCGCAGAAGATGGCTCCGACTGCCGTTACCACTACTCGCTCAGGGCGCTGCATAAGACCCACCTTGCACTCTATGTCCAAGCCCTCGGCACGAGCGCGTACATAGCTCACCATTACTGAGCCTACCATTGCTGCGAACGTAACTACGCCTGCCCATTCCCATTCGTTCTGCTGCATCAGCAGGTAGTAGCAGATGCCGAAGAGTGTGCAAAGCTCGCTATAGCGGTCGAGCGTAGAGTCCCAAAGGGCACCGAACGTAGACGACATACCGCCCATACGAGCCAGTCTGCCGTCCATCATGTCGAACAGGCCGGCGAAGAGTATTACGCCACCAGCCCATCCAATCCATGCGAAAGTCTCTGTCTCTGCGACCTCGGCAGCGTAGATGAACATAGTCGTAGCTACGAGGTTGAGCACAAAGCCTGTTGTGGTGATGAAATTGGGAGTAATGCCAATCTTTATCATGCCTTTAATGATAGGGTTGATAATGACATAGATAACCTTTTGCAAGAAATCCCTGTAGTTCATATTCTTTTATTTTTTTGTTTTAAATGTTTGTTATCTCTTTATATAAAGTATTCTATTCGTTCGCATGATTGGCGCGGAATACGAATGTGCGTTGTAGATGATAGTTCCAAAACACTGCTACAAAAGCAGCCACGATGGTTTTCGATATGATGTAGTTGACTCCGCTTAACTCTGTCAACTGCCATGTTCCGAAGGTGTTCAGCACTATGCTGCCTATCCATACGAACAGATAGCGCATCGCCATGTACTTCTTCTTCATTCCGGTTACGTGGAACACCCAACGATAGTTGATGCCGCAGTTGGTGATGCCGCCACACACAGCACCGATGAACGTGGAGTAGCCGTACCACACGCCCGCAAAGCTTGTAAGTATCAGCGTTATGCCGAAGTCCACTGCCGATGCTACCCATGCTGAGCATTTCGCTTTGCCAAACATGATTGCTTTTTCTTTTGTATTATTCATCGGTGGGCGTACTTAAATTAAGAAGATATTATTTATATATTATTAATGTGTAAATATCGTGTATATGTTGCGTTGTGACGCAATAGTATGCAAAATTAGTAGAAAAATATTAAAAGGCAAAAAGTTTTCTTGCCTTTTTTAATAATTATATATAACTTTGCAGAATGAAACGGCTATAGGTTTGTAAATGCTTTATATAGTGGTGTTTATGACCATTTTCTTTGAACAATAGGATAAATATATACAAAGTAGTAAGGTGAAGAGGTTTTTTAGTATTACATTTCTTTTATTGGCTTTGGTGATTTCGGTCAAAGCCCAGATTACAGGCGAAATTTACGACTCCGATGGTTATCCGATACCATTGGCAAGTGCTATATATAAGGGGCATCATGTGGCAGAAGCGAGCGATTTGGACGGTAAGTTCAAGATTGCGCGTCATAATGGTTGGGAGTTGACATTTAGTTCGGTAGGCTTTCAGCCGCAGACCATCAAGGTGACGCCCAGCACCCCGTCGCACCTGAAGATTGTGCTGAAGGAGGATGCGCACAGCCTTGGCGAGGTAGTTATAAAGCAGAAGCGCGAGCACTATTCGCGTAAGAACAACCCAGCGGTGGAACTGATGAAGCGCGTCATCGCTGCCAAGAAGCGCAGCCACTTGGACAACTACGACTACTATCAGTACAATAAATATCAGAAGATAACCTTCTCGCTCAACGATATAAAGCCTGCCGACCTCGATTCGGGCAAGTTCTTCAAGAAGCGTGCCTACGTGAAGGAGCAGATAGAGACCTCGCCATACAACGGCAAGCTCATCCTGCCGGTGAGCGTTGACGAGACGGTTACTCAGCACATCTACCGCAAGGACCCGAAGGTGGAGAAGGACATCATCAAGGGTCAGCGTTCGGAGGGCGTGAACAACGTTCTTCAGACCGGCGATATACTCAACACACTCCTCAAGGAGGTGTTCACCGACGTGGATATCTACGACGACCACATGCGCCTGTTGCAGTATCAGTTCACGTCGCCAATCGGCGAGACAGCCATCTCGTTCTACCGCTTCTATATACAGGATACGGTGTACGTCGACCGCGACCTCTGCTATCATCTCGAGTTTATACCGAACAACCAGCAGGACTTCGGTTTCCGTGGCGAGCTCTACGTGCTTGCCGACTCAACGCTGCACGTGAAGCGCTGCTCGTTCACGCTTCCGAAGAAGTCGGATGTCAACTTCGTGAACAACATGAAGATCACGCAGGAGTATACAAAGCTTCCCAATGGCGAGTGGGCATTGTCGGTTGACGACATGGCTGCCGAGATGAAGCTGCTCGGAGCCAATATGCTCGTCACCAAAGCCACGCGCTACAACGACTACGCCTTCGACGAATTGCCCTCGAAGCTCTTCCGTGGCAAGGCAAAGACCATGCATGAGGCTGACGCTATGATACGCGACGATGAGTTCTGGGCTAAGTACCGCACAGTGGAACTCTCGCACGGCGAGTCGTCGATGAAGGCATTCATCCACCGCATCGAGCAGTCGAAGAACTTCAAGTGGATACTCTTCGGTCTGCGTGCTTTCGCCGAGAACTTCGTAGAGACGGGCACGATGCGCAAGAAGTCGATGTTCGACATCGGACCAGTTACCACTATCATATCTAACAACTTCGTCGATAACTGGCGCTTCCGCTTGAGCGGACGCACCACAGCCAACCTCTGCAAGCACCTCTTCTGGAACGGCTACTATGCATACGGTACGAAGTCGAAGAACCACTACTACGGTACGGAGGTGACCTATTCGCTCAACGCCAAGAAGAATGTGCCGTTCGAGTTCCCGCAGCGCAACATTATCTTCGAGACAGGATACGACGTAATGTCGCCTGCCGACAAGTTCCTCATCCATAACAAGGATAATATGTTCATGTCGTTCCGCACGCAGAAGGTAGACCAGATGTACTTCTACAACCGTCAGAAGCTCTCCTTCGTGTACGAGACTGACTGGGGACTCTCGTTCCACACGTCGCTCAAAGCCGAGAGCAACGAGCCGACGGGTGACCTCGCCTTCATCAAGATGCCTGGCGCAACGTTCAACCCAGCCCCCAACGGCAAGGAGTACGTGCGACAGATACGCACTACCGAGGCACGGCTGATGCTGCGCTACTGCCCTGGACAGACATTCATCAACACCAAGCAGCACCGCTGGCCTGTCAATCTCGACGCGCCGGAGTTCTCACTCAGCCACACCACCGGCGTGAAGAACGTGCTCGGCGGTCAGTACAATCTCAACTACACCGAGGCGAAGATATACAAACGCTTCTGGCTGGGCTCGTGGGGATATGTCGATACCCATTTGGATGGAGGCGTACAGTGGAACAAAGTGCCGTTCCCATTGCTCATCATGCCGCCCGTCAACATCACCTTCCTCGAGTGGGAGGGCACGTTCTCGATGATGAAGAACATGGAGTTCCTCACCGACCGCTATGCCTTTGCGTCAGTGGCGTGGGATATGAACGGCAAGCTGCTCAACCGCATACCGCTCATAAAGAAGCTGAAGTGGCGCGAGTACATCTCCGTAAAGGGCATGTGGGGTTCGCTCACCGATAAGAACAACCCGCTCCTGCAGCGCAATCAGAACGACCGGATGCTCTTCCAGTTCCCGAGTGGCGCACGCGAGTTCAGAAACAACGAGCCGTATTGGGAAGTGACGGTAGGTGTGCACAACATCTTCAAGCTGCTCGCCATCGACTACGTTCGCCGTATGAACTATCACGGACCTGGCATAAAGAAGAATGGTGTGCGCTTCGGATTTATGCTTAGCTTCTAACGGGAAAAGGTATTCAGAAGACGCAGTACCATCGGTACAGATACAAAAAAGAGGTTGGCGCAGGATGCTGCCAACCTCAATGAATCGATTTCGTAATAGACGAAATCTCTAAAATGATATCGCAAATATATAGCTTTCCGTCGAACATAGCAAGTTTTTAAGACTAAAAAGTTGGTTTTTTAACAATTCACACCTGTTTGACTGGTTTTAGCCCAACAAAAGTATAGGTATCCGGCACCGAAATATCAACATTCCGATGTCGAAAGTGTTGCGAAAGTCATCGGACACCGAACGGAATCTGATTGGGCGGCGGACGGAATCTGATCGGGTGGCGTACGGAATCCGATCGGGTGGCGTACGGAATCTGATCGGGTGGCGAACGAAATCTATGAGAAAAGCTTAACTTGAAACAAACAAAACAATGGGAAGAAACAAATACTCGCAGAGCGAATTTGACGCAATAGCGCGACTTCTGAGTCTGAAAGGTTCAGCCAATCGTGCTAAACAGAAAGAGATACGCCACCAGTTGCGCGTGGGTTACGAGTTCAATATCTCCGACTTCAACGAGCCGGGCAAGGCGTTCGGCTTGAAGGAACTGCTTGATGCGCGTCAGCGCGGAGCCATCCTTATCCTCGACGACCGCACCATCGCCGACATGAAAGCGAAGCGTCAGCGCGACCGCGAGCGCGACGAGGCGTTGCGCCAGCAGGAAGCCGTGGCTGCAGGCGAGCAGACCGACTGGAAAGAAGCCATGAAGCAATGGGAAGACTGGGAAGCGCAGGAGATTGCGAAGATTGACAAGTAAAAGCAAAAAGTCGGGTATGGCGAACGCCA
>NZ_JH379401.1:19985-65593 GCF_000235885.1 Leyella stercorea DSM 18206
CGCCATACCCGACTTTTTTGCTTTGTTACTGATGTTTTTTGCTATTAACTATCTATCTCTTATGTTTTTTTCTTATATTTGCATAGTATAAGGTATATACCAATTTGTAAAGAACAAAACATAACGAGTTATGAAAAGAACGATAATTGCCACATTCATAGCCATGCTGCTGTTGCCGATGGCAGCAATGGCAGACTCATACACATCGCTTTGGAAGAAATACGACGGCGCGGTGAGGAAGGACCATCCGCAGACGGTGCTGAAAGTGCTTGCGCAGATAAGCGGCAAGGCGGAGAAGGAGCGTGCCTACGGACATCTGCTCAAGGCGCAGGTGGCGCAGCTCGACTGGCTGTCGCAGCTCTCAAGAGACTCTATTCCGGTGGTTGCCGAACGTCTGAAGAGCTGTGGCGATGCTGCCGAGCGTAAGGGCGACCTTGTGCTGGCTGCCGTTTATCAGTCGGTGATGGGCAAGATGTACACCCAGTATCGCTACGCTTTCGACGACGCAAAGGAGCTTGGTGCCGAGTGCTTCCGCCGCTCTATGGAGCATCCCGAGGCGTTGGCTGCGGCTTACTGCACCAGCTATGTGCCGTTCGTCGAGGACGGTGTCGACTCGAAATACTACTACGACGACATGCTCCACATCATCGGCATCGCTGCCGGCGACTACCGCGGTATGCACGACTACTACGCTGCGCACGGCAAGCGCGAGGGAGCCTGTCTCACCGCTCTGCAGATGGTGAAGCAGAAGCACCGCAACGCCCAAGGCACACGCGTGAAGAAGTCGAAGTACATCATGTCGCTCGACTCGCTCATCAACGAGTACAGCGACCTCGTGGTGTGTGGCGAGGTGGCAATAGCTCGCTACGAGTTCATGAAGAACGCCGAGGATGTGACAGCCGAGGAGAAGAACAACTTCATCAACTACGCCCTTACCAAGTGGGGAGCATGGACACGCATGAACATACTGCGCAATGCTCAGCGCAGGCTGACACTGCCGTCCGTTCACGCTATGCTTGACGACGAGATAGCTCTGCCGGGCGTTACACGCAAGGTGATTGTCATGGGGGTAAACAACGTGGGCGAGCTGCGCCTTACGGCAAGCCGACTGGACATCACCGATGCTGATATGTACAACCTCAACAGCGATAAGGACTATGCCCGTTTGCGCCGTCATATCGTAGCCGGTGAGACACCTTCTACAGACGTGCGCCGATACGTCGGACTGCCGGCTTACAAGACCGTGAGCGACACGCTTGAGATTTCCGGACTGCGTTCGGGCTTCTATCTCGTAGAGCTTTCTACCGACAATGTCAACGTTCCGGTTGAACGCTGCCTGCTGCGCGTTTGCAATATCTATCCGCTCATAGAGGCTATGCCCGGCAACCGCTACCGCGTCGCAGTGGTCAACGCCACAACGGGCGAAGCAGTGCCTGGCGCAAAGGTCTCGATGAAATTTGCGAAGGACACAGCCAAGGACATACAGCTTGAGTCGCACTACGAGTGCGACACCAACGGCGAGGTGATTATCGACTTCGGCGACCGCGAGCCAGAGTCTTACTCAATATCCACTGCCGATGAGCCTGCCTTCCCCGTAACGCCTATCAACGACAGATTCTATTATCGTAAATGGAGAAGCGAGAGGGTAACTACAGCAACCGTCATCTACACCGACCGCAGTATCTATCGCCCTGGTCAGACCGTGCACGTAGCAGCAATCGCTTATAAGTATTACGGCGACAGTCAGCGTGGCGAGGTGCAGAAGCAGCAGACCATGTCACTCTGCCTATGCGATGCCAACGATGAAGAGGTGGCTACGACTACTGTCACGACCGACGAGTACGGCATGGCAGCTGCCGACTTCACCTTGCCACAGGTCGGAAAAACCGGAACCTATACGTTGTATAGCGATTGCGGCGATAGAGCGTACTGCGATTTCACCGTCGAAGAGTATAAGCGCCCGAAGTTCAGCGTGGAGATACAACAGCCTACTGTTCGCTATGCTGCCGGCGACACTGTGCGCCTTGCTGCCACGGCAAAGAGTTTTGCCGGTGTGCCTGTGCAGGGAGCGAAGGTGAGAGTGGAGGTAAAGCGCCTCTCGTCACGCTTCTGGCGTTGCAGGACTTATACCGATATGCCCAACGATAATGAGGCGACTACTATTTATACCGACACCTTACAGACCGCGGGCGACGGAGCGTTCACGGTGAATGTGCCTATAATAATGCCCGAACAGTACGATGAGTCGGTAAAGCGATACTTCAATTTCTTCGTTACGGCTTACGTCACAGATGTCTCGGGCGAGACACAGAGAGCAGAACTGTCGCTCCCATATAGCGACCGCCCCACATTGCTCACCTGCGACGTACCCGAACAGACACTCGCCGACGACCTGCGTACCATAAAGTTCACGTATCTCAACAACGCCGGCGAACCTATTGACGGCGACGTGACCTATTATATCGACAACGACCGCTACACATGCAAGGCTAACACCGAGGTAGCGTTTGACGGAAAGTCGCTCGCGTCGATGCGCCACCGCCTTGTGGCTTACTGTGGAACGGACACCCTGACGCAGTCGTTCGTCACCTTCACGCTGCAAGACCGCCGTGCGCCGATAGAGACACACGACTGGTTCTACGTGTCAGCGCGACAGTTCAAGAGCAAGTCGGCTCCTGTCTTCGTGCAGCTCGGTTCGAGCGACAGCATACAGCACGTTGTCTACACGCTCATTGCCGGCGATAAGATTATAGAGAACGGCAGAGCCGACTTGCGCAACGAGGTGCGCACTCGTGCGATAACATATAAAGAGGAGTGGGGCGACGGCATTACTCTCTCCGTAGCGTGGGTGAAGAACGGCAAGGCATATCTGCATACGGAGCGCATAGAGCGTCCGCAGCCCGACACACACCTCAACATCAAGTGGACAACCTTCCGCGACCGACTCGTGCCAGGACAACGTGAGACCTGGACACTGAACATTACCAACCCCGACGGTACACCGGCAAAGGCGCAACTTATGGCTACGCTCTACGACAAGTCGCTCGATCAGTTGAGGCAGCATAGCTTTAAGTTGGGTCTGCCTACGTACAACTATGTGCCATGGCTTTCCTGGAAGGCATACCGCTGCACCAAACTGCTCTTGTATAGCGAGATGCCGATGAAGTTCTTGTACGAACCGTCGATAGACTTCAGCCATTTCTACGACGTTGCGCGCTACATCGGAGTGGAAGAGTTGTGCTGTGTCACACGCTCCGACAACGCGAAGATGTATTCAAAGGCTGCCGTTTTGGAAAAAAGAGAGGCTTCTGATGCAGCAGAGGTAGGCGGTGAAGATACAAAGACAACCACTGCAGAGGTGCGTCAGAACTTCAGTGAGACGGCATTCTTCTTCCCCGGACTGCTTACCGACGACAAGGGCAACGTGCAACTGCAGTTCACACTGCCCGAGAGTGTCACCACATGGCAGTTACGCGCCCTCGCTCACGACGAGGCGATGAACAACGGCACAATCAGTGCTACGTCTGTAGCGAAGAAGACCGTTATGGTTCAGCCCAATATGCCGCGCTTCGTGCGTCAGGCAGACAAGGGTGTGCTCTCTACGCGCATCTTCAACACTTCCGAAAAGCAGGTCGGTGGCACGGTGCGCCTTGCGTTCCTCAACCCCGAAACCGAAAAGGAGGTATGGCATAAGGACGTGAAGTTCATGGTGGAGGCAGGCGGAACGTCAGTTGCCGACTTCGCTTTCGATATGTCGAAGATTGAGAACGACGGACTCCTTGTGTGCCGCGTGACGGCATCCGGTCGCGGATTTAGCGACGGCGAACAGCACTACTTGCCCGTTCTGCCCGACAAGGAGGTGGTTACAAACTCCCAGGCGTTCACCATGAACGAACCTGGGAAACTGAATATCGACCTCACAAAGCTCTTCACGGTGGCTGACAAGAACAACCGACTCACAGTAGAGTACACCAACTCGCCCGAGTGGCTGCTGATACAGGCACTGCCGTCGATGACCGCTGTTGAGGGCGACAACGCCATATCGTTGGTATCGTCGTATTTTGCCAATAGCATCAGTAACTTGTTGATGAATTCGTCGGACGCAATACGCAACATGGTCGAGCTTTGGAAAGAGGAGACAACGATTGGCGTAGATGAATTGCCGCTAAAGAGTAAGCTCGAGGGCAATGCCGAACTGAAGCAGACATTGCTCAGCGAGACACCATGGGTGATGGATGCTACACGCGAGACGGAGCAGAAACTGCGACTGATGGACTACTTCGATCCGGCTATAACGTATCTGCGACTCTACGACGACTTCTCGCGACTCTCTAAACTGCAGAACACCGATGGTTCGTTCTCGTGGTGGCAGGGCATGACTGGCTCGCCATACATGACGCAGAGCGTGCTCACAACGCTTGCGCGACTCGATAAGATGATGGGCGTGCAACCAGAGGTGAAGAGCATGATGGATGCTGCCTTCCGCTTCATGGACAAGCATATAGCACAGGAGGTGAAGGCGATGAAGGCAAGCAAGGACGTAAAGAACCTGCGTCCGAGCGAATTGGCTGTGGAGTATCTCTATGCTACGATTCTCGCAAAGCGCGAGCTCAAGGGCATGGTGAAGGACAACGCCAATTATCTCTTGAGGCTGCTCGCTCGGCAGACAGCGCAGTTTTCCATATACGGAAAGAGTGTGGCAGCCGTGGTGCTTGCCGGCAACAACTACCGTGCTGAGGCTGCCGACATGGTGCAGAGCGTAAAGGAATATACTGTATATAAGGAGCCAATGGGACGCTACTTCGACACACCGAAGGCACTCTACTCATGGTTCGACTACCGCATTCCGTCGCAGGTGGCTGCTATAGAGGCGTTGCAATCGGTTGCTCCGAACGATGTGCAGACCGTGAACGAGATGAAGCAATGGCTGCTGCAGTCGAAGCGTACACAGGCTTGGGACACACCTATCAACTCTGTGAATGCTGTCTATGCGTTCTTCGGTGGCGATTGCTCGTCGCTCGCTGCCAACAAGCCGATGGCTGTGCTGAAGCTCAACGGTCAGAAACTCGACATGCCGAAGGCTACGGCTGGTTTAGGCTATGTGAAGACCTCCAAGAGTGGCGACCGTATGAAGACGTTGAGCGTGGAGAAGCAGACAGAAGGCACGTCGTGGGGCGCAGTATATGCCCAGTTTGAGCAGCCTACAGCCGCTGTAGCTGACGCTGCGGAGGGCATGAGCGTAGTGCGCGAGGTGCTGAAGAATGGCAAGAAGATAAGTGCAGACGGCGCAACTCTCGCCGTTGGCGACCGCATAACGGTGCGCATCACCATAAAGGCGGAACGCGACTACGACTTCGTGCAGCTCGTCGACCGCCGTGCTGCCTGTCTGGAGCCGCTTGGTCAGCTCTCGGGCTACAACGGAGCCTACTACTGTGCGCCTAAGGACAACACCACGAACTACTATTTCGACCGCCTCTCGAAGGGAAAGCACGTCGTAGAGACCGAGTACTACGTAGATCGTAAGGGCGTTTATCAGACAGGCACGTGCGCAGTACAGTGTGCCTACAGTCCGGAGTTCGCAGCACGCACTAAGGCTATCGTGCTGAGTGTGAAGCGGTAGTTCTTAGTAGTTAAGGAGTTAAGAAGTTAAGGAGTTAAGGAGTTAAGGAAAGTAGTTAAGAAGTTAAGGAGTTGTCGCGCCCTACGGTCGCTAAGGAGTTAAGCCATTAGTTTTGCTTGATTTACAGCATTACAAGCATTTGGCTTAACTTCTTAACTTCTTAACTCCTTAACTCCTAAGAACTCCGTTTGCGAAACTTAAAAAAATACATATACATATGAAGAAGATATTTATTAGTGTCGCACTTTTGACGATGCCGCTCTTCGGAGCAATGGCGCAGAACATAGTGGCGACAAACGAGATAATCGACTGCGGACAGGTGATGTATCAATCGCCTGCCACCGCCGATTTTGAAGTGAGAAACAAGTCGAACAAGCCGGTCCGTATCATCGATGTGCGCACCAGTTGTGGCTGCACCAGTGTGGCATATCCGAAGGACAGAATAGAAGCAGGCGACAAGTTCATGGTCAGCGTCACTTACGATGCCGAGACAATGGGCCACTTCGACAAGTACGTCGGTATATATAGCGAGGGCGCAGACAAGCCGCTCGTGCTGCGCGTGCGTGGCAACGTGGTGCGCGAGATGGTCGACTATGGTGGCAACTACAACTTCATGCTGGGCAATATCAAGTCCGACTGCAACGACGTGGAGTTCGACGACGTGAACCGTGGCGACTGTCCGCAGAAGAAGATACACATCTTCAACGCAACGAGCACAACGGTGCAACCCGTGGTGATGCACCTTCCGCAGTATCTCACAGCAGATGTGTCACCCTCGAAGATTGCATCCGGTCATAGCGGCATTATCACTATGACACTCGACTCGCGCAAGCTCGGCGATATGGGACTGACGCAGACTTCGGTGTTCCTCGGTGCGTTCCCGGGCGACAAGGTGAACCGCGAGAAGGAGATAAGCGTCTCGGCAGTGCTTCTGCCCAAGTTCGACAACCTCACAGCGCAGCAGCTGGCCAATGCACCGAAACTCTACCTATCCACCGTAGAGCTTAACCTCGGCAAGTTCGACACGAAGAAGAAACTGAAAGGCGAGGTGGTAATACGCAACGACGGCAAGTCGGAACTGAAGATAAAGAGTCTGCAGATGTTCACCGTGGGCTTGCAGGTGTCGCTCAACAAGCAGACGCTGCAGCCAGGTGAGTCGGCTAAGCTGAAGGTGACTGCGGAGAAGAAGTTGTTGAAGACCGCACGCTCTAAACCACGTGTACTGATGATAACCAATGACCCCGACCAACCGAAGACAACCATTAAAATTGTAGCAGAATAGGCTCTGTACACGTTACTATAATAAGAAAGGTATTACGATCGTAATTGTAGCAGAATGAATTTAACAATAGAGATAGACGAGGGTAGCGGCTTCTGCTTCGGAGTCACTACCGCCATAAAGAAGGCGGAGGAGGAGCTTGCCAAGGGTAATGCACTCTACTGTCTGGGCGACATCGTACACAACGGCATGGAGGTAGAGCGACTGCACGAGCAAGGACTCGTCACCATTAATCACGACGACCTACGCCAGCTGCACGACGTGAAGGTGCTGCTGCGTGCGCATGGCGAGCCGCCGGAGACCTATGCCTTAGCGCAGCAAAACAACATAGAGATAATAGATGCCACATGCCCCGTGGTGTTGGCACTGCAGCGGCGCATCAAGCGCCAGTACGACGCGGCACCCGATGCGCAGATCGTCATCTTCGGCAAGCGCGGACATGCCGAGGTGCTCGGTTTGGTGGGGCAGACTGCGGGCAAGGCTATCGTGGTGGAGAAGGTGGAGGACGTGGAGCGCCTCGACTTCTCGCGCGACATCTACTTGTATTCGCAGACCACGAAGTCGCTCGACGGCTTCCATCGCGTCATCGACTACATACAACAGCACATTGAGGAGGGTGCCACGTTCCGCAGCTTCGACACTATCTGCCGACAGGTGGCTAACCGTATGCCGAACATCGCAGCCTTCGCCTCGCGCCACGACCTCGTTCTGTTCGTATCGGGACGCAAGAGCAGCAATGGCAAGGTGCTCTTCAACGAGTGTCGCAGCGTGAATGTGCGTAGCTATCAGATAGAAAGTGCCGACGAGATAGACATGGCATGGTTCACCGACGATGTGCACACGGTGGGCATCTGCGGTGCTACAAGCACTCCGAAGTGGCTCATGGAGCAGTGTAAGGAGCGCATCGCGCAGTATAAATAGACTGCCTCTCCGATGCGCACTGACCGTTGCGGATGTCTGCGCCGACCGATGCGGATGTCTGCGCCGACCGACGCGGATGTCTGCGTCGACCGATGCGGATGTCTGCGCCGACCGACGCGGATGTCTGCGCCGATCGATGCGGATGATAGAAATTGAGGTATAAGAATTATTGCTGTCCGCTAAAACTTTTCAAATAAAATAAATTAGGGCTGACACTTCTCACGAAGTATCAGCCCTTTTAGTTACATTTGTTTCTTGTAAATATTAATTCAAGTAACCATGAACAAAGGTACACATTTTAACGGACAGCCGATGTATGGGCAGCAATAGTTTTTTTAATGCAATTAACGTCTTTTATGTATAATGATTGGCTATATTAGAAAGAGTGTTGTATTTTTGCAAATAAACCGTTGCAGTTCGTTCTTATGGAACGCAAGATGAATGTCGGTCCTCAGGCAGGAAAGACCGTGCAGGTTGCTCACCCTCGCGCAAGTACTTCACGCTGACCGACGTTACCTACGAACAGACGACCGCCAAGCCCAAGAAAGGCAAGACCGAACCAACGCCAAAACTCAATGGAGGCGGTAGTTCAAGCGGTGACGACGGTCTTTAAATCAAGTTTTCGGAGTGATTGCCTCTTTCGGTATTCGCTCCGTGCCAATATTACATTAAAACTATAAACCCTAATAAAAAGAGGAATTATGAAACAGACAATTAAACCCATTGGGCAGGAAATCAATACTTTAGGTAAGGTGATTAACAACAAGGAACTTATGCTTGTACACCTGCATCTGAAAAGCGGAGAACAAATACCCTCACACGACCATAAAGGACAGGAAGTATTCTTCACTATTGTGGCAGGAACTGTGGAGGTTGTTCTTGACGATACCGAGATACATCGTATCAGCACAGGCACCGTTCTACATTTCCCCGGCGAAGCTCATGTAGGCGTAAATGCCATAGAAGAGAGTGATTTTTTCGTTTACCTCATCAACAGACAATAACGTTATGGATATGAAAAAACACCTGCCGAGTGCAGACCTTGAGAAACTCGGTAAAATACTCGAGATTAAAGAGGCATACCAACGAGGAGATATTTCATTGGAAGAGGGTAGAACCCGAATAAGAGAGCAAATAGGGGAAATCCGCCCTTATGAAATTGCATTGGCAGAACAGGAACTCAAAACCATAGAAGAGAACGAGTGCCGCAAGGAGGATATTCAAAAAATGATTGAGCTGTTTGATGAAGTGATGGACACCAATCGCCCAAATCTTCCTCTCAACCACCCTATCATGTGCTACTACAGAGAGAACGATGAAATGCGTCGCCACATGCTCGCCATAGAAGACCTTGTACAATATCCGATTATCAAGAATCAGTGGCTCGAATTGTACGACCAAATAGCGGCTTTTCGTACTCACCTTTCGCGTAAGCAGAACCAGCTCTACTCCATACTCGAACAGAAAGGATTTGACCGCCCCACGACTACGATGTGGCTGCTCGACGACTTTGTGCGAGACGAAATACGCGATGCTAAAAAACTTATTGAGGAAGACAAAGAAGAGGAATTTTTGGCGATGCAGTCTACCATTGTGGCAGATGTGCTGGATCTTTTACAGAAAGAAGAATCTGTACTCTACCCAACTGCTTTGGCAATGATTACTCCAGAAGAATTCGAACAGATGCGTTCGGGAGATTACGAAATTGGCTTTGCATGGATTGATGTAGAAGGATTCCAAAATACAGACAAAACAGAAACCCAGCCCACAACAGTCCCTGACGGTTTCGCCTCAGAACTATCTGCGCTTCTTAGTAAATATGGGCTGGGAGGAGGCGATACAGACCGAGTTTTCGACGTTACAACAGGCAAACTCTCCCTCGAACAAATCAACCTCATTTACAAGCATCTTCCTGTAGATATATCTTATGTAGATGAAAACGAACTCGTTCGCTTCTATTCAGATACCAACCACCGCATCTTCCCACGCAGCAAGAATGTTATCGGACGTGATGTGAAAAACTGCCACCCACGCACCAGTGTTCACCTCGTTGAGGAAATTATTGCCAAATTCCGCTCGGGAGAGCAAGATAGCGTAGATTTTTGGATTAACAAACCAGGTGTGTTCATCTATATTTATTATGTAGCCGTGCGTGATGCAGAAGGACGATTCAGAGGCGTACTCGAAATGATGCAAGATTGTAGTCGCATTCGTGAGCTTCAAGGTTCACGCACGCTGCTGACATGGTCAAATGACACACAAGGGGTAAAATCAATGGAGGATCAAAATTCTACTTCAGATGATACACCTGCTACAAAAGGAAACTCGGCAATAGAACTCTCTGCCAACACTCGCTTACAGGATTTGTTCAAAATTTACCCACAGTTACGGAAAGATTTGCCAAGCATGAATTCTGCTTTCAAAATGCTCAATTCGCCTCTTGCACGCATCATCATTCCTAAAGCAACTATTGCCATGATGAGCGAGCGCAGTGGCATTTCCCTTGATGACATACTTTTAATATTAAAAAAACTTATTGCTAAATATCAGAGAGAAAAATAAAATTCTTGTTTCCGAATAACAGAAAATAAGAGAGTGCAGATTGCAAACTGCCCCCTCGTTTTTCATTTCAGAGCCGTCTCAACTCACTGTCAAAAGTAACGAGGTGTTTTTCATTGGGGGGGCTTTGCTCCTTTCTTTGTCCGCCTGATGCTCACGAAAGAAAGGAGCGGTCGGCAGATTTGCCGACCGCTTTACTCTGTCTGTTCTTCTTGAACCGTTATCGGGTGAGCCTTGTTATCACTGAAATAATAAAGCAAAAGTTGTAATTTATAAAAACATCAATGAAAAATAGAGAATGCCCTTATTGTCATAAAAAGGTATCCTTAAGAAAATGCCTAAAGTATATAATAAAAGGAACAAAGTATTCTACCACTTGTAACCATTGTGGGCAACAATTATGGTTGGAAAAGGAACCGCTACCTTTTATGTATAGTGTTTCTGCAGGTTTTTTTATAATGTACTTGCCTATGCAATTTTTTCTCTATTATTGTAATCTGGGTTTTATTGATTCTGTTCTGTATTGCCTACCTATTGCTGTTGTTGCAGAGGCGATTTGTTCGATAGTGGTATTGTCTAAAATATATTTTAGGAAGTAAGTGCTAACCATAATTTAGTTGATTGCAAGTTGTACTGGATAGCAATAATAAGAAATATGTAGGGTTTCAAGTATAATAAAAAAGTCCGACAAGTGGATTGATCTTGTCGGACTTTTTGTATGTTATAAAAATGTATTCGTTAGAACTTCGCCATCTTGATAGCATCAATAGCGCATTCGTCGCCCTTGTTGCCATACTTGCCACCGCAGCGGTCGAGTGCCTGCTGCAGGTCGTTGGTGGTGAGCAAGCCGTAGATGATAGGTATCTCGCTTGTGGTGTTGAGGCGTGCGATGCCTGCCGTTACGCCCTGACAGATGTAGTCGAAGTGAGGAGTCTCACCGCGTATCACGCTTCCGAGGATTATCACGGCGTCGTAGCCTCCGTGGAGCACCATCTGGTGAGCACCGTAGATAAGCTCGAAGCTTCCCGGAACGGTCTTGATGTGTATGTTCTCGGGCAGAGCGCCGTGCTTCTCGAGAGTCTTTACGGCTCCGTCGAGCAGTGCGCCCGTTATCTCCTCGTTCCATTCAGCCACCACAATGCCGAAGCACATGTTACTTGCGTCGGGGATGGTGGTGATGTCGTACTGTGAGAGGTTATGGAGTGATGTAGCCATATTTGGTTATTCGATTACTCTGAAACGCGCTCGATGTACTTGTCGATCTCTGAGCTCTGTACCAAAGAAGAGTTTACGTACTTCTTCTTGATGTCCTGATAGAGCTTCAGAGCTTCGTCTTTCTTGTTCTGGCTTTCGAGAAGCTTGCCTGCCTGAAGGAGGAATGTAGGCGATATGCTGTTGTTTACGTCGTCAGCCTTGCTGTCTGCCATGTCGGCAGCCTTCTTCAGTGTGCTGATAGCCTTGTCTACGTTGCCTGTCTGTGCGTAAGCGTTAGCGAGAGCAGCTGTAGCGGTCGGGCTTACCATAGCGTCGCCCTTTGTAGAGAACTTCTCAAGGTATGTAACAGCCTCTGTGTACTTGCCGAGGTTGAAGTAGCTCAGACCTGCATAGAGGTTAGCGAGGTTGCCAGCGTCGGTGCTGCTGTAGTCGCTTGCGATCTTCACGAAGCCTACATAGCCTGCACCATCGCCGTTGAGAGCCTTGTCAAACTGCTCAGCGTTGAAGTACTGCTCGCCCTTTGCGATAGCTGTGCTTGCCTTGTCCTCACGCGGACCTGCTACGTAAGCGTTGTAAAGGATAGCACCTGCTACGACGAGGAGGATAGCTACCACACCGATGATTATCTGCTTTTTGAACTTCAAGAAGAAATCTTCTTTGTTGTTGGTGCTCTCTACGTGTGAGTTTGCACCAAAATCAATTTTGTTTGTCATTTGTTATTTTGTTTTTTTATTTTATCGGTTTATAGTTTGCAATGCAACACATTGCGAGGAGCAAAATTACTGATTTTATCTCATATATTGAAATTTATTCTGCCTTTTTTTCTTTTTTCAATAATAAATGGGGTAACTTTGCAGTAATACAACGTGTTGTTTCTATTTATAATGGCGACCCACGGTGGGTCTACAGGGTATATAATTACATGATATTACGCAATTTATCCATACTCAATTTCAAGAATATCGGTGAGGCTTCGCTTGAGTTCTCACCCAAACTCAACTGTTTTCTCGGTAGCAATGGCGAGGGCAAGACCAACTTGCTCGATGCTATCTATTACCTGTCGTTCTGTCGCAGTGCGTTCAATCCAATCGACTCGCAGATAATAAAGCACGATGCCGACTTCCTCATGCTTGACGCTGCGTATGCTACTGATGAGGATGAACCTGTGGCAGTGTACTGTGGCATGAAGCGTGGACAGAAGAAACAGCTGAAGCGCGACAAAAAGGCGTACAAGCGTCTTTCGCAGCATATCGGATTGATTCCGCTCATCTTCGTCTCGCCTGCAGACCAAACGCTCATCGCTGGTGGTAGTGAGGAGCGCCGCCGACTGATGGATATCGTGATATCGCAGTATGACAACACGTACATCGATGCTCTTAATAGCTACACGAAGGCACTTCAGCAGCGCAACGCTTTACTGAAGATGGAGCAGGAACCTGATGTTGCGCTGCTTGATATCTGGGAGCAGGAGATGGCACGACACGGTGAGACTATATTCCGTGCGCGTGAGGACTTCGTGGAGCGACTCGTGCCCGTGTTCCAACGCATATATCAGCACGTGTCGGATTGTAAAGAAATGGTATCGCTAAGGTATGTATCGCACGCGCAGCGTGGACCGCTATTGGACGTTATTCAGCGCGACAGGTTCAAAGACAGAGCTGTGGGCTACTCGCTGCATGGCGTGCATCGCGACGATTTGGAGATGATGCTCGGCGATTATCAGATGAAGCGCGAGGGCTCGCAGGGGCAGACAAAGACATTCGTGCTGGCACTGAAACTCGCGCAGTTCGATTTCCTGCGTCGCACAGCATCGCAGACTACACCGTTACTACTGCTTGACGATATCTTCGACAAGCTCGACTCGCATCGTGTGGAGCAGATTGTGAAGTTGGTGTCGGGCGACGGTTTCGGACAGATATTCATCACCGACACCAACCGCGAACACCTTGACCGCATACTCGATAGTGTAAGTTACGACTATCGCCTGTTCGACGTGAAGGGCGGTGAGATAGTTCCTCATCAACCGACTAATAAATAAAGTGTATGTTCAGACGTGACGTAAAGTCGATTAACGACTTGCTAAATATGTATCTGCGACGCGAAGGTCTTGAGACTCCTCTGCTGCAGCGGCGTGCTGTAGACGCTTGGGATAAGGTAGTAGGTGCAGGCGTGGCGCGGTACACTGGTGAGAAATTCATAAAGAACCAAACGTTGTTCGTAAAGATACAAAGTCCGGCACTGCGCCAGGACCTTACGATGATGCGCTCCCAATTGGTGAAGCGTATCAACGAGGCGGTGGGCAGCATGGTGATTGTTGACGTGCGTATTTATTAATAGCTGAACTTTCGAGAATTCAGGAGTTAAAGGAGTTAAGAAGTTAAGGAGTTAAGCCATTAGTTTTTTGTTTGATATGGCATTATAAGCAATTTAAGAAGTTAAGCCAAATGCTTTTAATGTTGTAAATCAAGCAAAAAAACTAATGGCTTAACTTCTTAGCGACCGAAGGGCGCGACAATTCCTTAACTTCTTAACTACTTTCGCTTGCGAAACTTAAGTTAATAGTATCTGCTGAGTGTTTCAGCATCAATCGCTGCATCCGTAAACACTTCAAGCAGCACGGGGCGATTGCCCTTGCGTGTCAGAAGTTCGCTTATTCCGTGTTGCATTTCTTCCTGATTGTGTGCCGCGATGTATTCCACGTTGTTCTGTGCGCAGATGCCCTTCGCCGTTGTCGTATGGCTTGCACCCACAAAGGTGTCAGCCACCGGACTGCGGTGGAGGTTGGGTAGCTGCTTGAAGATACCACCACAGGAGTTGTTGAGCAGCAGTATGCGTAGATTGCCACCTACGCAGTTGTTCCATAATGCGTTCTGATCGTAGAAGAAACTGAGGTCGCCGATGATGCAGACGTTCAGGTCGTGGTCGGTGAGCGAGAAGCCGGCAGCCGTTGACAGTGAGCCTTCGATGCCGTTCACACCGCGGTTGCACCACACGTAATGGTTGGCGTAGATGCAGGCGAGGCGCACGGCGGTGCTGTTGGCGTAGTGGGTATTCACGCATACGGCAGCCTCCTCTATCAGCTTCTCGAAGTATTTCACTACCGCCATCTGCGAGTATTCGGGCTCGTATGCGGCAGCGTGGTTTGCCCATTGACTGAGCAAGCTCTTCCACTTGTTCAGAAACATCGTTCTGCTCTCCTCGTTACGCCACGCCACTTCGTCGTCAGTGTGCAGGTCGCGGTGTGTATATATGTCGTAGAGCATGGGCATGAGCAGCGCAAGGTTGGCGTTGTCGCACGTCACGATGTGGCGCAACGACATGAGTGGGTCGCTCGCGTGCAGTGGGTCTGCCGTGATGAGGCACGACGGGGCATGTGTCTGCCGCAGCCATCGGCGCGTAGCCTTGCTGACCAGTGTGTCGCCAATATATATAATGTAGTCGGGCGTGTAGTCGGGAGAGAGTTCGGGATGCGCCGTGAGACACCTCACAGCCTCGTCGAAGTGGATTGTCTCGCCGCTGTTCGATAGCGGTTCGGCGAATACGACGAAGTGTTTTGTCAGCTCGTTGATGTCGAAGACGGAGCATCCGAAGCTGTCGGCAGCCATCTGTCCGACCACTATCAGCGGTCGTTTCGCCTGGTACAGTTCGTGTTGTAGAGCTTCGACGGTGGTGTCGGTGAGTGTCGCCTCGCTGTCGAGCATACGGAAGCGTCGCTCCTTCGGCAGTGAGGCAACGTCGAACGTGAAGAGCGGTTCGGTGATTGGCACATTGATAAGCACCGGAGCCGGCTGGCGGAATGTAGCAGCGTGCAAGGCTTCATTCACAAGACGGTTGCAGTACCAACGCTCCTCTTCGGTGCGCGGTTCGGGCAGCGACACGCTTCGGCGCACAAACCGATTGAGCGCATCGGGTTGTGGCAGAGTCTGACCGTCGAGCTGGTCGATCCATTGCTGCGGTCGGTCGGCTGCGACGACGATGAGCGGTACGTGCTGATAGTAAGCCTCTGCCACAGCCGGAGCGGTGTTGAGCAGAGCCGAACCCGATGTGACGCATACCACGGTGGGGTGCTTCGTGTTGAGGGCGATGCCCATGGCGTAGAACGCTGCCGAACGCTCATCGGTGATGGGGTGGCAGCGTATCGTGCCACACTCGTTGAGGTTGTGCACGATGGCAGCATTGCGGCTGCCCGGGCACACCACCGCATCCGTCACTCCCCATTCGAGGAGCAGCGATGTGAGTATGTTTATGTTTTCCTTGTTGCTGTACATTATTTCGTTTGTTGTCGCAAATGCTTTATATGTGCTTGAACAGTTGTCGCATGGTGTTCATCTTCGCCTCCGTCTCCTCCCACTCCGCCTGGCATTGGCTGTCCTTCAGCAGTCCGCCGCCGGCATACAGGCGATAGGCAGTGGCTTCGCTCTCGCCCTCTATCTGCATACAGCGCAGCGTGACGAAGAGGCGAGTGTCGCCGTTGGGGTCGAGCAGACCGGAGAATCCGCTATAGTAGTTGCGCTCTCCCGACTCGTTGTTGATGATGAAGTCGCGTGTGGCATCCTTCGGCATACCACAAACGGCAGGCGTAGGGTGCAGAGCGTTAATAAGATTGCCCAAATGCGCCGTGTCCTTCAGGTGGAAGCGTATATCGGAACGCAGGTGCACGAGGTCGCCGGCACGCACGGTGAACGGTCCTTCAACGTTTACGTCGTCGCTGAACTGCTCCACGCATTCGGTTATGTACGTCTCCACGTAGCGTTGCTCCTTTATGTTCTTTGTACTCCAGCGGATGTCGTCCTTGCCTATCGAACCACCCTCCACATCGAAGTCGAGGTTTGCGCCACTCAGCCGCATTGTTCCGGCAAGTGCCATGGTCTGCATTGCACCGTCGGTGCCGCTGATGAGAGTTTCGGGTGTGGCTATGAGCCATGTGCCGCTGCGCTCGGTTGAGAACAGCACTACGAACATGCGCGGATAGCGGTGGCAGGCACGTGCAAAGAGCGTGAGTGGGGAGAGTTTCTCCGTAGCGGTGAGTCGCGCACAGCGTGCCAGCACTATCTTCTGAAACGCATCATTCGTCAGCTGTCCGTGGTAATTGTGGAAGTCGACGGCATAGCGTTGGCGTTCCTTCTCGTAGTCGGCATCGAGCAGCATCGCTGATACGCCGTCGTTAGAGCTAAGATACGTTTGTTCGCCGTTCTGATTGTCTCCACTAAAGTTCAAGTCCACCTCCTCCCAATCGGTGGGCAACAGGAGTATAGGACAATCATCTGACGGGGTGAACGGAGCGATTACGAAGCCACGCCGTCCGTTCAGTTCGGCGAGCGACGCAATCTCTTCGGGTTCGGTCGACAGGCGGTTGCGGAAAACGTGCGTAGAGTGAGGCAGACGGAAATATACGTAGCTCATTCTATTTCGGTTTGTTCATCACAAAGTTAGTCACCTCTACCGACGAAATCAGATCGCCTGCCTCGTTGCGTATGTCCACATGCCACTGGTGCAGCGTCTTTCCTTTGTGTAGGATGCGCGCAGTAGCCGTCACGGTGTCGCCGTCGAGCACCGCTTTCACGTGACTGCCACTTACGTTGATGCCCACACATATATTGTTCGGACTGAGCGCAAGCGAGCCTACTCCAGCCAAGTTCTCGGCAAGAGCCAGTGAGGCACCGCCACTAAGAAAGCCGAATATCTGACGATTGCGTTCGTCTACTTTCATGCGACCTTGGCATGTGTCGGGGTCGGGTGTGGAGATGAACTCCATGCCGAGCGTGTTAGAGAGTCCGTCGCGTTTCAGTAGTAGTTCTTTTATCTTGTCTATGTTCATATCTGTTTGTTGTTAATTTCGTGTGATACAGTCAATATCCTTCTCTTATGAAGTCGAGTGCCTCGCGTATCTCCTCGTCGGTGGCGGTCTGGTTGATGCGTATGTCGCCGATGTCGTGGAGCAGTGTGAAGTTGATGGTGTCCGACGTGTTCTTCTTGTCGTGGCGCATGAGGTTGAGCAGAGTGGGGTAGTCGTCGCATGTGAACGCCATTGCACCGTAGTTCTCGCGTATGAAGCGAGTCGTTTGATGGAGACGGGCGGTTGGAAATCCGGCTTTGCGTGCACTGATGTATAGTTCGCCAATCAAGCCGAATGCTACTGCGTAGCCGTGCAGCAGAGTGTTCTTTGGTGCAGTTCTTGCTCTGGCAAGCGGCAATAGCTGAGCGGAGACAACTGCACCCCCTTTTTGTGCTTCTTGCTTTGTTGGTGCAGTTGAGACAACTGCACCCCCTTGTTGTTGCATTGAGAACTCCTCCAGGGCGTGACCGATGGTATGGCCGAAGTTGAGTGCTTTGCGGATGCCATGCTCGTGTGGGTCGTCGGCAACGATGTGTTCCTTCACGGCGATGGACGCAGCCACCATGCGCTGCAGTTCAGCGAGGTCGGGCTGCAGGATGTCGAAGTTGACGTGCTCTGCCCACATCTGCGCGTTGCTTATCAGCGAGTGTTTGAGCATCTCGGCGTAGCCCGAACAGAGGTTTGCGGTGTCGAGTGTGTCGAGGAAGCAAGTGTTGACGATGACGTAGCGTGCGTTGGCGAACGCCCCGACCTCGTTCTTCAGTCCGCCGAAGTTGATGCCCGTCTTGCCTCCCACCGCTGCGTCGACCATGGCGAGCAGCGTTGTGGGGATGTTGATGAAGTTGATGCCGCGCTTGAAGGTGGCAGCAGCGAAGCCGCCGAGGTCGGTCACCATGCCGCCACCGAGGTTCACGAGCAGCGAGTGGCGTGTTGCGCCGCCCCGTTGCAATGCTGTCCACACGTCGGCGAGCGTGGCGAGCGTTTTGTTCGTATCGTCGTGATGTATCGTTATGGTGGTGGCGTTGTGCTTGGCGAACAGCACTGCCACCTTCGGCAGGCAGCACTCCTGCGTGATGTCGTCGGTGAGAACGAAGACACGGTCGTGTTCCGTCTCGGCGATGGCTTGCGCCAGGTCGTGCTCTATGTCTTGGGATATTATCACTCGTTGTTGCATAAGTTCCTCATTCTTGTTATGTATTGGCTTGGTGTATTGCCGTCTGCTACGTTTTTGCTCACTTGCTGCCTATCTCCACGCGTGTCTTCTCAAATCCCATCGACCGCAACATCTGTCCGAACTGCTCCTTGGCGTTAAGTTGTGCAGCAGCGTAGTTCTTCTTTGTGAGGCAGCGTTGGCGCATCTTCTGGACAGCACGGTCGTACATCTCCTTACGGTCTACGCTCGACCACTTGCCCGAGGCGATGAACGAGCGTGTGCGTGTCTCGTCGATGAAGTCGTTGTCGAGCAGTCGCACGGGTGGAAGTTTTGCCACGAGCGTGTCGCCCGACATACTGAGCCATCCCTCTTTAGCGTCCTTCAGGTTGATGCCTAAGCGTAGCGTACCATAATATATGCGCACCAATTCGTCGTTGGAGAATATTCCGCGACGTACGGTGTCCACCAGTTCTTCATCGTTTATCTCGAGGAACGACCACTCGCCGATTTGTTCTATCGAACGTATCATAGTCGGTGTTACGTCAATCTTTTCGTTTTTCACTACATCCGGCACCGTGGTGTTGGTTGTTTTCACGACGGTCTTGATGCTGCTGATCAGATAGACGACGATGCTGACAATCAGCACGACGAATGTCAGTTTCAGCCATATAGATAGAGGTACACGTTTCAGAACCGCCATCAAGCCGAACCTCGATTTGTCAGTATGCGGCGTTGTTTGCTTATCTTGTTTTAGATTGTTCGTTTCCATCCTTTAGCCCTTATTTTATTCGTTCAGTTGTATAGATGTTTATCGCCTGTTCGCACCACCATTCTTCTTCTCTATGGTGCTTGCATCCACGAGCTGCTCAACCTCATGTGGTGTGAAGTTCTTGCGGAAGGAGATGATTATGTTCGGTTCGTCAAAGCCCAACTGGCGCAGCATGGGCATCAGAGCGTTAGTGGCTCCGATGCGTGCCTGCTCGATGATATTGCTTTTCGCTATGTCCTTGATGATGGCTTCGCGTCCCTGAAGCTCGTAGCTGGCAAGCTCCTCATCGCTGAAGTCGCGTCGCATCAGTGCCACATACTCCTTCACGTCATCGTGGTTGATGCGCGACGATGTGAGCACGATGTGTGGGTCGGGCAGTATCAGCTCTATGTGTGTCGGCGTGCGGCGCACATTGGCAGCCGAGAAGTCGGCGAAGTCGATGTAAGCCTTCATCGTAGCATCAATGGGTATTGCCACCTTTCGTTTGCCGAGAGGCAGGTTGATGTTATAATCCTTGCTGAACAGCTTGCCCTTCAGTGCGAGTTGGTCGTCGTGTGTCACAATCTTGTGCACACGATACTCCGTTGTGTACAGTCGCGAGCACTTCTGTACCTGCATCACCAGCATCGCGAGCGTATCTACACGCTCCTCCTGCTCTGGTCTTTTGGCAGGTGTGGGTGCTTCCGGTTGTTTTTCGTTGCCGCAAGAGAACAACAGTGCGACAGCAGAAAGGCAAAGTGTGAAATATAATTTCCTCATATTTATTTTTCTGATGTATATGCAAAAGTACGGTTTTTCTTTCAAAGGGCAAACGTATTTTATATGTATATGGAATATTTTTTATACCTTTGCCACTATACCAAACAAGATAAATATGAAAAAAGCAATAGGTTGTGTTGTGCTTTGTGCAGCAGCGATGCTTGTAGTGTCGTGTGCGGAGAAGCCGAAGAGCGACAACATAATAGTGCACAAACGTGCGAAAGTGCAGAAGAAAGGCACTCAGACAATGAGTGGCTATGAAGACAAACGTAATGTGGAATGGCTCGGATCTACGTATAAGGTGTGCGTAGAGCGTAAGTCGGACACCTCGTTGCCACAGGCGTTCGACGAGATGGGCAATAGCTACTACGACAACACCATCACGGTGTGCGTGCTGCGTAGCGACGGCTCGGTGTTCTTCGAGCGCACGTTCCTCAAGAGCGACTTTACGCAGTACATCAGCGATGCTTATGCCAAAGGGGCGCTGCTCGGTGTGGTATTCGACTGTGTGGAGGGCGAGAGTCTGCGCTTCGCAGCGAGCGTCGGTTCGCCCGACAGGATGAGTGATGAGTACGAACCGCTCGTGGTGAAGATATCGCGCATGGGTGCCGTGAGCATTGCGAAGGATACTAAGCTCGACACCGCAAGCGAGGACGAACTCGAAGACGAGGACGAAGGAGTATAAACAGGTCCGATTGGATGAGGATTTTTTTGTTGAAATGGCAAAGGTTTATAGGGCTGTTTTGTAGCTTCAAAGCAATGATAAAAACAAAGGTGACTAAAAGGGCTGAATTCCAAGCAAGGAATCCAGCCCTGATTTTTATGCTTAAAAAGTTTTAGCGGACAGCAATAATTATGAAGCGTTACTCGTCGAAATCAAATTCGTCGTCAAGGTCGTCGAAGCCGAACATAGCAGGCTCGGCGAAGGCATCCAGTGCTCGACGCTCCTTCTTCGTGGGGCGACCAGTGCCGCGTGCGCGGTCTACGAATCCGCTGATGCGACTCATCTCGAGCAGTTCGTACTGCTTTGCGTCGGTCACGTTCTCGTAAATCTCCGGCAGGAGCTTTGCGCCCACGCGCTGCTCTATCGTCTTCAATATCTTGAACGAGTAGGTTACTGGCGGCTTCTTCACGCTCACCACATCGCCCACCTTCACCGTGCGGCTCGGCTTCACGGTCACTCCGCCCAGCATGACACGACCGTTCTTGCAGGCGTTGGCAGCTATGGAGCGTGTCTTGAATATGCGCGCTGCCCATAACCATTTGTCTATACGTGCTACTTCCATGTTAAAAGTAAAAAAGACTTTTAAAAGTAAAAAAGTAAAAGAGTAAAAAGTAAAAAGCAAAGGCTTAGAAAGGTTTATTGAGGCTTAAAAAGGCTTAGCTAAACCTAACCTATTTGCTCTTCTTTCCGAGTTTGTTGAACTGGTTCATCGTGATGTTCAGTCCGGCAAGCACGAAACTTTTTATTATTTCCACCGCCTGGTCAATGCTCGGCTGCAGCGTCTCCATATCCTCGGCACTGTACTTGCCCAGCACCCAGTCTACCTGTGCACCGCGCTGGAAGTCGGCACCGATGCCCATGCGTAGACGGGCGTACTGTTGACCGATGAGCTGCTGTATGTTGCCCAGTCCGTTGTGTCCGCCGTTAGAGCCGTTGCCCTTCAGTCGGAAGTCGCCGAGCGGAATAGAGAGGTCGTCGACAACAACGAGTAGACGAGTCTGGTCGATGTTCTCCTTCTGCAGCCAGTAGCGCACGGCGTTGCCGCTGAGGTTCATGTATGTTGTCGGCTTGAGGATGAATACCTTTCTGCCCTTCAATGATGTCTCCGCCACGAAGCCGTAGCGTTTGTCTTCGAAGGTGGCACCTACTGACTTCGCCAGTTCGTCAACGACCATGAAGCCCGTGTTGTGGCGTGTGTGGTCGTACTCGGCGCCGGGGTTTCCCAAGCCTACTATTAAGAATTTGTCCATGATGTTGGGTTGTTGTGATGGGTTGTTATGTTGAGATGGTGAGATTTGTTATGTTGAGGTGTTGAGATTAGCAACATAATTAATCTCGACATATCTCAACACCTCAACATCTCTCACCATCTCACCAAATATAAAAAGCGCACGCGTCGTTGACGCATGCGCTTTTTATATTTCTATCTGATGTCATTAAGCCTGAGCCTGTGCAGCAGCAGACAGAGCGGCACGTGTCATCTTGATTGAGCAAACGATAACCTCCTTGCCTGTAACGATCTCAAGACCCTCGAAGTTGAGCTGACCAACCTTGATGCTCTTGCCAATCTGGAGAGCAGTAACGTCGATGTCGAGGTGCTCAGGAATCTGCTGATAAGGAGCCTTAACCTCAATCTTGCGGATAGAGAGGTTCATGCGACCACCGTCACGTACACCCTGTGCCAAACCTGTGAGCTTAACTGGGATACCGATTGTGATAGGCTTCTGGTCGTTAACCTCGAGGAAGTCAACGTGCAGAACTGCGTCAGTTACCGGGTGGAACTGGATCTCCTTGAGGATAGCTGTGCGTGACTCGCCGTCGATAACGAGGTTGATAACGTAGATGTGCGGAGTGTAGATAATCTTGCGGAGCTCTGTCATAGGAACTGCGAAAGCCATAGCTACTGGCTTGCCGTCCTGCTCTGCGAGGCCGTAAAGGTTGCAAGGAACAAGTCCTTCCTTACGCAATGTCTTTGAAGCTTTCTTGCCAAGGTCTGTACGCTTCTGACCTGTAACGTTAATCTCTTTCATTTGTGTTACTCTAAATTAAGTTGATAAAATAATGTTTATGCCTTAATTCGCCATCACACGAGAATTTTTATATTTCTGTACGGATGTGCTCAAAAAAGCGGTGCAAAGGTACGCATTTCTTCCGAATTGAGCAAAAAATACATTAAAAAATACACAATAATGTACGTTTCGCTTGGTGGTTCAGCCAAATTTAGTTATTTTTGCACCTGTTATTGAGACAAGGGTGTCGCAGTGTTTAGTCTGGTTTGCCCAGCGTTTCTTTAATCTATGCAAACAACAGCAAGATACGTATTTATAATAAAGTATATAAGAGAAGGATGATCAACCGCGAATTAATCAGAATTAAGATAGTTCAGTTAACCTACGCATACTATCAGAACGGAAACAAACTCATGGACAGCGCAGAGAAGGAATTGCTTTTCAGTCTGTCTAAGGCTTACGATTTGTACAATTATCTTTTGGAACTCATCGTTGCCATCACACAGGAGGAACGCAAGCGTGTAGAAGTAGCAACGCAGCGTGCATTGCGTGAGGGTGGAGAAATGCCGTCGCAGAAATTCGCTTATAACAAGTTCGCAGTGCAGCTTGAGGAGAACAAGCAACTCAACGAGTTTGCTGAGACACAGAAGCAGTCGTGGGCAAATAGTGTAGAGTTTGTGCGCGGTCTGTGCAATCAGATTGAGCAGAGCCAGGCATATATTGAGTATATGTCTGATACAGATAGCTCGTACGAGGCTGACCGCGAATTGTGGCGCAAGCTCTATCGTCAGCTCATCCAGGAGAACGAAGACCTTGACCAGCTCCTCGAAGAGCAGAGTCTTTATTGGAACGACGATAAGGAAGTGGTGGACACATTCGTGCTCAAGACTATCAAGCGCTTCGAGCCAGAGAATAAAGCAAAGCAGGAACTCCTGCCGGAGTATAAGGACATCGAGGACAAGGACTTCGCTGTGAAGCTCTTCCGCGCCACAATACTCAATGCCGATTTGTATCAGCGCTATATGAGCGAGACATCGCGCAACTGGGACTTCTCTCGTTTGGCATACATGGACGTAGTGATAATGCAGATTGCCATCGCTGAGATGCTTACGTTCCCGAACATTCCGGTGAGCGTAACCATCAACGAGTACGTCGAACTCGCCAAGCTCTACTCAACACCGAAGTCGGGCTCGTATATCAACGGTATGCTTGATGCCATAGCACGCTACCTCATGTCGACAGGCAAGCTCCTGAAGACCATTGAGGACCGTCCGCAGCGCCGTCAGGCACCACGTCGCCCAGCCACACCGCGTCTCAACCGCGCACAGCAGGCTCTCGAAGACGGCGAAGTGCTCCGCACACGCTACGCTGAGCAGGCTGAGCAGGCTGTTCAGGAGCAACAGGAAGAGAAGACAACCGACGCAGAGTAAGGCGGAAGACAAAGAGAGAATATCGCAAGAAAACAATAATATTAATGTTGTGATGGCGAAATGTTGAAGCGCAGGCAAATGTCAACGGCTCAACCGTTCAACACACAACTTACCTAAAACAAGAAAACAACAATGATTACAACAGTACTCGCTGCAGAAGCAGCACAGCAGGGTAGTGGCATGGGTATGCTCATAATGATGGTAGCTATCTTTGCTATTATGTATTTCTTCATGATTCGCCCACAGCAGAAGCAGCAGAAGAAGATTCGTGAGTTCCAGAATGCACTCAAGGAGGGCGACAATGTGATGGTAGGTGGTGGCATCCACGCTACAGTACGCCGTGTAGACCTCACAGCCGGCACCGTAGACGTAGAGATCGCTCGCGGCGTTGTCGTTACAGTAGACAAGGCAGGCGTGTTCGCTGACGGCACACAGCAGCCACAGAAGTAAAACGAAAGCCATAATAAAGGTCTTTGAATCGTTCCTTATAATAATATATAAAGGAGCGACGCTTAAGAGTCCGATTCATTAATAGAAACTTCGACCGCCAACGGCTTGAAGTTAATTCATTAATCGATGATTCGATGGAAAAACGCTTGACGCAAATAATCAATATGGTCAGAAACTTCCTGTTCAGCTCAGCTAACAGGGAGTTTCTGACTTTTTTCTTCTTTCTCGTATTGAGCACCATCTTCTGGCTGATGACCGCGCTCAACGAAACATACGAGAGGGAGATAGGCGTACCCGCGTACCTTGTGAACATACCGAAGAATGTGGTCGTTACAAGCGACATGGAGGACACCGTGCGCGTAACCGTGCGCGACAAGGGCTTTGCACTCCTTGCCTACACGTATGGCGAAGGCATACGCCCCATCAACGTAAACTTCCAGTCGGCTATCACACGTCAGTCGGGCTACGGCGTAGTGTCGTCGCAAGAGCTGATGAAAATGATTAATCAGCGCTTCAGCGGATCATCGAAGATAGTGCAGGTGAAACCCGATCGTCTCGACTTCCACTACAACTACGGACTGTCGCGTCAGGTGTCGGTAAAGATGGCTGGACACGTAGTGCCAGGCAAGTCGTTCTACCTCGCTCGCACACGCTTCTGGCCCGAGAAAGTCACAGTCTACGGCAGCAAGCAGGCACTCGACTCGCTGCGCTTTGTGAAGACTGTGCCAATCAACATCACCAACTTCAACGACACCGTCCTACGGACAGTAGCGTTGGAGACGATAAAGGGTGTGAAGATAGTGCCCAACACTGTGCGCATAGGGCTCTACCCTGATATCCTCACTGAGGAGAATATCGAGGTGCCAATCACGGCTATCAATATGCCTGAGGGCAAAGTGCTGCGCACCTTCCCACAGCGTGTGACGGTGAACTTCATCGTTGGCGCAAGTATGTTCCGCAGCATCTCGTCTGAGCAGTTCGCTGTTGTTGTCGATTACAACGAGATAATCGACCACCCGTCGGACAAGTGCAGCATACATCTGCGAGAAACTCCGCAAGGCGTGCGCAACGCCCGACTGAAGATGACGCAGGTCGATTATCTTATTGAGGAGCAGTAGGGTGTTGAGATGGTGAGGTGTTGAGATGTTTACATTTCAACTTCTAAAGATTATAAACAATGAAGATAGCAATAACAGGCGGAATAGGGTCGGGTAAGAGCTACGTCTGTCGGCTCTTGGAGCAGCGTGGCATAGCGGTGTACGACTGCGATGCGGCTGCTAAGCGACTTATGCGCACATCAACCACACTGCAGCAGCAACTAAAGACACTCGTTGGCGACGCAGTCTACTCAGCCGACGGTGTGCTACAGAAGCCGGTGCTTGCCGAGTTCCTACTCGCAAGCGAGGCGCATAAACTCGCCATCAACGATATCGTTCATCCCGCAGTGGCAATCGACTTCGCAACCTCGGGGCAGCAGTGGCTTGAGAGCGCCATACTCTTCGAGAGTGGGTTCGACCGCCGCATAGCGTTCGACTGCATCGTTTGCGTGACAGCACCACGTGAGATACGCATACAACGCATCGTACAGCGCGACGGCATTACCCCTGAGCGTGCAGCCGAGTGGATTGATGTGCAGATGAGCCAAGAAGAGATGGCAGAACGTAGCGACTTCCGCATCCAGAACGACGGCGTATGCGACCTGCAAGTGCAGATCGACGATATATTAAGACAAATAGCAATCAATAATCAATAATTAATAAATAAACATTAAAGACAATGGAAACAATTCTTTCAATAGCCGGCAAGCCGGGACTTTACAAACTCGTATCACGTGGCAACCGCAACCTCATCGTTGAGGCTCTCGACGCTACACACCGCCGTATGCCGGCTTTTGCTTCTGACCGTGTAACATCGCTCGGCGACATCGCTATGTACACCGACGCAGAGGACATCCCATTGTGGCAGGTGCTCAAGAACCTCGGCGAGAAGGAGCAGTCGAAGGAGTGTTCGCTCAACTACAAGAAGTGCTCGGCTGACGAGCTCCACAACTTCTTCGCAGAGGTATTGCCGGCTTACGACCGCGACCGCGTTCACGATTCGGACATCAAGAAGCTCATCCAGTGGTACAACATTCTCGTCATCAACGGCATCACCGACTTCGAGACTGTGCTTGCACCCACAGAGGGCGACAACATTGACGACCGTCAGGAGGCTGAATAATGGCGAAGGCGGTTAGACCGAAGAAGAACCTTGGACAGCACTTCCTCACCGATCTCGGCATAGCGAAGGCTATAGCCGACACGGTGGACGCTTGTCCCGACATACCGGTGTTGGAGATAGGACCTGGTATGGGTGTAATGACACAATTTCTTGTCACCAAGCCACGCCTTGTGAAGGCGGTGGAGATTGACAAGGAGTCTGTGGCTTACCTCAACGAGACCTTTCCGAAGCTCCGCGAGAACATCATCGGTAACGACTTCTTGCGTATGGATCTCAATGAGATATTCGACGGCAAGCAGTTCGTACTCACGGGCAACTATCCTTACGACATCTCGTCGCAGATATTCTTCAAGATGCTCGACTACAAGGAGCTTATCCCTTGCTGCACGGGTATGATACAGCGCGAGGTGGCTCTGCGCATCGCGTCTGCACCCGGCACAAAGGCGTACGGCATCCTGTCGGTGCTCATCCAGGCTTGGTACGACGTGGAGTATCTCTTCACGGTTGACGAGACGGTGTTCAATCCGCCTCCAAAGGTGAAGAGTGCAGTGATACGCATGACGCGCAACACTGTGACCGACCTCGGTTGCGACGAGCGTCTGTTCAAGCGCGTAGTGAAGACCGTGTTCAACCAGCGTCGCAAGATGCTGCGCGTTAGCTTGCGCCAGATATTTGGCGGTTCGGCTTCTGCCGAGTTCTACGCACAGGACATCATGACGAAGCGTCCGGAGCAGCTCTCCGTGGAGCAGTTCGTAGAGCTTACGAACATCGTGGAGGCAGAGATGAAGCGCCTTGAAATATAATAGGGGTGTACTTGTTTTTTTGTTGGTGCAGTTGAGACAACTGCACCCCCTGATAATAGCACATACTTCTTAGGGGGTGCACTTGTCTCAAGTGCACCAATTTATTAATAATACATACTTCTTAGGGGGTGCACCAACTTATTAATAATTCAAGTTTCGGATTTAGAATTTATGCCGTTTGAGCATACTCTCTAAGTGCAGCCAAGGCTCTTGTCATTCTCAATAATTTGGATGGTTAGTTCATCTGAGTCAGCACCAATGAGTTCTGAAACGACGGCTACCACCTCTATTATTAAAAAACTATGTAATATCCGCCGAATCACGTCACTTTATTTGTGCCCTGATCCGGCTCAGACTTGCCTGTGTTATGCCTAAATAGGTAGCAATGTTTCCCAACGGCAACCGTTGCAACAAATCGGGTTCTTTCTCTAACAACTCTTTGTATCGTTCCGAAGCAATGGCGGACAACATGGAAATTAGCCGTTCCTCGGTGGCAAGCAATTCCATCTCCGCATAACGCCGTCCCCAATTGGCAATATGCAAGTCTTCCGAAAACAATTCTTTCAGCTTTTTCCTCTCCAATACGTATAAGACAGAATCTTCCATCAGCTCCATCGTCTCATATCCCGGCTCATTGTTTACGTATCCTTTCATAGAAACAAGGGTCGCTCCTTCCTTGCCAACCCAAAATGTAATTTCTTTCCCGTCCACCGAAGTGTAAGCGCGGACAATGCCTTTCTTGATGAAAAAGATATCCTTTTCTATCTTGCCGCTTTCCAACACGCAGAATCCTTTTGGGTATGAAACCTCAGTCAGGCATTGCCGTAATCTATCCAAAGACGCATTCGGCATGGCATATCTTTGATTGATGATTTCCTTTATATCCATAACTCATTGTTGTATTCGGTGTGCAAAATTATAAAATAGCACATAGAAACGGGAATGAACGGCTGTTTTTTTTGCCAAATGCAAAATCAGTTTTTACCAAATGCAAAAAGCCATTAGAGATTACTTGCTTACTTTTGCACCTGAATTTAATAATTTATAGGTATGAATTGGATAATCTTATTATTGGCAGGATTGTTTGAGGTGAGCCTTACATTCTGCTTGGGTAAAACGAGAGCTGCGTCAGGACTTGCTTTTTATCTGTGGGGTAGTGGCTTCTTGGCTTCCACGGTATTGAGCATGACCCTGCTTGCCAAGGCGGTTCAGACTTTACCTTTGGGAACGGCATACGCCATTTGGACGGGTATCGGGGCGGTTGGTACGGTCTTGATAGGGATATTCGTCTTCAAGGAGTCGGCCACTCCCATCCGTCTTTTCTTCCTGTTCACGCTCATTGCTTCTCTGATAGGATTGAAAATCGTGTCATATTGAAAGGCGACGGAAGATGAAGTATGAATTGAGGGAGAATCAAGGTATTCCGGTGCCTTTGCTGGCGCTGATGGCAGTTGCTACCGGGCTTTCCGTTGCCAACTGCTATTATAACCAGCCTCTGTTGGGTAGCATGGCTAAGGATTTCGCGGTAAGCGACTTTTCCGCCAGCATGGTGGCGACATTGACCCAGATAGGCTATGTGGCAGGGCTTGTATTTGTCATTCCGCTTGGCGACCTGGTTTCGCGAAAGAGACTGATATTGACCAATTACATCGTTTCTTCGTGCGCCTTGCTTGCCATAGCACTCGCTCCGAACATCTATTGGGTGTGGGGCGCATCCTTGTTTGCCGGGGCATCTTCTGTCATGCCGCAGTTCTTCATTCCGTTGGTGTCGTATAATTCAGCTCCTGACCACAAGGTGCGCAACGTGGGGATTATACAGTCCTGTTTGCTCATAGGCATTCTTGGGTCACGGGTATTCAGTGGTTTACTCGCCGATATATGGGGATGGCGTTCTGTCTATTTTGTGGCTTGCGTGTTTATGCTCGGGTGTTTTCTGATGATTCACAAAATGCTGCCCGTGTTGCCTGCCCGTTCACAAGAAAAATATGCAGGGCTGATGAAATCCTTGTTGCGTCTACTTTTCAAATACCCGTACTTGCGTATCGCGTCGTTGAGGGCGGCATTGGCTTATGGCTCGTTCTTTGCCTTGTGGAGTTGCCTTGCTTTCCGAATGAAGCAAGAGCCTTTCTTTGCGAGCGACGATATTATCGGAGCACTCGGTTTGTGCGGATTGGCAGGTGCATCCACGGTGGTTTTCATCAGCGGATATATCCAAAAGTATGGCGCAAGATTCTTCTCCATTGTCGGAGGATGCGTCATCTTGTTTGCATGGTTGTTGGCATTTTGGGGAAATGACAGTTACTTGTGGATGATAATCGCCATCCTCTTGATTGATGCCGGAATGCAAAGCATCCATCTGTCAAATCAGACAAGCGTGGTCGCTCTTGACGCATCCGCCATCAACAGGGTCAATACCGTTTATATGACTATTTACTTCTTAGGAGGTTCTGCCGGTACATTTGTTTCAGGTTTATTCTGGCAACATTATGGATGGATGGGTGTGGTGGGGGTAGGAGTTGCCTTTACCGCAGCTTCCTTGCTTGCTAATTGCTTCAACTCTAAAACGGCATAAGGGTGGATGTCAAATTTCTTGTGCTTTTCCCAATCAAGTTTTTGTTTTCTACTGCTGTATATAATAAGTGTGTAGTTGAAAAAATCTGCCATATCTACCAGCATCTTACGCAACTCGCACATTATAAGCACAATAAAGGCTGGTAGATAAGTCGCCGGAAGCCTAAATCTTCCAGCCTATCTACCAGCCTTTTTTGTATATCTACCAGTCTATGCCGTTCTGTTTAGCGGCACAGGTGGGTTGTTTAAGCTGTTTTACTTCTGCAGATACTTCTTGCCGTTCACGATAACGATGCCCTTGTAGTCGGCACCTACACGCTGACCAGCGATGTTGTAGCGTACGTTGCTCTGCTGCTTAACGGTTGTCTGAACGCCGTTGATGCCAGCTGCCTCGTCGAATACGAAGAGCATCGGCTTAACAGCCTTGTCCTGAGCCTCTGTCCATGCACCGAATGTGGTGAATGTACCGTTGCCGTACTGTATGAACTGACCGTTGTTTGTGATGGTGAATGTGCCGTTCTCTGCAGGCTCTACAGTCCAAGCCTTAGCCTCGTTGCCGAGCTGGAATGAAGCGTGTTTGCCGTCCATGTAGAGGTAGTAGCCGTTAGCGTCCTTGATAGCGCAGCCGCCCTCAGCAGCCTCGAATGTGAATGCGTTTTTGTAAGACGACTTAATCTTGAGTTCGTCAACGATGCCGTCAACCTTGAACGAGTTGAGGTAGCCGTAAGGCTTCTCTGCGTTGTACTTGACAGGAGCAGCGTAGTATGTCTTGTTGTCGCGCTGAGCCACGATGAGATACTGCTTGCCAGCCTCTACTGCGGTAGCCTTCTTGTACACGTTCATGCGGTAAACATAAACAGTGCAGGTTGTCTTGCCAGCGTTGAAGTCGGCGTTCTCCTCTGCAGAAGCAGTGATGATAGCCTTGCCCTCCTTGCCAGTTGCTGCGATAACGCCCTCTGCGTTTACGGTAGCTACCTCCTCGTTGTCAGAAACGAACTTAACAGCAGCTGTTGTTGCCTTTGTGAATGTAGGAGCAGTGAATGTTGTGCCGAGCTCGTAGTCGACGGTTGACTCAGAGAACTTCAAGCCTGCTGACTTCTTTGTAGGACCTACTTCTCCGCCTACTGTCACCACGATGGTAGTAGCGCGAACCTGGTTAGACTCTGCTGTGAATTTAACTTCAGCAGCGTTGCCTACCCATGTGCCAGTCTTGCCCTCGTAAGAGTAGCCATCCTGAGCAGCGAAGCAGCCAGGACCCCACTTTACCTCATTGTTAGCTGTACATGTGAACACAATCTTGGTGATGTTGCCAACGGTTGAAGACACGGTCAGTATGTTGCCCTTGTAGATACGGAACTGCTGTCCGTTATACAGGTTGCCAGCACCAGATGTTGATGTGCCCTTGTCGATGGTGAGAGTGATACCATCCTGAGTTACTGTAGCTGTCTCGCCACCAGCGAAATCAGTGGCGTTGAGTGTGATGTCGCCTGCAAATGCAGTGCTGCAAACGAGCATAAGCATAGCCATGAATGTGTAGCGTAAAGTTTTAATCATAGTGTTTAATTTTAAGTTTATAGATGTTATTTGATAATGTTCGATTACGTTATTATTGACAATGCAAAGTTATATATTATATATGAGAAAAGCAATTACAATGAGGTGAAAAAAGTTCTACAATTCAAAAAACTTTAGCTTTTCTTTGGGAATTTCATTAAAATAGTTTAACTTTGCCAATGCGTTAATGCAAAGCAACTATATTTTTTAATTCATTAAACCCCTGTTTATTGCCTATCGAAGCACATTTACTTAACAAAAACCGATTAAGAAAATGAAGAATTTAAAGGATATGACCGACGAAGAGTTGGCCCTATCATACGTCGATGGGAATAACAAGGCTTTCGATTTGTTGCTTTCGCGCAATCAGCAGAACCTCTTCTCATACATTCTTTTCGTGGTTCACGACCGCGAAACCGCTGATGATATCTTCCAGGAGACCTTCATAAAGGTTATCACACGTCTTCAGGAGGGTCGTTATGTTGTCAGTGGCAAGTTCAGCGCGTGGGTGATGCGTATCGCCCACAACGCCATCATGGACTGGTATCGCGACCAGTCGTCGCGTTGCATCGTGAAAGCCGGAAAGGACAACGACCTCTCCAACATCGGAGGCGACGACCTCATGGAGGGCAACATCGAGAGCGCATACGTCAACCGTCAGGTGATGAACGACGTGCGCCGACTTCTCGATATGCTGCCACCCATTCAGCGCGAGGTAGTGTACATGCGCTATTATCAGCAACTCTCTTTCAAGGAGATTGCCGACACCACGAGTGTGAGCATCAACACCGCCCTCGGCCGTATGCGCTATGCCCTGCTCAACATGCGTCGCATGGCGAAGAGCAACGGCATCTCGCTCCAATTAGCGTAATTTCAGGGGCACTTATAGGGGGTGCACTTGTCTCAAGTGCACCAATAAATCTCAACTGCACCCCCTATGGGTTACTTACAGTGCTTCAGTCCGTGAATTGTAGCGATAGGGTCTGCAGCCTTGAACACGTAGCTGCCGCTCACGAGCACATCGGCACCAGCCTCTACGAGCAGCGGAGCCGACTTGTCGTCTACGCCACCATCAATCTGTATGAGAGCCTTGCTGCCCGACTCGTCGATGAGGTGGCGCAGGCGCTTCGTCTTCTCCACCGAGTGCGGTATGAACTTCTGTCCGCCGAAGCCAGGGTTCACGCTCATCAGCAGCACCATGTCCACGTCGCAGATGATGTCCTCGAGCACGCTCACCGGAGTGTGTGGGTTGAGTGTCACGCCAGCCTTCATGCCCGCAGCGTGAATCTCCTGGATGGTGCGGTGCAGGTGGGTGCACGCCTCGTAGTGTACGTTCATCATCATGGCGCCCGTTGCAGCCACCTCCTTGATGTAGTGTTCCGGATGCACAATCATAAGGTGAACGTCGAGCGGTTTCTTGCACTCCTTAGCCACCGCCTGGATGACGGGGAAGCCGAACGAGATGTTAGGCACGAACACGCCGTCCATGATGTCCAGATGCAGCCAGTCTGCCTCGCTGCGGTTTATCATGTCGATGTCCGAACGCAAGTCGATGAAGTTCGCTGAGAGAAGCGAAGGTGATATGAGAGTTTCCATTTCCTTTTTTGTTTCCTTTCTTTTGTTTTCGATTTTGTAAGTTCTCAACTTGCGCGAGCTGACGAGCCGGCAAGTTGACGAGGGTGTTGTTTTCTTTAACTAACGCAATACGGTTTGTTGCGGTTGTTCGCCTGCGCCAATCTGTAGGAGTAGGCAATCTGTCGGATGAAGCTCAATGTCTTTTCCGAAGGCTGTAGTTCTTCTTGAGTAAAATACTTCATAGGCAAAGCTATTTTATATGTTTTGGAGATGTTTTTATATTTAGTAAACGCAGCCGTTCGGTGTTTATTACATATTGTAGCGAATATTTTTTTCTTGCAGTTTCAGCTCTTTTGTCATCCGCGTCGGTCGGTGCGTATGTCTGCGTCGGTCGATGCGTATGTCTGCGTCGGTCGATGCGGATGATGTTTGCATATTAAAAAAGGTAGCGTAAGCAGAACTATTCCACGGTTCTGCTTGCGCTACCAATCATTTTAGGTGCCTGGTGGACAGTATTTATTGCTGTCTGTTAGGATGCAACAATTGTATAAGTACTATTTTGTTTCGCCACTATAATTAATCTATTTCTTTATAGGCATTTTATAACAATCGTCCCAGCGTCCATAATTATTACCTTCGCAATTACTACCTCCGCTATAACTACTAAATTGAAAATAATAGCGATAATAGAAGGGTTTGTCTGCTGGTGAACCATAATCAGTTTTTGTTCTGACATAAAGCCCCTTATTTCTAATGTCAGCCATTTTACATGGCTTAACCGGATAAAAGAAGCTGTTTATCTTTTCATTGTTCTTTGCTGGATATATAACAATTCCATATTGTTGATCGTTTTCTACAGCATTTATAGCCTTTACTCTTTGCATAGAACAATATTTAGCAAGTTTTTTAGCCTGTTCTACTGATGGTGTTGTAGATGCGTCTAATTCATACTCGTGTTTTATTAAACTACCTAATTCATCGTTGATATCTAAATACGAATTTCCATCAGAATCTTTAACAAAAACTCCTTTCTGCCATTTTGTGCCTGCAAGATATATACATCCGTCAACCTCTTTACCGTCTTCGGATGTGTCGTAGTCACTGATAGTTTCTTTACTTACTTCAAATTGCAAATGTCCCTTCAAAGTGTATTCAGCAATCTCATTTTTTATGGTTAATGTTGGGTTACCAGAGAGATTTGCAATGTCGTACAAGTTGATGTCGCAATACATGCTGCCGTCATCAGCAATGGTTAATGAGTAGCTCTTTTCACCAAAGGTAACCTTTGCTGTAGATATCTTATTTATAGATGCTACGTCCTGTTTTTTAATAATATTGACACAATATCGTACTACGTCATAGTTGAGCGGATTTGTCTGTATAGAGTCTGCAAACTCAGGGGCAAAATCCATTGTTGTGTATTTTATCTCCTTACTGCATACACTTCCGTCTTCTCCGTTTATTGTAGCTATAGTAGATATTTTTACGTTTGCATTAAGTGGTATGTTGAGCTCGGCAGAGTAGAAGTCGTTATTGCCTTTTTTGGCGGCAACTATTTCCTGACCATTAGGACTTTCTACCTTGAAGGCAACTTTAGATACATTGGGGGTTGCTGTCAGTTCTTTTACAGGATGTCCGTATTTTATCTTGCACGAAGTAGGGGTTGCAGATATCACCTTCTGTTCGTACTCACCATCTATTTGTGTGACGAATATATCCGATTTGGTGTATCTTACGGATCTGTCACACTGTAAATTTTCATCTTCCCCGTTTATGGTTGCTATAGTAGATATAGTTACATTTCTGTCATACGGGATATCTATCTCAGCATAGTAGAGGTCGTCATCACCTTTTTGTGCATCTACAAACTCATCTTCTCCTTTTCCATTCAGTTTGAAGATCACCTTTGAGAGCTTCGGTTTACCTGCCACGTGTTTTATGGTCTGTCCGTATTTTATTTTGCAGGAAGTGTGATTTGCAGAAATTACGTCTTGAAGACATGTGTCGTTTGTTGTGACAATATATCCTACTTCGTCATCATAGCTGTTGCAGGAGATAGCTGCAAAGCAGACCAATAGTATAAAAAGATATTTCTTCATGATTAGTTGCGTTTTTTGTTTTTATGGATGCTGATGCCTAAGCCTATGTATGGGTCGTGATGCCACTTGGTGTCGCCGAATTTTCCGGTCAATATTGAGGCATATCCAACCTGCAGCAGCAGGGCTTTATACTTTACAATTATACCGATATCTCCAGCTACGCCTTTGGCACCAGATATACAACGCTCTGTACTGTAATTAGGCTCTTCGTTGTCAGTGTCTATTATTTGTTCGTATGTCTGTCCGAATTCTCCGTATCCAGCTCCTACGTAAGCGAACAAGTATTTGTGGCAACGTTTCATAACTCCGGCTGTAACGGTTGCGTATGTCTGATTCTTCTTCTTGTATATGCCAGTGCCGTAATACCCGTCTTTATAATAAGGCTTTGGATAACCCTCATCTTGACCAAACTCTCCGCCTGCATTGGCAATTCGTAGGTATGCACCCCAGTTGCGACACAAGGCGAGTGTCGCGCCGAAAGCGTTGCAGCCAGTGTAGTTGGCTATCACCATGCCGTACAGGCGTGGCGGACGCTTCTTTAGTGTGTACGAGAAGTCTTTCTTCTCGAACGGGTTGATAGTGATTTGGTCGCTAATGTCGAAGTACTCTTTCTCGTCGCCCTTGATTTTGATGTTGTGTGTGCCGACGATTTTTAGAGTTTGAGGAGTCAGTCCTTGTGGTATGCCGTCCATGATGATTGTGGCTTTTGGCATACTGCTGATATTAGCTTCACCTTCGATAAGGAAAGAGAATTCGGTGTTGCCGGTAGTGCTGACTTCGATAGGGTAGTTCTTTTCAAATAAGCTGCCATATCTTACGGTTACGTTGTGTTGTCCGGTTGCTACTTTTGTGTACATTATGTTGGTTGACGACCAATCGCCGTCAATGGCGATATCCGCACCAGCTGTTGTTTGCAGCTTGATTCTTACCGAGTCGTTGGCAGTCTGCGCTTGTGTAGCGCAGACCGTCATTAGAAGCGATAAGATAATAAGTCCTATTCGTTTCATTGTTCTTGTATTGATGTTTATTCGATGTTGAAATTCATTCGCCAGATGTTGTATTTGCTTTCGCGGTTAGCTCTGGTCGAGAGGAAGTAGATGCTGCGTCCGTCTTTAGCCCAAACCGGACACATATCGCAGCTCGGGTTGAAGGTGAGCTGTGTCAATCGCGAACCATCGGTTCTTACCACGAAGATGTCGGTGTTCACCACGTTGTTGATAGACGATGTAGAGTTGCCTTCAACTGCGAGCCACTTGCCGTCGGGCGAAAGAGCAGGGTTGGCGAAACTACGTTTTTCGTCAGTAAGGATAAGTGTCTCCTGACCTTTAATATAATTGATATACCATATCTCGCTGCGTCCGGCAGAAGAGTTTCTGACGCAGTAGAAAGCTTCCGGGTCATTAGGGATAAGGCAAACGTTGTAGCCGGAAGCGCACGATGTGAGTGTGCCGTCCTTTCTGTCGAGCGACCATACCGACGGACCATTAGCCGACTGGCGTGAGAAGAATACTTTCTGACCGTCGAGTGAGGCAGGGTTCCAATCCGCCACCGAACCGTTGGTTATCTGCTGCATCATGCTTCCCTGGTCGGCGTTGACAGAAGAGATGTAATAGTTGACACCGTTCTGATCGGAGAAGTAGAGTTTGTTGTCCTTTGCCCACGAGAACGAGAGTACGTCGCGGAATGTGCGCTGTGTGGCAGCACCCTGGGCACCTGCGTTTCTCACCATGATGTTTGTCTGACCGTTAGCCTTGTAGAGGTATGCCAGTTTGCTGCCATCGGGCGAGATAGCGAGAGTGCGTAACGGACACCACTTGAAGTGGGCTTCGGCACTGTATGCCCAGCTCGAGTTCTTGTAGTAAGCACGATTGGCCCATGCTGGCTCCTTAGTTGAGTTGCCGGAGATGATACTGTTGGTCGACTCGTCGGTGAGCTTCACAAGGTTAAGACCGCTTTCCTCGGGGGTGAATGCCTCAAGATAGTTGGCTACTTTACTCGAACCGCATGATGCGAGTAATACAGAAACGGCTGCAAAGCCTAATACTTTTACTGATGTTTTCATAATGTGTTGATTTTAGTTGCTTGTTGGTGATTCGTTCGTTGGTGATTGGTTTGAATTGGATGTACCGTTTTGCTGAAGTTGTTTATCAAGTGCCTGTTGGTACTTTGAAGTAGCGCAACTTGCTGCTCCAATCACAAAAACTGCCGCAACGATGCACGAGCAGATAAGCTTTAAAGACATGCTTTGTGTCATAATTATAGTTTTTTTGTTAGTAAATAAATGATGATTGCGATTGAGTAAGACGTTAAGTCGAGAATATCCCATGTGCCGCTGGCAAGCCCCATGAGTTGACAGAACTCGTGCGCTATGATAGCCACTGGCATAGCCCAAACGAAAAATAACCGTATGTGTTTGCCGTCGTTGTTCCATATGAACTCCATTGCAAACATGTATGACAACAACCACATTCCGTCGGGTAGGCTATAGACAACCCATTCAGGAACCGTCTCTATAGGCGGAAGCCAATGTGCAGACCTTAAGGCTCTGAGATCGTCGAGCAAGCCCATCTGCTCAAGCGGTTTAAACATATAGAGCGTTAGCGGTCTATACAGAATGTAAACCAGTTCGCTGATTGATATGAGTAGGGCTGATAGTAATATGTAAGTTTTTCTTTTAATAGTTATAATACCAGACTCGCCGTCTCCAAGAAGTCTATTAAAAATAAAAACTCAGTGATGACCGATATAAAAAAAGGACGTGGAGACTCTATCCGTTACTCGCTCCACAGCTTGAGGCCCTAGGAATTGCCCATTGTAGTCGAAACGAGCAACCCAAGACCCCACGCCGATATGAACGTAGCAGCCTCATCGTATATGTATATAGTCATAAGTGCATACTTACGTGAATGTAAGTACACATTATATATTAATATAATATACCAATGAGGGCTGACAATAGTGTCATACCCCGTGGCATCTATCGTTGCCATGTCCCTTGACCACAATTTGAGAGTTTCCTAGGCTTTCAAGCTGTCAGTGAACAAAGCGCGTGATAAACGCCTTTCCATATATGGTATCTCCACGACACGCAGCTAACCGAATAGCGTTGTCTTTCCCGGCACTTAAAGTGTCATCGGCGTAGAGACAATGCAAAATTAGTGTATTTTTTTGAAACTGCAAATTATTAAAGCTAATTATTTTTATTACTTGTGTACACTGCGGTCTCGTTAAAGCAGACTGACAATCCGTTGGTTTCGTGTTCTTGGTATTAGTTTTATGTGATTACAATATATGCAAAAAACTTTGCATAAGTCGTTCGCAATACGGAAAAAATACGTAACTTTGTCTTCTGCGATAATAGCTGTCGCAGTATGTAAGCAGTTAGTTTTGGAACAACGATAACAACCGAAATATGAAGACAATCAACACACGTCGCAGCATACGCAAGTACACCGATGCTGCGGTAAGCGACACGCTGCTGCGCCGCCTGCTCAGCGAGGCGGAGCGCACGCAGACAATGGGCAACCTGCAACTTTACAGCGTAGTGGTGACACGATCCGATGAACAGAAGCACCGCCTCGCGCCGGCACACTTCAACCAGCCGATGGTGGAGGGAGCGCCCGTAGTGCTCACGTTCTGCGCCGACTTCCGTCGCACTACGCTTTGGGCGGAGAACCGCAGCGCCGACCCGGGCTACGACAACATGCTCTCCTTTCAGAACGCAGCCACCGACGCGCTGCTTTTCTGCCAGACCTTCTGCAACCTTGCTGAGGAGGAAGGTCTCGGATGCTGCTTCCTCGGCACAACGGTGTACATGCCGCAGATGATTATCGACGTGCTGCAGCTGCCTCGCCTTGTGGTGCCCGTGGCTACTATCACGCTCGGCTGGCCCGACGAGCAGCCTGCGCTCACCGACCGTCTGCCCCTCGATGCCATCATGCACGAGGAGACTTACTGCGACTATACCCCCGAGCGCATTGACCGCTTCTATGCCGAGAAGGAAGCGCTTGAGGAGAACCGCGAGTTCGTGCGCTTGAACGGCAAGCAGACCCTCGCGCAGGTGTACACCGACTGCCGCTACACACGCAAGGACAACGAGGCTATGTCTGCAGGACTGCTGGAGGTGCTCAAGAAGCAGGGCTTCTTACGTTGATGGGCTCCGACCCACAAGCCGAAACCATAACAAGTATTTAGATATAACAATGAACAAAGACACGTTCGATAAGCCGCTCTCGCTCCTCGAACTTAACTCGCTCGTTGCAGCTGTCGTTGACATCAGTCTGCCCGATGAGTACTGGGTGGAGGCTGAGCTGTCGGAAGCACGCGAGGTGCGCGGGCATTGCTACATGGAGTTGGTGGAGAAGGACGAATTCTCCAACACGCCCACGGCACGCGCCTCAGCCAAGTGCTGGGCATCGCGCTGGTCGCTGCTACGCCCCAAGTTCGAGCGCATCACTGGTCAGCGGCTGCACGCAGGCATGAAGGTGATGCTGCGCGTGCGTGCGCAGTTTCATGCCGCCTACGGCTTCTCGTGGATAGTGAGCGACATCAACCCCGAGTACACCATGGGCGATCTCGCACGCCGCCGCCAGGAGATAGTGCGCCAGCTGAAGGCAGAAGGCGTGTTCGACCTGCAGAAAGAGCTTCGGTTGCCGTTGTTTGCGCAGCGCATAGCCGTCATATCGAGCGAAGGAGCAGCCGGCTACGGCGACTTCTCGCGCCAGCTGCACGACAATCAAGGAGGCTATATATATAAGGTGGAGCTATTCGCTGCCGTGATGCAAGGAGAAGCCGTGGAGCAGAGCGTGATAGCCGCCCTCGGACGCATATACGAGCGCGTGGATGACTTCGACGCGGTGGTGGTGATACGCGGTGGCGGAGCCACGAGCGATATGTCGGGCTTCGACACGCTCGCTTTGGCGGAGAACGTAGCCAACTTCCCATTGCCCGTCATTACCGGCATCGGTCACGAGCGTGACGAGTGTGTGCTCGATATGGTGGCGTTCGCACGCATGAAGACCCCAACGGCTGCTGCGCAGTTCCTCATCGACAACCTGCAGCGCACCGCCTTGCGCCTCGACCAGCTTGCAGACCGCATTGCCGACCGTGTGCAACGCCGCATGGATGTGGAGCGTGTGCGCCTCGTGTCGCTATCGGAGCGTATTCCCATGCTCTTCTCGCTCGTGAAGACGAAGGAGTGGGGCAGAGCCGACCGCCTTATGCAGCGCATAACGACGGCTGCGAACAGGCAACTCGTGACGGCGGAGACCTATGTCAACACCTTGCAGCGCACCATAGAGGTATCCGCAAGACGAAAGATAGACAACGAGCACCACCGGCTCGAGCTGCTCGCACAGCGCGTTGAGGCTGAAAACCCCGACCGTCTTCTGCGCCGCGGTTATAGCATCACGACGTACAACGGCAAGGCGGTGCGCGATGCCGCACAGCTGCCGCAGGGTGCGCTGGTGGAGACGCGGGTGGAGAAAGGAACATTCAAATCAAGAGTGGAATAGTAGGAGGGTATGGCATCCTGCCATACCCACGCTGCCTTTCGTAGCGGAGGTTTACTAATTATTAAACAAGAAGATATGCCCAAAGAACAGAAATATGAAGCAGCGATGCGCCAGTTGGAAGACATCGCAGCAAAGATGGAGAACGGCGAGCTCGATATAGACTCGCTCAGTGAGCAACTGAAGACCGCGCAGAAGCTGATAAAGCAATGCAAGGACAAACTCACGAAAACCGACGAGGACATACGCAAGATACTCGGCAGTGAGGATTGACAACGCAAGTCGTTGTCTGCTTTTTTGTGCTAATAATGTCTAATATCGCACAAATAGTTGCACGTTTGTTTTATTATTATTACTTTTGCCTGCGGTTAGGGGAGCATATCCCCGCTATGAAAAAGAAACGTATTAAAACCTAAAGTTTTATGAAAGATATAGCATGGTCAGAGTTGTCGTTCGGCTATATGCCTACCGACTATAACGTGCGCTGTTGCTACCGCAATGGCAAGTGGGGCGAGATAGAGGTCTGCTCCGACGAGTATATTAAGCTCCACATGGCAGCCACCTGTCTGCACTACGGACAGGAAGCCTTTGAGGGACTGAAGGCATACCGTTGCCCCGATGGCAAGGTGCGCGTGTTCCGAATGGAAGAGAACGCAGCACGTCTGCAGTCGACATGCCGCGGTATCATGATGCCAGAGTTGCCTACAGACCTCTTCGTTGAGATGGTGAAGAAGGTAGTGCGCCTCAACCAGGAGTACATCCCGACATACGAGAGCGGTGCTACGCTTTATATCCGTCCACTCCTCATCGGTACATCGGCACAGGTAGGCGTTCGTCCGGCAGAAGAGTACATGTTCATCATCTTCGTCACACCGGTAGGACCTTACTTCAAGGGTGGTTTCTCTACCAACCCGTACGTCATCGTGCGCGACTACGACCGTTCGGCTCCGCTCGGCACAGGCATCTACAAGGTGGGTGGCAACTATGCAGCATCGCTCAGAGCCAACCATCTCGCTCATGAGAAGGGCTACGCTTGCGAGTTCTATCTTGACGCAAAGGAGAAGAAGTACATGGACGAGTGTGGTGCTGCCAACTTCTTCGGCATCAAGAACAACACATACGTCACACCGAAGTCGACCTCTATTCTTCCGTCAATCACCAACAAGAGTCTTATGCAGCTCGCTGAGGACTTCGGCATGAAGGTAGAGCGTCGCCAGATTCCTGAGGAAGAACTCGCTACATTTGAGGAGGCAGGTGCTTGTGGTACAGCAGCCGTAATCAGCCCGATCTCTTACATCGACGACCTCGACACAGGTCAGCGCTTCACGTTCAGCGAGGACGGCAAACCAGGTCCCGTTTCAACCAAGCTCTACAATCACCTGCGTGGCATTCAGTATGGCACGGAAGAGGATAAGCACGGTTGGACAACAGTAGTAATCGAGTAAAAATTGATTAGGTAAATATTCAGAGTAAGGGTGCAGCGGTTTTTGCCGCTGCACCCTTATTTGTATATATAAACCAACCCAAATTCCACTTTTAACCCTCCGAATTTGTCTAATCGTCCTTTATTTCGTAACTTTGCATTTTTGAAGTGTCGATGACTTATATTGACGAATTTTTAAAAATACTTCTTTCTGAAGTGAATTAAAAGACAACAATGGGCAAAGGAAAACTGGCGAAGTTCGCTGATATGGAGCGATACGAGAACGTGTTTCAATATCCGTTCTCGGTAGCAGATAATGTGCCGTTCGACATGAAAGGACGATGGCGCGAGATATATTTCAAGAACGACAACCCGATTGTGCTCGAGTTGGGCTGTGGCAAAGGCGAGTACACGGTGGGGCTGGCAAAGATGTTCCCCAACGTGAACTTCATCGGCGTAGACATCAAGGGCGCACGCATGTGGACAGGTGCCACGCAGGCACTCGGTGAAGGCTTGAAGAACGTGGCGTTTCTGCGCACGAACATAGAGATAATCGACCGCTTCTTCGCAGAGGACGAGGTGCAGGAGATATGGCTCACGTTCAGCGATCCGCAGATGAAGAACCCGCGCAAGCGTCTCACCTCTACCTACTTCATGGAGCGCTATCGTCGCTTCCTGCAGGACGGCGGCACGATACATCTGAAGACCGACTCCAACTTCCTCTTCACATACACCACATACATGCAGCAGCGCAATAATCTGCCACTGCTCTTCCGCACCGAAGACCTCTATCATACGGAAGGCCTCGACGCACAGACAAACGAGATTCTCGGCATACAGACCTACTACGAAAGTATGTGGATAGAACGCGGACTGAACATCAAGTACATGAAGTTCGCATTGCCGCACGACGGCGAACTGTACGAGCCAGAAGTTGAGATACCGCTCGACGAGTACCGCTCGTATCACCGCGACAAGCGTAGCTCTAAAACGACTGCAGTATAAGTTTTGAGTTTTGAATTTTGAGTTTTGAATTGTCGGCTACGCCGATTTTGAATTAATCAATTCAAAACTCAAAACTCAAAACTCAAAATTGCGACGCATGTCGCAACAATTCAAAATTCAAAACTCAAAATTCAAAACTCAAACATGACACTATACCCGAAACTCATTACTGACGCACTCGCAACAGTAATATATGCAGGTACAAAGAAAAACCTAATAGAAAGTAATATGCTTGCCGACGATGTGCGCATCAACGGCATGAAAGTGAAGTTTACACTCGTATTCCCACGCGATACCGACCCGTTCATGAAGTCGACTATCAAGGCGGCTGAGGCTGCCATCCACTATCACGTGTCGAAAGATGTGGAGGTGACCATCGAGACCGAATTCCTCTCGAAGCCGCGCCCGGAAGTGGGCAAGCTGCTGCCGCAGGTGAAGAATGTCATCGCCGTAAGCTCTGGCAAGGGCGGCGTGGGCAAGAGCACCGTCGCTGCCAACCTCGCCATCGCCTTGGCACGTCTTGGCTACAAGGTGGGTCTGCTCGACTGCGACATCTTCGGTCCGTCGGTTCCGAAGATGTTCCAAGTAGAAGACGCACGCCCCTACGCCGTGAAGAAAGACGGTCGCGACCTCATCGAGCCAATCGAGAAGTACGGCATCAAGTTGCTCTCTATCGGCTTCTTCGTAAACCCCAATACCGCAACACTGTGGCGCGGTGGCATGGCATCGAACGCTCTTAAGCAGCTCATCGCCGACGCTGACTGGGGCGAGCTCGACTACTTCGTGCTCGATACACCTCCCGGAACAAGCGACATACACCTCACACTGCTCCAGACTCTCGCCATCACCGGTGCGGTAATCGTCAGCACACCGCAGAAGGTGGCGCTCGCCGATGCTCTCAAGGGTATTGACATGTACGAGAATGACAAGGTGAACGTGCCTATCCTCGGACTCGTGGAGAACATGGCGTGGTTCACACCAGCCGAACTGCCGGAAAACAAGTATTACATCTTCGGCAAGGAAGGCTGCAAGCAGCTTGCGCAGGAGAAGGGCTTGCCTCTGCTCGCGCAGATACCGCTCGTGCAGGGCATCTGCGAGAATGGCGACGCTGGTACACCTGCCGCTCTCGACAGCAACAGCATAACAGGTCTGGCGTTCATCAACCTCGCACAGGCTGTTGTTACCGTCGTGAACCGTCGCAACAAGGAGCAGCAGCCCACAAAAATTGTAGAGGTTACGAAGAACTGATAGAGCTGAACGTACAAAAAATAAGTCTGAACGTACAGGAATCTATTTGTATTACAATGACTAAAGAGAAAGAAATATTCAAGCGCGCCGAACTGCTCATGGGCGAAGACGTGATGAAGGCGTTGGCATCGAAGCGCGTCATCGTCTTCGGTGTGGGCGGTGTAGGTAGCTGGTGTGTAGAGTGCTTGGTGCGCTCGGGCATACGTCATATCACGATAGTCGACTGCGACTGCGTGTGCGCTTCTAACGTAAACCGACAGCTGATGGCTACGTCCTCTACAATAGGACGTGTGAAGGTGGAGGCACTGCGCGAACGTCTGCTCGAGATAAACCCCGACTGCGAGGTCAACGCCCTGCAGAAGATGTACACCGACGAGACTGCAGCCGAGTTCCATCTCGACGAGTACGACTATATCATCGATGCTATCGACTCGCTGAAGGACAAAATATCGCTCATAATGCGTGCCTGCGAGACCAATGCCGTGTTCTTCTCGTCGATGGGTGCCGCACTGAAGATGGACCCGACGCAGATACGCGTGGCGGAGTTCTGGAAGGTGCGCGGCTGTCCGCTCGGATCGGCGCTGCGCAAACGCATGAAGCGCGCAGGTTTGAAACCAGCGCACAAGTTCCTGTGCGTATACAGCGAGGAACTGCTTGACAATCGCGGCAGCGACACAGGCAACGACCCCTGTCTGATACAGAAGGCGCAGACAAATGGATCTATGGCGCACATCACGGCTATATTCGGCTTTACTATAGCCGGACTTGTGCTTAAAGATGTGTATCAGAAGACACTTGGCAAGCTGTAATACAATAAAACAACTAAAATAGAGTTATATAAAGAAAAACCCGTTGGCGGAATTAATTTAGCGCATA
>NZ_JH379402.1 GCF_000235885.1 Leyella stercorea DSM 18206
AAAAATCGTTTTTGAGGTTTTCTCTTTTTTGCATCTATACCGGTTAGGGCGCAAGGACGGAGAAACCGAAGTAAAATAATTAAGTTTAACCCATTAAATCCAAGTATTATGGCATTTAGAGCATCATTGGAACTTAACAACAAGGAATTTGACGTCCTTTATTCAAACTATGAGTTCAGTCGTAACACGGACCCTAAAGGTATGCCCTCTTCAAGCGTATTGGGTGGTAGAGTAAAAGCAACCATCGAATCAACAGAAGACACTTCTGTCATCGAAGCGATGTTGAACAGTCCTTTCAAACCTGTAGAAGGAAAGATTATCTACAAAAAAACGGAGGAAGATGCCAAGATGAAGGAGATCCAGTTCAAGAACGCATACATCGTTCACTACTCGGAAACTCTGGACGCGAACAACGATGTGCCTATGACAATCACCATTACGTTCTCCGCTGAAGAAATCATCGTCGGCAGCGCAGCTCTTGACAACCGTTGGCCGAAGAAATAAATCGGCGTACATAGGTAAATCCTAAATCAAAACATTTGTCAGGCCGTCCGACGGACTTCCGCCGGGCGGCTTTGGCAATTTGGATATAAACCGTCAAATATAATGCCGCCATGCTGGAACAAAAAAAAGTCACATTGGAAATAGCCGGCATACCCATGCCGTCGTTTGTGCAGTTGATGCTCAAGCAGAGCATCAATGAGCACCACTACTTTGAGATAACGCTGGATAT
>NZ_JH379403.1 GCF_000235885.1 Leyella stercorea DSM 18206
CTTCTATGACAGCCCTATGTCAGTAAGTCTAAATATTGAAGAGTTTTTATGAGAAAGTAGGAAAGTTCCTTTGATTGTTCTGTTTCATTGTGCTTGGAAATGAAATGTACAAGATTTGTATTTGCTTTGTGCTGCTTTCTGGCGTGCTATGGACTCGCAATAAATCCCAAAGGCCAAAGGCTTCCATTGAAATTCCGTTAGATAGCAAATCGTAGTGTCTCTGGAGGGATGTTCCTGTTATTCTTGCAGGTTATACCCGCAAAGAGATATATCAGTTGTTTGACAAACAACCGAATATGAATTTACATTGATGATAGGTCAGAAACTCCTCCTTGATAGTGTAAACAGAGCCGTGACTCAGTTCAGTTTACACTACCACTCTTTCTTTATGCCTCCATTTTATCTACTTATTGTTTGTTTTGATATGCTTCTTAATCTTCTTTATAGCCCAGTCGTAATGGCTTGCCGTTGTTGAAACACAGTAAGTGCCAAGCGTAGAAGAGCCTGTCCAACCGAACGAATTCTTGGCAAAGAGTTCTTCATTGGAAAATTGCTCTATCAGTGTCATTACCTCTTTATGACTCTCTTTTAAGATTGTCTTTGCTTCTGTCAGTGGTGTGCTTTGATGCTTCTTCCAAAATTCCAAGTTCATTGCTGGATAGGTTTTCCAATTGTATGGTGTAGGTAGAAACGTTTGATACTCACCGTTAAGATTGGCTTTTATCCAACTCAGTAGCAGTTGATGCCATTCGTACAGATGTACAAGCACATCTCGCAGATTTTTGTCTCTGCTCCAGTGTGTTTCTTTACCGACCGTTGCCATTTCTTCAGCAAAGGCTGCTTCCTGCTGACTTTTAGTCATACAGTCTATAAGCTTCCACATCTTGTTGAATTGTTCGTTGGCGGATGATGTCAAATCCGCTTTTGTCGTTGCACGTGCCATAATTATTTTCTACTTAGTGTTGTTATATTATTTTCTGAAACTACCATTGCTTGCTGGTTATTGAGATTTCATTGGAAGATAGTTATATTTTTTGCATAATCTGCAATGTGACATATTCGAATATATATGCATTGAAAGTACTTATTTTTTATAAGTAATTGAGAA
>NZ_JH379404.1 GCF_000235885.1 Leyella stercorea DSM 18206
CGTGACCTTTTTCTTTTCGCCTGCTATACAGGCACGGCTTATGCCGATACTGTTTCTATCACGGAAGAAAACCTCTTTCGTGATGAGGAGGGCAGCCTTTGGCTGAAATACCACAGAAAGAAGAACAAGATGCTTGCACGTGTGAAGTTACTGCCAGAGGCGCTTGCCATGTTGGAGAAATACAAAGACCCGACAAGACCTACTCTTTTACCACCACAGGAATTTCGAGTGCTGAGAGGTAACATGAAAAGTCTCCGAGTACTATCTGGCATAAGTATGGATTTGGTCTATCATGTTGGACGGCACAGTTTCGCATCGCTCGTTACGCTCGAAGAAGGTGTTCCGATAGAGACTATCAGCAGAATGCTTGGTCACAACAACATTCAGACCACGCAAATCTATGCACGTGTCACCCCGAAAAAGCTATTTGAGGATATGGACAAGTTCATCGAAGCCAACAAGGACTTCAAGTTTGCCCTGTAATATTATCACAAAATAAGAAAGGAACATAACAATGAGAAGTACATACAAGCAGTTTTATTATATCAACCGTGGCAGAGTAAAGGCAGACGGAACAACATCTATATTTTGCCGTATCACGATTGACGGCAAAGTGTCAGCCATAGCAACAGGTCTTTACTGTGCTCCCGAAGAATGGGACACGAAAAAAGGTGAAGCCAAGAATGCAAGAGTGAACGGACAACTGCAAGCGTTCAGACTAAGAATTGACGAAGCCTACGAGCAGGCAACAAAGGAAAAGGGCATCGTTACCGCCGAGATTCTGAAGAATGTTATTGTTGATGCAAATACTATCCCGATGACATTGCTTGCCACTGGCGAGGAGGAGCGTGAACGCCTTAGGCTGCGCTCCATCCGTATTAACTCAACATCTTCTTATCGCCAATCTAAGACATCGCAGCTCAACTTGCGAGAGTTCATCGGGTTACGAGGAATGAATGACATTGCATTTGAAGATTTGACTGAGGAATTTGGCAAATCTTATAAGTTGTTCTTGATTGGCAAAGGGTATAGTGCATCCAATACGAACCATAATCTTTGTTGGCTGCAACGCTTGGTTTATATCGCTGTTGACAGAGGTCTGCTGAAATTCAATCCATTGGAAGATGTCGGATATGAAAAGAAAGGCTCACCAAAGCGTAGACATATATCCAGAAATGACTTGCTGCTCATTATGGAGACTCCTATGGAGGATAAGGCTTTGGAGTTGGCACGAAGAATGTTTGTTTTCTCCAGCCTTACAGGTTTGGCTTATGTCGATTTACGTAACCTGTATCCACACCATATCGGGATGACGGCAGACGGTAGAAAATACATCCGTGAGAAAAGAGCAAAGACCAACAACGAAGCGTTCATTCCCTTGCA
>NZ_JH379405.1 GCF_000235885.1 Leyella stercorea DSM 18206
ATAAGGGAGTTTTGACACACCTTCCTCCTATAATGCTGCATAAGTATGGCGAGAAAATTCTGTTTTATATAGATCTTAGGGTTTAAAAGCAGAAAAATGTAAGTTTGTAGTTAAAAAGTTGCGTGATTGTTTGGTGGTTTCAAAACTAATACGTACCTTTGCAACCGCTTACAGAGCAATACGGGTAAGTCTTGCACGGCCAGCTCCCTTCGAACCCTCCAGGACGGGAACGTAGCAAAGGTAGTTGGTTGTAGCGGCGCGATGTAAGTAGCTTGCCCACCCGCCTCTTTAGCTCAGTTGGCCAGAGCACGTGATTTGTAATCTCGGGGTCGTTGGTTCGAATCCGACAAGAGGCTCAAAATGATGACGAGACAAGACTTTAAGTTTTGTCTCGTTTTTTGTATTTGCATATTTGAGGTGTTACACGGTTGCGCCTCGGATGCAATGTGATGGTAAAACATGATGCGGTGGAGCTTGTCACTTCTGCTGCGTTTAAAAAAGAAATAATTATGGAAAAGATAGACGTTACGACACTCAACGATAATGTGTTCACTACTATTGGTAAGGAGTGGATGCTCGTTGCTGCAGGCAACGAAGAGAAGTTCAATATGATGACAGCCTCTTGGGGCTGTCTTGGCTGGTTATGGAACCGCCCAGTGGCTATTGTGTACATCCGTCCGGAGCGTTACACCCACGAGCTCATTGAGGCTAACGACACGATGAACCTTGTTTTCCTCGGCAACTCGGAGGAGGCACGCAAGGCGTATGCGTTCTGCGGTGCTAAGTCGGGCAGAGACTTCGATAAGGCGAAGGAGGCCCATCTCACACCCGTTGCAACCGAGAACGGCTGCGTAACATTCGACGAAGCACGCCTCACACTCACATGTCGCAAGCTGTACAAGACGCAGATTCGTCCGGAGGAGATGCTCGACAAGTCGATAGAGCAGTGGTACGGCGAGAAGGGCGGCTTGCACGACGTGTATGTGGTGGAGATTCTTGACGCTTACAAAAAGTAATGCGCTAATAAGCAAAACCATTCTATATACATAATATTATATCGTACAGGTCAATTAACATTCAAACCGAACTTTGATGACAGAGAAAATAGATAAGTATAAGGTTCAGGCGGCTTTGGTGCGCTCGTTCTTCGATGCCTTCTCGCATGGCGTGATAGAGAGTCAGGTGGAAGACCGGAATGAGAAGACGACACCGCAGTCGGTTAAGAAGCTGATGTTGGAGCATTATGAGCACATCGCGCCCGCTTTCTTCGACACCATGTTCTTCCCGTTGGCAGCCATGAACTACAAGTACGAGGACATTGCAGCACTGGCTCGCGAAGCGCAGCAGCGTGGCGACGACATGATGGCACTTGTGCGCACTGCGTGTGGCGACGAGGCGTACTACAACGCTATGGTTGAGGAGTACAAACGCAACTTCTCGATGCTGCTTGCAGGCAAATATCTCTCAAATGCCGACCATCTTGAGGGTTATGTGCGCAAGGCGAAGGAGGAGACGGAAGCTTCGGTAGACTCCGACCGTGCCATCGAACTGACCGTGCGTGTCGTGATGTTCGCATACGTTCGCGGTCTGCGTCAGACGGGGGAGAGTGCACGTTTTGATAAATCGGTGCACTTGGGACAAGTGCACCCCCTACGTGGGGCTACGCTCTTCCGTTTGATGCTCGACGCGATGAACATCCTGCTGCTCGATGAGGCTGTGGATTTTGCTGACGCGGAAGCATCCGACCTTGCTTCGCTCTTTTTGAAGGTTTGTCAGACGCAGCATAACTTCACGGTTATGACCAACGAGATGGATCGTACATACTCTGAATTAATGAAGGAATAATAACATATACTATGACACAGATTCCGGTTTTGCTGCTCACAGGTTATCTGGGCAGCGGTAAGACAACATTATTAAATCGCATTCTTTCCAACGAGAAAGGAATTAAGTTTGCCGTTATCGTGAACGATATCGGCGAGGTGAACATCGATGCCGACCTTATTCAGCAGGGTGGAGTAGTGAACAAGCAGGACGACAGTTTGGTGGCTCTGCAGAACGGCTGTATCTGCTGCACGCTGAAGATGGATCTCATCGACCAGTTGCGCGACATTGTGAATATGAAACGCTTCGACTATATCGTCATCGAAGCGAGTGGCATCTGCGAACCAGCACCAATCGCACAGACAATCAGTTCGATGGCGACACTCGGTCCGCAGTACATCACCAACGGCATTCCGCGTCTTGACAGCATCGTGACTGTAGTGGACGCGCTGCGCATGAGAGACGAATTCAGCAACGGCGACGCTCTGAAATGCGACGGACTCGAAGACGAAGACCTCGAAAACCTCGTAATACAGCAGATAGAGTTCTGCAACACGATACTTCTCAACAAGGCTGCGGAGGTGAGTGCTGAGGATTTGCGCAAGCTCACCGAGATAATCCGCGCCATTCAGCCTAAGGCAGAAATCATTCCGTGCAACTACGGCGACGTAGATTTGGAGCGTCTGCTCAACACCGGTCGCTTCAACTTCAACGAGGTGGCTACATCGGCTGCATGGATCAACGAGCTTGAGAACCATCACGGCGATGAGGAGGAGGAGGAGCATGAGCACCATCATCATCACGACCATGAAGATGAAGAGCATGAACATCATCATCACAATCACGATGATGAAGAGCACGAGCATCATCACGACCACGACTGCCATAGCGGTTGCGGACATCACCACCATCACCACGACCATGAAGGCGGCGAAGTGGAGGAGTACGGTATCGGAACGTTTGTCTACTATCGCAGAAAGCCGTTCGACATGAACTTCTTCGACAATTTCGTGGCACGTCTGTTCCCGAAGAATGTGATTCGCTGCAAGGGATTGTGCTGGTTCAAGGAAGAGCCCGACATGTGCTATCTCTTTGAGCAGGCAGGCAAGCAGATGGAGCTGAAAAACGCCGGACAGTGGTACGCCACAATGCCGAAGGACGAACTGCAGCAGATGCTCGAACGCGAAGAAGGACTGCGCAGAGACTGGGACGAGAAGTACGGCGACCGTATGCAGAAACTCGTGTTTATCGGTCAGAAACTTGACAAAAAGGCTATAAAAGAACAGCTCGACATGTGCCTGACAGATGTAGAGCTATAAAAGAAAAACCGGTATGGCATGAGTGCTATACCGGTTTTTTATGTTTGTAGGCTGCGTGGGTATGGCAGGGATGCCATACCCCCTAATATTAGAGATGCTTCATGATGTCGAGCAGATGATCCCAAACCATCTGAACGGTCGGGATGTGCAGACGCTCGTCAGGAGTATGCACGTCGCGCAGAGTAGGACCGAACGAAACCATGTCGAGGTTCGGGTAGCGCTCAGAGAACAGACCGCACTCCAAACCGGCGTGGATACCCTTTACGATAGGTTCCTTGCCGAAGAGCTTCTTGTACGACTCGACAGCCACCTTCGTGAGCTTGCTGTCCGGGTTCATCTTCCAAGCTGGGTAGCCGTCGCTCATCTTCACTTCAGCGCCAGCCAATTCGAAGGCTGCCTTCACGGTGTTAGTTTCGTTCTCGAGGTTGCTCATGACGTTAGAACGCTGTGAAGCAACTATGTTTATTTCGTTCTCAGCAGTCTGCACGCTTGCTACGTTGTTGGATGTCTCAACCATGTATGCGAGTGCTTCGTCCTGGCACATAGCGAACACGCCGTTGTCAACAGCCTGCATGCAGAGGATGAAGCGGCGGCTTGCGTCCTTCGGCAGTACGCTCTCAGCGTCGGTGCTACCGAGGTTGAACTCCATAACCGGCTCGGTTACGTGGAACTCCTCTTCGATGTTAGCTGTGAACACGTTCCAGTCTGCACGTACTGTCTCCTTCTCGCTTGCCGGAACTGCGAACACGATGCTACCGTCGCGTGGGATCGCGTTGTGCAGTTTGCCCGAGTTGAACTGAGCGAGGCGAAGATCTATCTTCTCCTGCTCCTTGTAGAGGAAACGAGCGAGAATCTTGATGGCGTTGGCGCGCTTCTTGTTGATGTCGTCGCCAGAGTGTCCGCCCTTCAGTCCCTTTACAGAAGCTGTGAGGAAGAACATACCCTCGGGAGCAGCCTCACGCTCGAATGTGAAGCGAGCCGATGTTGTCTTGCCGCCAGCGCAAGAGATAAAAATCTGTCCTTCGTCCTCAGAGTCGAGGTTGATGAGCATATCGCCCTTCATAAAGCCTGCCTTCATACCCATGGCACCAGTGAGACTTGTCTCCTCGTCGCGTGTGAATACGCACTCCAGCGGTCCGTGCTCGATGTCGTCGCTGTCGAGTATAGCCAGTTCGATAGCGCAACCGATGCCGTCGTCAGCACCGAGTGTTGTGCCCTTAGCGTTGAGCCATTCACCCTCAACGTAAGTCTGGATGGGGTCGGTGAAGAAGTTAAAGTCTACGTCTACGAGTTTGTCGCAAACCATGTCCATATGACTCTGCAGGATGAGTGTAGGCGCGTTCTCGTGACCCTTTGTGGCCGGCTTGCGGATTACTACGTTGCCCGTCTCGTCGGTCTCGGTCTCGAAGCCGTGGCTCTTGCCGAACTCCTGAAGATACTCTATCATGCGCTCCTCGTGCTTTGAAGGGCGCGGAATCTCGTTGATTTTAGCAAACTGCTCGAACACGCGAGCAGGTTTTAATTCGCAATTGCTCATTTTCCTTAATTTTTTTATGATGATGTTATAATAATCTGAATTTTCGATAAATTATTTTGCCATGCCACCGAATTGCCGTACCTTTGTAGCGATATGTAATGGTGGGGCTATCTTTTGCAAAGATAGTGTAAAAGGAAGACACCACAAAATATCTTCACTTATTTTAAATGTAGGTAGACATCTATTTTAGTCAAAACAGATACAAATATGATAAAACTAATGCTTATCAGCCTCGCTGTAGTGGCAGTAGCCTTCGCATTGTTGTCGATAAAGGTTCTGCTGAAGCGCAACGGCAAGTTCTCTTCGCAGCACGTGCACGACAACCCGGGCTTGCGCAAGCAGGGCATTCACTGCGTTATGGATCAGGATCGCGAGGCTCGCGAACGCAATGGTGCCTATTAAATCAGCTTGTAATATATAATGTACATACGACAGGCGTATAAAACGATAAAATTAAAAACAGAATAAAGATGAACAAGAAAAACATTTTCGGCGCACTTGCACTCGCAACTGTTGCCGCTTTCGCAATGACTTCTTGCGACAAGTCGAAGTGTCAGGTTGACGAGAAGAAGGTAGAGGGCAAGCAGGCTGTGCCTTCAGACGTTAAGATTGCGTATGTAGAGGTAGACAGCATCATGTCGCAGTACAAGTTCTGCAAGGACTACTCGCTCATTCTGCAGAAGAAGGGTCAGAACATCCAGAACACACTCGCGCAGAAGCAGCGTGCTCTCGAGCAGGCTTACATGAACTTCCAGCAGAAGATTCAGCAGAACGCCTACACACGCGAGCAGGCTGAGCAGATACAGATGTCGCTGCAGAAGCAGAATAGCGACCTTCAGGCTCTTAACCAGCGCTTGAGTGGTGAGTTCCAGGTGGAGACAGAGAACTACAACAACGCCCTGCGCGACTCTATCCAGCACTTCCTTGCTGTTTACAACAAGGATAAGAAGTTTGGCTTGATTCTGAGCAAGGCAGGCGACAACCTCCTCTATGCCGACAAGGCTTACGACATCACCAACGAGGTTATCGCTGGATTGAACAAGGCTTACAAGCCGGCTGCTCCTGCAAAGGAGGTGAAGGCAGAGGCAAAGAAAAAGTAATAGTACAGACGAATACATAGTTTAATGGGAGGTGCTGTTCTTTCCGCTCAGCTTTGGTGCTCGACGGAACAAGAACAGCACCTCCTTTTTGTGTTCGTACACCACTGCTATGCTAATGACAAATTCACGGTGTGAGTCTCTGTTCTGCAATAAAATGACAAAATAGCTACAAAAAATCGTGTCAAATATTTCTTTGTATTAAAATATTTATTACATTTGCAATCGTATAACATACGTTTAGTATAGTTAATACATCTTTAGTTAGTGACGAAAGTATGTAGACATAAATATATTAACTTTTAAAATTTGTAGTTATGAGAAAGACGTTACTAAACACAATGGGGCTTCTTCTTGCGTTGTTTGGCGCAACGAATGCTTCTGCCCAGAGCACAGTAGAACTGCCTTACTCTATCACCTTCGATTCTGCCAACAGTGTTTGGACTAATATTGATGCCAGCGGAAATTCTGGTACACCATGGTTCTTCAACGCCGATTGGGGTAGTGATGGTTTTTGCCCTCCAGGTTCGTGGTCGGCTATACCAAGCTATTGCATGAAGACGAGTGTAAGTGGAGCAAATGCCTATTATGTTTCTCCGGCTTTCGACCTTAAGAAAGACAAGACATATACCGTAAAGGTAAATACAGGTAGAATGTATTTTACGAAAGCCCAGCTCTCTTTGGAATACGGCAAATCGGCAACCGATGCGTCTGCTTTTACCACGGTTAGCGATATTCAGATGGCCGAAACAAACGTGCAGTACGATAACTCATACGATGTTAATGTGACTGAAGATGGTGCTTACTACTTTGCATTTCATGGAGTAGGCAAGTTCGCTTCTTCTTCTAACGAATATGTTTATGCTTTCAGTTTCGATATCGCAGAGAAGACAGGCGGCGAAACTCCTGATCCGGGTACAGATCCCGACCAGCCCGACCCACCAGCTGTAGACCAGGACGGTACACTGCCTTACGATATGACATTCGACTCGGCTGAGAAGTTCGCCACATGGACAACGATGGACAATAGCGATACTCCGGGCGTAACATGGGCTTACACCGCATCCGACTTTGCCGGCAAACCGGCTGCTCACATGGGCACTGATGCTACATCTGCAACGTGCGACTGGCTCGTTTCGCCGAAGTTCGAGCTGAAGGAAGGCAAGTCGTACAAGATTACGGTTGACGCTGCTTCGGGTCCGAACAACGAGCTGAACCTAATCCTCGACTACTTTGTAGGCAGCAAGTCGGCAGACAACCAGAAGACTATCGAATGGATTGGCTCTAAGCTCCCTAAAACCGAAGGCGAAACCGAAGGCGAGGGTGGCAAGGTGAAGAACGAGTGGACTCTCGATGCCAACAAGGACGATGTATACTTCTTCGCATTCCGCGCACTCAACTGGGGTGCTAATGGCACTAACGATGCCGTCAGCATCTACTCGGTGAAGATTGAGGAGATGGCAGAAGGCAAGCCCGAGGCTCCGGTAGCACTTCCTTACGAGGTTTCGTTCGAGAAAGAAGAAAGCGTATCAGGTTGGACCGCAATGGACCGCAGTGCCAGCACCGCTTCTACATGGAGCTGGAATTCATGGGGATATCAGGAGTACGGCGCCGACTGGAACCCGGTGGGCGACCAGCATCCTTGCGTAGGTTTCAGCAGCGACTTTAACACTGACGCCAACGACTATTGGGTGTCTCCGGCATTCGCTCTCGAAGCTGGAAAGACATACGTAGCGAAGGCTCACACAGCCAACAACCGCAGTTGTGTTGAATCGGGCACAACATCGTTCACGATGAAGCTCGGTACAAACAGGAAGGTGCAGGGTTCGTTCGACAAGACTCTCGGCACTATTGAACTTAGCACTGTGTACGACCGCGACCCGAGCACATTCGAGTTCAGCGTAGAAAAGGCTGGCAACTACTATGTTGCTTTCCATATCAGCGACAAAACAGGTGCAAATGCTTACGGCTACATCTTCGACTTCAGCCTTGCTGAGAAGAAAGCCGTTGTGGAAGAGCCTGTAGCTACAGAACCGGTAGCCAACCTCGCAGCAGCCGAACTGACTGCCGAAAAGAGCGTAGCACTTACATGGACCAATCCTGCTAAGGATGTCGACGGCAAGGATCTGCCGGCTGACGCATTGCTCACCGTGAAGGTTTACGAGGGCGAGGAAGTGGTTAAGGTATTCGAGGACCAGGCTCCGGGCAGCGAGGGTAAGCACGTACAGGCTTACACCGACGAGACATTTGCTGGCGAACACAACTACAAGGTGGTTGTTGTCTACAAGGATAAGGAGTCGGAGGCTGCCACAACTTCTCTCACCGTGAAGGTCGTAGTAGACGCTATCAACGGCGTAATGGTTCCGGCTGACGCTAAGGTTTCTGTACACACACTCAGCGGTGTAGCGGTTGGCAACAACCTCTCTACACTTGGCAAGGGTACATACATCGTAAGAGTGAAGACTGCCGACGGTGCTGTGAAGACTATGAAGATTGCTAAGTAGTAGTCTGAATTGCTAACAATAATGAATGTAGTCCTACATATTCATAAACCACATAATTAATCTAAAAAATATAAAACTATGGAAGAAAAACTTCAGTTTGTGCCTTCTTTGAAGGATGCGTTTGCTATAGGCATGAAAAATCTTGTGCCAATAGTATTGTCAGTGTTGCTTTGGCTCGTCACCGTATGGATTCCTTACGTTAATGTGGGCACCACGATAGCTTTGGCTACGTTGCCGGTGAAGCTTAGCAAGGGCGAGATGATTAGTCCGATGTTCATCTTCGAGTCGAAATATCGTCATTGTATGGGTGAGTATTTCATCCTTCAGGCTGTCATCATCTCTGCCGTATACATATCCATCCTGTTCATGATTGTTCCGGCAATAGTACTCTCGCTCAGTTGGATGCTTGCTGTTTATCTTCTTGTAGGTAAGGGTATGAATTGGGCTTTGTGTCTTTCTGAGAGCAACCGTTTGATGATGGGCTATAAGCTGAAGGCGTTCTTCCTGAAGTTTGTTGTAGGCTTTGTGCTGTTCTTAGCCTATTATATTCTCTTCCAGATACTTAGTGACGCATCAGGCTTGTTAGCACTCATTTCGCTTGTTTATCTCCTTGTAAGCGTTTGCATAATGCTTTCGGTCGATGCAGTTATCTATCGCGAGTTGGTGCTCAGCGAGGATAAGGTTGAGGAAGCTAAGCCAGAAGAAGCTCTTTAACGAGTTAATTGCAATGCAATAGGCATCGGTTCGCGTTCGGAATCTGATTGGTTCGCGTTCGGAATCTGGTCGGTTCGCGTTCGGAATCTGATCGGTTCGCGTTCGGAATATGATTGGGTTGCGTTCGGAATCTAATCGGGTTGCGTTCGGTGTCCGATGGCAAAACATTCATAAATCCACTGCCGAGAGGCAGGTATTCTTTAGACGAATAAAGATTAAAGCATAAGAAAAGGCTGACTCTTGCTGTGGTTTTGCAGCTTAAGAGTCAGCCTTTTTTATTGTTGTGTCTCGTAGCGTAGCCTTCCGCTACGTTTACGAGTTAGAAGTCAACGACCGTGATGCCGGCTCCGCCGAACTGCACGTGCTCATCCTTGCATTGCGTCACGTTTGGCACCGACTGCAGATACTGGCGTATGAGCTGTCTGAGTATGCCGTTGCCCTTGCCGTGGAGGATGCGCACGCGCGACATGCCCACGAGTATAGCGTCGTCGATAAAGTGCTGCACAGCGTTTAGTGCTTCGTCGCCACGCATTCCGCGCACGTCGAGATCCTGATGGAAGTTGAGTTTGTGCGAGTCGATGGTCTGACGCGTCTCGCGGCTGATGCCGAACGTTGGCGGTAGCGTCGACTCCGGTGTCTTCGTGGTGTGCTCCAGGCGCGATGTCTTCACCTTTGTGCGCACGTCGCCGAACACTACGGTTGCCTCTTTGCCCTCTACCGACTCCACACGACCAACCGTCGTCAGTCCGCGCATACGCACCGTGTCGCCAGCCTTAAAGGGGTGTTGAGGTGTTGAGGTGTTGAGGTGTTGAGATGTTGAAGTGGTGAGGAGTTGAGATGTTGAGGTGGCTGGGTTCGCAGCGTTCTCCTTCTTCTCCTTCTTGCGTTTTTCGCGTCGCTCCTTGCGCTCCATGATCTGGCGCATCTTCTTCTCGATGAGGTCGTCAGCCGTCTTGGTGTCTATCTCGTTCACGTCCTCCTTGAACGCCTTCAGCTCCTCGCGCAGGCGCTTCGTCTCCTCCTTCTCCGCCTGACACTCGCGTATCTCGCGGATAGTGTTCTCGATGTTGCGGTTGCTCTCCTTCAGCAGTTCCTGCGCCTGTTCCTTGGCTTGACGCAGAATCTCTTTGCGCTTTCGGTCGAGCTCGCGGATTTCATCTTCGTATTTCGCGATAGTCTTCTCCAGGTCCTTCTCGCGCTGATGTACGTTCTGTCGCTTGTTCTCCCAGTAACGCTTGTCGCGCACGATGTCCTGCAAGTATTTGTCGCTCTGTATGTAGTCGGAGCCCACGATGTCGCTCGCCTCGCGTATCACCTCGTCCGGAATACCCGTCTTGCGCGCAATCTCAATGGCGAACGATGAGCCGGGCTGACCTATGGCGAGCTGGAAGAGCGGCCGCATCTCGTGGCGGTCGTAGAGCATGGCACCGTTGGCAATGCCGTCGTGCGAGTCGGCGTAGTGCTTCAGGTTCTGGTAGTGGGTGGTTATCACGCCCCACGCGTGCTTCTTTACAAACTGGTTGAGCACCGCCTCAGCCATTGCGCCGCCAATCTGCGGCTCGGTGCCCGTGCCGAACTCGTCGATGAGTAGCAGTGTGTGCTCACCCGACTGGCGCATCATGTTCTTCATGTTCAGCAAGTGCGACGAGTAGGTAGAGAGGTCGTTCTCAATGCTCTGCTCGTCACCTATGTCAATCATTATGTCGCTGAAGATGCCTACCTTCGAACGCTCGCTCACGGGGATAGACAGACCGCACTGCAGCATATACTGTAGCAGACCTACCGTCTTCAGACAGACCGACTTGCCACCAGCGTTCGGACCCGAGATGATCAGGATGTGGCGGTCGCGTGTCAGCATGATGTCGAGCGGCACGATAGGTTTCTCCTGCTTCTTCAGCGCGAGCCACAAGAGCGGATGCTTCGCCGTAATCCAGTCGACAACAGGTTTTGCGCTCACTTCCGGCTCGATGCCGCCCGTGAGCTGTGCGAACTCGGCACGCGCACGAATGAAGTCGACCTCGGCAAGCATACGATAGGCGTTCACGATGTCGTCCACGTGCGGACGCACCAGCTTCGTGAACTCCGTGAGTATCACTATTATCTCGCGTCGTTCGTCTGCCTCCAGCTCGCGTATGCGGTTGTTCGCTTCAACTACTTCCGTCGGTTCCACGAACACCGTCTTTCCCGTCGACGACTCGTCGTGTACGATGCCCTTAATGCGTCGCTTCATGGCAGGAGCGATAGGCACAACGAGGCGACCGTCGCGCAGAGTCGGTGTAACGTCCTTGTCTACGAGACCCTCGCTCTGCGCGGCGTGCAATATGCTATATAATGTACGCGATACACTGCCCTCCGCCTTGCGCAGCTGCGTGCGAATCTCGGCGAGACGAGGCGATGCCGTGTCCTTAATCTTGCCGTACTTGTCGAGAATTTGGTCGATGCGGCGTATAAGGTCGGGGAAGGTGAGCACGCCCTCCGTAAGGTCGTGCAGAGTAGGGTAGTCGAAGTTGCCGTCGTCGTCGCTGCGGTTGAGGAAGCGCACGATGCCAGTCACCGTCTCGAGCGAGCGGCGCAGGTCAAATATCTCGTTCTCTTCAAGATGCGTGCCTTCGATGCGTATGCGCTTTATCGACTCGCGCATGTCGAAGAAGAACTGCAGTGGAAAATCGTCCGTCTCCTCCTGCATACGGCGGAACTCGCGCGTCTGTTTCAACGCCGTGTTGATACGCTCCGCGTTGTCCGTGAAGCCCATAGCGTCCACCTTGTCCTTGCCCAACTGACTCAGACAGTAGCCCTTCAACAGCGAGCGTATCTCGCTGAACTGTATCTTGTTTTCAAAGTTGCTTGGATAAATCATAAGTGCAAAGTTACTGCAAACCGAAGACAATACAAAATATGCTTGCATATTTTTATTGTTGAGGTGCAGCGTAACTTATTTAAAGTTACTGCAAATAGAAGACACTGCAAAACAAGCAAGCTTGTTTTTGTGCTTTTAAGAGGTGATGTTATAGCTTTAGTAACGTTCAAAGGAGCTGAAATCAATGATTTTTCGCTGTTCGACGAAAAAAGTAAGCCGAAAATTTGGAGGTATAAACTAAAAAACGTAACTTTGCACCCGCTAATAAAGCAAAGTGAAACAGTAATTCACTGCGATTGCAAGACTACATCTATCGCATTTCCTTTATTGGAGAGATGGCAGAGTGGTCGAATGCACCGGTCTTGAAAACCGGCGTACTGAGAGGTACCGGGGGTTCGAATCCCTCTCTCTCCGCAATGTAGTGACGCTTTCAAGTGATTACTTTTCACTGCGAGCACCGCATCTCAAACACCCTATGGAGAGATGGCAGAGTGGTCGAATGCACCGG
>NZ_JH379406.1:0-904 GCF_000235885.1 Leyella stercorea DSM 18206
TTCAGGCGGTTTTTTAATTCCGCCAACAGGTCATGGTAACTCAAAAATAGAAATCTGATGGAAACAGAAAGAATTTTACTTCGCTATTGGGAGGAATCAGATGCAGAGTCGCTCTTCAAGTACGCCTCAGACCCTGACGTAGGACCTCGTGCAGGATGGCCGGCACATAAATCTGTAGAAGAAAGTCGGGAGATTATCCGGACATTCTTCCATAATGACACGACATGGGCGATTGTGTTGAAAGAGACTGGCGAGGCAATCGGTTGCATCGGCTACTACACCCATGAAACCAGCAACATCCCTATCGGAGAAAACGACTGTGAGGTGGGCTACTGGGTTGGAAAGCCTTATTGGAACAAGGGAATCTGCACCGAAGCCTTAAGGCAGATGCTCGACTACTGCATCAACGAGAAGCATTTTGAAAACATCTGGGCAGACCATTTCACAGGCAATCCTGCATCAGGAAGAGTCATGGAGAAATGCGGTTTCGTCGATACTGGTATGTTGAATAAATGTAGCCAGCTCGTGGGTGGCGACAAGGATATGGTCAAGGTGTTCAAGTACAACGGATAGAGGAGAAAAATAGAATGATGAGAAAGGAATCAAGAGCAATGGATAGCGAGTGGGCATTGGAAGTAATGCACAAGGCTCCGTATATTACTGTCAGTTTTATTGACGAAGACGGTAAGCCTTATGGTTTACCCCTGTCACTCGCATCAGATGATGATGTGAATTGGTATTTTCATGGTGCCTTGGAAGGCAAGAAGTTGGAGGCAATCAAGGCTCATTCTGAGGTTTGCCTTTCAGCCGTAACCCGTTGTGCGCCTACAGTTGGTCCGAAGGACGGCAGTTTCACTCTGCAATTCAAATCAGCCATTGCATTCGGCAAGGCAGAAATCGTGAC
>NZ_JH379406.1:949-1615 GCF_000235885.1 Leyella stercorea DSM 18206
CGCCCGTTCCCTATCACGCACGGCTGTAGTTCGCATCACGCTTACTGAGCCACCAACCGGCAAGCGCAAGCAGTATGATAAAGAAGGCGTGGAAATGAAATATGGAAGAATGGAATAAAGAGGCAATTGCTCCTTCTATGTTGCATTATAAAGCAAAGAACTTATGACGTTGCTTCAAGAAAGACTATTCGCAATGCAGGATAAGCAGTATGCTGTTTTCCAAGCCAAGCTGACCCTGGGAGTGCCTATGGATAGTTTCATTGGCATTCGTGTGCCCATGCTACGCAAGTTTGCAAAAGAGCTTATGAAGGAGGCAGAATGCGAGGAATTCCTTCATCAGCTTCCTCACGAATACTACGATGAGAACATGCTTCACGGACTCCTCATTTCCGAGGTGAAGGACTACGAGGAATGTATCCAGCTGACAGACTGTTTCCTGCCATTCGTGGACAACTGGGCGGTCTGCGACATTATGTCTCCGAAGGTGTTTGCCAAATACAAGAAGGAGCTATTGGCGAAAATCAAGACTTGGAGCAAATCGTCACACGTATATACTTGTCGCTTTGGAATAGAAGCACTTATGTCGCATTACCTGGACAAAGACTTCAAGGCAGAATATCTTGAAATTCCTGCATCTGTAAGGAGCGAAGAGTATTACGTAAAAAT
>NZ_JH379406.1:1625-15486 GCF_000235885.1 Leyella stercorea DSM 18206
TAAGGAGCGAAGAGTATTACGTAAAAATGATGATTGCCTGGTTCTTCACCACCGCCCTTGCCAAACAATGGGACGCAACAATTCCCTACATCGAGCAACGCCGCCTCGCTCCCTGGACACATAACAAGACCATCCTGAAGGCCATTGAGAGCTACAGAATCACGCCTGAGCAGAAAGAATATCTGCGGACATTGAAGATAAAATAATTATGACAAAGCAACCGATATACATACAATATTACGACTCACCTTGTGGAGAGTTGATTTTGGCATCAGTTGACGAGGAACTGTGTCTTTGTGATTGGAACGAAAAGCCATGTGCTGAACGCAACAAACGTCGTCTTGAAAACCACACTAGTGCAGATTTCAAGATTGATACAACTGCAGTTTTAGAACAGGTCAAGCAGCAACTCGATGAATATTTTGCTGGAATCCGCAAGACGTTTGATATTCCGTTACACCCCATAGGAACCGATTTCCAACATCAAGTCTGGAACATATTGCGCCATATACCTTACGGAGAAACAAGGAGTTACAAGCATATTGCAGAAACAATCGGCAACCCTAAAGGCGTTAGAGCCGTAGCAGGAGCTATTGGTGCCAATGGTATAAGCATCCTCATACCTTGTCATCGTATTATCGGTAGCAACCACTCACTTACAGGCTATGCCGGAGGTCTGGAAGCAAAAAATAAATTGCTGAAAATAGAGAAAAATGACTGTAGACATAATAAGCCCCAATAATAACGTAGCAGTATTAAGTATTTGTCTGGTAAAGTTTGCCATTCCATATTTATAATAACAGCAGATATATTATACCGTCAAAACAGAATATCCATGTAAAAAGCAGAACGATTTACATGGATATATATTTTTTACTACCTTTGCATACATCTAACAGAGAATCAAGCGTTTGTTGAAAAGAAAGAATAGAATATCAAGAAAGATGAAAAATATACTTTTTGACCGAACATATCTCTCAAAATAATCAGAGAAGACAAGCTAAGAGAATTGGTAATTATATAAATAAGAAAGAATATGAAGCATAAAGTAAAAGTAACGGTAATAGACAAGAAGGTCTATCCGGAACTGCAGGAGAAGTATTGCGCCGACCCCAAAGCAGGAATGTGTCCATGCTACAACATTGGTGATGAGTTTGTTTTTGAGCGTGACGATGAAAACGACCATTTCTGGCATGGAGGCTTGAATACGCTCGTCAAAACTTCTGCCGACCCGGATAGCGTAGCAGGAGGTCCCAAGATGCCACATTGCTCTGAGGCATGGGATGCCATTTCACGATACATATACACCGGACTGCAAGGTGGTTCAATCATGAAGGGATGGATGAAGCGTGAAAACGAAATGATATGCTGTTGTTCTGACGGTACAAGACCAGTCATATTCAAAATCGAGCGTATAGACGAAGCATCCCTGCATTCTGCTGACACAGATTGAGCTGACGGTGTATTTACACATGAATCAATAACATAATAAAGAACGAAGAAATCCTGCATCAAGAAAGGTCATGGAGAAATGCGGTTTCTCAGACACCGGAATGCCGAACAGATGCAGCCAGCTCGTTGGTGCCGACAAGGATGTGGTTAAGGTGTTTAAGTACAAAGGACAAAAACTCCGATAATGGTAACATCTTCCGAAAACCAGGTATAAGCTCTTTGGGAGAATGTGCGTATCTTTGCATTAGATAAGCTGCACTCGGCAATTTGAAAGCAAGCTTTCATTGCGCTCGTTTGCATTATCTTTGCATAAATTTAAAAGACATAGGATGATGAAGGAATTATTCTTTAATACCATACAGGAGTTCAACGACTTCATAGGGGTGGAAACGCTTCATCCCTTAGTAAGCATTGCGCGTGTAGAGAACACCTCTCCTATACAGGAGGCTGTGCATCACTACGGACTTTATGCCCTCTTTCTGAAGGAAAACAAGGGCTGCAAATTGTCATACGGCAGAACAGAATATGATTTTGACGAGATGACCGTAACCTCGTTTGCTCCAGGACAGTCGATTAAAGTGGAACCTAATCCAGGAGTACCGCTTGCCAAATATACGGTATTGGCATTCCATCCCGAGTTGCTCAACCGCACCCAGCTTGGCAAGAACATCTCCCGCTATGAGTTCTTCGACTATACAAGCAACGAAGCTCTACACCTATCCGCTGCCGAGGTAAACATCTTCCGTGACGTGCTCTCAATGATTGGGCAGGAACTCGAGCATCCTATAGATAGGCATTCGCGTGAACTAATCGTTTCTAATATCGAGTTGCTGCTGAACTATTGTCTGCGCTTCTACGACCGTCAGTTTATCACACGCGAGGAAATAAATCATTCAGTAGTAAAGAAGTTCATATCTCTGCTCGATGAATACATTGCCCAGAAGGCGGAGCATGAAGGTCTGCCTACCGTAGCCTACTTTGCCGACAAATGCTGCTATTCAACTAAATATTTCGGCGAATTGGTTAAGACCGAGACAGGCAGAACCGCCAAGAGTCTGATTAGCGACCGACTGCTTTCGGCTGCCCGCCAACTACTTGTTGATGAAACCCTCAGCATAACGCAAATCAGCCAGCACCTCGGCTTTGAGTATCCTCAGCACTTTGTCCGCTTTTTCAAGGCACAGACGGGAAAGACTCCAAGCGAGTATCGCAAAACTGCGTAGATATAATGATGCATGTGTAGAATAACTATTATTTCTATTATTTGATAGAAACGGAATTTCGGTAATGTCTTCCGAAAACCAGGTATAAGCTCTTTAGAAGAATGTACGTATCTTTGCACCAGTTTTTAATTATCAAACAAAAAGTTTAATATGAAAAGATTGGTTTTGCACATTTACATCATGTTCATGGCACTGACGGCTATGGCTTGCCAAAGCAATGAAGTAGAGGCTACGCCATCTGACAAATCAGCGAACACAATGAACATTACAATCAATGGAAAGACGGTTTCGTGCCAGCTCATTGACAATTCTTCAACAAGAGCACTTCTGGCACAGTTGGAAAAGGGAGACATCACCTACGAGGCTGATGACTATGGCAACTTCGAGAAAGTGGGAAACATAGGCATCAGTCTGCCACAAAACAACGAGAGTATCACCACAACTGCTGGCGATGTGATTCTGTATCAAGGCAATAACATCTGCCTTTATTATGACACAAATTCCTGGACATTTACCCGTTTGGGCAAGATTGAAGGAATGAGCAAGGAGGAAATCAAGACGTTTCTCAATGCCGGGGGAGGTAGCGTAAAAGTTACACTTTCATCAGGTTCTGCCACCGGAATAAAGCAAACGCTTGCAGACCAGAAGGCTCCAAACGGAAGATATTCGCTTGACGGGGGAAAGCTGAAACAGGCTCACAGCAAGGGTCTTTATATTGAAAACGGAAAGAAAATTGTAAAGAAATAGAATCATGAACAGATTATTCACATTTATAGCAATAGCCCTCATTTTTTGTGCAGGAAATCAAACAAAGGTAAAAGCAGGAACTATGGACAAAGAGATGAAGCGCGCCACCGGTTGCCAGGCTTACGCCAACACCCGTTTCCTATATTACATCAACGAAATCCGTTCGGCAGTACTCATTGTGCATGGAGAGAAAGCACATTCCCGCTACTTCGGAGAAAGTGCCTTCAGATATATGATGGATGGAAAAGCGGAAGGCTACGACTTCGCAAGAAAGCCCAACCCAGTTCCGAACAACAAACAACTGCTCATTATCCCAGGAGCCTCTCATTGCGACCTATACGATGGTGGTGGGAAAGGATTGATTCCTTGGGACAACATCGAGGAGTTCCTAAAGAAGAATTTAAAAAGATAATACAATGAAGAAAGTAATAATCATCTCTACCAGTTTGCGTACTGGTTCAAACAGCGACCTGCTCGCTAATCAGTTTATTGAAGGTGCCAAGGCTGCAGGGCATGAAGTGGAAAAGATTTCACTCGCAGAAAAGGACATCAAGTTTTGTAAAGGCTGTTTGGCTTGTCAGAAATTGGGCAAGTGTGTCATCAAGGATGATGCAAACGACATTATGCAGAAAGTGCTGAATGCTGATGTGGTTTGCTGGGCAACACCTATATATTATTATGAGATGAGCGGACAGATGAAGATCCTCATCGACCGCATGAATGCTTTGTACTCGCTCGACTACAAATTCCGAGATGTTTACATGCTCACTACTGCTGCCGAGGATGAACCAGAAGTACCGAAACGTGCTGAAGCAGGATTGACTGGATGGATTGACTGTTACCCTAAGAGCCATCTTGCTGGCACGCTGTTCTGCGGAGGTGTTGACGCGCCACGCACCATTGAAGGCAACCAGAAATTGCAGGAAGCATACGAGTTAGGAAAATCTGTTTAAGGGATAACTATTAAGGAGGGTTTTTATGAAAGCTTTTGCAACATTCATTATATTAACAACGCTATCGCTCAACATTATGGCACAACAAAAAATAGTACAGACAGCAGGGCGCACCCAACTGGGTGAGTTTGCCCCAGAGTTCGCTCACCTCAACGACGACATCCTCTTTGGAGAAGTATGGAGCCGCAATGACCTGCTTTCATTGCGTGACCGCAGTTTGGTAACCATCACTTCGCTCATCAGTCAAGGAATCACCGACAGCTCGCTGAAATATCACCTGCAGTCAGCAAAGAACAATGGAATTACTCGCACGGAAGCGGCAGAAATCATCACCCACATCGCCTTCTACGCCGGTTGGCCAAAGGCATGGGCTGCCTTCAATCTGGCTAAGGAAGTGTGGAGCGAGGATGTAAAAGGCGACGATGCGAAGGCTACATTCCAGCGCGAGATGATTTTCCCTATCGGTGAGCCTAACACCGCTTACGCCAAATACTTCAAGGGCAATAGTTATCTGGCACAAATATCCGACAGTCAGATACCTTTCTTCAACGTAACCTTTGAGCCAGGTTGCCGCAACAACTGGCACACGCACCACGCCACAAAGGGTGGCGGGCAGATGCTGGTAGGTGTAGCCGGACGTGGTTGGTATCAGGAGGAAGGCAAACCTGCACAGGAGATTATCCCTGGCACAGTCATCCACATTCCAGCCAACGTAAAGCATTGGCACGGTGCTGCAAAAGACAGCTGGTTTGCCCACCTCGCCTTTGAAATACCTGGCGAGAACACATCCAACGAGTGGCAGGAGGCTGTGAGCGATGAGGAATATAACAAGATAAAATAACAACGATAAGATTTTACAATTATGAAGAAGATAAAGTTAAGCAATGGCGTGGAAATACAGCAACTGGGTTATGGTGTTTATCAGGTGGAACCTGATGAGTGTGAGCGTTGCGTGCTGGATGCTCTCAGCGTGGGCTATCGAATGATAGATACTGCGCAGGCTTATCTCAACGAGGAAGCCGTGGGCAACGCATGGAAGAAGAACGGCGTGAATCGTGATGATATTTTCCTCGTTTCTAAGGTCTGGCATTCATCTTCCAATAACTTCTAATAACTACTTTCGCTTGCGAAACTTAAATTATTTAGTCATTACGATGTCAACAATTAAATGTGCTTCATAATCTTTCACTCCATTTTTAGATAGAATCTTCCAATCGTTTGCCAACTCCCTTTTCAGCAACTCACGCTGACCAGTCGCTTCATTCTGTTCCACAAAACGCTGAAAGCATCGTACAGCCTCCGCAGTCTTAGACAGGATAAACTTAACATATCCACAATTCAGCCAATCACTATCTATCGCTCTGTCCGAATTGACAATCCAATCATACACACGCTCAGCATCATTCGGTTTGCAGTTCACTAAGTATCCCCAAGCAATAATGCGCTTCACATCTACATCATTGTCATTTTCGTAGTCTAAGCGGAATAAATCGACAAGCCCATCCTTTACATTCCCACTATTCACAAGCGCAAGACTATGACAAAGAACAAGACGACGATTCTCAGGTTCACGCTCTAAACACATCTTATAATACTTCGCTGCGTCAACATAGTGCCCCAACGCAAAAAGCACATCAGCAAGACTTTTCTGCACCCTGGTTATATCATATTTACAATCTTGTAAACTCAAAAGCAGCTTGTAGGCATCTTCATTCCTGCCAAGGCGCTGACAAGCCAAAGCACAAATATACTTCTCATCAGCCGAAGCCACACCCTTTGCAATCAGACGAGAGACAAGCTTTACAACAACGTCATACTTCTTCGATTTAAACAAATGACGTTCGACAACGATCAACTCTTCTCCCAATAATCCGTCAAATAATTCGTTGGCTACAAAAAACGCCGCAACATCATCATCTTTATATTCAAACGGATTAGCAAAGTCTTTGCGCTCTGGGTGCAATTTAAAGAAACGATACAAGTCCTGTAGATACATTCTACGAATGTAAGCAGCCGACTCTGTATCCATTGCCATTGCACTATCCGCTATATCCTTACCCGAAGCAACTACCTCCTTTACACCTGCAGGCAACTTATCTATAACCGACGAAAGCGCAAACACAAAGGAATACTTATCCGAATCACAGAACGGACCGTGAGAAATAGCCTTATGGATGAGTTCGCCATCCGTTCCCCTCACCACTGATGCCACATCAGGATTATCAAAAGAGAAAGGAGCGAACCAATTACTAAGCTGATAGAAGAAAGAGAAACGCTTCATATGTGAGAAACCACCGAAGTAGATATCGCTACCCGAATCCCTCATCGCCATCATCTTCTTCATCTTCTCTTCCATCTCAGCCATATTCTTATCCACAGAGCCAGAATCAAGAATATCATTCAGCGAATCATCATCACTTTCGACAATACCATCACGAGTCATTCTGAACTTATTATTCTTCATCAACGTAGGCATTATGTCGCGTTGTATCTCAGCATTATCCTCTTCAGTTTGCATACACAACAACAACTGCAACTGGAGTTCACCAATCTCCCGACGCATATCGGCTGATTTACAAATTGTTTTTATGGCTTCATTTATCTCAACAAACAATAAATTCTCGCTATGTGGCAAAGTGAGCATAACACCAACAAGGGCACGTTGCTTCACTCTCTCAATAGTTGAACTTAAACAAACATTAACAAGAGTAAGCCATTTATTTACATCAAAGACATTAAGAAGTGCCATCGTCAGCGCACTTACAATAAGTAACGTATCGTCTTGATCCACCATTGGTGAGATAAGTAGCTCGCTATAGAACTGCTTTTTATCATCACTCCATTGAGAAGCCACAAGCAAACTACTAAACAACTCGTCCATATAATGCTGATGCATAGCATTCACACGTGCTACCGACGTATTCGGCGTATCACCAAGCGAAAGTGATGCCATAGCCGTATCTTGCACATAGTTCTCAAGCGATTTAGCTACAGTTTCACCACTGATATCAAAACGCTTTGCCACATTAGTACAATGGATGAAAGGCAGACGCTTCTTCACAATAAATGCCAAGCGGACATTGGCATACAAACGATACGTACGACGTAGTAACTGGTTGTAAACAATTTCACCTCGAGGATCACGCATATTATGCGATAGCGAATTACACATAATGCGATAGTCGTTCTCTATTTCTTCTACATCTTGGATATAGTCTGTAATAGAAAGATCTGTCATGCGCTTCCTCAGCAATTGCAACGATTCACCGACGTTACGATGTATAAGTATAGAGTCTTTTATAGTTGGATTTGCCATAGCTTTTACTATTTGCTTGTGGAAATAAGGTCGATATCCTGCAAACGCGGCTTTTCAATATGATTAAACTTCAACTTAGGCAAGGCAGATATTGTACGATCGTCTACCTTATAATATTTACGAAGCACATCTGCATATATGCCCATGCCATTAGCATTGAGCGAGTCGCAAGCCATATTGTATGCCTTGGTGAAAGCAGCGAGTTGTTTTCTGCGTCTTGCATCTGCCGTACGGTCTTTGCGTACAGCTATCACTCCCAAACGTTTGTTAATATCTCTACTGTCTATAACGACATTATTTCCAGCCAAACGTGCAGTAGTAGCTAAAGGCTCTGCAAGCCAAACTGCATCCATCTCATTATTAAGCAGCATGCGCAAGCGGATGTTGACATCATTGACTTGAATGCGAAACGCCATAGACGAGAGCTTTGCGCCCGCAAGAACACGATCGCAAAGATAGTCGGTAGCCGAATAGCGAGTCATGCCTATCATCTTATCACCAAACTGATTGATACGCTTCAAACGTGCCTTACGATTTGCGAGAAGTTGCCAATAGGCATTTGTGGTAGACAAATAATCAATCGCCACACCTTGCTCTCGCATACGCTTAGCTCGCACTAAATCTGTAACTATACCTTCTACCGAACTACCAACAAAAGCTGTGTCACAATCCATCTGCGACGTGAAGCAACGCAAACGAACATCCACACCCAGAGTGTCAAACATCCGCTTCTCCTTAGCGAGGAACAAAGGCATACAATCCGCCGTTGGCAAAACAGCAAACTTCAACGCCAACGAATCTTCATGAAGTAGACGTTGACGTTCCGCACGCGTCATTCGTTCCTGCTCCTCAACTGAGTTACCACACGAAACGACAAATATGGCAATAAGTATATAAATCACAACATGTTTCATACGGCAAAAGTAGCAATAAATTTTGACACAACGAAAAATATTGTTACTTTTGTAGGGAATAAGGCGTAGCGACAAAAGCCACGACAAATAAATAGGACAATCATTATTATGGCAAAGACTAAAACAGCATACGTTTGCAGCAACTGTGGACAGGAATCGACCAAATGGATTGGTAAGTGCCCGAACTGCGGAGAATGGAATACATTCAAGGAGATACGCCTCGGCACAAGTCAACTTGGCAGTAATGCAGACGGATTATTCCGCCACAGCAATGCGACATCAGGCAAAAGCACTCCGATTAAACTCTCGGACATCCCTACACAAGACGATCCACGCATCGACATGCACGACGGCGAGCTAAATCGTGTGCTTGGTGGCGGACTCGTTGCGGGTAGTATCGTGCTGCTTGGTGGTGAACCAGGTATTGGCAAGAGTACACTGACGCTTCAAACCATTCTAAACATTCCAGATCGCAAAATACTATATGTTAGTGGCGAGGAAAGCGCGCATCAACTAAAGATGCGTGCCGAACGCTTGCTTGGAGGTATGTACAACGCAACAACAGCAATTGTCGACAACATTAATATATTATGCGAGACATCGCTACAGAAGATATTTGAGTTTGCTGACGAACTCGCACCAGAACTACTTGTAATCGACTCTATACAGACAATAGCAACCGATGAAGTGGAGAGTAGTCCGGGCAGCATAACGCAGGTGCGCGAATGTGCAGCGTCGTTGTTGCGTTTCGCAAAGACAACGGGCACACCGGTCATACTAATCGGACATATAAACAAGGAAGGAACACTTGCCGGACCGAAGATTTTGGAGCATATCGTAGACACCGTGATACAATTTGAAGGTGATCAACACTATATGTACCGCATACTGCGCTCAATAAAGAACCGCTTCGGAAGCACTTCTGAACTCGGAATATACGAGATGCAACAAACAGGTCTACGCCAAGTAAGTAACCCTTCCGAACTACTACTATCCCAAGATCACGAAGGCTTGTCGGGCATAGCTATAAGTTCAGCAATAGAAGGTGTGCGTCCATTCCTTGTAGAGACACAAGCACTTGTTTCATCAGCTGCCTACGGCACGCCACAGCGTTCCGCTACCGGCTTCGACCAACGACGTCTGAATATGTTGCTCGCTGTTCTTGAAAAACGTGTAGGGTTCAAGTTGACACAGAAAGATGTCTTTGTGAACATTGCTGGCGGACTACGTGTAACCGATCTCGCCATGGACTTGAGTGTTATAGCTGCCGTACTATCAAGCAATGTCGACACCGCCATTGAAACTGGTTGGTGCATGGCAGGCGAAGTAGGATTAAGTGGCGAAGTACGACCCATCAACCGTATCGAGCAACGCATAGCAGAAGCAGAGAAACTCGGTTTCACAGATATCATCTTGCCTTTACACAATGTACAGAGCATAGATACACGTAAATATACAATCAACATACACCCCGTCAGAAAGGTGGAAGAAGCACTTAGAGCTTTGTTCGGATAATATTAAAGAAAAGATTAAAGTTTAATACGAATAAGATTGGTTGTCATATAGTTAAGAATTTATATTACATTTAATATTTAACACTTTAAATATGAAAAACTCAGCAATAATCGTGAGTGGTGGAATGGACTCCATCACCCTACTCTATGACCATAAAGACGAGATAGCGCTCGGCATTTCGTTCGATTATGGAAGCAATCACAACGCACGAGAAATACCATTTGCAAAGATGCATTGCGAACGACTCGGCATCAAACACATTACAATCAATCTCGACTTCATGCATCAGTATTTCAAGTCGAGTCTGCTTGATGGTGCCGAAGCTATACCCGAAGGCCATTACGCCGACGACAACATGAAGTCGACGGTTGTACCATTTCGCAATGGCATCATGCTCGCCATAGCCATTGGCATCGCAGAAAGCAACAATCTTGACCAAGTATTTATAGCCAACCATGGTGGCGATCACACAATCTACCCTGATTGTCGCCCTGAATTCATCAACGCTATAGATGCTGCAGCAACAGCAGGTACTTACAATAACGTAAAAGTGATTGCCCCATACACAAAGATAACAAAGAGCGATATTGCACGCATTGGCAAGCGACTTGGTATAGACTACGCCGAGACATGGAGTTGCTACAAAGGCGGAGAAGTGCACTGTGGCAAATGTGGCACCTGCGTAGAACGCAAGGAAGCTCTCGCAGAAGCAGGAATAGAGGACAAAACAATATATGAATAAGTAAATTTAACTGCAAACTTGCGCTATATCTATATATTTTTAGTAAATTTGCGGTCAAATACAGGCATTGAGCTTAAAAACAAAAATATTTCTAACTTTAAATAAACATTTTAAGAAAATGAAAATCGCAGATTTTAACTTTGCCGGCAAAAAGGCAATTGTACGCGTAGACTTCAATGTACCATTGGACGAGAATGGAAATGTAACTGACGATACCCGTATCCGTGGTGCCCTTCCTACACTGAAGAAGGTGCTCGCTGACGGTGGTGCTCTCATCATGATGTCACACATGGGCAAGCCAAAGGGCAAGGTTAACGAGAAGCTCTCTTTGAGCCAGATTGTTCCTAACGTATCTGCAGCTCTCGGCGTAGAGGTTAAGTTCGCTAAGGATTGTGGCAACGCTTCTGAAGAGGCTGCTGCTCTGAAGCCAGGCGAGGCACTCCTCCTTGAGAACCTCCGCTTCTATCCTGAAGAGGAAGGCAAGCCAGTTGGCGTAGAAAAGGGCACACCTGAGTTCGACGCAGCAAAGAAAGAGATGAAGGGCCGTCAGCAGGAGTTCGCTAAGAAACTCGCTTCTTACGCAGACTGCTACGTAATGGACGCATTCGGCACAGCTCACCGCAAGCACGCTTCTACAGCTGTTATCGACGAGTACTTCGACAAGGATCACAAGATGCTCGGATACCTCATGGAGAAAGAGGTACACGCTGTAGACGCAGTTCTCGGCAACATCAAGCGCCCATTCACAGCTATCATGGGTGGTTCTAAGGTTTCTACAAAGATCGGCATCATCGAGAACCTTCTCACAAAGGTTGATAACCTCATCCTCTGCGGTGGTATGACATACACATTCGCTAAGGCTCAAGGCGGTCACATCGGTCTGTCTATCTGCGAGGACGACAAGCTCGACGTAGCTCTCGACGTTATAAAGAAGGCTAAGGAGAACGGTGTAAACCTCGTTCTCGGCACAGACTCGGTATGCGGCGACGCATTCAAGAACGACTGCAACACACAGGTTTGCCCGTCAGGCGCAATTCCTGAGGGTTGGGAAGGTATGGACGCAGGTCCTGAGACACGTAAGCTGTTCGCTAACGCTATCAAGGGCGCTAAGACCATCCTCTGGAACGGTCCTGCAGGCGTATTCGAATTCGACAACTTCGCTGGTGGCTCAAAGGCTATCGCTGAGGCTATCGCTGAGGCAACTAAGGAAGGCGCATTCTCACTCATCGGTGGTGGTGACTCTGTAGCTTGCATCAACAAGTTCGGCTTGGCTGACCAGGTTTCTTACATCTCAACTGGTGGTGGTGCTCTTCTCGAGGCTATCGAGGGCAAGGTACTTCCAGGCGTAGCTGCTATCGAGGCATAAGCTATTTAGCTTCAAAGTAGACAAAACATAATAAGGCTGCAAACTATATACATTATTATATATATGGTTTGCAGTTTTTTCTGTTTACTTGCATCCATAATTGAACCACACTACAGATTTTCCAATTGCATTTTTCACATCCCAAAGCCCCAATGAACCCATACGTAATGGTCGACGCAGATACTTGTAACGGTCGACGCGGATGCTCAAAAGAGTCGTAACGAATTACTATTCGACGATATTTTATTAAATAAAGTTAAGATTAAGAAGTTCAAGAGTTCCTATATAATTTATTCAAAATAAAAGCAGTACCTTTGCACTCGCAATTTTGCAAAAGTAATATTTATTTAATTTTTAACACAATGAATCGATACGAAACCGTTTTCATTTTGACTCCCGTTTTGTCTGATGAACAGATGAAGGAAACGGTCGCTAAGTTCAAGAAGCTCCTCACTGATAATGGTGCAGAGATTGTGAACGAAGAGGCTTGGGGACTCAAGAAGATGGCTTATGCTATTCAGAAGAAGTCTACAGGATTCTATTGCCTGTTGGAGTTCAAGGCTGAGCCTACAATCATCAAGACTCTCGAGACAGGCTATCGCCGCGACGAGAAAGTTATTCGTTACATCACTGTTAAGCTCGACAAGTATGCAGCTCAGTATGCAGAGAAGCGAGTTAACAAGTTCAAAAAAGAGGAGGCTTAAAACATGGCAGCAGTAGAATCAGAAATTCGCTATTTGACTCCACCTTCAGTGGACACACGTAAGAAGAAGTATTGCCGTTTCAAGAAGAGCGGTATCAAGTACATCGACTACAAGGATCCTGAATTCCTCAAGAAGTTCTTGAACGAGCAGGGCAAAATCCTTCCGCGTCGTATCACAGGTACATCTTTGAAGTATCAGCGTCGCGTAGCACAGGCTGTTAAGCGTGCTCGCCAGATTGCGTTGCTTCCTTACGTAACCGATTTGATGAAATAAATTAAGGAGGAATAGCAATTATGGAGATTATACTTAAGGAAGATATTATCGGCTTGGGTTACAAGAACGATATCGTAAACGTAAAGAATGGTTATGGTCGTAACTACCTGATCCCACAGGGTAAGGGTGTTATTGCTTCTGAATCAGCAAAGAAGGTTCTCGCTGAGAACTTGAAGCAGCAGGCTCACAAGCTCGCTGTCCTCAAGGCTGAGGCCGAGAAGAAGGCTGAGGCTCTCAATGGTGTAGAGCTCGTTATCGAGGCTAAGGTTAGTGCTACTGGTGCTACTTACGGCTCTGTAAACGCTAACATCGTTGCTGAAGAACTTCAGAAGAAGGGCTTTGAGATTGATCGCAAGATTATCACAATGCGCGACATCAAGACAGTTGGTGACTTCGAGGCTACAATCCACTTCCACAAAGAGGTTGAGGTTAAGCTCCCAGTTAAGGTCGTAGCAGAGAACGCTGTAGTTGAGGCTCCAGTTGAAGAGGCTCCTAAGGCTGAGGCAACAGAAGAGAACACAGCAGAGTAATTTGATTTTACAGATTACAATATATAATTAAAGGTAGAATGTTTCGACATTCTACCTTTAATTGTTTTTAGATAAGTAAAGATAAACACTATTGTGGCTCATATAATATTGTTGTGTTTTTAACAA
>NZ_JH379407.1:0-1852 GCF_000235885.1 Leyella stercorea DSM 18206
GATTCTTCCCCCTGGGTTTATCGGGTGAGCCCCCATGATTGCACCGAATATAGGTCCAGTACCGGCTATGTTAAGGAACTGTATCATAAACACCTTCCAATAAGGCATCGCGACATAGTCCAAGCCATCGGCTTGCGCCACAGCTGGCGTAACACGGTCGTCGGGTACGAAGATGCGCTCCACGAAGCGTCCATAGACAAGGTAGCCCAACACGAGGGCTGCCAGACTGATTAGGAATGTTATCATTTTTATTTAGTTATTTTGGTTACGTTATGCGCTGCAAAAGTATAGTTTTTTATCGTAACCGAGTAAGAAATACGATATTATTACTGCCGTAAAATTCGTTATTCGGATTATTTTCCTTAAATTTGCAATAATATATATATGTATATAACAAGCTAAAGATTTAAAGCAATGACACAGGAAGAAAAAACACATATAGAAGAACGCATCGTCGATGTGCTCAAGACGGTGTACGACCCCGAAATACCGGTGAACATCTACGACCTCGGACTCATCTACAAGATTGACGTGCAGGACGATGGCAACGTGGACATTGATATGACGTTCACTGCGCCCACATGCCCCGCTGCCGACTTCATCCTTGAGGACGTGCGACAGAAGGTCGACTCGCTCGAGCAGGTGAAGTCTGCCAACGTGAACCTCGTCTTCGAGCCGGTGTGGGACCAGAGCATGATGACGGAGGAGGCAAGGGTTGAGCTTGGATTCGACTAATTGCCGTTGGCAATGTGGAATGTTGAGTGTTGAATGTTGAGTTATGCGCAATGCGCATTATGAATTATCCAGTTTTGAATTCGCATGAAAAATGTATATTTCCTTAGCGATGCCCACCTCGGGTCGTGGGCCATCGACCACGGTCGCACTCAGGAGCGTCGACTCGTGAGGTTTCTCGACTCGATAAAGACAAAGGCACGCGCCGTCTATCTGTTGGGCGATATGTTCGACTTCTGGTGCGAGTGGCGCTACGTTGTGCCGAAGGGCTACACGCGTTTTCTGGGCAAGCTATCAGAACTGACCGACATGGGCGTGGAGGTGCACTACTTCACCGGCAACCACGACATCTGGACCTACGGCTACCTCAAAGAGGAGTGTGGCCTTATCGTGCACACCAAACCCGAGACGGTAGAGATCTACGACAAGGTGTTCTACATAGCGCACGGCGACGGACTTGGCGACCCCGACCGCCGCTTCAAGTTCATAAAGCGCGTATTCCACAACCGCACGTGCCAGGTGCTGTTCAACACGCTGCACCCACGCTGGGCTATGTGGTTCGGACTCACCTGGGCGAAGCACTCGCGTCTGAAGCGTGCCGACGGCAAGGAACCGCCGTACATGGGTGAGGACCGCGAGCACCTCGTGCTCTTTGCGAAGCAGTACATGAAGACACACAACGATGTCGACTACTTCATGTTCGGACACCGACACATCGAGCTCGACCTTTTCCTCTCGAAGAAGACACGCATGATGATTCTCGGCGACTGGATCACGCAGTTCACCTACGCCGTGTTCGACGGTGAGCACATGTTCCTTGAGGAGTATGTGGAGGGCGAGAGCCAGCCGTAAGCAGGAGATTCGGCGTAGAAGGATGCACTCATAGCAGGATATATAAAGACATGAAAAAGGGCAAAACTCACGATTGATGAGTTTTGCCCTTTTTGTATTTTAGGAGGTTATGGCATCCTGCCATAACCACGCTGCCTATAGCGTGGGTGCATGGGTATGAAATCCTGCCACAACCACGCTGCCTATAGCGTGGATACGTGGGTATGGAAACTTGCCATAACCACGCCGCCTATAGCGTGGGTGCGTGGGTATGGCAAGGATGCCATAC
>NZ_JH379407.1:1862-6155 GCF_000235885.1 Leyella stercorea DSM 18206
GCGTGGGTATGGCAAGGATGCCATACCCTCCTTTTTACTTGCGGAACTTCTCTGCCTGCTGCTGAATGAGCGCAGCGTCGTTGAAGTAGTCGATCTGCATTGCGCGGCGCACCTCGTCCATTGTCTGAGCGGCAGTCTCGCGCGCAGCCTCCGAACCCTTGCGCAGGATGTTATAGATTTCGGGGATATCCTTCTCGTACTCGGCGCGACGCTCACGGATAGGTTCGAGCATCTTGTTGAGCACGTTGTTGAGGAACTTCTTCGTTGTGCCGTCGCCGATGCCGCCACGCACGTAGTGGTCCTTCAGCTCCTCGAGTGTCTTGTACTCGGGCCAGAACTCGGCGAAGTCGTCGGGCGTGCTGAACGCCTCAAGATATGTGAACACGGCGTTGCCTTCGAGGTTGCCTGGCTCGTCCATGCTCATGCGCGGTGCACCGTTCGACATCTTCTTCACCTTCTTCCACACCTCAGCGGCTGAGTCGGAAAGGTAGATGCAGTTGCCGAGCGACTTCGACATCTTCTCCTTGCCGTCGGTACCTGGCAGGCGGCGTGCCGTAGCGTTCTCGGGCAGCATGATCTCCGGCTCCACGAGCACCTCGCTGTATGTCTGGTTGAAGCGGCGCACGAGCTCGCGTGTCACCTCAATCATCGGTTCCTGGTCTTCGCCTGCAGGCACAGTTGTAGCCTTGAACAGAGCGATGTCGGCAGCCTGGCTCACAGGGTAGCAGAAGAAGCCGAGCGGAATGTTAGCCTCGAAGTTGCGCATCTTTATCTCGGTCTTCACGGTCGGGTTGCGCTGCACGCGCGACACGGTGATGAGGTTCATCAGATAGGTGGTAAGCTCGGCGAGCTCCGGTATCTGACTCTGTATGAAGAGCGTGCACTTCTCGGGGTCAAGACCAGCCGAGAGGTAGTCGAGAGCCACCTCGATGATGTTCTGGCGAATTTTTTCGGGGTTGTCTGCATTGTCGGTGAGAGCCTGCACGTCAGCCATGAAGACGAACATACGGTCGAAATCGCCAGCGTTCTGCAGTTCGACGCGGCGGCGGAGCGAGCCAACGTAGTGACCCAAATGGAGCTTACCTGTTGGACGGTCGCCCGTAAGAATTATCTTTCCCATATCTTGTTTATTTTTATTTCCTGTTTGTTTTTGTTTCCTATCAACCTACAAAGGTACATTATTTATAGGAATTGGGCAAACAGTTTGCGGTTTATCACAACGATTGGGGTTGTTTTTAGTTATAGTGGTTTTATACACATGCAAAGTTACAAAACATTAATCATATAAAGCCGTTTTCTGCACGTCAAAAGTTCGCCACAAACCATCCGCGTCGGTCGATACGAGCATCTGCGTCGGTCGGTGCGGATGTCTGCGTCGGTCGATGCGGATGTCTGCGTCGGTCGGTGCGGATGTCTGCATCGGTCGGTGCGGATGTCTGCGTCGGTCGGTGCGGATGTCTGCGTCGGTCGGTGCGGACTGAAAAACACGTAATCTTGAGTCGTCAAACACAAAAAAGTACAATAAAAGTTTTATGTTTACATAATTATATATATATATTTGCATCTGACTAATGTAATGCTTAAACATATCCTATAACAAACCAACAACTCATAAAAAACTATTAATAATTAAACAACGACTGCTTATGAAAAAGCTATTACTCACACTATTATTTGGTGCATCGTGTATGCTGCCTGCTTCGGCAGCCAAATACATGACCCTTGTTTTCGCCGACGGCAGCGAGCAGAGCTTACAGCTAAGCACGCAACCAGCCGTATCTTTCAATCGTACAAAACTGATTGTGAAGTTCTACAACCCCGTAGCAGGACAAACAGATTTGAATTTCAACAAACAAGAGGTGAAGAAATACTTCTTCTCTGACGAGGCTACAGATGTTGAGTCAGTAGCCGACACACAGACGGGCATGAATGTGCAGGGCAACCGCATCGTTGTGCGTGGGGCTAAAGGTGCTGTGGGCGTGTTCCGCACCGATGGCACGCAGGTGCAGACTGTGGTAAAGGTTGACGGCGACACTGTTGTCATTGAACTTGACAATCTCGCCAACGGCACATACATCGTGCGTGCCGGAAAGAATGTTGTAAAAATAGCTAAAAACTAAATGCTACTACTATTATGAAAAAGAAGACATCAACCATTTTCGCCCTTGCGCTCGCAGCAATGCTCGGAATGGGCGTGGCAGAAGCTAATGCACAACGAGTAGTATACAAAGGAACGGCAACCATAAACCAAAAGGATGGCACAAGCACAAAATTCGACGTATCGAGTTTGCGTCAGTTATTCAACACAGAGAACTATGCGCGTGTAACTACAGAAGAATATGGTAAATCCGGATATTTCGAAAACGTAGACAACGTATCCTTCGATTGGGTAGCAAAAACCATTGGAGAGATAAAGATTGACTATAAAAAGGAGATTTCAGGCGAGGAACTAAAGCAGGCTGTTAAAGATATGCGCACTCAACTGGGTTCTGCGCTTAAGGCTGTATATGGTATGCGTGGTGGTAAAGAAGGTGGTCCGCCTCAAGCACACGCTTATCAGTTCGCTTATAACCTCGGTCCCGACAGCTACGTACAGTATTTCTGCGTACCTCACTATGACTTCCCGTACGCTAACTTCACACTGCGTTCTACATACGACTTGTGTAAAGGTTGTCTCGATGGTCCGGGTGTAAGTTTCAGAGCAATGAAGTATGATATGGTTCCTACTCTGAACGCAGAGAAGATAGACTACATGCCTGAGTTGAAGGCTATCTATCTCATGCTCTTTAACTACTCAGCCATCGAGAACGTAGACCTCTTCGGTCCGATGCCTTACAACGACCACAAGAATTATGTTGAAGAGTCACCATTCGTGTACGACCGGGTGAAAGATATCTACTATCAAGCGAAAGCCAATATAGATGCCGCTATTGAGTGCTTCAAATATTACAAAGGCCACCGCTCTGATACTTACAAAGAACAGATTGGAAGGATTATCCTAAGTCGCGTGCAGTTACTCTCTTCTGACTATTATACTGACGCTTCAGACCTCAGTGTCTGGATTCGCTTTGCCAACTCTTTGAAGCTCCGTATGGCGATACACATGAGCAAGGTGGAACCTGCAACAGCCAAGCAATGGGCAGAGGAAGCAGTGGCAGGCGGTGTGATTGAGAATGAGGCTGACGAGATTGGATTATTCCCATCTCTTTTGGGTAGTGCTCATCCACTTATTGAGATTATGGGTTGGAATGATATCGTCATGGGTGCTTCGTTCATTAATCTGCTTCAGAACCTCGACCACCCATACATGAAGTATCTCTTCACAAAGAACAGCATAGCTTTGGAAAAGAGCAAGCAGGCTGTTTCTGGTACATCTGCTCCTGCCGTTACTCCTAAGGGAAGTGTATATGTAGGTATGCGTAATGGTGTTACTCCTGGTGAGTGGCAGGCAGCAGCCAACAACCCATACGCAGGCTATTCTATGCTTGATAGGACTTATTTCTCCGAGTGCAATCCTCCGCTCTACCTTATGAAGGTTTCTGAGGTTAACTTCCTCCGTGCCGAGGGCGCACTCCGTGGTTGGAACATGGGTGGTACAGCACAGAGTTTCTACGAGCAAGGCATCCGCACTGCCTATCTTGAGGATCGTAATTTCCCAATAAAGAAATATGCGAATTACGTTGACGACTATCTGAATGCAGTGGCTCCGAAGGGTATTGCATACGTTGACCCACAGGGTCTGACACCCGATATGCCAAGCGTAACGAAGATTGGTGTGAAGTGGAACGAGGGCGACTCTAAGGAGACAAAACTCGAGAAGATTATCACACAGAAGTACATCGCTTCTTTCCCGTACAGCTACGAGTCGTGGGTTGACCTCCGCCGCACTGGCTATCCGAAACTCTTCCCTATCCTCAACACCGAGCATAGCGACGGCACCATTAAGCCTGGCGACCCGAAGGTGCAGACGGCAGACAACATCATGCGCCGCATACCATGGATACCTGACGACTCACAGAAGAAGGAGGACATTAAAGCCACTGGCATACCGGCACTCAGCGAAGACACAAACAACAAGCCGGCAACCGACACACAGATGCAACGCCTGTGGTGGGACGTTGACGCACCCAACTTCTAAAAGCTTGACTCGCACATAATATTAAACAGAAAAGAGCAGAACTTCGGTAGCGAGGTTCTGCTCTTTTCGTATTCGTGGGGGCGTGGATAAGCAAACGTGGGGCGTAGCAACGACAAACGTGGGGTGCGTGGAGGGCGTGTCAAAACTCCCAATAT
>NZ_JH379408.1 GCF_000235885.1 Leyella stercorea DSM 18206
ACGAACTAAGGGACGGGGGAGCCTAATACCCCACCTGCCTGACGTTGGTGGGAAGGGTGTCCGAACAAGCAGCAAGCTGGGACACGGTAGATTGTCCGAAACAATATGAAAAACGTATGGCAAATCAAAAACAGGTACTCGACGTGCAGGTGTCGAAAGGGATTACCACCGCCCAAAGTAATGAACATCTGCGTGACCGTAGTGAAAAGGCAGAGAAGTACGCTATGAGTAAGGGAAATTATGATCCTACGCGTAAACGGCTGAACTTCGAGATTGCGCCCGGAGGTAAAATACATCCCATCGACACAAGCCGTAGCATTCCCAAACGGATGGCGGACATATTAAGTCACCGTGGAATCAAAGATCCTAATGAGGGGCTGCTCGAACCAAAATACCGCACGGTGGTAAATATCATCTTCGGCGGTTCACGGCAGCGAATGCAGGAACTTGCTTTCGGTACGCAACAGGTGGACTTTGAAAAAGGTGCGGACAATACCCGCATCGAACGGAAGCGTGACATTGAACGCTGGGCCAAGGATGTTTATTCATTCGTTTGTGGCAGATATGGTGAGCAGAACATCGCTGCATTCATTGTACATCTGGATGAATTGAACCCGCATATCCACTGTACGCTTCTGCCAATCAAGGATAGTCGCTTTGCGTACAAGGAAATCTTCGCCGGTAAGGATAAGTTTGAATATAGTGCAAGAATGAAACAACTTCATACGGACTTTTTCGCAGAAGTCAATACAAAGTGGGGAATGTCAAGAGGAACAAGCATATCCGAAACGGGTGCACGGCACAGAACGACTGAGGAATACCGCCGAATGTTGTCTGAAGAGTGTACAACAATCGAGGATAATATCAAACTCCATCAACAGGTATTGGGTGAACTTCAATCAGACATCCGGTTGGCAGAACGCAGAGTCAAAGGGCTTACGACAATGGTTAGCAATCTTGAAAAGCAGAAAACTGAAAAAGAAACCTTGTTATCGGCAGCCGAGTACAATTTAAAAGAAAACAAAGGCAATGCGGCAGAATTGGCAATCCAAATACAAATGTTGGAAAAAGAGCTGCAAGGAATCATCAGGCAACTGGCAGACAAGCAGGAAAAGTTGCAGACGGCTGACCGGCAACTCATCGAACTGAAAAAGGATATGGGAGCCATTGAAGAACGTACCGAAGAACTCAAAGAGGAGGCCTATCAATATTCCCGTGATGTACACTCCAAAGTGGATAGCTTGTTTAAAGACGTCCTACTGGAGAGTGTAATCAGCGAGTATCGTAACGCATCGGCACAAATGAATGTTTCAGAACGGCAGCTCTTTGACGGTTCACTGGTACAGTCTATCGCCGAGCGGGGTACGGAAATCATGCACTGTGCGACAATGCTATTTCTCGGAATGGTAGATGATGCCACTACATTTGCCGAATCACATGGTGGTGGAGGCGGAGGGAGTGACCTCAAATGGGGACGCGACGAGGACGAGGACAATCGAGCATGGGCACTTCGCTGTATGAGGATGGCGAGCCGCATGATGCGCTCGACTATCGGCAAGAAATCTAAACGGTAAATGGCATACGCCTTACACCAGATTAAAAGTATAACTAATGAAATCATTGGAATATGACGAAACAAATTATTTTCATCTTCGCTTTGCTCTGCACGTTGCAGGCACAAGCAAGTGTACAACCCGTACAGAAGGACACTGTACGACACACTATTCATTATGAAGTAGCGGAATTGCTTCAACCGATGCAGCCCGTCTATCTCAACGGGGTGCTACTTCCGGCATCTCGAACCGGCAACTGGTTTGTTAGCATATCCGGAGGTGCGACAGTTTTTCTTGGTACACCTCTCGGTTGTGAAGACCTTTTTGGACGAGTGAAACCTTCGTACAGCCTCGCCGTCGGCAAATGGTTTACTCCTTTGGTCGGCGCAAGGGTAAATTATAGTGGCTTGCAGTTTAAGGATGCACAATTATCTACGCAGGACTACCATTATATCCATGCAGATCTCCTGTGGAATCTCCTTGGACGCAGATATGCCCGACAGGAACAGGTACGTTGGAGGCTTGCACCCTTTATGGGTGTCGGTCTGCTACATAACGCCACCAACGGGAACAATCCCTTTGCGCTTTCTTACGGCATACTAACACAATACCGTATTTCCAAACGGGTTAGTGCTATGCTGGAACTCTCTAACACAACTACATTCCAGGATTTCGACGGATATGGCTATCCAAACCGTCTGGGCGATCACATGCTTTCGCTGACTGCCGGATTCACCTTTCATCTCGGTAAGGTCGGCTGGAAGCGCGCGGTGGATACGGCACCATACATCCATCGGAACGAACTGCTTGTCGATTATGGCAACTTCCTTTCGGAGGAGAACAGGCGTTATGTGGGACGTCACAATCAAGATAAGCGAACACTCGTGGAATTAAAGAAAATTCTGGAAATCGAAGGACTACTCGATACATATAGCCATATCTTTGACAACGACGATATAACCGGATGCAGATATCCTATAAATAATTATAGCGGTTTGAACTCGCTTCGTGCAAGATTGAAGCATAGCTATTGGGACGGGTCGTCACCTCTTGACACGACTATTCTTCAGACAGAGAATGGAAAGCCATCATATAATTACACGGCTTCCCGAAATGTGCAGTCCGCCCATCAGGACACCCTCGCTATGGATTCCACGGTTCTTTCATACGCTGATGGAGAGTGCATCGGTACACCCATCTATTTCTTTTTTGCTCTCAATACGACACATCTGACGGATACCTCACAGAGGCTTAATCTTGACGAACTGGCTCGTGTAGCTAAGAAATACAGTTTATCCGTGAGGGTAACTGGTGCTGCTGACAGTTCTACAGGAACATCAAGTATCAATGATTCTTTGAGTATATCGAGAGCAGGTTTTATTACCGCAGAACTGGAACAACGTGGAATACCAGCCAAGCGGATTATCAGAGTTAGCAAAGGTGGAATTGCCGACTATACGCCCGTGGAAGCCAACAGACATACGAAAGTGGAGTTGTTTTTTCCAAAAGCGAAATAGAAATTTCGCATAATTGATGTTTAACTTTGTCATAATCAATGAAGCCTCTCCGCTGTGAAGCGAAGAGGCTTTTTCGATATGGTACACGTGAAGTTCGCCATTTTCCTACTGTCAGAACCAGAATGAAAATTATTTCGATGCTTCAAGTGACTCTTTTCTGAACTGTTTGAGAAGTTTTTCAAGTTCAAGTGATACTTTGCGGGCACGAGTTCCGGCAGCTTTGTTGCCTTTCTCCATCTGGAGGTTGGCATCTTTTGAGAATTGATCGAACAATTCACAGATTTGTGTAAATGTTTTTTTCATTGTTATGTTCTTAATATTATATAATACGCTGGCAAAGATAGCAAAAATATTTTTTTAGGACTTATATTAGCTCTGTTATATATTTCGCCTATAATATGATACCCCTTTTTATGTTTTTCCATTCTGAGTATTCCCTTATCGCACCATCGGCAAATCTGGCCGAAGAGATTTTATATGCAAAGGTACAGTGTCCGGACGATTGTCAAGCACCGCTATGCTAACGGTTCCTGGATATTTTACGGCAGCCTTCCTCAAATCAAAGATTGACTTTCAGTCCCCTTCTCATTGCAAGGTATAAAAGGACAAGCCTGCTTCTGCTCTTACATTCGAAGGTTGGGTATTCCGTTCCATTCCATTTACTGTTTACTTGTCTTATCGCCCTTATTCCACTGTTAATCCTGCATAAAAATCAATCCCCGGCAAGAAGCCGAAAGAGCTTCAAGCAAAGGGAAATAATAAATCAAAGAATATGGGAAAATACGATTTTATCAAGTTGGGTAATCTTCTTTATTGGCATGACCCAGATAGTGGTCTGTCTAATGGGGTTTACCAAGTGGCTTCTATTCCGGAAAACATTGAAGAGGATAGCGTTATTTTGATTGCATCTGATACTTCGGAAGCGGAGGTTTTTCCTTCTGAATTATCACCGATACATACCGGTAGAAGTCATAAAGAAGACTTTTTGCGTTGGAAAACAGAACGTGAAGCTGAAGGTATTGAGTTTTACGACCACCTTTCCAAGGTGATGGATACGGAAAACGACTTGAGTGTGGGAGATATGGTGGCGTTTACAAACGATTATGGAGTGATATTTGGACCTTGTGAGGTCTTAGCTTTTGGGAATCTCTGTAATAGTGGCAGATGTGTATATATTGACAGTGATTCTTATTGGTTTCCTAACCGTCCCGACCAACTCACCATCATGAGAGGTGCGGAATGACAATAACATATCCACCTGTAGCCAAAGCGGGTGGATAGCATTTCCTTGTATTGTATATTCAGCCCGATTACTCTTATAGCCATGCTCCACCGAACTCCCACAACCGGTCCTATTCCTTTTTTACTCGTCGTACTCCGTTTCTAAACAGTATAACACATTTATTGGCCTGACATTCTTGAAATTCACAACGGAAACGGCTTGGTTTCCGTGTGATGAAACACTTGAACTGGTATGTGAGAAATTCCCAACACTATGTTATTTCTATCAATCGGAAGAGTCGGGTCTGGCGGAGTACTGGACAAATGACCAAGAGAGTAAATACTTTCCCGAAAAGTACATTGCAGACCTATGTACTCCAGACGACAAATGGTACAAGGAATATTTTGTCAACCAGACAGAAGTATTCAAGTGGTTTGAGGTGATAAGCGGTCAGTCTGTCGAATCAATAACAGAAATTCTTGCTATTGCCGAACAACGGAAAGATGAAAACGACAATTCTTTCTGTAACATCTATGAATATGCCGCAGGCTAAGACTAATCCGATGCAGAAAACGAAATGACGGTATGCTGACAGCGTGCAGCGAACTATCATTATCCGATAAGCTTCTCTGATTTCATGCAGATTGGAGACTTTGTCGCCTTCAGTCCTTTTATACAGTCTCAGAGTGCTTCTCCAGTCTTTTATAGATATTCTTTATATCGCACATCGGCAGTTCTTATCTGAGAGATTTTGTATGCAAAGATACAGCTTTAGAATGGTCGTCAAGTAACGCTGCGCTAACAGTTCCCGGATACTTGTGGCAGCCTTCCGCATATCGAAGATTTGGGTATTCCACTTCATTCCATTCACTGTTTACTTGCCTTATCCATCCTTTCCTTGCTGTCAATTTCGCATAAAAATCATTCCTGACAAGAAGCCGAAAGAGCTTCAAGTAAAGGGAATAAAGTTTAATCATTTAAATTTCAAAATTATGCACAGCCGAATTTTTCAGATTTCTAAAATGTGGATAGAAAAAGAAAACTATCTGAATGAAGACACTCTCCATCAAGGAGATGGCAGTTTCTATGACTATTGTGCGGAGATAGATGACGAAGAACGTAAGGAGGATATTCGTTATTTGGTCAATACTGCTCTACCAAAAGATATGTTCGAACTTGTAGGTGATGACACCATACGCTACATTGGTGGTGTGGAACAATGGAAAGAGAACTTTGTGACTAACATCCGTAAGAAAGCTGAAGCTATTACGACGGAAAATATGTTGGAGTTTGTAGGCCCTGTTTATCAACTTGAAAAGGCATTGGAAAATCCATTGGATATTGCGTATCATTTCTATTTGGACGGAGAGGGATACCAGTCATTTGCCGAAAAATCTTTTGCATTTATGGAGTTTGTCTGTACGCTTGAACCGGGAACGATACTCTATATCGGAGGAGTCATCGACTATCACTTCTGATACTCCATATAATTTTTTTAAAGCCACCCGCAACTCAAGCGGGTGGTTATCATCTTCCTATATAACAGTCCGGTTACTTTTATAGACCATGTTCTGCCGAACCTCTGTTACCAATTCACAGCCTCTTTTACCGATTCTATATTACCTGTTCTAATTGTATTACATTCTCACAGTCCCGACATGCACCATTGTTTGTTTCGTGCGCAAAGGTACGGTGGCAAACGATGTTCAAGTACCGCTGTTGCTACCTGAAATGAAATTTGACGTAACCTTCCGCAATCACAGATTCCGGTATTCATAAAATTTCATTCCGGTTACTTGCTCATAGTTCTTGCATCCACCGTTGAAAATGCACATGAAACAACCTCTTGGGTAAAGTCGGAAGGCTTCAAGAAGAGGGAAATAAAAAACAACTTAAAAAAATAAATGCAATGAGAACTAAAACACTCTACAGATGCGATGCACAGAAAATAGACATCAGTCGTTTCCCTAACTTTCACATAACAGGAAGTATAACCGGAATGAAGAAACTCTATTATGGCAAGAATGCTCTATTGGTACGTTGCGGAAGCTGGATTTACAACGTGTCAAGTGAACCCGAAGTTTATTATAATATAGCACATTAGTAGTATGAAAAAAGGTTATAAAAAAGATTTTCAGAGTTGGAAAGGTATAGTAACTCTAAAATTACTTTGCTGCAATATAGCAGCAGGTCGTTTTGATTGGAAGAAATATTGTACGCCACAGCCTTATTGTGGTCAGGAGATTTGCGTTATACCGCTACATTGTTCTTATGGACAGATAGGCTACACTGTGTATTTCCCTTATTCTGATATGCCGGAAGTGGAATACGATTGGGAAATGAACAAATTAACTATTGACAAAGAGAATTGGGAGAATTATTTACAGAATTAATATTAAAAATATGGCACAGAATTTTTATACCAAATGGCAGAACGCAATCCTTGCAGATGCAGGAGTCTATGTTTCAAAAAAATACCGCAGTTTCCAAACGGCCTTAGTACGTGAGATTTCCAAGTACGCAACAGCCGTTGGCGCAAAAGTAACATTCAACTTAAAGGGGCATTATAATACCTCTTGTTTCATAGAACGTAACGGTAAATTCGTTTACATCAGTCACTCTTCCGGTTTGTCCCGAATGGGTAGCGGTGTAAAAATAGAACTCGATTCTTTCTTAATCCGGACAGCCCAACACGCGAAAGATTACAGAGGGGGACATAATCAGTATTGCGATATAACAAATTTACAGTCTATGATAGATAATTTGTTAGAGTAATAAAATAAATTCAAGAAAAGGTACGGAGCAAACAGCTCCGCATCTTTTTCCGTTTTATCGGCGCATTCCGCCGCTGTACTCTGCTTCTTGTAGCTCTTCCCGGTATTCCTCCATATTATTCAGCTTTTCGTTCACGGTTTGCAGGTTGGCATCCAACGAAGCATTATGGTCGTATGGGAAACGATGTTGTGCGACAAGTCCCGCATTAGTAACCGGCCCGATATCTATCATGTCGGATTCTTTATTATAGCTGACATACAGCACATCACCATTCGGCATTTCAAATGCAGGAATCTTTTGTTGTGTCATGATAGCGAATTGTTCCGCAGCCATCTCCTTGGCTACCCCTTTTAATGTATCTCCAGCATGTTCGATACCATAACGCCTGATATGGTCGCGTACTTCCTTTTCCGTGAATTTCAGCATCACTTCATAAGTTCCCCCGACACTCCCATTGTACACCACAGCAAAATCCTTGTCCTCAATCAAAAGATTGTCTCCTCGGTTCTGTATGGGAGAAGAATAAGTATATTCTTCGTTAATGCCGTTACCGTCATAATACTCCTTGGCGAGAGTCAGCAGTCCTTCGTAGTCCCCCTTATCCTTGAATGCGTCCAACCGCATCGTGTCATCGGTAAGCTGAAGATAGGCCACGGAAGAATAATACACTTTTTCTTTCGGTGCTACTGTTTGCTCTTCATCAATGTTCTGCTCCAATTCCAGTGCAATCTTATCCACCTTTTGGGTAATCAGAGAAGCCGCTCTTTTCACATCCAACAGAGTTGTCTTGATGAATTGTGGCGATTCCTTCAATTCGTCGAGCCATCCTTTGAGGTAGGCACAACTGTCCTCTTTTATATGTTTCGTCATGCCGTAACGTTGGGCAACCAATGCGCTGCCTAACTCGGCTACCAATTCTTCGCGCGCATACTCTGCCGAGCCGAAAGTTGTCGGCTTGATACGGTCGAGAACTCCTTCCGCACCGGTCGAGTGTGTCATCTCATGGAATAGTGTTCCATAGAACGCCTCTCCAGATTTGAACTGTTCCTTTTCCGGCACAACGATTTCATTTCTCGATATAGAGTAGTAAGCGTTATCCTGATGCTGTGGTTTGATCGGACAAATCCACAGATTGTCCTTTATCAGCGCATCGACGGGAGCGAAGCTGAAATACTCTCCGTTCTCAATCTTCGGTAGCGAATACTCCTTTTCGAGTTTTTGCCACAGCTCCGGTCTTGCCTCCTGCAAGTTGGTCTGTGCCACGTTAAAGACTCGGAATACCTGCATCTTAGGATAAACATTGTATTCCTTCTTCTCGTTATCAGATAGTTTTTTGTAGTCATCATACTTAATCTTCTCACCAGAATCCTTGTGTATGCAGGTGAATGTAGTCAGCATGATTGGGAATGATTTCTCTCCACGAAGTACAGAAACACGAGGTTTCTCCTGATTGTCCTTATCGGATTTGTTGAGCCGTTGTACACACTCAAAAGTGCAGAAGCGCGGAATCTTGTAACCTTCCTTTTCACAATGTATAAGCAACATAATGGCATTCATGCCATTATACTCGCGTCCGGAAAGATTGCAGGGCCATTGTAACGCTTCTTCTGTGAACCATGGCTTTCTCCAATCCTTACGGATACTCTCGATTTTCTCAATCATCATTTCAGCGAAGAGGTCTAATGCTTTATCTTCGCTGTTCGGCCCGTCCGTGTGCTGTTTTTTATATCCGGCCATATCCTTTACTGATTGGAATTAGACGAATCTGCTACATACTGTACAAGTTCTTCCACCTTGCATGAAACATTCAGCTTTCCGTTATATGCCGAAAGGGATATTTCACCTTTGGCATCCACTCGCACGCCCGGCTGTAACCATGCTTCGCGTTCTTTGCCAAAACAGAAAAAACGTACCCATTGGTATTCAAAGCCATCCTCTACTTTCTCCGTACTGAATGCCGAAAACATTGTGTAAGGCTGGTCTTTCTTATCCCTTTTTTCCTCGATATGCTGCCCGACCTTACCTCGAAATACTAATTCGCCCTTGACCGTATCTTTCGCATCTGCCGTAGCTGTACGAATTTCGTTAATAAAAAGATTGAAATAAAGTTTGTCACCACGGTGTTTGAGATACATTGTCCCCGAAACCTCGATGCGGGAACCATTTCGATATTTGGAAACCTCCTTTCCGGCAGTATCTTTGCTGACATCCACCTCAATAGGCATAGTCTTCCCGTCAGTGTCAGGGATCATTACTCGAAGAGGAAAAACCAGGAACGTTTTCCCTTCCTTATTGGTGCGTATCGACGCATCACGTCCGATAACGCCACATACCGTAACATTACATTTTATCATTTCTATTGTCTTTTAATGTGATACATAATCACCCGACAACTGTGTTGCCATGATTTGTTGTTGAACTGCTAAATCATTGCTCTTAATCGGGTGCTCGTATCATTGCCCAGATCAGCCATCCGGCAAGGAACAGTTGAACGCTCACGATAATGAGCGTTGCTACCCAGCCGAAGAGTTGGTAGCAGAGCAGGACATACAAGGCAAGGTAGGACAGTCCGAACAGACATCTGCATAGCTGTATCATCACGCATTTTACCATATCGCCACGCTTCTATCTTTTTAGGTTCTCTGTCTGTCCCTGCTGTTGGGACATCCCTTGTTCAAAATTCTGTGAAGCCGCTTCCGAGAGGATAACCGTATTCAGCATACCGGTTACACGTATCCTTTTGGCTTCTTCTGTGAGAGTATTGTTATTCAGTGTTGCCGACAGACGGCTTAACTCCGCAGTAGTCAACTCACGTGACATGCGCAGTTCTCCATTGTTCACTCGCAGAATAGCCTTTCCATTTTCACTGATTGCCAGTTCGCAGTTTTTCATGCCCGGTAATAATGATTTCAGATTGATGCGTCCACTATCCATTTGTTTGGATATGGCAGTCTTTTGCTCCTCCTCGTTCTTGTTGTCGATTTGTACGGCCAATAGCATAAGGGAACTAAAGGCTGTCATCGCCATCTCTACTATAGGGTCATTGCATCCTGACATTCCCACACCGCTATCCTCTGACGAAAGCAACTTCTTCATCCATCCGTCGGGCGAAAGGTTTTTGCCGGCGGCATTCTCTTCTGTTCCTTTATATCGGGTGAGCAGGCTGTTCCCGTTGTGCAACACTTCCAATTTGATATTACCTTTCTGTGCGATTTCAGTCAGATAAGCCGCAGGGTCGATGTCACGCTTTGTTCCGTCTGCATAGAAGTTTGTCACGCCGAAATGTAGATGTTCGCCCGTTGTACGTGTACCTGTGTTGCCCGATGTGCCGAGCTTCCCACCGGCTTGTACTACATCACCGACCTTTACAGTAACCTCCTTAAGGTGCATATAAGTACATTGTACCTTGCTGCCATCCGTTCTGGTATATTCCACAGTCAGCGATTTTCCACCGGGCGTGTTCTTATTCTGATTCACAGCCACCACCTTCCCGTTGTTCTCAGTAGCCAGTACCGCATCGCCATTGCAACGGATATCAATTCCCTTGTGCATCTGTTGTTTCGTGTTGTCCATCGGATCTTGCCGCATACCGAAAGGCGAGGTAACAAAAAGAAACTCTTCACGCTCTACCGGGAATGAGTACTTCGCACCATACTCTGAATTTTCAGACGTTCGGAGAGGATTATGTTCCGTACCGAACCGCTTACCCTGTGTCTCCATTTCCTGCATCACCAGTTTGTCATACTGCTGTAAGCCATTTTGCTCTATAATCCGTTGCAGACTCTCGGCATATTCTCCGCCTGTGGCATAACCGGCCTGTTCGATATTTTGTGTCCAACCCTTGTAATCGTCGGGCGAAAGTGCAAAACATTGGGCATAGCGGCTGTTTTCTTTTAAAAAACGGGAGTGGTGTTCGTATGAATCACCCACACTGTCATAACTGCAAAACTTCTCATTCGGCTTATCGTCAGTATATATACCATACCTTCCTCCTTCGGCAATCCATGCAGGCGTAGCCTTGATGCCAAAATGATTGTTCTCGTTTTGCGCCAAACGGCTTTGCCCGTTGGAACTTTCCAGTATGCCTTGTGCCAACGTCACGGATGCGGGGATTCCGTACCGGCGCATCTGCTCCATAGCATACTCTGCATATTTCATTGCGTATTGTTGGTTCTTGCTCATTTCCTTACTCCTTATCTATGAAAACCTCTGTGTGTTTCTTGTTCCTCCATGTCACTTATAGCAACCCGTGCCCCGGCACGGACGAGCTTAGACAGATAGTTGTCGAGCTGCTCCGTTGAAAATTCCGTTGAAGCCGTAATGTCCCCTTCCGGATACTCTTTTAGGGTTATGCCCAATATCTTTGCACCCTGTACCGCATCTTCGTTATAGAGCCGATAACCATCTTTCGTGCGAAGCAGTTGCAAGGCATCGGGATGATTCGCTTTAAGTTTGTCCCACAACTGCCGTTCCGGTGAAATACCCTTGTTGTCTGATTCCGTCCGTTCCTGCGCTACCGTTTCTATCGGCCACAACTCTGCTTCTTTCTGTTGTTTCTCTCCGGTGTGTGCCTCCTGCGATTGTCCTTTTTGTAGTACGTCTGCGAATAAGGTAGCTGCCAAATGACGTTTGTAGCTGTCACGCTCTTCCGCTATCCACATCCGCTGCCACTGTTGCGGAGTGACACTTCGGGCAGGCTGTTTCTGCCCATCAATAGTTGCGACGCATTGTATGCCGTCTTGTTTGGTTTTGAAAACCGAAACACGCTGGATACGGTTCAAGTCTATTTCCGGCATTTCGCTGCTGAACAAATCCACCTTCAGGTCAGGTTTGACCTCGGCCAGCGCATAATACTTGTGCGCCAGTTCCATCCGAACCTTACCGATGTTATCCATTGCTTGCTTGAGTGTTGAAAAGAAGCGGTTTATATCTTCTTTATCAGGATAGATGCTATATCCGCTCTTATTTTCGGGTTTGATATAAAGTGCCCATCGTTTCTTATCATCTTGAATCATCTCTACGTGGTCAAATCCGATCTCATTCGCCTGTTTGACCGCTGACGCCACGTCCAGTGTGGAGAGCTTCTCCATTGCCCAATTCTTCAGCCGGGCCAGCATAATTATCTTCTCGGCAAAATAACTGTCATCGGGTCGATAACCTAATGCACCATCCGTATTGTAGAAGCGTACCTGCTCGATTCCATCTTTCTGCAACGCTCGCATGATACGTCCCTTGTTCATTCCCGGTATCTCGTTATCTGCCTCTGTAGAAGCCCCTGCTGGAAGAATTACATCTGCGGTTTTTGCCTGTGGGTCAATAACAAGCACAATTTTTTTCGTTTCTTTATCCGGATGCTGCCGAATCTCGTTCGACACAAAATAATGTTTGGGCATTTGCTCCTGCATGGTTGAAGTGTCTCGCCGGTTGCGCATGGTGGCGTATTCGATTTTCTCGCCCCGTTCCGCTTTATTGATTACTTCGATGGCATTGTTTACGTCACTTTCGAGAGCGTCCATCAAGTTCGGGTTCTCTTTTAGCTCCCGGCACCAGTATTCCACTGTCTTCAGACTTTCTTCAGACAACCGTGCTGGCAACCCCAGTTCCAACATTTTAATCCCTGAAGCCAGTTCCACTACCAACCGTTCCTGTCTGACAGCATCCTCCGAAGGAGCCACACCGTTCTTCATCACCATACCTTCACGCGCTAATCGTTGTTGGTGTCCGGTAGCACTCACGATTTGCCGCAAGGCTTCCTGTATATAGTCGTGATAATGTCTGAACTCTCTTTGTCGCGGCATATAGACCGCATCCTTATCTGTTTCGTAGTGGGGTACACCGCTTCCATCCAAACGAACAGGCACAAGGTTGTCTCGCATCCTCAGTAGGAAGTCGTTGAATTGAATATGCAACCGTCGGTTGTCAGCTTCCGTATATCCTCTTTCCACTGCACTTCCATACCGCCGCAACGTCGTTTCGTATCGCTCCTTATCCACGTAGGGTAGTGTCGTCTGGTCAATGTTGAACAAAGTGCGAATTTCACGGTTATGTACACCTTTATATAATTTTTGTTCCTCTTCATACAGTTTCATGTAGTCATCACGACTGATAACCTGTTCTGGATTATTGCGGTGAACGTACTTGTTCCAATTATAAAACAAAAATGGAACGCCTTGCTCATTCTCACGCACCGAGGCTCCTTGTGCCTTGGCATCGCTGAATAGCGTGAACTGGTTGGTTTTGCATCCATTTTTATCAGAATGCAGCGTCATGAATAGTGCATTGAATGCGCTGACAGAAACACCCTTTGGATAGAAGCGCGGGTATCCCTTTCCTGATGCGTTGAGCCAGTGTCCACCGGCATTCGAGGCTTCACTCAAAGCCGTAGAAAGCAAGGTGATTTGTTTTTCCTCGGCTTTCTTTTCGATTTGCGATTTTTCTTTCATCGTTTATTTGATTATAGGATTATTGAATACCCCGTGGGCGCACGATGGTTTCCAGTTTTCCGTCCTCATAATTCCGTGCGGCAGCCTGGCGAAGCTGGTCGTTCTTGGCAAGGACAGCATTTGCCAGCGTGTTCAAAGGCAATGCCCCGGTACGGTAGGCTTCTGCTACAATCGGTGACAACTGGATGGTACACGGTACTCGGTCTATCGTGGCAATCAACGTACTATCTTGCAATACAGGGTTTACTATACGTGGGTTCAGAGTTTCATTTGTATAGCGTCGGTACTGCACATTGTTCTCATTTGTTACGTTCAGTTTTCCCTCTGTTCGTTCTTTCAAGGCTTCGTGTCCTGCCTTATTCAACAAGTTCATACCTCCCAGGCCTATCAGGAGCATTTTCAGCAACGGGTTACGCACAAACATACCCGCCACAATGCTCGCTATCGGTAACATATTGTCTTCCAAATGCAATGATTCTGTCTTGCCTGTGAATATTCCCAGTAGAACATCAGGGAGCATGGCCATTACATAACCGAGATTGCCTGTGATATTACCTATGCCATCCAGTCCCAGCATACCAAGCAGTCCGCCCCAACCGTTTCCCTGTGCTACTTGCGCACTTTGTATCGTTTGTACATGTTGTTCCGCATCATTGGCAGGAACAACAGTTTCATGCTTCTCTTCTTTCATAATTTCATCCTGTTCTGTCCTGACCATTTTCGCTTTGTCACATTGTTCCAAAGACTGCAAGTAGGCTTCTTCCTGTCCGGGAGCAACAACAATCGGCACATCCTTGTACCGTTCCTCATATTTCTGTTCTTCCTTGCTCTGTACATTCGGCCACAATAAACCGCTATTCTGGTTTTGTGTCCATTCCATGAAGCCAAAGTCCATGACAGGGATTTTCTTTTTCAGTTGCTTGTTGTCTGTACCAATCGCCGTGTTCTCTTTGATTTGTATTTGGGCTGCCTCTTTGCGAAAATCGTCGAATACGTTTCTGTCTCTGCCGAACACTCCTTTACTGATGCACTGTTCTACTGAAAGGGTATCAGGCTTCTTGCCTTCAAAATGATTGGTGATGGCTGCAATAGCCACATCTGCACCGGTAAACTTTGCCAGTGTCGTCCATGAACCAGTACCACCCATCATCAGGGTATCTGCGGCTGTGCCCAACATCCATCCCGTACCTTTTTCCCATCTGTTCGGGCGGTAAGCTGCTTCGCCTCGTGCCTCTATTTCATCGGTCAGCGGTGAACGGCTTAACGTCTGCGATAATCCCAGCAGACTCGATTCGGCAGCCTTTCGGATGATGTAGTCAGCGGAAGACTTGGGCATACGTTCTTTCACCAACCGGTCAATCATCAGTTCCTCTATTCGGTGGTCCATATAGGCATAGGCGAGGTCACAACCGAGCTGTTCTGACAACTCATTGTAACGTGCCCTTCCGATTTCCTGCACGACGGTATCCCGCCACTGCCCGGCCATATACGCAAGGTCTTGCTGCATTTCCTCGGAACCGGTAATCTCCGTCTTGCACATCTCGATATAGTCCTCTGTTGTTTTGGAGTTCCATTCGCCTGTGACCTTGAGTGCTTGATAGGGGTCGCTCATTGGTTGTGCCGAAGATGCCATCATACTGAGAATACCACCTAAAGAGGTGGAATATTCTTTCATTTCCTCTCCCTGATTCCGTATGAGGTCAGTCCGCGTTTTTGACATGATGGGTGCGATATGGCAGTTGAAATAGTCGTTCACGAGGCGTTCCATTTCTGCAAACCGTCCGCTATGCTTGATTCCGTCCATAGTGTATTATATGTTTATCCTATTCTATTCATTAATAATTGCTCTTTTGTCTGCTCGATGGCGTTGTGGTAAATTTCCATCTGTTTGGGATAAAACTCTTCCAGCCATACATCCTTCTCGATGTTGTCGTGAATGAAGCGTATCGCTTGTTCTCGCTCAATCTCCACCGATGCTTCGCCCTCTTCCCGGTTATTGAACCATGCTTTCGTCCACCAGCGCACACCGGCCCGGTCAGGATATACCGTGACTGCTCTCGGTATGTCAAAGCTCTGGATGTCTATGTCTAATTCTGCCAGTGGGTCAATGATACCACTATGGGTCAGGGCTTCGTCGTAGAGTTTTTTTTTACATCATCGCCCATCGTCGATAAGTACACGCCATGCCGTAGGGCAAGGTAATGCAGGAAGTCCGCAATGAGTAGGTTCTGCACCTTACAAGCAAGCGGCATTGCTTTATGTCCCAGTCCGAGTGGGTTGGATATACTTGGCATATTTTCATAGAAATATTCTTTGACTGCTCCCATTGTAAAGACATGGCGGAGTGACTGCTCCGTATGTGGAGGAAGTCGGTATGCACCACGCTGTAAGTCTTCCATGTAGTAGGGCAGGAAACGTAGCATCAATTCCTCTATTTCCTGTCTGTCCTGCTCGTAATCGGTGGTCAGTGCCATCTCCATGTTGGGAGATGTTGCCGCTTCGCCTCCATCAGCATGACACAATGCTTGGATATTCCCATACAGCATGGTTAGAAATTCCAGCGGATTCAGTTCCTCACCCTTGAAGCGTATCCCGATATGCAGCTTGTCACCGCTTAAAGCTACAGTCTGTCCGGCCTTGACACGCTGTCCGAACTGGGCGAAGACATTTGACAAATGCCCATAGGTCACTTCATACTCCCCATAGCGTATAGTTTGGCAGATGCCGAGTATAGGGTCATTGCCTATACCTGACACGATACCGCTGGCGACAGCCGCCAGTGTGTAACACCGTACATCGAAGTCGATGCCATGATGAAAATATGTTTTGCCCGTTGTCGGATCGGTTTGTTCGCCATAGCCGAGCGATAGTTTCACATCCTTGCCCTTCCGTTCTTCAAAAGGCATACAGTATCCACTTTCGGATTGCAGGATCATTTCTTCTGTATATTTCATTATGTGATTATATTTGATTCTTATTCTTATCTTTTCATCCCCCCGCTATTCGTCTGTTCTTCAACGGGAAGAGCGGGTGTCTGTATTCGTTGTATGCTTCTCGTATCAGGTGTGCGGAAAATACCGGCATTGTTACCGATAAGCATCATGCCGAGAAATGCACCGGCAATCTTGCCCAGCCAGCCGAAGCGTCCGAATATAAGAAATGCTGCTGCGACCAGTCCCGCTATACTCAATCCCGACACGTTACCCTGTCCGAGATTACGGAAAAAGTTACCGAACATATCGGAAACTCCGCCATTGGAGACTTGCCGTAGAAAATTCGATACTCCACCCAGTTTTGAGTCTATGCCGGCTACCGTACCGCTGACGGAACCGACTGCTTCTCCGGCTTTGCTTGTCAGTTCTCGCACACCGTCCGCTGCATCTGCAAGGGTATCCGTAGCCGATTTCCCTATGACCGCATCGCTTACGATATGTACCACGCTCTTATCTGTGGTTAGTTTCTCCCAACCCACATAACCGACTGCACCGCCGATGGCTGCGGTCTTGACGGCTTGTCCTGTGCCCCGTAAGGTTTGTGAAGGATGCAGTGCAGCATGTCCCATACTTCTTCCGGTAGCTTTTGCTGCTTTGCCGCCATATTTTAATATTGAATCCCAAATTCCCATATCATTACATTTTTAAGGTCTTACATTCTTTCCAATCTGTCGCCAACGTCGCTTGGCTGCGTCCACGATACTACGTTTATCAGCTTCGGGACGTGCACCCTCGTCGATTTCCCGCCAAATGTCGCCCATTGTCGTGTACTTTACCGCTTTGGTCAGTCGTTGCAGCTTTGTGTTCATAGTTTTGAGCTTTGGACGGATGCCAAAGACAATTTCCATACGCTCTTTTTCCGTCATCTTGTTCTCCGAAAGGCACGCTGTGCGTATATCGTTCACTATTTCCACGCTGTTCATCATCAGTTCCCTATAAATCTTGTTGCGCTGTGTGGATAGGGCTACGGCAAGCGTATTGGCTGGACTTCGCTTCAATTGTTTGGTGAAGTCGCCCATATTGTCTGTCAGCCTCGATACCTCATAATAGAACCCATAAGTTTGCGCCGCATAGCAGACTATTGACCGGAAAGAGTTTAGATAGTTATTAAACTCTCGTTGCAGGTCTGTTGTCGCCTGCACTTCTTCTTTTGTCCAAATATGTCCGGTGGTCTGCATCAGCATGACCTTTTCCTGATTCTTCAGCTCCTTCTCTGCCTTTTCGGTATATACTGCAATCATTCCGGCCAGTACAGGGTCATTCTGCGCTTGTACCTCACCGATACCGGTAAGACACAGCAGTAATATACTTATCCAAATTGTCCATTTCATAACTGATATATTTTATCGGACGAGAGCTGCCGCCCTGTGCCAATGGGACAGAGCCATACGAGCTGCCTCACCGTTGTCACGGTCAAGCATTCCTGCCGTTACGTTGTTCCACACATCATTGAAAGTATAGTACCGTATGCTCAAATAGAGCAGATGTAACTTCCGGCTAAAATCCGATAGTTGGTCGTTCAACGCCCATAGCGTCTTGCTGCGTTCTGCCCCCGTAAGCATGTTTTCGTTGCTACCTTTGGCCACAGCGTCATTCAGCAATGTAAAAACAGAGACAAGTTCCGTTGCTGTTTCTATATAGAGGTTGTTCATGTTCATACTGGCCACAATGCCCTGCGGATTGTTTTGGATGGCCTTGCCTAATTTCCCCAGCGTGAGGAAAATCCGCACACCGTCATTGTAGAGATGCGTACAGGCTTTCAGTGATGAAGCGTAACCGCTTGCTGTCTTGAGGTAACTGTTGTACTGCTTCTCCCACTTGTGGATTTGGTTGAACTCGGTAGCGATGCTGTTTTGGAGCAAGGCTGTTTGTGTCTGTCCCTTTATTTGTTTTTCAATCTGCCCGTTTATCAGTTCGTTACCTTCGGCCAATGCAGTCCATTCCAACGGATTGGAAGCCGCAATTTGGGCTTCTGCCACCTGTGGAAGCAGGCATACCAGCGAGGCAACCAGCCCCAGACTAATGATTCGTGATTTCATATATTCCCTTTTTTCGTTTGTTAGTTTCTACCCGTTCACGGATAATTGACACGAGGTCGTCCCTATGGAAGATACCGATCAGGTCAAGACGGGGCGTGTTTCTGTCCATTGAAAGGATACGTACGGTTTTCAGCCCACAAAATTGTTGCAGCAGGCTTTGGTGCTCTTGAAAATCCACGATACGATATAGCTCCATATAATCCACTTTGCGACGGATAATACCGTATTCACTGACAAGTTGTTCCGTGCCGATGCAATAACGGATTCGCCGCAGGTAGAGATAACGGTAGAGTAACAGTAACGAGAGTATCAAGGCAATTACTGTGGCAATAGCTGTCAATGGCAGCCCTTCCATGCCTCCGTACACCCATACAGTGCCGCACAGCACGAGAGTGGGCAGCTCGTTGATGACAAATTGCCCGGTATGTGGATGGATGACAATGGTTTTGTGACAAGTTCTCTGCATAGGTTTTATGGATTATCGGTGAAAACGGGAATGAAAGTCTTCTCTCATTCCGGAAAGAGAATTGGTTATATCCACTTCCAACCGGGCAAGTTCTTCCCGTATCTTGTACATTTCCTGAAAACCCTTATCTGACATTCCTTGGTCATTGGTTTCAAAGGAGAATATTACTCTGTCCGCACGTTCAAGACGCTTTCGCACAGCCTCATGGTCCGCTTCGTCGTATAATCCGTTTCGGATATGTTCCGGATTGACTTCGGGCAAATCGGACAAGGCATGATTCAGCGTGGCTTTACCGCTGATCTCCCAATCGTCAAGGTTATCCTTCTCTGGTTTTATCCGTTTGCCGAGTAGCTGGTCGTTCCAATCCTTATAACCCTCTGCGGCAGATTCATACAAGATGCATCCTGTAGCTTCCGGACCGGAAATGGAAGCATCAATCGCTTTTTCGATGGCTTCCAGATTGCTTCTCATTTTCTCTAATTCTTCCTCACTGGCAGAACCTTCGTCACGAGCCATTTCGTACTCATCCATACAAACCATTCTCATTTCCTGTAGATAGCCGTCACCAATTCCCATGTCGTCACGCTCCCCATTCTTCAAATTTTGTTTTGCATCATTTATACCCAGAATGGCTGTAATCTTTTCAAAATTGAATGGTTCAAGTTCTATTTCATACTGTGAATAGTCTTCGCTGTTGTTCTGTACAATCAGTCTGCCGGTTTGTGACAGACAGGTGGAGAAGTTCCAGCCTGCATGAGTGAGAGCAAAGTGGATAGCATAGACTTGTCCGGCACGGTCATGATCGAAGCAAAGATGATGTGAGGCATGGGGAGTTGCTTTTATCGCTCCTATGAATTGCTGCTGGCTCGGTGCCCCTCCGGTAGAGATGAATACCGCCTTTCGCAGATCCTTGTTCTGTGCCTGATGAAGTTGGTAATATGCCATCGCATCATAAGCACTTTCGAACCAATAGATATGTTTGGCGGAGGTGAGAGAAGTGCGGGCAGGGCTGGCAATCCACAGTCCCTCGCTTGAATTGCTCCCTGCGGCTTTGCCTTTGTAGCTGCCGCTCCCGTCCATACGGGCACGTCCTCGTTCTTCAAGTCCCACAATCGCTCCGTCGCCTTTGGGCAGGGTTAGTGGAAAGGACAGGTTCGTGTAGGTCGCACCGTCCTCCCGATGTTTCGTAGCCAGATAAAAATGCCGATGGAAGGCATATTGTGTATAAAGGTCGATACCTCGGCTTTTAAAATAAGGATAAAATTTTTTCTGCGTTTCCCGATTCTGCGGATTGAACTTATGAATGTCGTAATCCGCTATGTCAAATGGCTTTACATCTCGTTTAGGGTTCACTATTCGGGTTTTCCGTTCAGTGACAGGAATGTTCAGTAATCTGTTACAGACAAGATTCACCAGTCTGTCCGGAGACATACCCGCATGGTACTCCGTGAAAAAGTGCGGATGCTCCTTGATGAAGGAAATGATGTTATAAACTTTCTGTTGTTGTGCGTGGAAACAGCATTTTCCTTGTTGTGTCACAATAAATTTGTCACCACGGATACGTCTGCCGTCGCTGTCCAAACGAACATACGAGGGATAGCGCAGACCGTCACGACGGTTCAGGTGATACCCTGCGTCAATCAATACGTCCTGGATGTTTAGTCGTTGCAGAAAGTCATCGTATGTAAGGTCTCCGTCTCTCATAGGTTTACCTCCCTCTTCTCATTTCATTAATATCTTGATTCATCTGTGCCTCGAAATTACGGATGGCCACATCTCTCGGTGTATCTACGCCGGGCTTGAAGTATGGATGTGGCGGTCCGCTGAAACGTTCGCCATAGAACTCCGGAGAGTGGTGGTGATGGAAGCCATGTGCGACTTCCGATGCCACCACAGCACCGGCGGTAAGGGCAGCGAATATCTTCACGCCAAGCCCCTTGTTCGCTTCAGGACGTGTCTTCATATCCACCTCGTTGAAAATCTTCGAAAAAAGTTTCATCCGGTGGTAATCATCCACAGCAAGAAACTTGTCGTAGTCTTTCTGGCTGATTTCGTGGCTGATGACCTGTCCGTCAATAACAGCGGACATCTTGTATTTACCCTCCGTCTGTGCTGGTTGCACGGCAATGTCACTGACCTCTACTTCCCGGCCATGTTTCTCCTCACGATACCAGCCTTTGCTTTCGTTGAGTAGTTGCAGGTCACGACCGTCCACGGCTGCACCGATACTGCCCTGTATGTATTCCTGCCGCATCGGAGTTTCTTGCTGCATGAATAATTCTTGTTCCTGCCGCTGCCGTTCTTCCAGTTCATGCCGCACTTCGGGATGCAGGCCGATACTGATGCGTTGTTCGCTGTTGAGCTGTTCCATCGTTACTTTATCGGCAAAGTCCGCTCCGATAATGCCGTTCAGCAGATCCAGCCGTTTCTCCACAGGTTGTTCCTCGATGGATGCGGTAGCCAGTTTTTTCACTTCTTCTTCCGTCAGGTCATAGACCATATCGGCATTGACACTTTCCGATTGTACGGTCAGTGTCCTCCGTTCCATATCCACGATAAGACCGTGCGAAGTAAGGCACTCCGACCATTTCTCGTTGGAAAAATAGACTGGTGAAGCAATCAACTCCTTGTATGCTTGTGCCGGTTCCTTGCTGCGCGGACGGCTGACAAGCGGTGTAATGACCTCCTGCAAGTTCTTCAATACATCTTGCTGTACAATGGGTTGCTCCTGTTGACCGCCTTTGTAGTAAAAGCCGTAGCCACCCGATTGCAGTTCGCCGGGCTTCATGCGCCCGTCTGGGCGTTCGGGTACGATGGATGGCCCCGGAAAGAAAAGCTGCCCACCAACTCTGCGTAGGTGGAAACCCCACTGTTCGCGTGGTGTCCAACCAAGGAATGGAGGGGGCATACCCAGTCGCCCCATGTGTCCGTACTCACCGATACCGATGCGGTAGCCATGTAGCCCCATCGCCACGCGACCGTTGGCATTGCGGGCATGGACGAAATTTTTCGGCATATAGAAGTCTTTTCCTATGATACTCGTGAGTATGTTGTAGGCTTTCTTGTTGGCCGTATTCGTTCCCCAGTCCGTCAGAGCCAACATCTGTCGTTCTGTTATAGGATAGACCAATAACGGTGAATCATGCCCTTGCACAATCAGCCGGTAGCCGCCTCCGTCAAATGCGACATGGGCTTGAAGTCCGTTACGCATCAGTAGATTGCGCATTTCGGGTTGCAAGTCCATCTGCCGAGGATTAGTATTTGTTCGTATCGTCATAGTCTGATGTTATGATGGTTACTTGTTATGCGTTGCCGTATTTCATAGCCGCTTCCAATTGTTCGTCTTTGAAACGGACAAACCCGGCGGCAGAATCTTCGCAGACCGTGAGTCCTTTTGCCTCACAGTAATGGGCGTACTCCTCCTGCCACTCGGCAGAAAAATGGTTGATGTAATCGAGCCAGCCGTATTCGCCGCTCTGCATCTTCTCGACGAGAATCTCTTCGGGATAATATATCTGTTGTGCCATACGCTTATATTAAATAGGTCTTATTTGTGAATACCTGCCGCTCGGTTACGCTCACCGCTTTTCTTCTGTTCGTTCCACAGTTCTTCGGTGTATTCCTCCTCTGGAACGTAGTCGAGATTGCCGTCATCATCCATCACCCAGCAACCGTAGCAACCGAAGGTGTACTTATCCCATTCACGCTTGGGTTGCTCTTTCCATTTCTGCGCGTCACCTGCGCAGAAACGGATGCCCGTCTTGTTGTGAAGGTCGATGCCTACCGTGACAGGTTCGCCATCCACTGCCACCGTCAGAGGCTCACCATGCTGCATTCCGTTAACTTCTACTGTACCTAAGTACATTACCTCTGCCAGCACTTTCAGGTTACGGGCGATGATGGGTGTCGGAACATACATCACCTGTTTTGTTTCCTCGTCGATTTGCACGAAAGCTTTACTGCGTCGTCCGTCCGCCATAGCCACGTCTGCAATGATGGATTTGCCGTCAAGCAACTGTTTTTGCTGCTCCTCGTTGTAGCATTCCAGTGGTGACGACTTCAGTGTGGGATAAAAAACCACATCCACCTCGCCGCTATCCATACGGATAAAGGCAAACCGACTGCGACTCTCGATTACTTCGCCATTCTCGTTAGTGACACGCATGGGCAGTACCGGCGAGTAGCCGCCTTTCCCGATTTCTTTCAGGATACACAGGGGCAAATCTTCAATCATTTCTTGGGTAAGCCCAAAGCGGGCCAATGTCGGATAAGGCAGTTCGTTGAACTCAAATTGTTCTTTTTTCATATTCTGAACGATGTTATAAAATTATACTCAGCAAATATAGAGCGATTTCTTATCTGATGACTAAAACATTTCTTTATAAGTGATTATAAAGTGGTATTTTTAATGTTTTGAATATGATTTTTCGCAAATAATCATATTCAAAATTGATTAAATAGTTATATTTGGAGAGAAAACAGTCGGCAATGGACAGACCATAAGAAGAGCGTGCTAACTTTGCTGCCATGAGAAAGATTTTATTATTGATGATGACGGGTGTCTCATTATGTATCACGCCAGCCAAAGCACAATTCAATACCGTTGCCGTTACCCCAACACGCTACAAGATGGAGGTATTGGATATGGGGTTAGACCAAGCGGAACCGGCATCCGAAAGCGAGATTTCCGTACAGGAAGTTTCAACAGGTATCCCGGTATCCGCAGATATGGATAAGAAAAAGTGGATGGATCGTTACTTGAGTGTAAGTTACCCGTTACGTTATATCAAGGTCACTTCGCCTTATGGCTACCGTAAGGACCCGTTTACGGGAAAGAGTAAATTTCATGGCGGACTGGACTTGCGCGCACGTGGCGACAAGGTGATGGCCATGATGGAGGGTGTGGTCGTGAAGGTCGGACAGGACAAGACTTCCGGCAAGTATGTAACCTTGCGGCATGGTAGGTACACCGTCAGTTATTGTCATCTCTCTAAAATTCTTATCGTCAAAGGGGCAATAGTTCATCCTCGTGATGTGGTTGGCATTACCGGCTCCACAGGACGCAGCACCGGCGAACACCTGCATATCACCTGCAAACTCAATGGCAGGAGTATCAGCCCCTCGCTTATACTCGATTATATCCAATCCATCCGGCAGGAGTGTATATCAGCATTGGCAGGTTTGTAAAAGAGAAGTGAAAAGGGCTGAAAACGTTCCGGTTACTTTGTCATCCGTTCAATAATATGGGCAATATGGTTGCCCCAGACGTGTATTTGTACAAGGAGCATCGAAGGCATGGAGAGCGTCTTGCCATAGAAGATAGCCGCCACTACTTTGCCACCGCACCGTTCTATCTCTTCCTTGTAATCCACCACGCTTTGCCCGGTTGTCAGCACATCATCTATGATGATAATCTCTTTCCCTTTGATTTTTCCGGTAATGAGGTAGTTTCGTTCGAGGATACGCTTCTCTCCACCTTTGGCCTCATGCAGGCTTTCTCGTGCATCGCAAATATCAACGTCGTACAGTCCTGAAGTTAAATCCTGTCGGTGCTTTCCGATGTACCAGTCGAGCCGTTTGAACCGTTGACCGTATTTTATCCAGTTGCTACACGGCATGAACATTATATGGTAAGGTCTCTTTTTCAGTTGCAAGGCATTCATACACGTTTTAAAGAACTCGATTCCGTGTATATCTCCTTGTTTGAACTGGTAGATGGAATGGCAGAAAGCCCTCTGTTCATCATTGAGCAGCGCATTGTATCGTGACGGATAGTAATATCCGTAAAAGGAGATTCGGATGCCTCGTAACTTGAACGGCTTATGGGGAGAATGGCCATCAAACCGTTCGGGATGCAAGAGACAGAACATACGGCAGGCTTCCCGATGACCGGCCATTACCGCCAGACGACAGTAACGTTCACGTTCCTCGCTCTTTTCGGTCAACCGTGCGGCGGCGAATGCCGCTTCTCCTGCTTTTCGTCGCCAGTAGCCGATAATATACCACAATGCCCCAATTGTGAAAAGCAGGAGTATGAACAATAGTCTTGCATTCATCGTATTTTTATTTGAATGAAGCAGCCCGTTTCAATCTGGTTATTTACAACATTACGGTGTATTTCGACATAATCGGATATGGGGGTTATGGCTTCATTACTTATATCAAATTCGTTTTCACTCACTTGCAAAGTTAGCAAAATCGTGGCACTAATCTAAAATAGCACCGATAATTTATAAGCCATATCACTTTTATATCATAAAGTCTTACCCATACAATTTCCTCTTTTAATTGTACATGCTCAACTTTTATAGAAGATGTTCGCCCTGACCGGTACACGGCAAATGGCATACAAGTCTGCTATATGCTGTGTACCAGTCTTTGGGATAAAGCAAGGACGATGGCATATTTGCCACAAGTGTCAATCAAGCCAATCTGTTGTCCTTGCAGCGACCTCTGCTATCTGTTCTTTTGTAACCGGCAATGCCGTCTGTTTGTTTTTATAGCTTCGCCCCACACCATCAGCGGAGCGTCACAGGACTTGTCCGCAAGAGACATTCACTCACCTTATGGCAGCAGAGCTGCTATGGGGTGAGTGAAAGACTCTTTACGGAAGCCAAACATGAAAAGACCGTACACCTCGGTCACAAACTGCCAAGGTTTACGCTTCGCCAGATTTGAGACTAAGTTGTATGGTCACTTCATCGGGAAGTTTGGACCGGCAAGCCACAGACGTTCCACTGCCCACCCATTCCTTTTATAAATCTTGCACCTATTCTACATGTCTATATGACAACCGCCTGTAGTAAGAAAGCATATTCTGTTTGTCGGTTAGCTCTGCTGTAGTCATATTTTCCGCAAAGTAAGCCGCCTTTTACCAAACATCAAATCGCCACTATCGCTGGAACGAAAAATCTTCCTCTGACACGTCAGAGCGTATTTCTTGTCCCCGTTTTGTCTTATCGGTATTCTTGGGCGGCAGTTGATGGCAGAAAATATCCCTCAGCAGGCTGAACAGCCTTCAAAAAGAGGGAAAAAGAAAAATTATCAGAGTTATGGCAAAGACGATAGACATAGAACTTCAAAAACAGTTGGACAAGCCACAGGCATGGTTCTGTAAGTATTTTCCTGCACGCATACGCAATGTGAGTGAGCGTGAGATAGCAGACCGCAAGTTAGTCTTTGATTTCAAGGATGGACGGGCATACGAAGAGGTTGCTCAACGCACGGCAGCCAACATGACCGAACGTTATGGAACATCATGTACTAACATTGTATTTTCTCCCGTACCGGCATCCACCGATAAGAAGAACGAGATACGTTACAAAGCATTCTGCCAAAGAGTATGCGAACTGACGGGAGCTATCAATGGTTATGACCATGTATCAGTGAGTGGTGAGAGGCTAACCATTCACGAAAACCGTAAGGCAGAGAAAGAAGTCCGTAAGGTAAACGTCATTGAGTTTGATTCGGCCTTTTTCAACGGCAGGTCTGTGGTAGTCTTTGATGATGTGATAACCAAAGGGCTGAGTTATGCTACCTATGCCAATCAGCTTGAAAGCCTTGGTGCTAATGTACTCGGAGGTATATTCCTCGCAAGAACCCATTACAAAGTGAAATAATATGACCCAGACAAAGTATGATAAGGCAGTGTCCGTTTGCTTCAGTGGACACCGCAATATTCCATTCCTATACAGGAAGCAACTGAAGCTGCAATTAAAGGCAGCGATAACCAAGGCATACGCTGGAGGTTATCGTCATTTTTACTGTGGTTGTGCCATGGGGTTTGATATGCTGGCGGCAGAAGTTGCTCTTGCGTTGCAGTCCGAATTGTCAGGTCTGCAAGTTATTGCCGTAGTACCGTATCGCGGACAATCCGAGCGGTGGAACGATGCGATGAAAGCCCGGTATGATACTATTCTCTGTAACTCGGATGATGTTATCATCCTGAGCGAACACTACTACTATGGCTGTTTGCTTCGACGCAACGACTATATGGTTTTTCAAAGTTCGTCTCTTATTGCCTGGTATGACGGCAAACCCAAGGGTGGTACGTTTTATACTTATCGTAAGGCTACAGCGAATGGACTAAAAGTTCTAAATCTCTATGGCAGCTCAATCGTATAACAGCCATCTTGTTTTCGCATATTCCGAGCCGTAGCGGTGACTCCTTTGCCATTCATGTAAAGGCTGTTTTGTCAGCCATAGCGTGATATGGCAAAGTACGCTATTAGTTCTGATGTATTGCCCGGCTTTACCTATGTGCCGGTTTAGTTGGTGTTGCTGTATTTTTATATCTTCGGAGGCTCCATCCTCCTTATATCTTTCTCTACCTTTTTTAGTATTCGGCTTAAAAAGTAATATACTTGCCTTACTTTTCGCCTATTTAGCATGTTTAAGGCACGTCTTTTTATAAATAAGTGCAGCAATTGGTTGCTGCACTTTTGCTATAATATCTATTTGTCATATTAGACCTTCCCGTACACCGTCCTCATTTTTCCGTCCACCAGCACCTTATTTGACCGCACAATCCAAGCTCTGCCGTCATTCAATCCGCATTCCAATGCCTTTTCGCCGCCGCCGATTAGTACCGGAACGGTTGTCACTGTGATTTCGTCCGCCAGCCCGTTATCCAAGAGTAAAGCCCCGATTTCCTCACCGTAAGCCACCACCATACCGTCGCCGTCTTCCTTCATCTGTCTCAGTTCTGCCACTGCATCTCCTTGGATGAACTTCACTCGTTCATTCTCCGTCAGGTCGATGCCGCCGTTCGTCACAACCAAAGTCTCTTTCGCCGTAATCGGCCAACCCAAATGGTTCATATAAATACGCAGGTAAGTTTCTTCGTCAATCAGCACACAACTGGAGGCATCCACAGCCGCATCAAAATGCTTGTCCGAAGGAGCCGGACAACCGTCGATGGACTGATACACGTGCAAGGAAATCTGTTTCATATTCAATGTGTTTTTAAGAATTATGTCCACCTTGCACCCTAAAGAACAGCATGAACCTACGCTATTCCGGAATAGAGGTACTGCCATACCTAAAAGGCAGATAAGCAAACCCTTGCTGTATAAACATACAGTATGAATATTTTGCTATACATCTTGTCTTTTTGATAAGTGTCAGTTTTCTATTCCAAGACGTTCAGTGAACGTATAATATGTATATCAATCTCCGCCTGTTTCCAAGCCGAGTATGAATCTTCCATGTCACGACAATGACCGTACCCGAAAGTACCGTCTGCTGTCTTCATTTTGACAAAGATAACGAAAAATTGGCGGATAAGCAAACAAAAAACATTGTTTTTCTGGTTGCCTGTTCCGAACTGCATTCTGCCTTATCAAAAAGACTTACTCATTCCCTATGATTTAATACAGTCGTCATTCTGCAATTATCAAGAGATGGGCCAATCCATCCGATTCCACCTCCCTTTATAGTTCACCTTTCTCCGATATAGTACGGGCAATCCGTTCCGGTTGTCCGTTACCCTGTTTTAACACCCCTGTTTTACAGTTTTATTCATCCCTTTCTATTTGATTGTCATTTATTATCGTTTTGCTGCTGCCGTGCGACCTCTCGTGGACTTATTTTCCCGCAAAGGTAATAGGCTGCTCCAATCTTGCCAATGCCGGCGTTCCGCTGCGAGTGAGCCGTAAAAATCTTCCTCTCCGTCTGTCGAGCGTATTTTTCCGCATCAGCCTTGTCAGATTGTTTCCGCCACCTTTTGGAGGCAGAAAAATAAATCCCAAAGGTCGCAAACAGGTTGAACAAAGGGAAATAGTAACAATAAAAACAAAAATAACATTATGAAAACAGAGATTAGGCAGAATGGCAAAGTGATACTATCGAGTACAGACGATATATCCATTCCGATGATTTTCAAAAACTTATGTGGTAAGAACTTTTCTGGAAACGACTATCAAAACTATCTCAAAACAGTTTGTCAGGATATTGGTGTTACGATGGGGGCGATTGAGTATTATGCCGACAACGTTTTGATTGAGAAAGCAACTATTCCTGAATTTTAAAAACTATATACAATGAAAAGGAAAGAGAAAGCAGCAGTAGATGAATTTGTCGCCCTTGTAGGAGGCAAGACATGGGAGCCTGTACGACATAAATGTATGGGTAAATGGAGTGGTATGACCGATTACGGTTTTGTCATAGACGGACGGATAACGCTCTTTGTTTCCAATAGTATGGCATACTTTAAGAAACGGATTCGTGAGTGGATTAAGTCGATACATACTTTTGAAGCGAAGAAAGATTGCTACCTTCGCTTGCTACGTGAACAAATTGAAAAGGACAACGACAAGGCAAAGGACGAAAAGTTAAATCCTGTCAGACTGATAGACATTGGCATCTTATCCCCCGAAAGCAATAGCCCGTTTGATTTTTTTACCCCTTATGTGTTAGTCGAAATAAACGGCAGGCGGTTCAAGCATCAAACAGCGGAGTTAAGTTGCGCTATTATGGTGGATAGTTTGGCAGGATACCTTGAAGAATGCAACTGCAAGGATATATACACGGCAAGGGCAGTGCGTACACCTGACTACATTTTTTGCGGTGTGCGGTTTGACTCCCGTGATAATATGTATAAGATTGGAAAGTAGAGATTAATGATGTCTGAAGAAGTTGTCACTTACAACGATAACTCCAGTCGTTTTAAAGGACGGCATCAGCATTTGACCTACTAAATACATAAGTTCCCAATTTACGATTGGAGACTTATGTATTTTTCTGTATGGAAAACTAATCAAATAATCGCTGACTTATCATCCAGTCATTAAGCACGTCCGGATCTACACGATTTGTAAGATTCACATTTTTACTCAAACAACCGATTTTCTCACCTCTTAAATAAATAACTGGTGGGGTTAATGTATTCGGATTGTATGGACTTAACGATGAACTGGGACTTCCATATATGGAATACCGATTCTTGAAAGATATACTTGAAAAGTGACTACCGTATATATTCTCGTTGTTGGATATGGAATCAGGAGTAGATGTGTTCAACGACAATCTGCCTAAATACAAACCGTCATTTGCCAATAGAAACGATTCTTTCCTTGAAATTCTGGTATCTAAACCTATTCTATCCATTCCCTATGATTTAACGCCATTATTTAATAATGCCATAACGTCTTTTAGTTGCATTATCGAACACCTCTGTCTCTCTTAGAAACTGCATTACCCGTTCCCTGTCTTCGGAAATCAGGCAACCTTTCAGTTTACCGTTCTTTTCCGTGATTTTTAATTTTGAAAGTTCGAATATATCGGAACAATCCAGCCAACTGTCATAGTCCAGAATATCACGATAGTTCCGAACCATCAAAGGATATTGGCAGTCCAGTAGCTCTTCCGACCTCTTGGAAGAATCTATTTCCGAATTTATCAGTAAGGCACCGATAGCGACACCTTCCGGAGTAAAGCCGATAATAACAATATATTTATTACGGTCTTTATATCCGTCTTTTAGTATCAGTCCGTCCTCTTCGTCCAAGGGGACATAAATAATGTCACCAATTTTGACTGATGACATCTCTACTTGCTCAGCTTTGGCCATTATAGCTTTCAGCTTTTCCAATGCACCGGTTTTGTCGTCCATTTGATTTAAGATAAAGCGTTCTTGACAATCTGCTTTTCTCGGATATAATCTACCATGTCCTTGGTAGCTTTTCCTGCCCGGGCTATATCTATAATGGTAATGAAGTTTTTTTGAGGATCATCCTGAATGCGTGTCATCGCTTCTTCCCATGCCGAGTCATGCGACAAATCGGACAAGTCATAAGGGTCTGTATCCTTATATTTAGCGATAGCAGCGTCAAGACAACGTTTGTTGGCACCTGATATATAGTCCATATCGGGTACGGCAGAAGTATATACCTTCTTGTCACGAACCTCTATGTCTGAAAGGAACTCGTCAAAATTCCCATCCAAGGGTTTGCCTTCTGCAATTTGCAGTGCCTTGTAGGTATAGGCTGGCACCGGGCCATGCTTCAATGCTCTGAAAGAGTCTTCGACAATCACTTTGCCATATTTGACAAGATGGTCCTGTTGGGCAAAATAAAGTATTTTAAATAACTTTATATAGTCCACTCCTTGAGTGAAACTCTGCATGATGTAGAGTACCACTGCTCTTATTTTAGCAATCTGTATAGCTGTTTTCATTTCAAAAAAATCTATGCGATTACAAAGATACAACTAATTTGCTGAATAATACGCTCATGATACAAAAAAAATAGTCCGTTGCATTTTTTTACGACATTTAATATAGTCGTCATTCTGAGAGTAATAGTCTGCAATTATCAAGAGATGGGCCAATCCACCCGATTCCACCTCCCTTTATAGTTCACCTTCCTCCGATTATAGTACGGGCAATCCGTTCCGATTGTCCGTTACCCTGTTTTAACACCCCTGTTTTACAGTTTTATTCATCCCTTTCTATTTGATTGTCATTTATTATCGTTTTGCTGCTGCCGTGCGACCTCTCGTGGACTTATTTTCCCGCAAAGGTAATAGGCTGCTCCAATCTTGCCAATGCCGGCGTTCCGCTGCGAGTGAGCCGTAAAAATCTTCCTCTCCGTCTGTCGAGCGTATTTTTCCGCATCAGCCTTGTCAGATTGTTTCCGCCACCTTTTGGAGGCAGAAAATAAATCCCAAAGGTCGCAAACAGGCCGAAAAAAGGGAAAAAAAGAAAGGTTAAATTATGAGTTACAACAAATTGAAATCATTGGTAGCGAACGTGGAAGCCATAGAAACGGCAATGAAAATCCAAGTTCAAGGCAGGCAGGCCACTGCGGAAGAAAAAGAAATTTTATCCCGATATTCTGGTTTCGGGGGTATCAAAGAAGTGTTGAATATAGGTACGGACAAGCCCATAGGTGGTGATATGCAAGAACCGATACAAAGATTGCAGGAGTTAATCAATGCTTACCCTCATTTCACAGAACCCATGCGACACAATGTCATAGAGGGTATCAAAGCATCTGTACTGACAGCATTTTACACTCCTAAATTCCTTGTTGATGCAGTGGTGCGGCAGATACACGCCACGTTCAGCGAAAACGGCCTCAAAATGCGTTCATTTCTCGAACCGAGTGCAGGTATAGGCGGTTTTCTGCCCATAGCCATGTCCGGCACGTATGACTATGCCATTGAGAAAGATCTCATTTCGGGGATGATACTTTCCCTGCTCCATGAGAACACGCTAACACGGACGGCTGCATTTGAAACCATTGGAGAACAAGGTTTTGAGCATACAACTTTCGATGTCATAGCCTCCAACATCCCGTTTGGCAATTTCCGGGTATTCGATGCGGAGCTGTGGAAGAAAGGCGGTATGTACGAACAGGCCACCAAGACCATACACAACTACTTTTTTGTCAAAGCGATGGAGTTGTTGAATGAGGGTGGATTATTGGCTTTCATCACATCGAGGGGCATAGCCGACACGCCCGGTAACAAGTTCGTGCGTGAATATCTTGTAAATCATGCAGACCTGATAAGTGCAATCCGTCTGCCCGATATGCTTTTCATGCAGACAAGCGGTATAGAGGTAGGCAGTGACCTGCTGATATTCCAAAAGCACACGCACAAGACGGTACTCTCACAACGGGAACAACTGTTTTTACAAGTAGGCAGGGAAAAGGCGGACGCCATAGGCACAATGACCGAATACGCCAACAAATTGTTTACCATGCCGAAAACTACCCTTGCAACAGGTAGCCGCATTGTACAGAACCAATACGGAAAATATGTGCGCAAATACCAATGGCAGGGAAATGAAAATGCCATGTCGCAATATCTCGCCGCACTGCTGAAACTCGACTTTGGTCGATATTTCCGCAAAAGTCTTTTCACAGGGAACGGACAGGGCAGCGAACATATGCAAATGTCCCTTTTCGGGAATGTAGCGATGAAACAAGTAGAAAAAGGTAAACGAGCCTACACGGATGGGGTGGAAGCATGGATGAAAGACGGCGCAATGGTACTGTTTGAGGGCCAGGTGGGTACTATCCAATATCGAAAATCAAGTCTTTATCAAGAGGTAGCCATTGATTTTGTGCCGGTGGACGAGGGTAAGGTCAATACAGATAGGGCGAAAGATTATTTTCCTATACGCAAAGCATACTTTGAACTGTCAATCAAAGAAAGGGAAGAACAAAAAGAGGATAACGGATTGCGTAGAGAGCTGAACGCCCGATACGATGCCTTTGTTGCCAAATGGGGCTGTTTCCACGAGAACGACAACAAGGAGTTTATCATGCTTGACAGCCTCGGTGTGGAAGTCTTTACAATAGAAATGCAGCTTGGAAAAGATTTAGTCAAGTCCGACATCATGCGTGAACCTGTGGCGTTCAAGAAGATAGACCCGAACAAACGGCTGACACCGATTGAAGCGTTGGCAAGCAGCTTGAATTTCTACGGCAAGGTTGATATGGACTACCTGATGCAGTCCACGGACAGTGCCGAGGAAGAAATCATCGGCGACCTCAAAGGTGAAATATTTTACAATCCCGCTATCGGGGAGTGGGAGCATAAAGGCAAGTTCCTTTCAGGCAATGTCATAGCCAAATGCAAGGAGATAGGTTCTTACTTGTCCGAACTCACGGACAGGGAAAAAGATTGGACGGAAACTGCTGTAAGGGCTTTGGCGGATGCGACACCCGAAGCGATACCCTACGAGGAACTCGATATTAACATGGGCGAGCGTTGGATTGACACAAAGTTATACGCCGATTTTGCAACTGAACTTTTCAAGGTAGAGACAAGTGTAATGTATTTCGATGTGAACGACACCTACATGGTACGTCTGCAAAGTTACTCTCCGGTGGCTTACAACACCTATTTCGTCCGCAACTATAACGGTGAGGATTTGTTTGTTCATGCCCTGCATGATACTGTACCCGAAATTACGAAAAAGATATACCGCAATGGTGATAAGGTGCGTGTGCCGGACGAGGAAGCCATACAAGAGGCAGCCACCAAGATACAGGAGATTAGAGACCGTTTCAACTGCTGGCTTGACAGGCAGCCGATAGAGGTTCGGGACGAGCTGGTAAGGGTATATAACGAGCGTTTCAACTGCTATGTTAGGCCGCACTATGACGGTTCGGCACAAACCTTTCCGCAGCTCTCTTTCGGGCAATTTCCATACGATAGCCTCTATCCCTCACAGAAAGATGCTATCTGGATGATTAAGCAGAACGGAGGCGGTATCTGTTGGCATGAGGTAGGCACAGGCAAGACGATGATAATGTGTGTTACCGCTTACGAAATGAAACGTCTCGGACTGGTACACAAGCCGCTTATTATCGGACTGAAAGCGAATGTGCACGAAATTGCTGATACGTTCCGCAAGGCATACCCTACGGCCAAAGTTCTCTATCCGGGCAAGGAAGATTTTACCCTTGCCAACAGGCAAGAGGTCTTTTCAAAAATCAAGAACAACAACTGGGACTGCATCATACTGACCCACGACCAGTTCGCCAAGATACCGCAGTCAGAAGAGACCATGATAGATATATTCACGGAAGAGCTTGCCGATGTGGAACGTAACCTTGAATTTTTGGAGCAGTCCACCATGCGTTACCGTAGCGGAAAGATGCAGGAGGGATTAGAAAAGCGCAAACAGAACCTTGGGGCTAAATTACAAGAACTGCGTATGAAAATCAATAATCGGAAAGACGATGCTGTGGACTTCCACACAATGGGAATAGACCATATTTTTGTAGATGAGTGCCATATTTTCAAGAACTTAATGTTTCAGACACGCCATAACCGTGTGGCAGGTATCGGCAACACCAAAGGCTCTCAAAGGGCAATGAACCTCTTGTTCGCCATTCGTGACATCCAACTTCGTACAGGTCGTGACCTTGGGGCTACGTTTCTGTCGGGTACGGTGGTCGTGAACGCCCTTACCGAACTATATGTGATGTTCAAGTATTTGCGTCCGCAGGAGCTTCAACGGCAACGGATTAGCTGTTTCGATGCGTGGGCAGCCATATTCACAAAGAAAACGGCAGATTATGAGTTGAATGTGACAGGCTCGGTGAAGCGCAAAGAGCGTTTCCGTACTTACATCAAAGTATCGGAGCTGGCAATGTTCCTGCGTGAGATTACGGATTACTGTACAGCCGACATGATAAATCTTGACGTGCCTGAGAAGAACGTGCGTTTCCTCTCTTATCCCCCGACAATTGAGCAGGAGGAAATGATAGGACGCTTGGTTTCTTTTGCCGGTAGCGGCCAGTGGAAGGACTTGGGACTTGACGTTCCGCAACCCGACAATCTCGATAAGGCAAAAATGCTGGTTGCGACCAATGTAGCCCGAAAAATGGCTCTTGATATGCGCTTGTTGGGTTGCAAGTTCAAGGATGATGCCGATAACAAGGCTTCTATCTGTGCGAGGACAATCTATGACTACTATATACGCTCGAATGACAATCGGGGTACACAGTTCGTGTTCAGCGATCTTGGTACATACAAACCGAACGAGTGGAACATATATGCCGACATCAAAGAAAAGTTGGTACAACTCGGTATTCCTGCTGATGAAATACAGTTTATCCAATGCGCCACTACCGAGAGGACAAGAAAAAAGCTGTTTGAAGAAATGAACAACGGCAAGGTGCGAGTTCTTTTTGGAAGTACGACCATGTTAGGCACAGGTGTGAACGCCCAGCAAAGGGCTGTGGCAGTGCATCACCTTGAAATACCTTGGCGACCTGCTGACATGGAGCAACGAAACGGCAGGGCGGTACGCAAAGGCAACACTGTAAAGCTGTGGGGTGGCAATGTGGTAGATATTGTAATTTACGGCACGGAAAAGACCCTTGACGCCTACAAGTTCAATCTGTTGAGAAACAAGCAGATGTTTATCAATCAAATTAACAACGGCACAATCGCCGTGCGCCGTATTGACGAGGGAGGCATGGATGAGGACAGCGGTATGAACTTCGCCGAGTTCGTGGCTATTCTGTCAGGCAATAACGACTTGCTGAACAAGACGAAGCTCGACAACAAGATTATGCAGCTTGAAAAGGAACAGGCTATTTTCAAGAAAGAACGCATCCGTGCCGAGCGTAAAATAGCTGCCGGTCAGGGAGAAATCGAAAAGGCAAAGCGTACTGAGGCCGATTTCAAGAGGGATTTGGAATACATCAACTCGTATAATGGGGCAAAGGCAACCCTGCTTTTGAACTTGCCGCAAGCCAGTACCGAGGAAGTTGGCCGGGAGTTGCACCGTATCGCCAAGACCTACCGCAACGGAGCGTATGGTACAGTTGGCACGTATGCAGGGCTAAACTTGTTGGTGCATAGCGAGTATAATATGGACGGTACGTTTGACCGCAATACATTCTTTGTAGAGGGTATAAGTGGATTGAAATACCGATGCAGTCTGAGCGGTGCGCTGCCGCTTGGTTTCGTTGAGTCGGCACAATATCCGCATGGAGCATTAAGCAAATTGCCCTCTCTTATCGAGAAGCAACAAAAGGCGGTAGAGCGGATAGAAAGCGAAATTCCCACATTGCAGGACATCATTTGCCGTCAGTGGAGCAAAGCCGATGAACTGTCAAGGCTCAAACAGGAATGTAAGGAACTCCAGCACAGGATTGATGAAAGCCTGAAAGAGGCCGAACAACCGCAGGCTGCCAAACACGAAGCTATTGCCGAAGCTGCTTGACATAATCATAATTCAACCGTTCCCTCTGCATGGTCGCGATGACTGGGCAGAGGGATTTTTTTGCGCTCCGGTCTGCCGACGGCTCTACTCTTTTATGGCATTCTTTCTCCCTTTATAACCTCCCGATTCCCCGCCACCACCCATTCTCATTTATAGCTATTAATATCTTCTGTTTTTAGTCAAATAGAGATAATATTCTTTCATCGCATATCCGTTTTTTGCGATACGCCATTTTTAGCTTCTACATTGGTGGCAATGTATCACTTTTGCCTTCACACCTCCTAATAGCTTCAATCAAGGCATCTTTTAATCTTATGAAGGCAAGTTTATCCACTCCTTTTGATATACTGATTTCATTACCGACCAAATCTTTCAACTTGAGTAAACAAGGAACATCTGCCTTATATCTGTCTCCCACATCTTGTAGGTCATAGTCAAAATTATAATGATAAGCAAGAAATTGCGTAAAAGTATTTCTGCTTTTATTGCTTAGTTTGCAGATAGCATCAAAAAGAGCATTGGCATCTTCATATGCAAATATAGCACGAAGTTCGTATGTACAACTTTTATCTGGATAAGGCAATCTGTCTATGATTATAAGTTGTTCTACTGTTCCTTCAGTCAAATTACGCAGTGCTTTTTGCATTTGATCCGGCAACTCATTTATCTTTGATTTCATCTTCTGCAAGAAATAGTCCACAATATCATCCGTTATTGGGGGCTTGGAATCTGTGGTTACATAATTACATCCACTAATAAAACGCCCTCTTAGCTGATAAAGTTCCTCTAAACTGGTTTGACTATTAATTATTTCTGCTATTCTTACTTTTATTAAAGAGACATAGGCCTGTATAAAATAGAAAATGCCAATAGCGTGAAAATATGATAGATACGCAATACTATAACCAAGTTGATAAGCGTCTTTTATCTCTCTATCCAATATGGATTTTATAGTGTCCTGACAAATACTTTCAAGTTTTTGCTGCTCCATATCGAAAAAGCCGGATAACATTTCCCAAGGTTTCAATTCTTTTTGCTTATCCCTTATCTCCGTAACAATAAATTCTACAAGTGGAGCACCTGTAATAATATAGTGTATAATAGCCGTAACATACTCCGGATTTAAGACATCATAAATTAGCTCTTTGTTTAAAGAGTGATATTTTTCCCTTAGATGCTGTATCCTTTGCTTATCTTCGTTATTATCTTGGAGTAGTGAAATCCGACAATCTCTACTCCAATTACAAATTACCTCTTTGTTCTCACTATTATTATACTCTGCATACACTGCAATAAATGACCCAAGAATATTTTTAAGAAAGATATTATCCTTTTCAACCAGTTCGGGAGGAAGTTTGTTTAAGTGGCTTTTAAAATCATATAAACATTGTCTCAAAACCCGTAAGTTGTCGGATTTTGTACACTTAAAACAGGCAATAATGAAATCACGCATTTCTTTCAAATAATCGGATACCGGTACTTCGCCAAGGAAGTATTCGATGGCTTCTTCTATGTCAGGTTGTATTTCAAATTCCCTGCCTATGGTCTTTTCCTTAAACTCATCCCATACAGCCTTGGGAAGTTCTTCAAGGTGGTTCTCATCTCCAATTACGACAACATGACAATTACAATGCTCTACAAAATAGTTGATAAAGCCTAACAATTCCTTCATCTCTATCAGGCACCTTTCGATGTCATTGAATATCAGGAACTTTACACCTTTTATACTGTCGTCTTTCACTTGTAGTAACGACAACGAATCCAGTGTTGCGGAAAATGAACCATCCTCTTTAGAGTCTTCATTAAAATCCATACTCGTCTTGAAGACTACCTTACCGGCTAATTTCAAAACTCCCTTTATGAAACGCCCCGTTTTCGAATAGAAGAAAGGATTTAATTCCCTATCTATAGCGGTCTTGATGTCATTCACGCTATCCATTCCATAGGTCGAAATGTAGATGGGCTTTAGCGTAATTTCCCCGTCGGTATCTGCGGTTCCATCAAACCTCTTCTTCCATTCTTTTATAAGATGAGTTTTGCCACATCCCCATTTTCCTTTCAGCATCACGGCATACTGAGGATTGGTATTATCAGCATAGCTGTTTAAAAAATCAAGAATCAAAGTATTCATACCTTTGTTATTAACATAATTCTATTTTAACTCCATTGAAAAACAAAAATGTAGCAATAAGAACATTAAATATTGAAATAGTAAACGACGCTGCAAATCCATTATCGCCACATCCACAATGAACAAAGTTAGTGATATTTCTTAATACAATAATATCCAAACAACTAAATTTCATGTTTCTTCTTTGAAAGATCCAATAAAGGCTTGCAGGAATCGTCAGTCTTACCATTGATTGCTTAAATATGCGTCTCC
>NZ_JH379409.1 GCF_000235885.1 Leyella stercorea DSM 18206
TATGCGCTAAATTAATTCCGCCAACGGGTTTTAAAAGTAAAAGAGTAAAAAAGTAAAAGGGTAAAAAGCTAAACCGCGTGTTCTGTGGGAGAATATACTCCGCAGCAAGGTTCTGTGGAAAGTCGCTCAGAAACTGTAGTACAGACGTGCGCAGAGCGCGGTGAAGTTGCCTTCGGTGTTGTTGATGTACTGGAAGGAGGGCTGCAGTGCGATGTGGCGGTTCAACTGGCGACGGTATGTCAGCTCAACGGAGTGCTCGGTGCTTTGACGGAAGCGAGCGCATTGAGCAGACAATCCGCACTGGTTGAGACTGTCGCAGTAGGCGCAGCCTACCTCGGCATACCTGTAGCAGGCACTTTGGCGACAGGTGTTCTCCGAGTACTGCGCCATACACGTCACGCAGCGGTCGGCAGCCGACCACACGGGCTGCTCGGCATACGCCCACCAGGCGCAGGTGGTCTTGTGTGCAGCAGCGTCGGCAGACGGCATTTCGCCATCCGTGCCGACGGTATATTGCCGCGAGTGGACAGCCACGCCGGCGAAGTAGTGCGCACCGCTGTGCGCATACTCCAGTTGCGAGATGTTGAACACGCCGTCCTTCGCCGGTCGCACGAGGAACGGGTTGTCTCTACGTTTCCATCCGTTGTAGCCAGTGCCGTTGTACAGGCTGTTTCTGAATGTCCAGCCGCCCCTCGACACGTCGAAGTAGACCGTAAGCCCCGAGAACGGATAGTTGGCTATGGGGTAGCTTGCGGCGATGGTGGGGAAGATGCCACAGGAACTGTTGATGAAGAGCGCGGTGATGTCGGATGTGAAGAAGTCCTCGCTCACGTTGCGCACGCCGACAAACAGATGTGCCGCCTGCCACTCGTGCATGTAGCCCAATACGGCGATGGCAGCAACGTTGTTCTCAGCCTCAATGTTCGAGAACGTCTGCCAGTCGGCTATGATTGTTTCATTAGTTTTCGCTATGTGCAGCGTAGAGGCTTCTATGGTGCCCTTGCCATCGAATACGGGCACGTTCAGGTTCAAGCGCAGCAGGTTCAGCCAGTTGGTGTTGCGCTTCATGTCCCACTGCCACTCTGCGGTGTATTCACCGCTGAAGGTTTGCGCTGAGCAAAGGCAGGGCAGGAGACAGCTTAGTATGATAAGAAGATGTTTCATTTCTGATGTTTATGTTTGTTGTTAAGCATCCGCGTCGACCGACGCAGATGTCCGTATCGACCGACGCAGATGTCCGTATCGACCGACGCGGATGCTCGTCGTTTTGCTTAGAAGATACTTTTTGTATGGTGTCTATTTGTAAGGTCTTAGGCTCCCCATTGAGTAAAACAAAGTCTTTTCTTGTTTGTTAACCAGTTATAGTTCTTGCACTTTATACTGGCATATTTATTCCAAACTGAGAAACACACCATATAGGGGCATGTTGGTTATATTTTCCTGTTTGCGATAAGGGAGCATTGAGAAGCGTACGGCAGGTATGTCTTGATGTTGTTTTAGATAATTGTGTAGTGATGTTGCCTTTATGCTTGTTCCTCCTTTCACTTCTATTGGTACCAGTGCACCTTTCTGCTGAATAATGAAATCCATCTCCATGCGTGAGGTGTCCGAACTATAATAATAAATGTTGTTTATGTTAGATGCGAGTAGTTGCTGAAGGACATACTGTTCGGTAAATGCCCCTTTGTATTCAGTAAATACGGCATCGCTAATTAACACATTCTTAGCATCGGTGTCTGCCATAGCGCCCATCAATCCACAGTCGCATAAATAGAGTTTGAAAGCAGATATGTCTTCGTAGAACTTCAATGGCAATTCGGGTTTTGTCACCTTTGTAGTTTTATATATCAGACCTGCGTCTATCAGCCATTGTATGGCTAACTCGAATTCTTTCGCCCTACCGCCTTTTTTCAATACTCCATACACGAATTTCTTGTTCTCTTTAGACAATTGCCCAAGTATCGATTGCCACACCATGTCGATGCGTGGTACCTCTTGTGTGGGTGCGTGTTTGGAGAAATCGCCTGCATAGTTGGATAGAATTTCGTTTTGAATGGTTCGCACCTGATTGAGCAATTTGTTTTCTACGTAATGCTTTACGACCTCAGGCATTCCTCCTACATAGTAGTATTGGCGCAGATAGTCTTTTAGTTTCTCGTGGAAGGCATTCATCAGTTCGTAGTCGTGGTTATGCATGAGCTTTAGCAGTTGGTCTTCCCCCAATGCCATAAGAAACTCTTCAAAGTCCATAGGGAAAAGGCGTAGTGTCTGTACTTTTCCTACGGGGAAGGATACCCCTGCGTGTAAGGCTACACCTAACAAAGATCCTGCCACAACAATATGATATTCGGGAGCGTCTTCGCAAAAATACTTCAATGCCTCTAATGCCTGTGGAAAGGCTTGCACTTCATCTAAGAATATAAGTGTCTTGCCGGGGATGATGTCCACTCCTGTCAAAGCACTTAATCCTTGTATAATTCTAAACACATTGAAATCGCCCGCATATATGGCTTGTAGGCTTTCGTTTCTGTCGCAACTGACGTAGGCAAGGCTTGCGAATTCTTTTTTGCCGAATTCTTTAAGGATGAAAGTCTTGCCGCATTGTCTTACACCGTTGAGTATTAATGGTTTGTGCTGCTTTTGATTCTTCCACTCTACGAGCTTGTTGTATATCTTTCTTTTCATAGTTTACACTTTTAGACACATAAAAGCTCAGAAATCTTACACTTTTAGACACATGAAAACTCAGAATTCTTACACTTTTAGACACATGAAACTGCTGCAAAGCTACACTTTTTGACACATACAAACAAGTATTTATAGTATTTTTTGGTGAAGCATTAAGATAATTTAAGTGTATAGTCAGCGCTTGAACACGCGGATTGTATCGGGCATCTGCTTTCTGGGTGGCGGACTGCAGCGCAGGATGGGAAAAAGAAGAGTCGTCGCAGGAAGACTTCTGATTATAAAATTTTTGTAACTTCTTTGACACACTATACTTTTACTTTTGCACCCAAAATTTTACACATAGTTAACTAAATAAGCAAAAGAATGAAAAAGAAAGTAGTGAGAGAAAGCTGCGGCAGAAGAATGGCTGTGTGGTCATTGGCTGCAATGATGTTGTTGGGTAGCATGGGTATGCAGGCTCAAGGTACAGTCGGCGTGCCGGCGTGCTGCAAGGCGAAGGTGGCAACGGCTGCCGTAGCGCAACCGGTTGCTGACGACGTGCGTGCCGAGTGGCAGCAGCTGAAGGGCGACGTGACGCTCTATATGACCAACGACATGGGACGCAACGGCTATTACGACCAGAAGCCGATAGCCGAACTGATGGGCGAAATGGCGGGAGTGGTTGACCCTGAGTGTGTGTTTGCTGCGGGCGACATTCATCATTTCAATGGTGTTGCGTCGCTACAGGACCCGCTTTGGATGACCAACTACGAGCTGGTTTACTCGCATCCCGACCTTATGCTCGACTGGTTCCCTGTTTGCGGCAACCACGAGTATCGCGGCAATACGCAGGCTTTCATGGACTACGGCAAGGTGAGCCGCCGATGGATGATGCCTGCCAGGTATTATACTAAGGTGTTCAAGCACGGCAACACTTCCGTGCGCATTGTGATGCTCGACACAACACCGCTCATCGACTTTTATCGTAAGAATTCGAGCGTCTATCCCGACGCCTGCAAGCAGGACGCTGAGGCGCAGCTGGCGTGGCTCGACGAGACGCTGCGCAACGCCAAGGAAGACTGGGTGGTTGTGATGGGGCATCACCCGATATATGCCGACACCAACAAGAAGGAGAGCGAGCGTCTCGACATGCAGAAGCGTCTGCTGCCCGTGCTTCACAAATATAACAACGTGGCTATATACGCCTGCGGACACATCCACAACTTCCAGCACATACAGAAGAAGGGTGACAATATCGACTACGTAGTCAACTCGTCGTCGTCGTTGGCGCGTCCCGTGAAGCCTACCGACGGCACGGTGTTCTGCAGCTCTGCCGACGGCTTCTCTGTGTTCACCGTAGACAAGAAGCAGCTGAAGATGTCGATGATAGACAAGGATGGAAAGATTATTCACACGATAGCAAAGTCGAAATAGCATGAAGAGATTCTTATTCACAGCGGCACTCCTCACGGCTGCTACCTCTGCCATAACAGCGCACACGCTCGACGGCATCGTCAAGGACCACAAGACCGGCGAGCCGCTTATCGGCACCGTTATCAGAGTGAAGGAGCTGCCAAGCGTCAGCACCACAACCGGTCTCGACGGCACCTTCACGCTGCGCGAGCTGCCCGACCGCGGCCGCTACACGCTTGTTGTCTCGTACATGGCGTACAAGACAAGAGAGATGGTGGTCGACGTGGCGAAAGACTATGACAAAGGCTCGGAGAAAGGCAAGGACGGACAACTCATTATCGCCTTGGACGAAGACTTGCAGCAGTTGGGCGAGGTGGTTGTAACCGGACGCCGCGAGTATCGCTCCGACCGCAGCGCCGTCGAGACGGTGAAGAATGCGGCGAGCGTGCTCAACGTGATGAGCCAGCAGAGCATACAGCTCTCGCCCGACGTGAATGTGGCGAGCGTGCTTCAGCGCGTGTCGGGCGTGACCATGGAGCGCGACGCTTCGGGCGAGGCTTCGTACGCCATACTCCGAGGCATGGACAAGCGCTACAACTATACGCTCGTGAACGGTGTGAAGATACCGAGCCCCGACGACAAGAACCGCTACGTTCCGCTCAACATCTTCCCGTCTGACCTGATGGACCGCCTCGTGGTTTCGAAGTCGCTTACTGCCGACATGGAGGGCGACGCCGCAGGTGGAGTGGTCGACATGGTGATGAAGGATGCGCCCACACGCTTCCAGTTGCAGGCTAACGCCGCCGTGGGCATGAGCGACTACTTCTGGAGCGGCGCAAGAGACTATCTCACGACCAACCGCTCCGACTATACTCACCGTTCGCCCTATGAGGCGTTCGGCTCAGACTATAAGGCTTCGGATTCCGACTTCAGGAACGGACCGGTGCAGCTGAAGAGCCATGCTACGCCGGCGCCCAACTTCATCGGCGGTCTCAGCGTTGGCAATCGTTTCTGGAACAACCGTATCGGCGTGATGCTTGCCGGAAGTGTGCAGAACATCTTCCGTGGCACGGAGCGTACATACAACTCGGTGAAGATGGCGTCGGGCGAACAGGCTATGTATATCTCTACGCTTAACCACCGCTACTACAGCGTACACGACTTCACGGCGGGGCTGCACGCAAAGCTCGACCTCTCGCTCTCGAACCATAAACTCGAATGGTACAACATGTACGTACGTACCAACTCGAAGGGCGTGCGCTACAACAACGGCGTGAACACCGAGTATATCAGTGCTGACTCGTACACGCAGGACGACGAGCTGCGCTCCATTTCTTCCACGCAGAGCATCTTCGCCACCAACCTCAAGGGCACGCACCATCTGACCGACCGCTTCACGGTCGACTGGTCGGGCGTGTTCTCGCAGGCAAGAGCCGAAGACCCCGACCGCACCTACGTGACGCTTACCAACACCGTTGGTCGTAGTGCCGGCGCTGAGGGCGACGTCGTGTCGGGCGACATATGGAGCCAGGAGAAGAACATCCTGAAGACGCTGCCCAAGAGTGCCGAACGCCGCTTCCAGCACAACAAGGATACCGACTGGGCGGGCTACATCAACCTCGCTTACGACACACGCTTCGGCGACAAGCTGGACGCTTTGTGGAAGGTTGGCGCGCAGTATCGCCGCAAGGAGCGCAGCAACCGCTACTACTCGTACGTCTTCAACCCGGCTGACATATCGCAGCAGCTCGACGGCAACGGATACGAGCAGTTCGCCAACGTCGATTGGGTATGCAAGACGCCTTACTCGCAGGCGTCTCAGCTCAACTACGACTCGAAGGAGCACATCGGCGGAGTCTACGCTATGGCTACGCTGAGCAGCGCTCTCGGAGAGCTGAACGTGGGCTTACGCGCCGAACATACCAACCAGATATACACCATGCTGCAGCACTTCCGCAACATGGGGCAGGTGGGCGAGCAGAGCTATTGGGACTATCTGCCGTCGGCTTCAGTGAAGTGGACACCGACAAAGAAGATGAACGTGCGCCTCTCTTACTACCGTTCTATCAACCGACCTGGATTCTACGAGATTGTACCCTACCAGATACAGGGCGAGGAGTATCAGGAGAAGGGAAACCCCGAACTGAAGCGCGCCCGCATCGACAATATCGACCTACGCTGGGAGTGGTTCCCGTCGAGCACAGAGCAGATTCTCGCAGGCGTCTTCTATAAGTATCTGAAGAACCCGATAGAACAGGTGTTCGTTACGTCGGACGGCAAGATCGGCGCCGGAACAGACGCCTACTACATGCCCGCCAACCTGGGCAACGCGAAGAATATGGGCTTCGAGATAGACGTGATAAAGTACATACGCCACTTTGGTGTGAAGGCAAACTATACCTACACCCACTCGGAGATTACCACTTCGAAGCGCCAGTACAAGGAAGGCAGCGCAGAGTATAAGACGGGCGTTACGCAGACTCGTCCGCTCGTGAACCAGGCGCCGCACACAGCCAATCTCTCCCTGCTCTACAAGGACACCGAACATGGTTGGAACGCACAGCTTGCAGCCTCGTTCACCGGCACGAAACTCGCACTTGTGTCGCCGTTCAAGGACGCCGACCAGTGGGACAAGGCGATGTTCGGACTCGACTTCAGCGCAGAGAAGAAGTTCCACAACGGCATCTCGCTCTTCTTCAAGGCCAACAACCTGCTCGACGCAAAGCGCGAGCGATACCTCAAGACCGTCAACCAGAGCAACCTCGAGTATGAAGGACAGAAGAGCGACAAGACCATCGTTGGCACATACCGTTACGGCAGAACTTTCCTGCTCGGCGTGCGCTACAAGCTCTGATTCGCGTCATCTCACCGTCTCACCATCTCACCGTCTCACCGTCTCACCATCTCACCGTCTCACCATCTCACCACCTCACCACCTCACCATAACAACATCATACAATGAAGAAGATAAACACAATGGCCGGTATGCTGCTCGCTGCAGCAACGGCAATGTTCTCAGCGTCTTGCGAGAACGACAACATCAATCCGTACGATTATGCAGGCAACAACGGCAACGCCAACCAAGGTTCTACAAATGTCATAAAGACCGCCGTGGCGGAGTATCCTGTAGGCTCGCTCGTGTGGTCGAACGACACCACGCTGAGCGAGAGCGTAGAGATACCCGTCGGCACATCGCTCTATATAGAGCCGGGCGTGACGGTGACGTGCAAGGCTGACGTGCAGATGCCCGTAGAAGTGGTGGTGCTGGGCAACCTCTACTGCCTCGGTACAGCCGAGAAGCCCGTCACCTTCACCTCCGACCGCAAGAGGCCCGAAGCCTGGGGCGGCATCATCTGCGGCTACAACTCGGAGGAAGTGGTGCTCAACCATGTAGACATAGCCTACGCCGGCGCCACGCCTACCGAGTCGTCGGCATCGTTCCAGAACAAGCTCTTCAAGACCACCATTGACGGCGGCGTGCCGGCCTTCCACTTCTGCAACGTCAACGGCAAGTTTGTCATCGCCAACAGCTTCTTCCACGACAACTACAACGACCAGACCTACTTCACGGGCGGCAACGGCGTGATCGTGGGCAACATCTTCGCCGATTCGGGCAACGCTGCCGACGGCGGCGAGGCTATCAACGTGAAGGCGGGCTGCAAGCTCGACGTAGCCAACAATGTGATATACAACGCCTGCACCAACGCCTTCAAACTCTCCAATGCCGGCAACAGCGAGGTGGTGCCACTCACCGACATGACTGTCTACAACAATACCATCGTCGACTGCGGTTGGCGACGCTCGAAGAATAAGAAGGGCGGTTCGGTATGGGTGGAGAAGGCTGCGCGACCGGTGTTCGTGAACAACCTCTGCTACGACTCGCGCTTCGGTCTGAAGCAGCCCAAGCAGGACGGCGCCGACATGGAGCACAGCCGTCTCACGCCCAACTACTACTACGCTTCTACCGCTACCGGCGTGGAGCAGATGGCAAAGGGCGCTTCGCTCGGCATCTGGTTCGACACAGACATAAAGAGCGCCACAGCAGGCCAGTTCGATCCGCTCTTCAAGAATTTCAAGCAGAACGCCGGCATGGACATCAACTGCGAGGTCGACGACCCCGATAAGGGCGCTCCGCTTGCTTTCGACAAGGCGTGGAACTTCGACCTGCAGCAGGGTAGCCCCGCTCTCTCGGGCGGTGTGACCGACTTTGCGCGCATCTTCCCGAACGGCATCCCGTTCTTCGGCATGAAGAGGGTGAACTTCCTCGACAGTGCCAACGATCAGAACTACTACTTCTCGGCACCACTGCCACAACCACGCTTCGGAGCGTGGCTGTAACCTTGTAAATGCAATAAAGAGTGTGTGCCTTCTATGTTTCTACGCGAGAAACATAGAAGGCACACTTTTTATAAAGATAATGGATCTTTAGCAGAAAACATAAAAAAGCAGTACCTTTGCAGAAAAAGTAAAAGCAAAAAGCAAAAAGGGTAGGAGGTATGGGCATCTTGCCCATACCACTCAGCCTAAAAGCCTAAAAACAAGGATATGAAAAATCTGATGGGTATTGTGCGTAAGGCAATGACTGTAGCAGCGTTCCTTACGATTTCTGTTGCAGCGGATGCTGCAGAAGTGATGTACAAGATTGTTGAATACAACAAGCAGACAGCAGAGTTCAAGATAGCAGCATGTGGAATGGTGCCACGTAACTCGCGAGTAGACTTCGAGAACAAGTTCGGTGCAACAACGGGCAACCGCTACAACCAGATACCTCGCAACCACGAGGCTGTGCTCTATCTCGAAGGATGGCAAGGCTGCAAGGTGCGCAGCATCACGTTCTCGATGTGCTCAAACAATAAGAAAGGACAAGTGGGCGTGTCGCTCAACGATGGTAGCACAACGCTCTACTCGTTGGCACCGGTCGACTTCGCCAGTGCCGACTGGTTTGGCGAGTGGGTATCGAAAGACCTCGGCGTATATGTCGACGTGACGAAGCAGATAGACGCACCAGCCATCACCACCAACGACATGAGCATTGTTGTGGCTGGAGGCAAGAGCGAAGGCTCGGTGTATCTCGATGCCATCACTATCGAATACGATGAGGCTGATGTAGCTTTGGAGTCGCCGCTCGGCTGGCAGTACGAGAAGCTCACGAAGAAGAGCACGCTCAGCGCAGGTGACGAGGTGATGATATACCGCAACGGATCGGCAGCTGCCGACTTAGGCGGTATGGACGAGACCAACTATCTCGATGTAGTGTCGGTGACCTCAACGGCTGACGTTACCTGCCCAGATGTGCTGCGCTTCACACTGAACAAGTCTGCCGACCAGCAGCACTGGACCCTCACCGACCAATTCGGTCGTCAGCTTGGTGCGACAGGCAAGCAGAAGTTGGCATGGGACGAGGGCATAACCGAGTGGAATATAGCACTTGATCACGAAGGCGCAACGCTTACTCCTACCAACGAAGCTTACGGCACAATGCGCTACAGCACTCCCGACAATAGCTACGCACGCTTCAACCTCTACACATCCAAGTCGCTGCCCCTGCCGTTCCTCTATCGCAAGGGTGAGCAGAAGCAGCCCGAGCTGTCGCGTTCGATCAGCTTTGCAGAGGAAGAGATGACGGTATCGTTAGATGTTGCCCACATTGGATTGCGCCCGACATTCATGCCGAAGACCACTACCGACAAACGCTTGCATTGGAAGAGCTCAAACGAGAGCGTTGCGACCGTCACGGGTGGTTACGTTACGCTCCTTAGCGTAGGCGAAACAACCATCACCGCCACCACATACGACAGTGGGGTAGAAACAACAATGCACCTTGTTGTCACCGAACCGACCGCTATCAACGGCGCAACGAATGACGCAAAGGTGCATAGTCCGCGCAAGGTGCTCGATGGCAATAAGGTTGTTATTGTGACAGAGCAGGGATGCTACGGAACAGGCGGATGGAAGGCAGGGCGCAAGTAAAACTTGCGTCAGCATTTCTTATTTCGCATTCTCCAAAATAAATGCCAAATTCTAAATAGCGGTTCGTTTAGTGCCTCCGCAGGATAATATCTAAGCAGACGAGCGTCGCGGTATAATCTTAACAGATTATGCCCCAACGCTCCATGCTTGAAGCCGTTGTCTTTATAAGCATCGTGTCCCCACGCATGGCGTTTGTCGTGATGTCCGAAATTGCCACCATGCAGAATGTCGTCGAGCAGCATCCGTCCACGTGTCTTGTCTATCGGTGCAATCATCTGTTCCTCCGACAATCCCATCACCTCATGCAACACATACATCATCGCACCTGCGAAGTTCCATAAGCCGAGACGCTTTAGCGAGTTCTGAATTTTGAGTTTTGAACTTTGAATTATCGGCTTTGCTGATTTTGAATTATTCAATTTTGAGTTTTGAAATTCCAATTCACAATTCTTCAACTCCTCATCGCATAAGCGACTATTCCAAACTCCTAATTCAAAATTCAAAATTACGTAGTAATAGTCTACCACTTGGCGTAGTCCGACACCCTCATAGAAGTAATGATGATAGAGGTGGTACAACTGATAGACAGCATTGAACGCAGGAGTAGGAGAGGCCACCTCACCAGCCTCATCGGGCAACGCAATCATATTGCGACACTGCACCTCGATGCTATCCGCAAACCATCGTTGTAAACGACGGCTATACACAAAGTTTGCCATGAACCCCGGTGTGTAATGCAGCTCAACGCACACACCATTCAGAGTGATAGCGATATGGCTGAAGCTCTCCTCGTCCACACGTCCATTTTCCTTTGCCAGCGAATGAGCCAACGCACGTATCTCCTCACGTGATGCCTTCACCCACATATCCACATCACCAGGGGTACGCGCAGCCGGATTTCGGTACATCGCAGCATTCGCTTGTCCCTTCAGTATGCAACAGTCGTAGCCCGCAGCCCTCACCTTATTATATATATCAATGGTGGCTTCGTTTAGCATCCAATTCTGTCGACGTATACCCTGGCTCGCCATGAACCAATTCATCAGCAGTTTCTGTGTTGGTGCCACGCTTTTCGGCAGTTTCGATATACCATCCATGATGATGCCCACCAACGTCTGCTTCCTGGCAAAACCAAAGAAACGCTCCCAATCGAAGCCAATCAGTGCCGACCCGTCAACAAACTCCCGACCATCATAAATACCAAGCGAGAATTGTATGAATTTGTAGTAAATATCCTTTACCATTTCTCGCGAAAGATAACATTGAAAAGGAACAGCGCATTGCCAATTATATACCTGCGCCACATGCGCTTCGGCTCCTTCAGCAGTCGGTAAAGCCACTCCAAACCATGACGCTGCCACCATACGGGTGCACGCTCCACCGTACCAGCAAAGAAGTCGAACACAGCCCCGATAGTACCTACATGGCAGTGGATATTCAGTTCTTCCCAATGCGAGTAAGTCCACTTCTCCTGCTTTGGCGCAGTCATACCAATCCATAGCAAGTCGGGATTAGCAGCATTGATTGCATCAATGATAGCCTTATTGTCCTCCTCCGAGAACTCCGGCTTGTACGGTGGCGAGTAAGTCACCACCTTCAGATGCGGATACACCTTAGCCGCCCGCTTCACAATCAGGTCGAGCACCTTCTGCGAGCTGCCCATGAACATAACCGTGAGCGGACGCTCACGGGAAACATTCTTCACTCCACATTCTTCGAGTTTGTTCATTTCAAACTCGAACAAGTCCCATCCTGCAATACGTTCCTTCGGTAGGCTCTTCGCCTTTATCCATCGGCACGCCTTCACGATGCTCACTCCGTCCGGAATGAGCACATCACCATTTGTCAACGCCTCAGCGAACAACCCGTCCTTACGCGCCGTGTTGTACGAATGTGCATTAATCGTATTGATAAGCAATTTGCCCTCTGGCAGCGCGGCAAGCTCCGCCTTGCTACCAAGTATATTTAAGTTTTTTAATTGAAACATATTAGTATTTTACTTTACTTTATCATACCACTCCACCATCGTTTTGGCTTTCTCCTCCCACGACAGTTCGGTTTGTCTTTGCTTGCAGTTCTCCGACAGTTGCTTAAGCAGGTTTCTGTCATGCTCCAGATCGTTAAGCAGTTTTGCGAAGTCGGTGGCTGATTGAGTTGGATTGGAGAGAGCCACCTTTCTGCCTACCTTGTCGTCAATAACGGCAGCCATACCACAAGCGTCAAAGCACAAAACCGGCAGACGGTTGCTAACTGCCTCCAGCACAACGGTAGAGGTATCTTCGCTAACACTTGTAAATAAGAACACTTGCGCTTTGTGCATAGCATTCATCACTACATCGTTTGGCTGATTGCCATGCCATACAACCTTTTCTGTAATGCCAAGTAAATCTGCAACTCTCTTTGCTGAAGCTATTTGCTCATCAGAGCCGCCACCATAAATGTCCAATACGATATTCGGATTGTTTGCAATAGCTATAGCTCTTAGCGCCAACGGCAACTGCTTGCGGAAGTCAAACTTACCGACCCACATCACATGCAGTTCTTTTTCGTCAAATCTGTCCGTAGGAATATCTTCCGATAAGAAGCAACCTGTTTCGGGAATCACGATAGACTCCAACCCCTTGTATTTCTTGATAGCACGATATGAGTCAGGAATAGAACTTACCAAGAGTCTTGCAGTCTTGAGAGCTTCGTCCACACGTTTTTCGTGCTTCAACTGCCATACATTCAAGATGTTCTTCAATCTGTTGAACAGCTTCATTTTCAGACCAGCTCCCTGCAGATATGCTAATGGGAATTGTTTAAGACCACCTATTGGTCCCCACACAAACGGCACATCACTCTCCTTGGATAGTTTCCAAAGATATCCCGGCTCACGGAATCCTATCATGTTCAGCTGATGCAGCACATCAATATGCTCAGAAGAACAAATCTCCTTCGCCATGAGATACGTCTTCCACTGCCACTCACGATAATACTTATAAAATCGCCAGTCGCCTTGGTTCCAGCACATCTTTCGTATTTCTTCCGAGACGGGGTTGTAATAGAAGTGCATGTTCTTGCCCTGCTCCAGCGTAGGCACCACCTCCTCTATTTTCTCACGAAACTCCCCCTCGGTTATGATATGCAGTTCGCAGAACTTGGCAAGATTGCTCACCCAGTTCCACGCCATTCCTGGCTCACTGCCCATTCCTGGCGAGCAAGCGTATGCATTAATTAAGATTTTAAGCATAAATTTTTAATGATTATAAGACACCACCTTCTTGCATTTGTATGATAGTGTCTTGTTTTAATTTAGTCAATGGTTCTTTGTGAATATCATTTTGGTCTAATGATACTTCATCAGCCATATATGCCAAGACATCAACTTTGGTAGGATTAAGATTGTAGGCTTGTGAGAAAACTGCAACCAAGTTATCTGTCATCTTATATCCCTTGGCATATCATTATCCCTATAAGGATTTAATACTATAGGAGTCATATATCCGTCATTCTTGTGGAACAAGCTATTTATCCAGATATTATCACCAAATTCATCTTTCTTTTCTCCAATCTTCAACTTATGGCATTCCTCAAAGAAGTAGTCATTAGCATTAAATGCCTGTAGACTATAGTTGGTAACAATGGTATAGAAAAGATTATTTCTTGCCCATTCCACAAAATTCACCATCAAGACGTACTCCTCATAGACCTTGTCGCCTTCAAATGCGGTAAGCACTACGGGTTTCTCATCCATCAGATGAAAGATGACCTTTTTGACGAGTTGAAATACAGAGCCAATCATAAATAACTTCCTCTCATACCATCTATAGCATCATCATAGCGTTTTAGATATTTATCAACGATTTGTGTAGATAAGTCATCAAGATGAGGGCATCTACTACAAATACTATTCAACTGAATATTCCGTAGCAGCTCTAAATTTTCAACCGAGTCAGCAATTGATACAGACTTGTTCTGACTTGCATTATCATTTATATCAAATGTTTGACAATCCGCTAACTTCTTAGGCTTTATCTGCTTTAATAATTGTCTGCAAGATACATAGGGCTTGTTTTGTATCAACCAGTTATAAACAGTAGTAAGGCAAAGCATCTGCTGATTTTCTCTTTCATCAAGTTGTTTTATCTCAATGGCATCAACATAACCATCAAAAACCAAATGAAATAGGCTTTGCATTTTTTTTATCTTATCCTGAGCATCAGACAATAACATAGTCATTCTTTGTACTTCATTGATAAACCCAAGTGAGGGTTGGTAACACTGTCTGAAGAAGATTGTCAAATAAGTAGAATAATGTGAATACAAGGAGTTTAATTCCTTCAAATTATCTTTTGAACTTTTGACATAATCATTCTCCTCTTTATTTTTTTCATAACCTAATCCGAATTTATTTATTTCGGATATCGGCAACTCTATGTTAGTATTTAAAATCTTATCACACACATTTTTATAAGCAAGGTCCATTTTGACATTGTGTGTTTTATCAACCCTGTGAATTTCATCTATAGCCTGCCAGTATTCTTTTATAACATCAACAAATAGTTTACGCAAAGTAATTAATTGATCACAATAAGCCTTTCTGGAAGGAAGAACATAGCTCCTTTCATATAGATGCACCATCATTATGCGTGGTTCTTGCATCTCGTCAAGCGGCAGGTTTCCTCTACTTATATGTTTTTCAAAAGGCAAATCTATATCTTTAAAAATATCATCTTTTATAATTTCTGAATGATATGTATCTGCATTAGGAAAGGCTTTCCTAAGCAAATTAATATGATGCATATTAATATTATGTATTATATTACCATTTCCACATTGTTCTCCCGCAGTAAAATAATCGAAGAAAGAAAGACATTTGACCTCATTATCACAGATATCAAACTCCAAGATATTGTTTTGAATTCGAAATTGCTTAACGAAGTTTTCTTCCAGTTGATTATATGTGGTAGAATCGTAACCAGCCAGTTTAAGACCAAGAAGTACATCTGCCATTTCATCCAAATCATTCGAATTTTCAGCCTCTATCTTAAACTCTGAGAAATCAGGCCTGTAAGAGAGCTGTAGATTACATATTGTTAAGAATTTTGCCAACCAATAATATTCACGCCACTCTTTAGGTTTCTCCAAAGAAATAGAACAATCAAGCCATCTATATAAATAAGCAAAGACATCTGTCTGCGAAGAAAATCTTTTCCTAACACCATCCATAGTAATTCCAATATAGATACCAAACATTTTATCTATAGACTCATCAAGTTTGATTTCCGTAAAGTTGACAGGCAATAAGTTCTGCCAACATAGAGGTGCCGTTTGCCTTAACCAATCAAACGCAGTCTGATTATTCTCAATATAAAGTTTGACTCCACACCATAACAAAGTCCTTGCCACTATATATGCTTGCATAGAGTTTATCTTCTTTCCATCCAGTTTCCTTAAAAGAGAGTCTGGGGTATATTTACCTTCATCTAAAAGGGTCATAAGGAACAAAGGATTAGTGTTTTCATTTATATGCTCAAACAGTTCCATGCCAATCTCCCATAACCCATTGTTATAATTCCGAAACACCTCTTCAACAATGATATGAGTTCTAATGGGGTGAACATCTGAAAACCCATCATCATTATAATCAAAGAATTCACCTTTCATCTGGTCTATACATCGAGAAAACTCTATTGGGGAAAGATGACACAAGTTACGAATGGCATCCACAGAAATATTACCCTGCAAGACATTTGACACAGCTACATACTGAAGGAGGAAGGCATTATCTTTATCCAGACTGGCTATCTGTCCAGAAATTCTTGATCTAAGAGGAACACCTTGAGTCAGGAAATACACATATTCAAGCAATGTTTGAGGGTGTCCACAATCATTCCATGCCTCGTCAAATATATCAATACGACACAAGTTTCTTTCGCATAGATTATCAAAAATATCCCTTGCTTCAGACTCTGTTAAATCTACAGCAAGAGTAGAGTAATGAAGGTTTGTGTTTATCTTGTTGAAACATCTATTCCAATCATCTTGTCTGATTGTCACTATACATTTTACAAATGGAGTATCTTCTATTTCATTTACCACCTGAATCCATGAAGTGTCGTATGGCTGTACATCCAAATATACGAAAGCTTCGCTCTTCAAACCTTTAGAAATATTGTTGACGGTAGCAATAATCTGCGATATGTTATTCTGATTTACATACTTAATCTCATATCGTAAAGGGCAGCCACAAATCTTCAAAAAGCGATAAGCCAAACTGCTTTTTCCAGAACCAGAGACACCCGTTATGAAAACGAGACTATTGTCTTTCAGCTTATCATACAGCTGTTGCAACTTTTCTTCCATTACTACATCATAATTCTTGGCAATATGAATTTCCTTTGCAGATACACCTTGATAATAAGATGTTTCAAAATTAGCATTTTCTTGATAATCTGACTGAAAAAGCGGAATCACCGTTAGTCCAAATTGAGTAAAGAATTCATTTTGGCGCACAGAAAGCTGAATAATCCGCCCAACCTGACAACATAAATCGTCATAGGTAGCAGACTTTCTATTTATCACAAGATAGCAAATCCACTGAATCAAATAATCCTTTACGATTAAAGGATCTATCGATGGGAAACGATTTTTTAATACAGATTCAACACAGTTTTCCAACTCAGCTTCCGATTTAGACTGCCACAGGATTTTGGAAGCCAGTTTCTTAGAAGAAGCATAATCCAGATGAAGAGATTCCTCTTTTTTGAGTAGCTTTACAAGAGACGATGCCTTGGTCAATTTATCAGAAATCAACCCCCAGTCATTGCCATGCCCTACCGCCACAAACGAGATCTTAACCTCAGAATTAGCGTCTAAACTATCCTTGCCACGAGAAAACAAAGAAGTGGACTTTGCCTTGGAAAACAGATCTGCATACCCGATTGCCCCAGAATAACATTTCACCTGTACGGTCTCAATAATTTTGCCACACAAATATATGTCTAAATCTTCTCTTCCTTCAGGCATGAACACCTCTTTAGAATCAGCCGACTCCAACATCCTATACAACGTATAGAGATATTGGACGTGATAACCATATAATGTTGAAGCTACTGACATAACTATAACCCTTTTTAATCAGATTCGTTTGTATTCAATTATATTATTTTATTGACTAATATGCTAGCTACAATCTTTAAAACCACGTCATCTATCATTTCTTTTGCAAGATTAGAAATTTTGTAAAAACAGCCTCTACTCTTCGCCTCTTTGGTTAAATTACAATGTTCTTGATTATTACACTTCAAAGAGATATTATAGTATTTAAGAGTGCCGGAATGTTATCTTTTGGTGAACTAAAAATGACAACCACATTACAGACTCACAGGTAGGAAGTCCACTTGTCAAATTCGCAACATTATCCTCTTCGTTTTTATAAAGTTGAGAATAAGATATACCTCTTGCATATTTTAATATCATGTCCATAAAACATTCATGCTTTTATTCAGAACTCTGTAAAATTCTTTTTCGTTAGAAACAAAGACATCATCTTATCAATACTGTATTCCAGATAATAGGAATTTGTGTTCCTATCCATTTAATGATGCCATCAGCATTGTTGATTAAATATGGTAACACTACAATAAGGGCAATGTTCCATACATATTTCAAGACCTTGACTCCATACAATTTGTCCAATTTTTCAACATTATCAAAAGCCTTTTCATCATTCTGCAAGAGCAACTTTTCTCTTTCAACCTTTTTGGCTCTATAAAAAGCTTTCAGAGATGATATATACAGTTTTGCGCTCCATCTGGCATGGTTTACCCTCATTATAAGCAACAGAGATACAATAAACCAAACCCACCCATTAGCAAACTTAAAACAGAGCCACAATACTATGAGAATCAGGCCTTCATTATAAACGAACGTCTTAAAAAGAAAGTTGTGAATCTTGGCAAGTCCACCATTGTGGTCAGGGTTATATAAATCGATTTTTAACTTATAGTGCTTTAATGCCTCAAAAACAGGAAAATATAAAACAGTCATGTTGTAGACATAAAGCAGCGATGCCACCATCATCACCCCGCTTAGCATAAATGCAAAAGAACATATATGGAAAGAAGAGTTAGAGAAGTAGTTATATACAACTAACGAACTGATTCCTATCAAGCCGCCCAAAAGAGAACACTTATAAGAATTTGCTTTTAGTTTTCTGTCCTTTACATATTTTATCTGACTTAGCATATTGATATTGCCGTCAACATTTTCGAACAAGCTCAAATTGTAAGCTCTACGAGCAAAGTAATTGTAAAATGAAGCCAATCTAATTCCGCTCCAAAGAACCAACATCAACAACAAAAGATAAGGCAATACCTGTTTATACAAACAAACCGTTTCTTGATATGTCATTCCAAAGAACTCTCCTGTCCAGGGCTGTGTAAGACGCAGCAACAGATAAGACAATAAAATGCAGAATATAAAGATTAGGAAAGGAACGACTGATATCAATTCTTGCTTAGAAAGCAAGTAAAATTCAACAGGTTTAATCTTCACATCATCTACATTTTGTACATTCACAATCCTCTTGAACATTGCAATATTTTCATTGGCAGGAATATCGAAATCTTCAATCACGCGAGAACATCGTTCCTTGTCATGCTTATCAAAACAACGCAAAGCAAGCAAGAACACATGTTCGAGCGGAAAATGTTCGTACCGAATCATAGGATAATCAAAAGCATGATGAACGACATAGTCTCTAAAAGCCAATGCTTTCTGCTTCCTGGAACCTTTTCCTTCATATACCGCAATAACATTATTACTAATTTCCCGACATTTATCATTGGTCAAATAAAAGTCATAATGCTCCTTGCACATATAGTTTCTATATATGCTATGGTTGCACCCGGGAATGTTGCAATGTTCTTTGTTGTATTTCATATATGTGTTAATGCAAATAGACTATTTTTTCAATGCTTTTTCCAAATAAGATGTACTATCTTTACGAAGCATTTCTATATGCTTTTGAACATAATTGGCATCATAGAAAGAGAAGAAAGGTAATTTGTCTCCTTCATAAACAATTCTACCCATCAAATTAACAGAATTGAGCAATGAAGTTATACGCGCATTACTACCTCTTTTTGAATTCAATACCGTATAAAAGGGTGTGCAAAAATTTACAGAAAAGGCTGTTCCATGAAAAGAATTAGTAACGACACAAGATGCATTCTTAATAAGCCACAAGAACTCTGCAGGACCAGCATCCTTGATCACCCTCATACCATTTGGGGCGTTTACTGCGTATGCCCGTTTTGCCAGATAATAAATAGGACACTTCATTTCCTCAGCTATACTCTTAGCCAAAGAAGGCAACGTTTCTGATGGCAGCAGTTGATATACTAATATGTATCTGGATGGCATATGTGGATATGCAAGCATGATGTTTCCCCATTGCTTCTTGTTCAAGAGCAGTGTAGGATCCAACACACAAGTAGCATCCCTTCCTGTAAGAGTCTTTACCAAACAAACTCCTGTTTGTTCACGAACACTCAGATAATCAATATTAGACAGCAGCCTTTTATATTTTTCATATAAAGAAGCGGGAATGTTACTAACCCCAAAACTAGAAGCATAAGAAATCTTTTTAGCTTCTTTAGGGGCAAAAGTCAGGAAATAAGGTTCAATACTTGACGATGCCGATGGATTCCACACTTGGTCACTCCCCACTACATATACATCATAATCCATTTTGGTCTGATACAACTCAGGCATAGATAGATACCTCTTACTCATTCTGGTATTTATCTTATGGAAATCCTCAAATCGTTGAATTCGTCTTTTAACAGTTGGATATAACAATGGTAATATTTTAGCCACTATTCTGTTTACCAAACGATATTTCACCCAATACATCAACCTCCCCTTTACACTCATGGAAACAAAAGGGGCAGAGATTCTTGTATCTTTAAAATTCCAATTTTTATAATAGCAATAGTCAATAATTTCAGTCTCATATCCCATGCCTTGCAACACTTTTATGGTTGCGGTAGCTTGGAGTTCTGCACCATAATTATTAACTTTTTCTATCGTTATTACACCAATCTTCATAATACGTCCTTATATTTCTTCATCACGATTTTTTTCATTCTCTTAGCATACCACTTAGTCATCAACTTGTAAGGAGCCCATAAGAATATCCATGGATATTTACGAGTTAGAATTGCAAGCCTGACTTTCTCTGGTAATACTTTCCTAAAGAAATTAGGAAATAAGACCAAAGGATGATATTGAACAAACTTGTATCCATTATAAAGATTGGAATTGCTGTTTATAGCTTGCTGCAAAGATGCAGGATAAGTTTCAATACCATCAGCAGATTCCACAAGCAAGTTTCCATGCTGATTATTAGTTATAATAAGATTTACTCCCAACTTATATTCTTCCTCCTTTTTCGCTCCACCCCAGAAATCTGCAAGTGTAATATCAGCAACACGCTCTATAGAGGAAAACATACAGTTACTACAACTTTTCCTATCAAGCAACCATGTAGAGAATATCTGATAAAAGACATCATCCTCTCGTTTCATTGTTTTCTTCTCATCCCCATCCCAATAAGTACAACATTGCGAAACATAATAAGCCTGTCCATGCTCCTTGTTCCTAAAAGAATAGAGTTTATCAAAATGATGAACCTTCTTCGCTATATCCAAAGCTTCTTGACTTGCTATTCCATGACAAACCAACTCTACAGTCCATAAGTGCTCAGTGTTTCTTTTCTTACCCAAGAAGCCATAAAGTCCTGCAACTTGACAAGGAGTACCAGAAAATAGTACATCATGCTGATCTCTTAAGCACTGAGCAACCTGATGATAGATTCCATCCGTATCACTTTGAATATACTTGCTATTCATTAAAAGAGGAACATCCTCTAATCTATCAATCATAATATGTTTGACATGGTCATTGTCTAAAGTAGCGCCAAAAACAACAGGACTTTTCATCTGTAGGAAAAAACTTTGAGCAATACTCCCAAAGGCACCTCCGCTGGCACCATGATATCGCGTTTTCTCATCAGTTGCCCATCCGCCATAAGCCTGCATATCACTCACCTTGTTTTTAGATATTGACGTCACTACTGGACATACCTTTTCACACAGTTTACACTCTACACACATGTCAGAATTCACCTTAGGGAATGGCATGCCATTTTTAAGCACCACTGAGATAGCCCTATGTCTGCATGTATCTTTGCAAGCAAGACAACCTGTACAATATTTATCTTTTGCTAATTTCGGCATAATATTTCTTTATATTTATCACCTATTTCGCTATTAATTTGCTTTATATTAAAACATGTATTTACCAATTTATCAGCCTCATTAACCATAGAGGTTCTCAAGCACTCATTTCCCATCAGTTGCTCTAAATCATTTGCCAAAGCATCGATATTGTAAGTATCAAAAATCAGGCAGTCCTTTCCGTGATTCAACACATGTTCTATACCTCCTACAGGAGTAGTAATCACAGGTATGCCATAAGCCAAAGCATCAAGGACACCCATAGGAAATCCTTCGCCCCAACTCGGCAGACAATAAATAGAAGCACGCTGGAAAGTTTCTGTTTTCTGATTTCCGCTCACCCATCCCAAGAATTCTACCCGTTGTTTCGGAATACCCAACTCTTCTCTCAGTTGTTTTGCTTTATCTATCTCACCATTACCAGCAAACACAAGTTTCCAGTCAGGAAACTTATCTGTTACCTTAGCAAAAGCTTCCAACAAACGGTTGTATCCCTTTCTGTCTGACAAAATACCTGCATATAAGATTTCTTTCTTACGCATGGAGAAATTACGCTTCACTTGTGGACAAGGATTATACACCACGCTCATATCAAAATGATTATTAGGGAAAGCCTGATTTATCCATGTAACCCATTGAGGAGACAACACCAACAATTTATCAGAGCATTCAAACAATTGTTTTATCTTACCGGAAAATTCAGAATCAAACAAATGTTTCTCTGTTGCAGGGTGAAAATGAACAATTATTCTCTTGTGAAAACATTTGGCAATCTTAGCAAAAATCAATTTCCGATCAACAGAAGTTCTCAACCCCACATGTATATGCACAATATCATACCACGGCAGCAGCACCATATATTCAATAAGTGCAGTAACAAGATACCACAATTTCCTCCATACCGGACCATCACGATGCGTCTGGATCCACCGACAATGATACTTCTTCCATTGCTCACCAGTCTCATGAGCTTTCACAACCGAAGTAATACCACCACGAGTCTTTCTACTCGTGGCTACGACTAACACTCTTGGATTATGTTTCATAAAATCAAATACGTTTTACTGTCCAGCTATTAATCTTACTCATTCCTTTTGCAACGATAATTGTACACATAAGACCAAGTAAAACAAATAGCCAATCATTAGTTATCCATTCACGACAAACAAGCAGCGTTGCTCCTTGCACAAGATAAACTTCGTAGAAGTACCCCCCCCGATTCACAAAAGCGTTACAAATAGGCAGTCGCATTAGAATGTAAGTAACAACCACAATAAATACAATATTCACCAAAAATTTTGAAGCAAGTGCATATCGCCACTTATCAAGCATAGGTACAGCCTGTTGCACTATTTCAAAATCCTTCAGGAAGAAGAAGCAAAACACCATAAAGCTTAGCAAAAGCTTGATTTGCAATTGCGATAAATGGAAATGAAAATGTTTCGTGTCAATATCATGGTATGCTAATAGCAAACCCATCAAGAAACATGGAAGTCCCAACACATACCATATAGCACATTTTATAGCCACCATAATGCATATCGCAATTCCTACAGCTATACAATACAGTAATGTTGCTTTCTTGATAGAGCATGAGCGATAGAAAGCGAAGAACGCAACATACAGAATAATAATCTCGCTAACATACCAGCCATACCGCAAGTTTGTGTCAGAGACGAACCAATATTTTAAAAGGCAACTCCAATCCACCTGTTTACCGACAGCAACTTCTGCTACGACATATAATGCCATTGCCGTAATAGCTGGTACAACAAGTTTAATCATACGCTTTTTCAGCCACAATACGGAAAGACGCTGCTGTCTTTTTACACGGCTATAAAGTAAACCATAGCCCGACATAAAGAGGAAGAAAGACACACATAAAGCGCCGACTCCTGTTTCACTCATAAACAACTCATTTGGCGAGCAATAGAAGCAAGCCTGATGACCAATCACTACTAAAAGAGAAGCTATGAATTTAAGGAATTGTGACTGCTCTCGCTGTTCACAAACCATTTTACCCTTGATTGGCAAAATCCAAACAAGAGCCAGAAAGATAAAACTGAGTATCATAAGATTTTAAAAGTAACGTTTCATATTCTCCCAACAACTCAACATGGAGATTTTAGAATAACAGCAGTTATACTGTCCCTTTTCTATTTTCTCAATAGCTTTAACCCAATCATCTACAGAATCCACAATTTCCATCCCTTTCGTATACATTTCATCATGATAAGGATTGCGAGTAATGATAAGCGGTTTTTGTAAACCGATGGCATCTGCTATGGTAGAAAGCCCAACACAATAGTTCAGTTTGTCTTTTCTTAGCGGGCAGACCAAAGCTTTTGCGTTTGCCATTGCATCCAGCATCTGTGGATACACATTGCCAGAGTTCTCCGTTATCACCACCTTTATGTTTGGGATATCCTTACACTTTTCTACTAAATCAGAATAATCGTTCCCTGCATGACTCTTTGCCGTAATAATCTTTAGAGGAGCACCTGTGCGACGGAAAGCCTCTATCAAAATATCGAAGTCTCTATTTTCCTTACCGGTAGAAACAAACCATTTGCCTTCAGTTTTCTCTACTTTATTATAAAAATCCATATCAGGACCCCAATAAGGGACCGAGCATTTCTTTGCATTTACCAGACCAGCCCTTACTGTCTCATCCATTGTCTTAGAACTAAGGAAAAAGAGATGCTTAGGTGCTTTCAACAAGACCAGATATAGCAGAGACTTCCATCCACGCTTCACCTTCGGTTCATGGTGCAAAAAAGCACAGATTGGTGTCTTCGACACCCCCAATGCTGTAAGCAACAAGAGCAACAGGTGGTTACGCAAGTTAAGGTTGGGAACGAAAATGATGTCAGGACGGTGTTTTCTCACCAAGTTCCAGTCGTTCATCAGCACTGAGCTCTCATCCTCCCAGATCACTTCATTTCCGTCTCTTTCCATCTCAACGGCCCCATAGAGCCAATGCGAGGGGTTGATACCCTCACGGTAATAGCGATAGGTGTCAGTACGAGCTATATATAAGATTTTCATAAATTATTATTTGCTATTACAATATTTCAAAACAGCCTGTTTTATACTTAAATATACAAAAGGCAAAACCAAACCAGACAGAGTATATGGAATGAACCAATAATTGTTGTTGATGCCATCTAATAATGTGAGATTAGACAAAGTGTTAGGGTTTCCAATGCCAAAAGAAACCATCATTTTACTCAACAAGTGGAATCCTGTAAAATGGAAAATCAAGATATAGAGACTGTTTCGTCCCATCCATGCCAAGAAACGGTAACAATTCTGTGCCTTCTGTTGGCAAAATAAAACAATTCTCCGAATAAAGACAGCACCTGCCAAAGTCAATATTGGAAATGCGCCCAATGGACCTATTTCATCAGAAACAAGCTCAATTCTCACATAAAAGGCAGCAAACACGAGTAATAAAAATGAAGTTCCGACACACCATTTATTCTGTGCAAGTTGACTGTTCTTCAGTTCATACCCCAAGAAGATGGCAATAACAATCCCCATATCCCTATTCATCGAATAGAACAGATGAATATCTTTTTCACAGTAGAACCAACCTATGAGATATGTTGCCACCACCACAGTCCATTGCAGCCACTTTTTAGGAATCAAGCACACAATATAGGTAATGACAAGTCCTTTGAACAGGCTTTGCATGAACCATAGAGGTACCAGCAGGTTCTCAACATCCTTGAATAAAGCAGTCATCAACAGTTTCTTTAGCGTATAGGTCATGCTATACTCATCTTGGTACCAACCGAGAGAGTAAAAGACATTATGCAACAGCACGAATATCCCCCCCCACTTCACAAACGGCCAATATAACCCTGTGAGCTTTTTCTTGAGGTATGGCAAGAATCCTGCTATGCCTTTAACCTTAAAAAAATGACCACTGGCATAATAGAACAAACCCATATGGAACAGATATATAAAATTTCTCAGATAGCTGGGACATCCACTATGTCCGACCACCATCAACATGATTGCAATACCCTTGATCGCATCCCAAGTCAAGTCACGTTGAATAATATTTTTAGATGTGTTTTTGTCTTTATTCTTTGTCATACTAGTAATGTTTCTATTCTATCTACATGATTTATTCAACATGCTCAATACAACATAAATACTTTCTTCCACTCATAATCACCATCCTTAAAAGTCTGTGAAAACCAGCGACCCATGCATCTCAGAAGGTATGCAACAATTAAAATGATTACAAATACAATGAAAATATTTAATGGGAAAAATCTATTAAATCTGTCAGTAAACAAAACACCCTGTACAAGGTAAACCTCAAAACATAAGCCAGAAATAGTTTTCATTATAGCCCCCACTATACGAGAATCATATAAGCTCTTCAATGCATTCGACTTACATACCTTATAAAAATAGTAAGTTGTTCCCAATAGAGGAAGTAATGAAACTACTTGTAGATTATGAAGCATTTCACTTTTTCTACCAACAATCAATATACAATAGAAAAGAATAATACAACCTATCAATTTAAATATATCAATTTTCAAATCAATCTTTCTTTGAGTAGGATGGCTGCCCAAGATAGCCCCTAACAGCATAAACAAGAAGTAATGACACCACTTAAAATAAGTAGCCCCATACATATTATAGCCTATTGGTTTATCTATCAACCAATACCAAACTAATGTCAATAGAGCAAAGAAATAGAATACATCTTTTAGATGATTAAATGCGAACTTTCTAATGAAATGTAAAATAACATAGTATATCATTATACAACTGACAAACCAACCACCTCCATACAATACAATATAAGCCATATTATATTGCTGTCGGAAAAAGACAGAAGCCATCAAGGCCCACATCAGTACCGTGGGATAAATTCTATTGATTCTTCGTTTATAATAATTGTCAAATCTTCGTTCCTGACCTAAAAATAAGGTAAAGCCAGAACAAAAAAAGAACAAAACATCACCAATGGCACCACCTGTAGCCAACTGACTATATTCTCCATATAAAGGCTCCATATGTGAATTCGTAATGAGCAAAACTGCAAAAAATTTTAAAGCATCTATACTTATCTCACGTTGTTTCATATAATTTCAATAATTTTTCATGTTCTTTAATTTCGTCATCATGAAATCTTTTTTTTATTAATTTTGCAGGAACTCCACCTATAATTGAATAAGGAGGAAAAGACTTCGTTACAACGGCGCCAGCAGCAACTATGCTGCCTTTACCTATCCTAACACCTTTTAATATTGTAACATTCGCTCCACACCAAACATCATCCTCGATTATTACAGGAGAATCATATTTATTAATTCCATCTTCAAATTTATCTTGGTCTTCTATATCCATAATATATTTTCCAATGATATCTGTTCGATGATCCCCAGTAATTATTGTAGGGTGAGGTCCAAAAATTACTTTTTTACCAATCACTATCGGAGCCAACGTACAATAAAAAACACTATTTTTAGGAATTAAAGAATCATCATCAATGGATAAATTCCAAATACCTTTAATGTCAGAAGACATAGGACGAAGATAGACATTTTTACCACAATACTTCATGTTTCTTTTCCAAACATAACTCCATATTTTATCCCAAATGTAATTAAAGGACAAACTTAACTTTAACAAAAATTTCATCATTACTTTATATGCTTATTCATTAGATTTATTAAATGACACAAAAAGACTAATCCTACTTTACATTTATACTTCGTAAGAAAATAAAACATTCGTTGTTTGACAGGAAGATAAGATGGTTTAAAATCGTTATTTACAAGATTCCATATATCATCATTCAATATCTCATCCATTCTTGGCATATTTTTCAGTTTTTCTAACGTTGCAACATGCCTAATACAATAGCGAGTATAACCAATAAAGAATCTATTCACGCGAACCAATGCATCCGGTATTTCTAAAGTCTTTTCTCTTAAAATATTATAAAGGCATTTATACCGTTGAAACATATCCATTTTATATGTAGTTGTCAATGATTTGCCATTATAACAATAGTAATAATAAGGATTTTGAATGTAAGCTATACTGTTTGCATATTTTAAAAAATCTATCTGGAACGGAATGTCCTCAGAACCAACCTCTCGCTCAGACAAAAAACTCAAATTATGTTCAAGTATAATAGAACGTTTATATATAGCATGCCATACAGACATTTGAAACAAGCGCTCAGATTTTATATAAGGTGGCGAAGCTATCATACCAAGCATAAACTGCCTTATCATATCTCCAGTCCATATCGCATTAACTTTTACTTCATTGCTATTATGCCATGATCCGTCAGACTTTTCTGTAAAAAAATTACAAAACACTGCATCTGCATGTTGAATTTTTGCCTCCATATACATATTTTCATACATATTTATTGATACAAAATCATCACTATCTACAAAAGCAATGTACTCGCCTTTTGCTATTTCTAAGCCAGAATTACGAGCCAAACCCAAGCCTTGATTTTTCTTGTGTATAACTCTTACACGTGAATCTATATTTGCATAATCATCACACAACTGAGGACAAATATCTGGCGAACCATCATCTACCAATATAATCTCGATATTCCTTAGAGTCTGATTCAATAAAGAATTCATGCATCTATCTAAAAAAGCTTCAACTTTATAACACGGAACGATTATTGATACATTTATCATGTTTATTCTTGATTTTCAATTCTTCCCTGATTGCAACAATGCAATAGGCAAAAAGATAATAAAATAATACATAAACTAAAATTGGGGTATTATTATACCACATCAAAATAAAGGTCATCAAACTTGCCAATATTCCTATACCTGCCCAATATTTAATTACTTTATTTTTGTTCGTAATATAAAACTTTGTAAATGTTATAAAAAGCAATATATATATACCTATAAATATCCACCATCCAACTTTTCCTACTTCTACCGTCAAATATGAGGGGGTAAATAGAAAGAAGAAAGTATTTCTAAAACCAGTACCTATTGGGGAAAAAAACACTAAAGAGGAAGATGACGCACCTATACCGTATCCAAAAAGACGATGAGAAGAATCTGTTAAGATTAACTGTTCTGTTTTCTTTAAAGATGTACTTCGATTCATTCCATTCTCTTGACCTAGCACAAAAGAGCCTTCTGCAGTATAAGCCTCTGTTTGTTCTACTGTAAAAACTGATTCAACATATTCATCTGAAAAAAAATAAGATAACATATATTTCATCATAGGAACAAATAAAAGAAAAGCAAAAACCAGTGCTAAAATATGGGAAACACTAAATTTTCTATACAAAACATATCCTGCATAACAAAATAGTGGTATAACTATATAAAGCAATTTTATTTCCCCCATAAAAGACATCAACAAGGAAGAAAAGACTATAAAAGCAAATTTCCGTAAAGGTATCAAGCGGGAATAATAATCTGCTATAGCAAGGAATAAAACTGGCATAAGATAAATAACCATCTCCATATTACCACCAGCAAAAATACCGCCCAAAGAATCACCGCCTTGTCCTGTAAAGAAATAATAAAAACAAAACAACAAATTCGGAATATACGCTTGATACATTATCCTTTTATAACGATATAAATCAGAAATGCATGATATGTCCCAAATAATAACAAATAAGAGTATTGCCCGGAGATAAAAACGAATGTTCCATACATATGCGAGAATCCAAAAGCCATTCATCAGCATAGAAAAAGTACCTAAAAGTAAGAACATGCAACATAGTATAGGTATAAATTTATTTAGAACAAAAGTTAATGGCAGTCTTTCCTTATGTTTTCTTCTCTTCATAAATAAAATAAGAAGTATTACGTCAGGAACAATATTCAAAGCCTCTGTCCAATAAACGAAACTATGAAAAACCCCAGAATATAAAGTCCAATATAATAAAAAGACAATTAATTTCTTTTCCATTTCAAACAAAAAAACTTTTTATACGACGAATCAATCTTTGACAGAAGAGTTTCTGAACAAGCCAACTTTTACAAATACATAACCCATCAATATTGTCGTTTGTAATTGTATTTTCTCTACAGGGAATAAACTCATCAGGTATTACTTCAAATCTATCAACATACAATAAAGAAAAATTCATTTTCATTGGACGATTTTGTAAGTGCATATATAAAAAATGCTCTTTCTTCAATTTTCCTTTTTCACTATATATCCGAAATAAGTTTCCTTGATCCCATATATATATAGCTTTCTTCATTTGTTCTATCTCAAAGCCAAAAGGCATTGTAGTGTTATCTTTACCAACATACTTTCCGCGTACAAAATTGTTATAAGAATAAGAAATATTTAATGATAAATCTTCTTTAAATACTTTTTTCCCTGTATCTAAAAATATTCTATTGATATTATAATCATTATTCCACTCTTCATCAAACCACATAATTCTCTCATTTGATAGCACATCTTTATAGGAAAGTTTATCTTTAAGGCGATGCATAAAGACACGATTATTTGCAAATGAATTACGATATATTGTCATATGTCCTAAACAAAACAATTTGTCATATCGTTCAAGAAACTCTTCAGACAACCATTTATCAAGATTTCCCATTATAGTGTCAACATCACAATGCCCCCAAAAGTTAAATTCTTTTAAATACTCTTCAAAAATATAACCATACATGGGCTTCAAATCACAAAGTTTATATGGTTTTTCCAATGCAACATGAAACTCGAACTTTGACTTTACTAAAGTTTGACATTCCTTAAAGGTCATTTTGACTTTTAAGACATTATCAGGATAGTCATAATTTCCATCGTCATCTGTAAAAACAATCCAATTAAACTTTGGATTAGCCTCACAAGATTTCAAAAACAGAGGAAAATAATTAGGCAATTTTCCAAAATATGGTATTACAAAGCAAAGTCTTTTCTTCATCTAAACCTAAATATTAAAGTTATTATTTTGCTTGCCAACCAATATGGCAAAAAACGATTGAGCCTATTTTTCCAATCTCGAGCTTTTAAATCTTTTGCAGAAGCCCAAGAAACGGTAAAATGATGAATGCTATAACTTTTGTCTATCGGATAAAGCATTTTATCAGTCACATTACTTTGCGGGCAGAAATACTCTGGAGAATAAACAATGCATTCGTTCAATCGTTGGGTTTTGTTATTTGGTACAAGTCCATATTGAGATAAAATTAGTGTCTGATAACGAGGGCATGCTATCATATTCAGACTTCCATCTTCATTATAGAAGCGGAGACTTTGATATAAATCCAACATTTTTTTAATGTAAGGATGACCTTTTTCTGCGCCATATCCAAGTCCTAAATTGACTGAATATTCTATAGGTATACCTTTTTTAAAACCTACAGGATCTCTGCTTTCAAAACCACAAAACATCTTTTCTTTCAAGAGTTCATCGAATGGCTTTAACATCTCAACATCGGTATCCATATATATACCACCTTCTTTGTATATAATATCCAACCGAGCATAATCACTAACAAATGCCCATTTTTTTTCCTTATAAGCATCTGCCATATATTGACACCCATTTACATTATAGTTCGTTTCATCCCAACGCTTAATTTCATAATCAGGACAATATCTTTTCCAAGATGAAATGCACCTTTTCACCTCTATGGGCTCTGGATTACCACCAAACCAACAATAATGAATTATTTTAGGAATCATAAGTATTTAATTTTCGAACAACTTTTCTTATTTTCATACCAGTTCTTACCTCTTTAGAAACTTTAGCCACACCTTGTGATATTCTATAAATCTCTACTTTTGATAATTTATCTATTTCGCTTGAAATTTCCTTCAGACTATTAACACAAATGCCTAAATGATATTCGTTAACATATTGTGCCATAGCACTTTTTTTCCATACAATAACAGGAATATTCATTGCTAAATATAGAGACATTTTAAAAGGTGCATTTATACATAGGTATTCTCCATAATTACCAGAACAACTATCTATACTCTGACCATCCCATACTAACCCCCAATTACCTTCTACGTTCTCTATATCATCTGCATCAAACATCCCTTTATAGAAAACATTTTTGGATAAAGGAAGCTTATCGCTTTGTTTACCATAAAGAAAAAACATTGTTTCACAAGAAATATCCTTTAGTTGCATAAGAAAAGTAGACTTCTCTAAATTACCCGCAAAAACAACATTTTTGTCAAGGTATTGTTTGCTTTCTCGATCGACATCAGAAATGTAATCAAAAAATTCCAAGATTTCAATATGTCCTTTAAATCCCATATTCATCAGCGCTTCCTTCATTTGAGGAGTATGCGCTATTATTATATCAGAAGCCAGCAACAAAGTTTCATTTCTCGAATACATCCCAGTACGAAGAGATTCTATATCATGCACCAAAGTACAAATTCGATTTTTATTGAATTTTAAAAATCTTAATATAGGTACAATACATCCTACCAAATAAGGGTACTGTATAATTATTATCTGTTTACGAACAAACAAAAATCGGATAATGACAGCAAACAATATTTGCAAATTTGCAAACAATCGAGAAAGGAGACATATCCCACCTCTATTGTTTAACATTACCAATTTTACATTTTTTTCCATGGATAAAGCTTTGCCAACATCAGTCTTTGGCTTTCCATCAGCATTGACACGACGTCCTTTTATATAAGACTTTTTTCTAAAATCTAAAAAATACACCATCACTTTAATATTTTATGTATAAATAAATCCAAAAACGTAAGTTTATGCTTATAAAAGAACAATTTTATCTTGTTACTCATGCCAGGCATTTGAATATTAGATAGTTTAGAATAAGAAAGCCTCCCTAAACATTTTTGAACAACTGGTGCACTTAATATTTTAGAAAACTCTCTTGCTAAAACCCAAATACTTTTGTTAGGTTGAGTTTTTGCGAAATAACGATGATCTGCATCGGCTATGCCTGTTATGGCACGTGTTGCTAATGCATCCCAATAATCTTCCTCATAAGTATGGTACTTTTCAATGAATTTTTTTTCTTCATCTAAATACAAAGGAATCATCTTTGCATGCTTATAAACATATCTATTGCTTATAGAAGATTCATTATAAGCATAATAATAAATCAAACGATTATCTATTGCTATTTTATTTGCATACTCATATGCATACAAATCAAATATCGCATCTTCGGATTTGCAGATATCTATTTTATATTTCAAATTATTATCATTAATAAGAGATTGCTTAAACAATTTTGCGTAAGGTCCATCAACGTTTACACCTATATCATAATAATCACTGGTTCGAAAAGCAAGAGTTGACAATTTAAGATGCTTTTGCTCTTTTGAATTTAACAACTTACGAATATGTATATCATGAGATCCCTGATCTATGCCAAATATCACAATATCAGCTTTAAAAAATCTGATAGTATCTAAAGCATAATTCAAAGAGTCCTTAGCTAAAGCATCATCCGAATCAACAAACATAATATAATCTCCTTTAGCCATATCAATTCCGACATTTCGTGTATCAGAAACGCCAGAATTTTGTTTTCTGATATAAACGATTCTACTATCAGTTTCGGCTAAATTTTGAAGTCTTTTATCAATCCACTCATCAGTAGAACCATCGTTGATATAAATAAATTCAAAATCTCCACATTGAGATATCAAACTTTTTATATTCTCTTCAAACAAATGGTGTGGTGGATTATAAACTGGTACGACAACAGATATATCCATTTTTTATTTTTTAATTAAATAATACATTCTTAATATTATATTTTTCAAGATAAAAGGTATTTTAATACTAAAAAATATTTTTTCATCTTTATATTTAAGAGGGAATATGGGTATGAAACAATTTTTATTAAAATACCTTTTTTCTTTATATGAATAATTATATTGATACAAAAGTCTAACAATTGTATGAAGTCGATAAAGATACTCTTCTTCTATAGCAACATCAATATCTTTATATTTACCATTATTCAATTTAATTTTTAAGCATCGCCCTTTTTCACTCGCTTTCTTAATCACATAAGGATCTTTAACATCTGAAAGAGAAATTTGTCTTCTAATTTGGTAATGGTAACATGGATAGCTCAATACAGACATCTTTCTACAATAAACGTAGCACTGATATGAAAAAATATGATCTTCACACCAATTAATATCTTCGTCAAATAATACTCCATGAACACATTCTTTTCTTATACACATATTCCATAAGAATCCATAATAACGAGAGCGTTCTAAACATCGATAAAAGTCAGAAACATTATCCATTCTAACATCGCTACCAATTGAAACAGTTTCTGTTTTTTCTCCAACATAATTTTTTATATAGCCAACTTTTATTATATCAGGATTGGTTAAGTGTATTTCATTTATATAGGTTAAAAATGTTGCTGCATCCAAATAATCATCACTATCCGCAAAAGTCAAATAGTCACCACATACATATTTCAAACCCAAATTACGAGCAGAACTTACTCCTCCATTAACCTTTTGGAAACTTTTTATGCGCTTATCATCAGCACTATATTTTTTACATATATCCCATGACCTATCAGTACTGCCATCATCGACTAAGATTAATTCCCAAAAAGGATAAGTTTGCGACAATATACTTTCTATACAATTTTCCAAAAAAAATTCAGCATTATAAACTGGAATTATAATAGATATCAAATAGTTATCATTTACCATATTTTACAAAGATTTTTATAAACTTAATAAATCCATTAAGGATTCTTTTTACAAATCTTATTTCAGCTATTCTATAGAAAAGATATTTTTGATAAGGTATAATACTTTCATATGCATATACCTCTTCCATCATCGTTATAATACCAGGAGGCAATATTTCTTGAAAGACTATATTTCGCTCTTTATTAACATTATCATCATGTCCTGTACTGATTCCATAAGCATCAAACCTACAAATTACATATGGTGTATATACAAACACACGGTTCTGCAATATAAAAATCAACCAAATTTTCCAATCCGAAACAATTTTTAAGTTTATATCATATCCGCCGTTTTCAACTAAAAGCTCTCTCCTAATAAAGGAAGCCTGATGGAAAATGGTATATTCATATATAAAACGAAAATCAATCGTTTTAGGAACAGATTTCAATTCCTCATGATCTTCAAAAATATAGAGAGCATTACCATAAATAACATCAGGAGAATATTTTAAGTTTGCAAAAACTTGAGACAATACTGTTTCTGAATAAAAACTATCACCTGAATTCATAAATATAACATATTCTCCTTTTGCATGAGAAATACCTTTATTCATGGCATCATACACCCCCTTATCTTTTTCACTACACCAAAATGACAGGTGTTCATCCATCTGTTCAATAAACGCTTTACTGCCGTCTGTACTACCTCCATCAATAATTATCCATTCAAAATTTTGATAATCTAAGCGAAGAATACTTTCTGCCGTACTTTGCAAGCCTTTTAAATTGTTATAATTAATCGTTATTATAGAAACTTTCTGATTCATAATACTATTTTTTTATAATTTGCTTAACCATTCTTTTAGAAAATTCTTTTAAGCCTTCTGAAAAGAAATATAAAACACAAAAATAGAATACACTAAAAATAGAAAAGATATATAAACCATAACAAATCAATTGCCCCCATCCATCACTGGGAGTCATTGGACGATATTTATCTGCGATGCAAATAATACCAAGGCTTATCAAAAGACATAAATAATATTTTAGTGTATGTTTCCAAAACTCACAGTACTTTTCATGAAACCCATCAGAAAACAAATAATATGGTTTCCAAAGAATTACAAAAAAAAACAAACTTACAATTTTTCCCAATAAAATACCAGCTATGCCAATCTGAGAGGCTACAATTATAGTAACCAACAAATTTGTTCCTCCTTCTGCCCAAGCAGACCAAACATCAGCATATTGACCATATGCATGATTAAAAGCATCAACAGCAGTTCTCGACATTAAAATAAAAGCATTTAAACAAATTAAAAAAGTTACAAATGGAGACAATAAATATTCACTACCTAACCAAACTACGATAAAAGGAGGTATCATAAAATACAAGCAAACAGAAATTATACCTGCAAACAAATATCTCATAGACATCAACTCCCAAAATACACTTTTTATTTTCTCTTTATCACCTTCTGCAACCAAATTTCCCACACCTGCTTCTGCACTATTCATCACAACACTAAACAAAGATGTTACTCGTGAAATAAGCATAGAATAATTTCCATAATAGGCAACATATTTTAAAGAAACAAATGCAAATATAAGAATTTGATCACTTTGTCCTAATAAGAAATCTTTTAGTTTATGTATAAATATCTGACGTGTACTGGTTAGAATTGAAGGATATTCTTTATATAACACCTTTCCACGAGAAGGTATCACTTTCAGCCATGGATACGTTTTATCTATTTTATAATTTAAAATTAAACATGCTACTATTGCAAAAAGAAACTCGATAATAGCCCATATATAATAGTTTAAAAAATAATAACAGCAAAACATTTGAACCAATGTCTTTATAACCATACCTGTTTGCAAATACACAGATACAACATACTGTTTTTGATCGGCACTTAATAATATTTGCCGGTAATTTATGAAATAATATATAAGCGAGGAACCTAAGAAGCTAAAAAAAACAAAATAAATTAAAGGCAAATGAATGTCTGTATTATTAAATATAATGGGGAAAAACAAACTTATAATTAGTCCAACAGCTAAAATAAAAAATCCGACAATTCGATACAGCCAACCAAACAAAGATATTTTATCATTAAGTTCATTATAATTAGACTCTCTAATTGGTTTGTAAAGATGGAAACTTACAGATGCCCCAATTCCTAATTCTGCCAAACTTAACATTCCTAAAATATTCTGCAAAGTACCAGAAAGGCCTATAAATTCAGCGCCTAAAGTTTCTAAAAATATTTTTCTGGAAAAAAATGCAATAATTATATTTACAAAATAAAACAGAAAATTAATTTTTGCATTTAATAATCCTTTTTTTACTCTCGATTCATTCATACCTATTATATATATTTAATATCTTATTAAATTGACATACCCAATACGATTTCTATAATAGGAGCCATATCATAATATTTATACGTAGCCAATCTTCCACCAAATATCACATCTTCTTCTTTTTCAGCCATTATCCGATATTGCTCAGCCAATCTATTATTACGCTCGTCATTTACAGGATAATATGGTTCCTTGCCATTTTTATATTCTTCTGAATATTCTTCGGATATAACAGTTTTAGGACACATCTCGATTTCTTGTCCAAACATCTCAAAATGTTTATGTTCAATAACACGAGTATAAGGTACATCGTGACTTGTATAATTAACAACAGCATTACCCTGGTAATTTGTAGTGTTTTCTACACGTGTTTTGAAACTCACTGTACGCCAATCAAGTTTACCATACATAAAGTTGAAATATTCATCAATAGGACCTGTGTAAACAAGTTTGTCTGCATATTTTCTCCAGTCTCTGAATTCTGAATTAAAGAAGTTTGTATCTATCATACATTCTACTTCTTTCAATAAGCCATCAATAAGCTTATTATATCCTCCAATAGGTATACCTTGATACTTGTCGTTAAAGTAATTATTATCAAATACAAGACGAACGGGGAGTCGCTTGATAATAAACGCAGGAAGAGCAGTACATTCACGTCCCCATTGTTTCTCCGTATATTCCTTGATAAGTTTATTAAATATGTCTTTACCGACAAGACACAGAGCCTGTTCCTCCAAGTTTAGAGGTTCACGTCCATTTAGAATAGCTACAGCCTCTGCCTTCTGCTCATCAATTTTAATCTGTGCTTCTTCTGGAGTAGTTACACCCCACATTTGATAAAACGTATTCATATTAAAAGGCAAGTTGAATAACTTTCCTTTATAATTAGCAACAGGACAATTGGTATATCGGTTGAATTCAACTATTGTATTTACAAAGTCCCATACCTTTTTATTAGAAGTATGAAAAATGTGTGCTCCATATTTATGGACATTAATTCCTTCTATTTTTTCACAATAAAGATTCCCGCCAAGATGTGGACGTTTATCTATCACTAAACATTTCTTCCCAGCCAGATTTGCTCTATAAGCAAAAGTTGACCCAAACAAACCAGAGCCAACAATTAAATAATTATATTTTTTATCCATTATAAAATCAATATTAAGAAAATTATATTTATATACCCGTTGGCGGAATTAATTTAGCGCATAC
>NZ_JH379410.1 GCF_000235885.1 Leyella stercorea DSM 18206
GGGCAGTACGAGGATGAAGAAACGGGATTGTACTACAACAGGTTCAGGTACTACGATAGTTCAACCGGAGCTTACCTGAATCAAGATCCTATAGGGTTATTGGGTGGTATTAATCAATATGCCTATGTACATGATTCTAATAGTTGGATCGACTTATTTGGATTAAGTCAGACATATTGGTTAGAGAAAGCTTTAACCGAAGTTGGACGAGCTTTACAACCAGGGCAAACAGCACATCACATTGTTAAGTTGAATGATGACAGGAACCCATATACACAATTATCACGAGACATTTTAGAAAGAGCAGGATTATCTCCAAACTCAGCAGCTAATGGAGCAAGATTATGGGGAACACATCCTAATCAAACAGCGATGCCAAATCATCCCGGTAAAATATCCGCAATTAATACAGGAAATTATCATGCTGGTAAACATATTCATAGTTCTGCGAATGATAAGTTAATATATAAGATACTACGAAATGCGGAAAGAAAAGGTTTGGATATTGAAAAAGTTTTGGAAGATATTGGAAAGCGCATGGAAAATGGGACTTGGAAAAATAGTGTAGGATGTCATTAAAAAAATAGAATGTATGAACATTATTAATAATAAAGATATTGCAATCATAAAGCAACAATTAGCAGAAGAGTTGTGTAAAAACATTGTTACATTTGAGGCTTTGCTATTAGAACAAGAGCAAAAAGTAGTAAAGTGGCAGTTTGCTAATGATGAATTTTATTCTCCTATTCCTTTTTATCATGAACTAAATAAATTGAAGCAAGGACGGTTGTTGAAAGATATAGAATTTGCAGATCGATTTAATAGAGCAAACGTATTTTCATTTGGTTTTTCAGAAGATACAAGATTACTTTTAATGCAAAAATCAAATGGGAAAGATTTAGGAGTTAATTCTAAAGTATATGAGTATAAAAAAAATGGTATTGTACAATATTTTACAATCTGCACGTATTATTCAAGTCGCTTACCCAATAAACTAATTTCATTAGGAATATTAACTCCGATTACAAATGATATACAAATAGATCTTGTCCTATCAAGTAATAAACAAAATTGGGCTGTAACAGTTTATAAGTATGAAAGAGGTCTTGTAACCAAAAGTTATAGATATTCAGAAGGTTGGAATGGGCAAACTGAATATGATTATATATATAATCAAGGCTTACTTGAAAGAATAAAAATAGGAACTATTGACTGGTGGAGATCTCCTAAACTATAGCTATAAAGGAGAATGCTATCAATTATATGATAATTTAGATATTGGTAAATGGTAATAGTATTTTTATGGCCGAGGGATATAATAGTTTAAGTAGTGCGCAATCTTATGTATATATCGTTGGATAATAAACAAATAATCATTATCCTTGTGTTATAAGTGTCTTACCATAATATAGGTTTGTTCTTTGAATATATTTTTTAAATTGAACACAATCAGACAGTAAGACAAACTGCGATGGCTAACTCTATACCTAACATCAATAAATAATTATTCTGTTCCAGTAAATAACGTTGAATTTGTATTTTCTTAAAAATAAAATTAGTAATTGCAATACAATGGACGAGAAATTTACATGGATACCATTCTATAAAGAATTATCCGATTGGCTATTTGGAAAACAGAATAGCCAGCCAGAACTTATATCTACGCTAAAAGAAATCGGTATTACCGGTTTTCGCGATGGCACAGAAAAAGGCAAAGAGATCACACTGCAAGAAATAGACCCGTTCACATTCTTGGCGTATCTCAACAAGTTTCACTCCGATGAAAGGAGAGTTGAAATCTTACAGGATTTAAGGCGTAAGCTACCTTTTAAATGTCCAGAACCGACAGATGTATCAGGCATCCCGACAACACATCCCATGAAAGTGCATCTATTCCCATGGAAGACAATCAGGGACAACAATGATATAAATGTATTATGGGAATTGTTCGGACAGGTAAAAGAAGGGAAAGTAGATGAAAAACTTTTTCAAACGGCATTGAACATTAAAAGTGTCGGAAAGGGAAAACTCAGTATTGTTCTGTTCTACGCTAATCCGGAAAGATATGTTCCTTTGGACTCCAACACTTCATCGTATCTAAGAAGTAAAAAACTGGGCTACACTTATGAT
>NZ_JH379411.1:0-1744 GCF_000235885.1 Leyella stercorea DSM 18206
AGCTTTTTTGTAAACCACCAAAACTTTTGCAGAGAAAAGTTGAAATTTTACGCTCGTTTTAACAGTTGTTTGCATTTAAAACACCGCATTGTGGACGCACACATTATATTATTATAGGCGCGAGAGACTGTTTTAAGGACTGCAACCAGAGGATGCACACAACAGGAAAGCACTACTGATCGAGAAAAACAGAGGAAGATATGGAAAGAAAAAGAGCGTGTAAAATGTAAAAAGGGAGGTCTTGGACCGCAAAAGCAACGGTTTGGCAGCACGAAAGTAAAGGTTTGGCACAGCGAAACATCAACAAAAGTCATCCGCGTCGGTCGTTACGAGCATCCGCGTCGGTCGTTACGAGCATCCGCGTCGGTCGGTGCGGATGTCTGCGTCGGTCGATGCGAGCATCCGCGTCGGTCGATGCGGATGACAAAAGTAGGGAGTATGAAGAGGAAAAAAGATGGGGTAAAAAGGGGAAAGAGGGGTGCAAGCGTGGGGAAAGAGGGATGCAAGCGTGGGGAAAGAGGGGTGCGTGGGTATGGCAGGGATGCCATACCCCCTAATGATAGTACTATATATTTAGACGTTTGAACAAATAGTTTTGTAGATAATAGAAGAGGACGGCGAAGAGCGAACCGATAGTAGCACCACAGAAGAGGTCGCCAAAGTAGTGAACACCGAGATACATTCGCGAGTAGCTAACGACGAACGCCCACGAGAACATCATCACTGTGAACCACTTATGACGAATGACGAGCGACATGAAGACGGCGAGGGCAAAGGTGTTGGCTGCGTGACAAGACGGGAAACCACATCTACCACCACGATAACCGTTGACGACATGCACGAAAGACGACAACGGATTGTTGAGATTGGCAGGACGCAGTCTGCCTATCTCCGGACGTATGAGTGTTGCACATGTTTGATCAGCCGCCAAGATAATCAGTCCGATGGTGACCAAACAGATCGAAGCACGCTTCCAGGACATGCGACGGAAGAGCAGATAGGCAAGCACGGCATAGAATGGTACCCAAATCCAACGTCCACTGATACACCACATTACGGAATCGAAGAACGGACTATGTGCGCCATTCACAATAAGCAACAGACGGGCATCAATATCTGAGAGCCACAAAATAAATTCCTTGAAAAAATTAAACCACATGTTAGTCTTCTTGTTTATTCAATCATTTCGCAATAAAATAGCTTTGCAAAGTTACAATTAAATATGCAAATAACTACTTTTCGGACACAAATTTGGCAGTTTTTATTTGTATTGTGCGATTGTTTACGTACCTTTGTAAGGTATAATGTATAAAATTCACTAAATCACATCGTTATGACAGAAGGATATAGAAGCAAGGAATATGGTGTGCCTACGAAGCGTTTCGTGCAGACCATGGACTTGAAGGACGACAGTGAACTTATTCGCAAGTACCGCGAGGCTCACGACCAGGAGCATTTCTGGGACGAGATAAAGGAGGGAATTAAGGCGGTTGGCATCTTAGAGATGGAGATTTACATCTTGGGCAACCGCTTAGTGATGATTGTGGATGCACCAGTCGACTTCGATTGGGATGCAGCCATGGAGCGTCTCGCCACCCTACCCCGCCAGGAGGAATGGGAGAAGCATGTGGCTGAATTCCAGAACTGTTCGGCAGAAGCGACGAGCGACGAGAAATGGCAAATGATGGAGCGTATGTTCTATCTGTATGAATAGATGGTGAGGTGGTGAGGTGGTGAGATGGTG
>NZ_JH379411.1:1754-38317 GCF_000235885.1 Leyella stercorea DSM 18206
TGGTGAGGTGGTGAGGTGGTGAGATGGTGAGATTTGCAATTCTCAACACCTCAACACCACAACACCACAACACCTCAACACACCTTATTATATATATACTTAACACAAATACAGACAGCAAATGAAGAAACTTTTATCGCTGCCCCCAAATCTTGTGGGCAGTTTCCACGAGATAACCGAACTGCCACGTAGTGAGTGGTTCTGTACAAACGACCCTGTGGGCAAGAAACTCGGCTCGGGCGGTGGCACTACATGGTTGCTGCGCGCAGCTTACGAAGACTACAAGGCGCAAAACGCTGACACTATGAGCTTCGATGAATGGTTGGCTGCCGACAAGCGACTGCTCTTGCACGCCGGCGGACAGAGTCGCCGACTGCCGTCTTACGCTCCGTCGGGCAAGATACTCACGCCGCTGCCGGTGTTCCGTTGGGAGCGCGGACAGAGTCTGAACCAGAACCTGCTGTCGCTGCAGGTGCCGCTCTACAAGCGCATCATGGACATCGCCCCACGCGGTCTGAACACGATGATAGTGAGCGGCGACGTGTACATACGCTCCACCGAACCGCTGCAGCCGATACCCGAGGATGCGGACATCGTATGCTACGGTCTGTGGCTCGGTCCGGAGATTGCGAAGGACCACGGCGTGTTCGTCAGTACGCGCGAAAAGCCAACCGAGCTGAAGTGTATGCTTCAGAAGCCGTCGGTGGAGACACTCTCGTCACTGCTCACCGACCACTTCTACCTCACCGACATCGGTGTATGGATTCTCTCCGACCGCGCCGTGAAGGTGCTCATGCAGCGTTCTACCAACGGAACGGACATAGCCACGGGCGAGGTGGTGAACTACGACATGTACGGCGAGTTCGGCTGCGCTCTCGGCTATGAGCCGGGCGTGAAGGACGAGGCGGTCAACGCGCTGAAAACCGTGATACTGCCGTTGCCGGGTGGCGAGTTCTACCATTTCGGTACATCGCACGAGTTGCTTTCGTCGATGCTCGCCATACAGAACATCGTGAACGACCAGCGCGAGATTATGCACCACGACCGCAAGCCACATCCGTCTATCTTCGTGCAGAACACCGAACTGAAGCCAAAGTGGACACAGCAGAACCGCAACGAATGGGTGGAGAACGCATACGTAGGCGAGCAGTGGACGCTGACGCAGGACAACATTGTGACAGGTGTGCCCGAGAACGACTGGACGCTGACGCTCAGCGAGGGTCAGTGTGTCGACATCGTGCCCATAGGCGCAGACAGTTGGGCTGTGCGCCCGTACGGTTTCAACGACAAGTTCCGCGGCGATTTGGCGGACGTAGAATACCTCGGTCGCCCGTTCGCCGAATGGGCAGCAGAGCGCGGCATTGACCTCAACGCAATAGAAGGTCGCCACGACCTGCAGGCAGCACGCATCTTCCCCATTGTTGACAACACCGACGACATGGGCATCGTGCTGCGCTGGATGCTCGGCGAGAGCACACTCGCAGAGGGCAAGGCGATATGGGAGAAGGCGAAGCGCATGAGCGCCGACGAGATAAGTGCCGAGGCTAACCTCCGCCGCCTTGTAGATCAGCGTACTAAGTTGCGCCTGAAGAACCTGCCTATGATTGCGAAGAACTGGCAGCATAGCGTGTTCTACCAGAGCGACCTGCAGACCGTAGCACACGAGTACGGCAAGTACGACGTAGCACTGCCCAACGCCCTACCCGAATCGGCTTCGCTCCTGACACGCACCTGCGACGCCATGTTCCGCTCGGAAGCCGAACGCCAACGCACGAATGGCGGTACACAGAGCAGCGAGCTGGCTAAGAAGTACGAAGCAGCAGCGTTCTCGTTGCTGCGCGAAGGACTCACCACCGAGGCACTGCGCGTAAAGCAACGCCCCCAACTGTCGGTGTATGCCGACCAGATTGTATGGGGACGCTCGCCCGTGCGCATAGATATAGCCGGCGGATGGACCGACACACCACCATTCTGCCTCATGGAGGGCGGCAACGTTGTCAATCTCGCTATCAACCTCAACGGACAACCACCGCTGCAGACATACGTGAAGCCCTGCGCTGAGCCACACATCATACTTAGAAGTATCGACCTCGGTGCATCGGAAGTAATCACTACATACGAAGAACTCTCGGCATACAACACTGTAGGTTCGCCATTCTCAATACCGAAGGCAGCCCTCTCGCTCGCCGGCTTCCTGCCGCGCTTCTGCAAGGATAGCTACCGCTCGCTCGAAGAGCAGTTGCGTGCGTTCGGTTGTGGCATCGAAGTGACGCTGCTCTCGGCTATACCAGCCGGAAGCGGACTCGGCACCAGCTCGCTGCTCGCATCAACCGTGCTCGGAGCACTCAGCGACTTCTGCGGACTGGGCTGGGACAAGACCGAGATCGGACACCGCACACTCGTGCTCGAGCAGCTGCTCACCACAGGTGGCGGTTGGCAAGACCAGTACGGTGGACTCCTGCCTGGCATAAAACTGCTGCAGACGGAGCGCGGATTCAGTCAGAGTCCGGATGTGCGCTACCTGCCTGGCGACCTCTTCCAACAGCCCGACTACCGCGAGTGCCACCTATTATATTATACAGGCATCACACGCACGGCGAAGACGATACTCGCCGAGATTGTGCGCCGTATGTTCCTCAACGAGCACGACGAACTGCTGCAACTGCGCGAGATGAAAGCACACGCACTGGAGATGTTCGACGCCATACAACGCCTCGACTTCGAGCGCATGGGACGCCTCGTTGGCAAAACATGGCAGCAGAACCAACTGCTCGATGCCGGCACCAACCCGCCCGCTGTGGAAGCACTCACAAAACAGATTGACGACCTCTGCCTCGGCTACAAGTTGCCTGGCGCAGGTGGCGGTGGCTATCTCTACATGGTGGCTAAGGATGTTGAAGCTGCGGCACGCATACGCTGCATACTCAACGAGAATCGCCCGAATGACAAGGCTCGCTTCGTAGAGATGAGCCTGTGCAAGAACGGATTTCAAGTGAGCAGAAGCTAACACTGCTTTAGTTGAAATAAAAAAAACACGAGCTGGAATGATTTCCAACTCGTGTTTTTTTGTGATTGAGCTTAGGCCGAAATAAGCCTCTTTAGGCCTTTCTAAGCCGAGAAAGAACTGCTAACTAAGCCGAACTAAGCCTCTTTAAGCCTTTCTAAGCCGAGAAAGAACTGCTAACTAAGCCGAACTAAGCCTCTTTAAGCCTTCCTAAGCCTCTTTAAGGCAAACTAAGCCCTCCCCGACGGGGAGGGTTGGGAGGGGCTTTACTTGCGAACGACCTTCTTGCCGTTCACGATGTAGAAGCCACGTGCTATGCCGTCGAGCGATGTAACGCCCTTAGCAATGCGCTTGCCATCGACGGTGTAGACATCGAATGTGCCGTTATCCACACTCACGCCATCGATAGCAGTAACAACAGCCGACTTTGTAGCCTCCGACTCGCCACCGGCATAGATTGTAGACACGGCGTAGGTATGCTTGCCGCTCGGAGCATTGTCGGTGATACGAAGTTCGGCGTTCGGTTCGATACGCTTCAGCAGCTTGCCGTCGCGATAAACGTTGTAGCCGAGCACCTTACCGCAACCAGCAGTGTATGTAACATCGTCGAGCATAAACATATATGTGTCGGCAGTGTTGTTGTGGATAGCGAAGTAGGTTGTGCCCTCAGGCAGATTAACCGTGTACTCTTTCCACTCGCCGGTAGTAGCCTCAAACTTCTTGCCTGTAGACTTGAAGTCGTCGAGAGCTATACCCGATGTAGAGTAGAGCACCTCGAAGTTCTCCGTGTACTTAGTGCCCTGCGAATTGAAGTTGTTAGCCCAGAAGCTGATAGTCTGCGCTTCGCCAGGCAGAGCAGGCGAAATAAGCCAATTGTCAGCAGGGATGAACTGAGAGTTTTCAACGCTGTAGAACGAAGCTAAGTAGTGCGTACCAGAGTGAGGCTTCAAGCATGCATACTTGTCGAGAATCTCTGCATTAAGCCAAGTGTTCGGTTCTACGAGCGTGTAAGCGAAGCGTTTATTCTCGTTAGGATGCGGATAAGACTTGCTGAACGGACCCTTAGCGATACCCTTCTCTACGTAATTAGAAGTCCAATCGCCGAAGTAATCCATGCTCCATGCTGCGTATGTCTCGAAGTTTTCAGTAACACGCTCCGACGATTCGTCCACCTTAGTCCACTCTACAACCACGTTCTTCTCATCAGCAGTAGAAGCGGTAACGCTCTCCGGCGCTGTCAGAGTAGAAGCAGTGAGATCTACCTCTGCAGCATCCTCATTGTCCTCAGGTGTTGCCTCACCATCTATAACCACCTCAGCCTTCAGCTTCAGTGGTGACGGATCAACAACCGAAGTCTTGTATGTAAGTTCCTCTGTCTGCGAAGCGTAAGGAGCGAGACTCGTTGTTACGTTCTTTGTCGCAACCTGCTTGTCACCGACATAGAGGTTAACGGTGTATTTATCGACAGTCGTGCTACCCATATTGGTAACCATTACACGCGCTGTTACATTGTCGCCCTTGCGTACCTTTGACGGAACAGAGATTGTAGCACGCATATCCTTAGCCACTACGTCGCGAACGTAAATCTGGTCGAAGTAGACACTCTCGCCCTTATCAGCCGAAGCCACGAATGTGAACATCACATAAGGCAGCGACTTGTATTCAGCCGGAATAGTGACAGACGTAGTGCGCCACTCCTTAGCCGAGTTGTCGAGCTTGCTATAGTCGACAACGCAGAGCTGCTTCTCAGAGAGGTCGGGCTTGCGGATGTAGACCACCACCTTGCCCTTAGCCTCAGCCAATGTCGACTTTGTAGAGAATACGAGTATCGGGTTAGTAGCACCATTGAGCGAAATCTTACCCGAACCGAGCAGCGCGCTATCATCAGCAGAAGCCGCTACATATCCGGCACAACCACCGTCGCCGTCAGCAGAGAAGCCCTGCATGAGGCTGAATGTCGACTCCTCGCTGCTCAGCTCTGTGATAAACCACATCTTGTTATCAAGAGCACCACCCTTGAAGTGCTCCTCGAACGGCAGCTCGTACGGTTTACCCACGATGATGCCTGGCGACATTGCGCGCGGACCCTCACCGATTGAGTTAGAAGCACTAAGAGCATAGTTGATCATATCCTGATCGCCGGTATTAACATCATAGTCTATATTAACCGTTGTCGTCTTTACCTCATCAATCAGATCCAAGTCGACACCAGTGCCACTCTCGTTTATTTGGTAAACTTTATAGGAGATTGGATCATTAGGCATTACACCACCATGCTCACCCTTAGTGACGGGATCCCAAGAAAGTGTGATGCCCTTATCGCCAACAGAAGCCTTTATGTTCTCAACCTTTGCAGGATAGTCCTCGCCTACGTAAGCCTCAACCGACTTACTCTCGCGACCTACTCCGTGCTCATTGTTCACAATGATGCTGTAGTTGTTGTATCCTTCCTTAGCGAAATTGTCGATATAGTAACACTTCTCACCTGGCGCAATAGCAGCCATCGACTGTATCTCCTCGCCATCGCGCATGATGCGCACATCAAGTTCAGAATAAGGGTCGAGCTTGCTGCCATCGATAGCCTTCGACGGAGCTGTGAAGTCAACGCGCACCTTGAGCGATCCGTCGGTAGCTGCGGTTGTTGATATCTCGGTGACAGCATCCGGAGCCTTCAGCGAGTTGCCAACAACAGCAAAGTCCTTGAGTATGAGTTGGTAGCACCAGTCAGGATTACTTACGCAGTGGAAACCGATGTAAACTACCTGATCCTTATCCACTACCAGTTCATTCTTAATGGTAGAGAATTCCTGATTTGAATACTCTTTCTTCGCCGCAATCTCGTGAACCATAGCAGCAGCTGTAGGCTCAGAGCCATACTTCACTTCAAGCAACTCCGGATAGTTCTGACCCATTGTTGCGAGACGATAGGTGAGATTGTAGAGCACACCAGCCTTCAAGCTAAGTGCAGGCAGAATAAGCCAGTCGTCGTGTGTCACTTCGCCATTAGAAATCTCTATTGCCGGAAGATTAGATCCGTCGTTCTGCAGATACTTCCATGTAACACCGTCGTTGTTTGCGTCGAGAATTGTGCATACATTGACAGAGTTTTCGTTAGTGATAGTCAATGTATATGGTGGTTCAACCGGCTTGCCAAACGAAACACTGTTCGACTTCACCGCTTCGCTCTTACGAGTTCCGCTCACAGCCTGCACAGTATAGTAGTATCCAGTGAAATCGCCATTAGGCAGGTCGTCGTTTAGAGACGTAACAGTTGTGGCTGTTGCGATAGCTTTCTTGTCAGGATAGCGCACTACGTTGTATGTAATATCGCCTACATATCCATTGTTGATACCCTTCGTAACAGCATCCCATGAGAGCTGCACCTTACCCGTTGTTACATTCACTGTAGCCTTCACGTTTGCAGGCTTGAGTGGCGTGTCGTCGCCTATGAAGCCGTTGACATATGCCTTCGGTCCGTTACCTGCCGAGTTAGAGCAGATGACAGAAATAGAATGGATGCCACGCTTTGTTGTTACCGATGCACTTACCTTCTCGCCAGCGTTGACTGTGCCCTTCGTTGCCTCCTTGCCGTCTACGCTTACCACATAATCGAGCGAGCCGGTGAGCTTACCGCCAGCGTATGTTGTTGTAGGCGCAGTGAAATTGACATTACCCGTGAGCGAAGCCTTGTCGAAGGCGAGGCTCATGTTTGAAGCGAGTGCTGGAGCTGTGCCCTTCACTGTCTCCTTCGGGATTGAGAGCATCGCAATCTGCTCGTTGTTCATGAAGTCGCCAATCTTTGTTGCCTTACCCGTTGTAAGGTCTACGGTGTAGAGTGCCGACTTACCCTTCACGTCTGTACAAGCCCAGTAGAAGATGCCGGTCTCGTGGTCGATTTCGCCACTCTGCACATTAAACTGTGTGGTAGCATCGCTCACGATGACACCCGTAGAGCCTACGAGCGTTTCCTTTGCGGTGTTTACATCTATCTTGTAGAGGTTGCCGTTGTCGCCGATACCATAGAGTCTGTTATCCTTTGTGATACCCATAGCCACATAATAGCGGTTCAGCGTGCCGATGGAGCTACGTGTGTTGTTGGCATAGTCGGCAATACCAAGCTCTACACTCTCAGCATCTCCAGTGAAGAACGCACCATACACCTTGCCGTCTGCCGACACGGCTGTCTCGGTAGCCCACAAGAAGTAGTCGGTAAGATATGTCATGTCGTCACACTCGCCAGTTGAAACGCTATACTTATAGTGCAACATAGAACTCGTGGAGCGGTCGAATTTTATCACGTCGAGGCGGTCGCCTACCAGTGCACCACTTGCATTGGCGTACATATTAGCGTCGGTGAACATCTCGTTCACGTCGATTGACTTTGATACGCCGAACGAATAGAATCCGTACTCCTTATCGCCGTCTTGCCAGCGATTGCTGTGTACGACATTGCCCCATAGCTCTCGTCCGAGAGGCACCTGTTGGGCATTTGTCTGACCGGGCACGAATGCGAGAGTAGCAAGTGCCGCAGTGGAAATAAGTTGTTTAATATTCATTATTATTGTGTTTATTTTGTTTTGCGGTTTGGGGAAAAGATGGTGCAGTTCTTGCTATGGCAAGCGGCAAAGCCGAGCGGAGACAACTGCACCACCTGATTGTTACTTCAATTCGGTTTGGAAGAACTGTGCCACCTGTCTGAGCAAGTGGTTGCGTGTGTTGCCTCCGTAGATGCTGTGGTTGCGGTTGGTGTAGTAGATTTCGCGGAAGTCCTTGTCAGCCTGTACGAGAGCCTCCGAGTACTCGTATGCGTTCTGCGGATGCACATTGTCGTCGGCAGTGCCGTGGCAGATGAGCAGCGCACCGTGCAGCTTAGCCGCACGCTCTATCGGGTTGGTGGCATATCCGTCGGGGTTCTCCTTCGGTGTGCGCATGTATCGCTCGGTATAGACGGAGTCGTAGAACTTCCAGTTGGTAGGTGGAGCGATAGCTACACCAGCGCGGAACACGCCACGACCCTCCGACATACTCATCAGCGTATTAAATCCACCGTAGCTCCAGCCCCAGATGCCTATGCGATTCTTGTCTACATAGGGCAGTGTGCCGAGGTAGAGCGCAGCCTCAACCTGGTCTTTCGACTCGAGGTCGCCGATGTTCAGGTATGTACACTTCTCGAACTCGGCTCCGCGTCCGCCCGTTCCGCGTCCGTCAACGCATACGCAGATGAAGCCCTGCTGCGCAAGGTAAGAGTCGAAGGCTCCGCCCGAGCCCATAGAGCCTGCGCTCCAATCGTCCTTAACCATCTGGCTGCCCGGTCCGCTGTACTGGTGCATGATTACCGGATAGCGCTTCGACGGGTCGAAGTTCTGCGGCTTCAGCATCCATCCGTTGAGCTTCACACCCTCTGAGGTAGTGAACTCGAACGGCTCGCGCTTGCAGAAGCCATACTCGGCGGCGAGTTTTTTCAGTGCTGCGTTGTCCTGAAGAGTGGAGATGACCTTACCCTCGCGAGTGCGAGTAGTATATACATAAGGTGTGTTATAGTCGCTCCATGTATTGATGAAGTACTGATAGTCGCCTGAGAAGAGCGCCGAGTTCCATCCCTTCTGGTTTGTGAGGCGCTGTGTCTTGCCATTCTTGTGCGCCACGAACACCTGACGATCGGCTGCTCCGAGCGCTGCTGCCTGATAGTAAACGTCGCCGGTCTTTGCGTCGTAGCCGTACACAGCGGTTATGTCGTAGTTGCCGTCGCCGATGGTGCGCAGCAGCTGTCCGTTCATGTTGTAGACGTATAGCTTCATATAGCCCGAGCGGTCGCTCGGCAGCAGTATGTTGTTGCCTACGAATTTCACACCCTCCATGGCTTCCTCCTTCACGTACTTAGGCACCGACTCCTTCACGATGAGCTGCGCCACGGTGCTGCGCGGGTTCACGCTGTAGAGGCAGAGCTGGTCCTGATGGCGATTCATGGTGTAGACTACCACACGCGCCGGGTCGTCGGTCATCTTGATGCGCGGCATGTAGCCGTCAGCATCGAGCGGCACTTGCAGCTTTGAAATCTTGTGCGACTTGATGTCGTAGCTCCATGCCGACATGAGACTGTTGTCCTCGCCCGCCTTCGGGTACTTGTACTCGTAATAGCCGGGATAGAGAGCATTCTCCGTCTTCTCCGGATCCATTCCATTGTACATCTGCAACGAGTATGTCTTCACGCGCTTTTCGTCGTAGCGCAGCCAACAAATCATCGTGCCGTCGGCGTTGAAGGTGAGCGCACGGTTGAAGCCGAACTCCTCCTCGTTCACCCAGTCGGGCAAACCATTTATCACCTCGTTGCGTTTGCCGTCCTTCGTCACCTGAATCTCTGCATTGTCGTAGAGCAACTTTACGACGAAGATGTTATTATCGCGCACGAAAGCCACCTGCAGTCCGTCCGACGACCACACCGGCACCTGCTGCTTGTCGCCGTCAGAGAGGCGTGCCAACTTGTGCGAAGCAATGGTGTAGATGTAGTATGTAGCGCGGAACGAGCGGCGATAGATGCGCTCCGTCTCGGTCTGTATGAGCATACGTGTGCCGTCGGGCGAGAGGATATATCCGTCGAAGTCCTTTATCTTCTGCCCCATCGTGTTGTCGACGTCGAAGAGTGTAGCTATCTTCTTGCCCGTCTTGAACGAGTAGCTCTCCACACGCTTGCCGTCGTCGCTGATGCGTGCGTAAGTGTCTGTGCCTTCAATGGGGTTTATACCATTTACGGTTTTAGCCGCAAACTTACCACTCGTGATGTCCTTAATCGACAGTTTCCCAGCTGCCGACATGCTTGTAACACACATGATTAATGCTGTAAAAATAAATATTAACCGTTTCATTATCATTATAATAATTGTTTTCAACTTACAAAATTACACTTATTTCTGCACATTAAGAAAGAACGCGCGCGTTTTTTAGGCTTTTTATTAATATTCAACATGTTATATGCGGAGCGCGCATCGGTCGATGCAGACATCCGCATCGGTCGACGCAGACATCCGCAACGGTCGACGCAGACATCCGCATCGGTCGACGTAGACGTCCGCAACGGTCGGCGCAGATGACAACAGCTTAACTTCTACACGATTATAATATAAGTTAAAAACCCTAAGGACGGAACGCATCTGTGATATTTTCTGTAAATTTGCAGTGATATATCACACATTTTTGAATTTAGTATGTTAGAGAATAACACAACACAAACGGAGCGCAAGAATCCGTTTTTTGAACCTTATAACACCCCACACGACACCGTTCCGTTCAACCGCATCGAGATTGGCGACTACGAGGAGGCTTTTCTTGAGGGCATACGCCGCGATGACGAGGAAATAGAGAAGCTCGTGAACGACCCCGAAGCTCCCACTTTTGAGAACACCATCGTGCGTGTCGACAATGAGAACGGCGAGAATTACTACGACCTGCTCTCGCGCGTGTCGACCGTATTCTCGTGTATGCTCAGTGCCGAGACCTGCGACGAACTCGACGCTTTGGCGCAGAAGATGAGCCCAATACTCACAAAGCACGCCAACGACGTGAAGCTTAACAAGCGCCTCTTCGAGCGCATCAAGTACGTGTACGAGAACCATCGCGAGCTGACAGCCGAGGAGCAGATGCTGCTCGACAACTGCTACGACGGCTTCGTGCGTAGCGGTGCGCTGCTCGACGACGAGGGCAAGGAGCGCCTGCGCAACCTCACGGAAGAGGCAAGTCTGCTCTCGCTGCAGTTCTCGCAGAACCTGCTGAAGGAGAACAAGGCGTTCACGCTGAACATAACCGACGAGGCACAGCTCGACGGACTGCCCGAGACGGCACGCGAGGCGGCTGCTCTCGCAGCAAAAGAGGCAGGTAAGGAGGGCTGGCTCTTCACACTCGACTATCCGAGCTACTCGCCCTTTATGACCTACTCCACTCAGCGCGAACTGCGTCGCCAGCTATACATGGCGCGCAACACCGAGGGCACACACGACAACACGGAGAACAACCTCGAAATATGCAAGCGACTCATCAACCTACGCCGCGAGATAGCGCAGCTGTTAGGCTACGAAACATACGCCGACTACGTGCTTGTGCACCGCATGGCATCCAACGCCAAGAACGTGTACAAGCTGCTCAACGACCTCATCGACGCATACCGACCCACAGCCGTTGAGGAGGTGAAGGCACTGGAGCGCGAGGCGAAGCAGACCGAGGGCGACGACTTCGTGATGGAACCGTGGGACTTCAGCTTCTACTCGCACAAGCTACAGATGCGCGAGTACAACCTCGATGCCGAGATGCTGCGCCCCTACTTCGAACTGTCGAAGGTAATAGACGGCGTATTCGGACTGGCAACGCGCCTGTACGGCATCACGTTCAAGGAGAACAAGGACATCCAGGTGTACCATCCCGACGTGAAGGCTTACGAGGTGTTCGACAAGGACGGCTCGTTCCTCGCCGTGTTCTATGCCGACTTCCACCCGCGCAAGGGCAAACAGGGCGGTGCCTGGATGACCGAGTTTCAGGGTCAGTGGATAGACCGCAAGGGCGTGAACGTGCGTCCGCACGTGAGCGTGGTGATGAACCTCACGAAGCCCACCGACGAGAAGCCGGCACTGCTCACCTTGGGCGAGGTGGAGACCTTCCTGCACGAGTTCGGCCACTCGCTGCACGGCATGTTCGCCAACACACGCTTCGAGAGTCTCAGCGGCACCAACGTGTGGTGGGACTTCGTAGAGCTGCCATCGCAGTTCATGGAGAACTACTCGGTAGAGAAGGAATTCCTGCGCACGTTCGCCTTCCACTACAAGACGGGAGAACCGATGCCCGACGACCTCATCGAACGCATCGTGCGCTCGCGCAACTTCATGGCGGCTTACGCCTGTCTGCGTCAGGTGAGCTTCGGACTGCTCGATATGGCTTACTACACACAGAAGGAGGAGTTCGCAGCCGACATCATTCCGTTCGAGAAGAAGGCATGGGAGAAGGCTATGGTGACGAAGCAGCTGCCCGACACCTGTATGACAACACAGTTCTCGCACATCATGGCGGGCGGATACGCTGCCGGCTACTACAGCTACAAATGGGCAGAGGTGCTCGATGCCGATGCATTCAGCGTGTTCAAGAAGAACGGCATCTTCGACCAAAAGACGGCACAGAGCTTCCGCGACAATATACTCTCGAAGGGTGGCACCGAGCACCCGATGACGCTCTACAAACGCTTCCGCGGACAGGAGCCAACCATCGATGCCCTGCTCGAACGCAACGGCATCAAGAGATAGCAAGGATACACACGCTGCCTCTGGCAACAAGCAAATACAAACAACATATCATTATGCCAACAAACGAAACAAACGAGAGCAAGCAGCTCAACCTCGACCTGCGCTATCTGCGCATGGCACGCATCTGGGCGGAGAACAGCTACTGCCAACGTCGCAAGGTGGGCGCACTGGTGGTGAAAGAGAAGATGATCATCAGCGACGGCTACAACGGCACACCGAGTGGGTTCGAGAACGTATGCGAGGACGAGACGAACACCACTAAACCCTACGTGCTGCACGCCGAAGCGAACGCCATAACCAAACTGGCACGCAGCTCCAACAACAGCGAAGGCGCAACACTCTACGTAACGGCATCGCCCTGCATCGAGTGCGCAAAGCTCATCATTCAGGCTGGCATAAAGCGCGTGATATATGCCGAACAGTACCGCCTTACCGACGGCATCGACTTATTGCGCCGCGCCAATATAGAAGTAACTTATCTCAATCCAGACGATTATGAACACAAAGAAACAAAATAGGTTCATGCCGTTGATAATGGCACTCTGCGTGATTGTGGGCATACTCATTGGCACATTCTACGCAAACCATTTCTCTGGCAATCGACTAAATATCATCAACTCGGGTTCTAACCGATTGTCCAACTTGCTGCACATCATCAACGACCAGTACGTGGACAAGGTAGACATCGACTCGCTTGTCGACGTTGCCATACCGCAGATTCTTGCCGACCTCGACCCCCACTCCGTGTACATCACAGCAAAGGATGCGCAGGCGGTGGCTGACGACTTGAAAGGCTCGTTCTCGGGCGTAGGCATCGAGTTCACCATACGACAGGACACCATACGCGTGCAGAACGTAGTGAAGAACGGACCGGCACAACGTGCTGGCATACTCGCCGGCGACAAAATTGTGAGTGTCGATGGCAAGCCGTTCGTGGGCAAGATAGTGACCAACGAGGAGGCTATGCGCCGACTGAAGGGTCCGAAGGACACGAAGGTGAAGCTCGGTGTGGTGCGCTACGGTCAGAAAGCAGTGAAATACATAACCGTTACGCGTGGCGACATACCGCAGAAGAGCATCACTGCTGCATACATGCTTGACAAGAACACGGGCTACATCAAGGTGAGAAGTTTCGGCGAGACTACCTATCCAGAAATGCTTATCGCGCTGGCTCAGCTCTCGCAGGAGAACTTCAAGAGCTTAGTTATCGACTTGCGCGACAACACGGGCGGATACATGAACTCGGCGGTGCAGATGGCTAACGAGTTCTTGCCGAAGAACAAGCTCATCGTGTACATGGAGGGACGCAAGTCGCCACGTCAAGACTTCCGTTCAGACGGCCACGGTTCGTATCAGAAACTGCCACTCTGCGTACTCATCAACGAGGGGTCGGCATCGGCATCGGAGATCTTCGCCGGAGCCATACAGGACAACGACCGCGGCACAATCATCGGACGACGCTCGTTCGGCAAGGGATTGGTACAGCAGCAGCTCGGTTTCCCCGACGGCTCGATGATACGCCTCACCATAGCACGCTACTACACCCCGTCGGGTCGTTGCATACAGAAGCCGTTCACCGCGGGCGACACCAAGGACTACGAGAGCGATATCGTGACACGATACGAGCACGGCGAGTTCTTCTCGCAGGATAGCATAAAGCATCAGGGACCGGCTTACCACACCGGCATCGGTCGCACGGTGTACGGCGGTGGTGGCATTACGCCCGACATCTTCGTGCCAGAGGACACGCTCGGCATGACAAGCTACTACAAGCAGGCTGCCATGTCGGGACTCATACTGCAGTTCGCCTTCACCTACACCGACAACAACCGCCCAAAGCTGAACACCTTCGTCGATATGATGTCGCTGTCGAAGTATCTCGTACAACAGAACACGGTGGAGCAGTTCGCTGCATACGCCGACAAGAACGGACTGAAGCGCCGCAACCTGATGATACACAAGTCGCATAAGTTGCTCGAGAAGTTCATCAACTCGCGCATCATATACAACATCATGGACGACCAGGCGTGGACGGCATACATCAATCTCGATGACCCGACGATAGAGAAGGCTCTCAGCGTGTTCAAGAACAACGAGGCATTCCCAAAGAAGCCGGGTATCAAGAAATAAATTGAGAGTTGAGTACATATCTCAACTCTCAACTAAATCAAACTTCAGTTTATATGAAAAAATCAGAACTCCGCAAGGAGATAAAGAACCGCAAACGACAGTTCACGAGCCAGCAGCTCAGCGAACTGTCGTTTGTTGTAGTTATGCGTCTGCTCGCACACCAGCGACTGAAAGATGCTCGCACCGTAATGCTCTACTACTCGCTGCCCGACGAGGTGTACACACATACGCTCGTCGATGCGCTGCTGGCAAGCGGCAAGCGCGTACTGCTGCCTCGCGTAACAGGCGAGGGAACAATGGAACTGCGCTGCTACACCGGTCCGCAGAGCCTCGAACAAGGCGCTTACAACATCATGGAACCCGTGGGCGAAGTGTTCAGCGACTATGCACAGATTGACCTCGCCGTAATCCCTGGCGTGGCTTTCGACCGCCAACTCAACCGCATGGGACGCGGCAAGGGCTACTACGACCGACTGCTGCCACAGCTCGGCTGTGCCTACAAGATTGGCATCTGCTTCGATTTCCAACTCGTGGAGAGCATTGAGTGCGAGGAGCACGACATCAAGATGGACGAAGTAATATCCGGAAAAAACTAACAATCATATAACATGAGCATAAAACTAAGCATCGCCCCACACACGCTCCACTTCAAGCAACCTGCCGGCACATCGCGCGGAGTGTACACCACACGTCAGTCGTGGTTCGTCACGGCTACCGACGACGCACGGCCCGGTGTGCGTGGTGTGGGCGAATGTGCTCCGCTACCCGACCTTAGCTGCGACGCTACACCCAACTATGAGGAGCGACTAAAAGAGTTGTGCAGCATGGTTGAAGCGAAGGGCAGCATCTGCTACGACGCATTGCGCCCCTACCCCTCTGTACTGTTCGGACTCGAAACGGCTCTGCTCGACCTCAAGCGTGGCAGAACGGGCGTGTTGTTCGACAACAGCTTCGCACGTGGCGAAACAGGAATACCTATCAATGGACTGGTGTGGATGGGCAACTACGACGAGATGCTGCAACGCCTGGAGGAGAAGATGCGTGCCGGATTCAGATGCGTGAAGCTGAAGATTGGTGCCATCGACTTCGACCGCGAGCTCGACCTTGTACGCCACATACGCAGCGCATTCACGAAAGAACAGATTGAACTCAGAGTGGATGCCAACGGCGGATTTACAGCCGACTGTGCACTCCAACGTCTCGAACAGCTTGCGCAATATGACATTCACTCCATTGAACAGCCAATACGCCAGCACCAATGGGAGGAGATGGCAGCACTATGCAAGGCTACGCCGATACCAATCGCACTCGACGAGGAGCTGATTGGCGTGAATGATAAAACGGAAAAGGAAGAGTTGCTCGACCGTATACGCCCACATTATATAATACTGAAGCCGTCGCTGCACGGCGGAATGTACGGTTCGCGCGAATGGATAGCACTCGCTGGCAAGCGCGGCATCGGTTCGTGGATAACAAGTGCGTTGGAGAGCAACGTAGGACTGAACGCAATAGCACAGTTTGCTGCCGATGTCTATGGCGAAAGCATAACCATGCCGCAAGGACTTGGCACGGGCCAACTTTTCACCGACAACATACCTATGCCGCTCGAAATACGTGGCGATAAATTGTGGCGGACTTTCAAGGTAGCCAAATAAGAACAACAAAGATGCAGAACATAGACAAACGCATACTCAGCATAGCACTGCCATCGATTGTGGCTAACATCACCGTACCTCTATTGGGGCTCGTCGATATGGCGGTGTCGGGACATTTGGGCAACGCCGTGTACATCGGAGCGGTGGCTGTCGGCTCTATGATATTCAACGTGGTCTACTGGGTGTTCGGTTTTCTGCGCATGGGCACAAGCGGAATGACCTCGCAGGCACTCGGCAGACGCGACATGAACGACGTGGCAACAACGCTCGCACGCTCCATAGTGGTGGCAATGGCGGTGGCAGCGTTCATCATCATCTTACAAAAACCGCTTGGCTCAGTCGCTCTCGCTCTTGTCGGGGCATCCGCAGAGATTAACGCCGAGGCGTGGCACTACTTCCGCATTTGTGTGTGGGGTGCTCCGGCTATGCTCTGCCTTTACAGTCTGACGGGTTGGTACATCGGTATGCAGAACACGCGTCTGCCGATGTTCATCTCCATAATGCAGAACGTGGTGAACATCGTAGCCAGCTGCACGTTCGTGTATGCGTTCGGCATGAAGGTGGAGGGCATCGCATTAGGTACGCTCGTAGCTCAATATGCCGGTCTGCTCGTCAGTATCACACTGTGGGCTACGACCTATGGCAAGCGCATCTTGCGCCATGTGCAGTGGCAAAGGATAATGGAGGGTACGGCGATGCGACGCTTCTTCAGCGTGAACCGCGACATCTTCCTGCGCACGCTGTGCCTCGTGGCAGTCAACTTCTACTTTCTCTCGGCAGGTGCAGCGCAGGGCGCAGTGGTCTTGGCGGTGAACACACTGCTCATGCAGCTCTTCACGCTCTATTCGTACGTGATGGATGGCTTCGCCTTTGCGGGTGAAGCGTTGTGCGGAAAGCATTACGGAGCAGGCAACCATGTGGAATTCAGCCGAACGGTGCGCCGACTATTTGGTTGGGGTTTCGCACTCACTGTAGCTTACACAATGGTGTATGCGGTGGGCGGAACAGGATTTCTACGGCTGCTCACTGACGATATTGAGGTCGTAGCAGCCTCAGCCGAATATGCGCCGTGGGCTGTGCTGATACCCATCTGTGGTTTGGCGGCATTTATCTGGGATGGTGTTTTCATTGGTACAACAAACACACGTGGCATGTTCGCAGCAACGGCTGCGGCTATGCTCGTCTTCTTCGGTGTGTACCTGTCGCTACGCAGCGAGTGGCAAAACCATGCTTTGTGGTTGGCGTTTCTCACTTTTCTGCTAACCAGAGGGGCGGTGCAGAGCATTATCTATTGGAGAAACGGCAAATAGCGGATATGTTTAGGGGCTGCAGTCAAAGCAACTGCAGCCCCTAAATATTATTGTATAAACGTATTACTTCACAAGCTGAAGGCTACGCTTAACCGGCACTACGGCTGTGCGCTTGGCTGCTTTCTTCGCAGCTACGCGCTTCGGGAGCGATACAACCTTAGCAGGAGCTACGCCAGAAGGAGCTGCACCTGTTGTAAACTCGTGCTTTGTGAGCGGACCCCACTCGCCCTTAGCGTTCTTTGCGAGAGCAAGAGCGTAGTAGGCAGTGTTAGGAGTTGCCTCGAAAATATATTTGTCTACCCCATACTGATTCCAGTTCGGATCCTGAGAATCATCATTCTTGAGTAATTCGGTAGCCCACTTGTCGCCACCGTTCTTCTCGTATTCACTCTTAAGGCAGATAAGGTCGTGGAAGAGGAGAGTCTGGTCGTTCGGTGTGAAGGTTACGGTCTGCACATATGAACCACCACTATTCTCATACTTACCTACGGTTACGCCTACCTGAGCAACACCGTCGCCACCCTGCGCCTTTGTCGTTACGTAGATGTAGACGAGATCGCCGAAGTTGCCCTCAACGTCAACAGGCAACACTGCTACCTCATAGTCGGTACCTGGAGCAAGTTCTTTCCATGTGTTTGTAGCCTCATCAGAGTAAGGTTTGCCACTGAACTGCTTGATCATAGCCTCAATGTTGGAAAAGCCCATCATCGGTCCCCACTGCTCAAACTGCTCCTGTGCCTTACCCTTCTCGAACATGCACCAGTAGAACTCCTCGCAGTCCTTGTTAGGAGTGACGGTGAGTGTGAAGCTGTTTGATGTGGTCTCGTCGATAGTGTATGTCACAGACGGAGTGCCCACTGTAGGTACCTTCGGAGTGGTGAAATTAGCGCGAGACACCTGGCACGGCACGCCATACTCGTCGTAAGCAAGGGTCACAACAGTGTACGGAGTGTTGGCTGTGAACTCACGTGCGAAGCCGGAGAGCTTGCCCTGTGCAAAGTCTTCTGCGAGTTTCTGAGAAGTAGACTGTTGCTCGAAGTAGCGTGCGAAGGTGATATCGTCGTACCGCTTTGCGGTGTTTGTAGGCAGAACGTCAATCTTGAAAGTACTTTTTGGGTCAGTACGTGTCACCTTTACGTACACGATGTCGCCCTCGTCCTCGTTCTTCTCATAAGAGATGAATTCTACGTTTGCCTTTACCTCGCCCTCTTTGCGTGCGAAATAGATGCTGTCTACGTGTTCTACTGCATACGCCTTGCTGTCAACTTTCGAGCTGACAATCATACGGTTGGGTACTACGTCGGTCTGAGCCTGTACGCCTGTTGACATCGCTAATGCGAGTGCCGCTATAGAGAAAAATTTCTTCATTTCTTTACAAATTTAATTGACTTGTTGTTTACTTTCAGAATATACACACCACTGCTGAGCGCATCGGTGCTGACCGGTGTGCCGTCCCAAGCCTTGAGGCTCATGGCACGCTGTCCGCTGATGTTGTAAATGGCTGCATGGGCAGGACTGGTGAGTCCAGTAGCCGATACAAAGCCACCCTGATACATCACTTGCAAGCCTTCGGCTCCGCCTACGACCTGCGTCACGCTCGTCGGTTCGCCTTCGAAGTACAGCACGGTAGAGTTGGTGAACGCAAGTTCGCGTGTGGTTTTGTCGGCGAACCTTACTTCCATCTTGCCGTCCTTGAAGCAGATACGACTCACTGTGCTCAGCTTCCCCTCCAACTGCTTTTTGCCCGTGTTCGAGTCTTTCACGACAAAACTGTTGTCGGCATGACCCTGACCCACTGCAAGCAGAGCGAGAATGGCTGATGTCAGAATTGTTTTTCTCTTCATAGTTGTTACATTATTTATGGTTTCAACAATCGTTTTTGCAACGATTGATATTGCAAAAGTACACAAATATATTTATTTACAAAACACTTTACTACAAAAATCTTACAACTAATTTCTGTTTGCGTATATCAATTTACGCTTACACATTATCGAGGCGAGGAATGAAATGTAACAACATCGTAACACTCTTGACACGTAGTGACAAAACCGAATGACGACCTTTGCACTCGGAAATAATAACCGTACAAACAATGAAGACATTCATCACAACAGCTCTGCTGTGTCTTGCTGCCACAACAGCAATGGCACAGGAGACCGCGCAGAAAAGCGAACCCGAAGCAAAGGCAAAGGCAAAAGCTTCAATCAACGTCCACGGAACAATACGCTCAAAGTACGAACTGCAGACCGAGGAGGGCGAACACCGCTTCGAGGTGCGCAACGCTCGCGTGAGTATCGACGGAGTGCTCTCACCTATTATATATTATAAGGCAGAGATTGACCTCTGCGACGAGGGCAAGATAAAGATGCTCGATGCCTACACACGCCTGAAACCCTGGCAGACGATGCAGTTCACCATCGGACAGATGCGCGTGCCGTTCACCATCGATGCCCATCGCTCGCCCCACCAGCAGTACTTCGCCAACCGCTCGTTCATAGCAAAGCAAGTGGGCAACGTGCGCGACGTGGGTGCCGCATTGGGCTATACGTTCAACGTGGGCTTCCCGATAGTGCTCGAAGCCGGACTCTTCAACGGCTCCGGACTGACCAACCAGAAGGACTTCTGGACAAAGAACGTCAATTTCTCTGCAAAAGCGCAACTGCTCATGCCTCACGGCTTCAACCTCACGCTGAGCACGCAGAAAATAAAGCCCGACGCTACGGACATCATGATGTACGATGCCGGAGCCTACTGGCATCAGAAGGGTTGGCACATCGAGGCGGAATATCTCTACAAGCATTATGCCGACGACGCATTCAAAGCCGTACACGCCTTCAATTCGTTCGTGAGCTACGACATAAAGGTGAGGAAGGGACTGATAAGATACATCACGCCGCTCGTGCGCTACGACTACATGAGCGACCACAGCGACGGCACTCGATACGCCGACGGCAAGGCGAACACGGAGGGCAAACTCATCGTGAACGACTATCAGCGCTCGCGATTGACCGGCGGCGTGACGCTGAGTCTGAAGAAGCCGTTCGTCAGCGACATACGTCTCAACTACGAGAAGTATTTCTATCGCGACGGCGGCATAGCTCATCGCTCGGAAAGAGACAAGATTGTAGTGGAATTTATGACGCGCTTCTAAGCAAACGTTTACACACACGCCTACACACTAACACTTTTGTTACATTTAATAACACAATTCTTCCAAATCGTCACTTCTTGCTCTAAATCAAGCAAAAAAAGTAGAAAAAGATTTGGAACGAATTGTATTTATTCGTAATTTTGCCATCGTAATAAGAACAATAACGCATAATTTCGCATATAAGATATTTTGATTTGTTTTAGTAGATTAGTTTTTAAGTAGTTTGTTTTTGAAAATCGGATGTCGTGAGACACCCGATTTTTTCGTTTATAGACCACGCACTGCAAACGTTTTCATACACACATTACATATATTAATAGGTATACACCCGCGTTATTATCCATAAGATTTTTAACTTTGCAACACATAAAAGCCTAAAGAATAACAATATAAACATCTTTGATATGAAAACTAAAGACATTTTGGCTATGCTTGCTTTGATGCCTGCCATGGCATCGGCACAGACCGTCGCTTCGCCCGACGGCAACGTGAGCCTGACCTTTTCGCTCACGGACAACGGACGTCCTACGTACGAAATGAGCTACAAGGGCAAGAAGGTGATTAACCCCTCGCACCTCGGACTGGAGCTTGCTCGCGACAAGCACGCGTCAAAGGGCATGGAGGAGACCGACCTGATGGACGGATTCAAGGAAACAGCATCGAAGACATCCTCGTTCGACGAGACATGGACACCGGTATGGGGCGAGACAAAGACCATTCGCAACAACTACAACGAACTTGAGGTGAGCCTCAACCAGCCGTCGAGCAACCGCAACATCAAGTTAAGATTCCGCGTCTACGACTACGGCATGGGCTTGCGTTACGAGTTCCCGCAGCAACAGGACCTCAACTACTTCGTGATAAAGGAGGAACACACGCAGTTTGCCATGACCGGCGACCACACCGCCTACTGGATTCCGGGCGACTACGACACACAGGAGTACGAGTATCAGATTACACCGCTTACGGGCATACGCGAGGTGATCAGCAAGAACCGCAAGGCGTACACCGCAAACTCGTCTACGACGGTGTTCTCAGACACGGGCGTGCAGACATCGCTGCAGCTGAAGACCAAGGACGGACTCTACATCAACATACACGAGGCAGCGTGTCTCGACTACCCTACGATGCACCTCAACCTCGACGAGAAGACGCTCACGTTCGAGTCGTGGCTCACGCCCGACGCCGTAGGACGCAAGGGTTTTATACAGACTCCGTTCAACACGCCGTGGCGCACGGTGCTGGTGAGCGACGACGCACGCGACATGCTCTCGAAGAAGCTCACGCTCAACCTCAACGAGCCGTGCAAGATTGAGGACACATCGTGGATTCACCCAACGAAATACTGCGGCGTGTGGTGGAACATGATCGTGGGCACAAAGACATGGGCATACACCGACGACCTGCCTTCGGTGCGTCTCGGCGAAACCGACTACTCGAAGTGCCGACCCAACGGCAAGCACGGTGCCACCACAGCCGAGGTGAAGCGCTACATCGACTTCGCAGCCAAGAACGGCTTGCAGGAGGTGCTCGTCGAGGGATGGAACGAGGGCTGGGAGGACTGGTTCGGTCATCAGAAGCTCGACGTGTTCGACTTCGTGACACCCTACCCCGACTTCGACATCAAATATCTCAACGAGTATGCTCACTCGAAGGGCGTGCGTCTGATGATGCACCACGAGACATCTTCGTCGGCACTCAACTACGAACGACACCTTGAGGATGCGTTCCAGCTTATGAACAAGTATGGCTACGATGCTGTGAAGACAGGCTACGTAGGCGACATCATACCGCGCGGCGAGTACCACTACTCGCAGCTGATGAACAACCACTACCAGCGCGTCGTCGAGACCGCTGCCAAGCACCACATCATGGTGAACGCTCACGAGGCTACACGCCCCACCGGCATCTGTCGCACATGGCCTAACCTCGTAGGCAACGAGTCGGCACGCGGCACAGAGTACGAGGCGTTCGGCGGTTCGGTGCCCTACCACACCGTCATGCTGCCCTTCACACGCCTGCAGGGCGGACCGATGGACTACACGCCGGGCATCTTCGAGACGCGCCTGAAAGAATGGAGCGACAACCCGTCGTACGTACACACCACGCTCTGCGGACAGCTCGCACTCTACCTCGTGATGTACTCGCCGCTGCAGATGGCAGCCGACCTGCCCGAACACTACGAGAAGTACGACGACGCCTTCCAGTTCATACGCGACGTGGCTTGCGACTGGGACGATTCAAAGTATCTGGAGGCTGAACCGGCGGAGTATATCACCGTGGCTCGCAAGGCGAAGGGCACGGACAACTGGTTCGTGGGCGGAAAGACCAACAACGCCCGTCAGACTACCGTGAAGCTCGACTTCCTCGACGTAGGTGCCAAGTACGACTGCGCCATCTACCAGGACGGCAAGAACGCCGACTACGAGAAGAACCCGAAGGCTTACACCATCCTGCACCGCACCGTGAAGAAGGGCGACGTGCTGAAGGTTAAGCAGGCACGCGGCGGCGGCTTCGCCGTATCGCTGATGAAGAAATAAGCAGCAACAAAGTCTGGCACAGTTTTTTTTGCCAAGACGATATTTGCACGATTTGCACGCTCATAACCCGCGAAAAACCGACAACGGATTTTGTTTTCCATTTTTCGCGAGTTTTGAGCGTACAAGCGTAAACAAATGATTCAGAAGCCTTTGCGGCGTTCTGCGCAAAAGTGTGCAATTTCCGTTTCGAGCCAACCAAACTTATCGTGAGACTTTTATATGTAAAAGCATAGGTTTTACCGAATAAAGTCTCAAGAGTTACCAAATAAAGTCTCACGAAAAGTTTGTAAAATCTCACGAAAAGCGGTGCAAAATCTATCGTTTTACATCGAAAAGTCTCAAGTTCTCTGTTTTTCAGTCTGCACCGAACCGCAAAACCGCGCGTTTTATGTTCAGCAAATCTATAGAATGAGAATTTTCGTGGGAGTTTTCAAGTACGATATTTGCATCGGAAAAGGAGGAAAGTAATTTGCAAAAATCATAATTTTATTATACCTTTGCACATATTTTTTAGCATAGAGCAAAATTATATTGTGCCCGATTGGACACCTTAGCAATGTTTTTCTATGCATTTAAGTTCAATTTTTATTTCATTCAACTTACAAATGAAGAAATCTTTTTATGAATTCAGCTACTAGTTTAAACACAAATGAAAGTAATGCTAAAGGGAAAACATATTCTCCGGAACATACTCTTTATCATTATGCCGCCATTGATTATGTTAATGGCGAATTATGTTCAATTGAAGATATCACCACAGAATTCAGAAAACTCCACAAGTTTTACTGCCTTTCTTGTGGTGAAGAAATGGTTGCCAACCTAAAGGACGATTGTCATAGACGCCATTTCAAACATAAGAACAAGACCGAGTGTAGCAATGAAACCTATTTGCATAACTTGGCAAAGAAAAAGATTGCAAGACATTTCTTGGAGTCTGAACATTTTTATGTCTCTTATAATCTAATAGAGAGTTGCCCAAAACACCCGAACTGTAAATACTCATCTTATTATTCTTGTGTTCGTAGTGAGCGTAAAAGGCAAGTTGATTTGAAACAGTATTACCAATATTGCGAGATAGAAAAACAAGTCAAAGACAGCAATGGCAACATTTATGTTGCTGATATTTGCTTGATAAGCAACAGACCCAAAGTGCCACCTATGCTTATTGAGATATTCGTGTCGCATGCCTGCTCGGAAGAGAAAAAGAATTCAGGGCTTTGGATTATGGAAGTTCCAATAACTTCTGAAGATGATATAGAAAAGTTCTGTAAAACCGACTCGTACGACGAAGAAAACGGTCCTGCTTTTGAATTATTCAACATCTCAAAAGAAAAGAAAGCAGAATTGGTAAACGATCAAGTCTTGAGGTATATACATTTTCCAAACAAGAACTCTGAAATCAAGCGAATATCTTGCAAAGAGACGAATGTTATACAATCTCAAGAATCTGATATAGAATTGAATATATTGAAAGATTGTTACGATTGTTATCCTGAAGATTATAACGAATTGATTAAAGCTGTTGACTTCTTACTTTATGATAAAAAGAACACTCAAAATGAAGTAACCAATTGTGAAGATTGCGTACATTATAACCCTTATATGGGCCCCCAAGAGGCTGACAATCACCGCTGTGATTTGGACTTTTTGAGAAGAAGACCCGAAGGAGCATGCACGGATTTTCATAGGAAAGTGGGCGAGAATCACTCTTTGATATCAAGCAAAATAAAGTTAGAATACATTAAAGGATCAAAGCCCAAAGTATATTTGTTAGCAATCATTGGCCCGCAGAAATTCTATAATACACAGTTGATAGAAGAAGTCTGTAGCAAACGACTATCCGAGTTGAGCAATCGCAATCTTGCTTTGGGTGCTCAAAAAATCGGGGCTTTAGATTTTGTAGCAAGTGTGTTAAATTATGCCGACTACAACAACATCCCCTTTAATATATTTAATGTCGATTGGAATACAAAAGGAAAATCAGCCGGTTATCAAAGTAACGATGAAGTGGTAGCCTGTGCTGATGAACTGATTGTGTTCAACGATTCTAATGATAAGTTAACGCAAGACATAATACAAAAGGCAAAAAGCAAAAACATACCAATAAAGATTGTTGACCTAGCACAGCTCGCACATGACATGAATATATGTCCGAAATGTGGAAGTACGTTAGTTAAAAGAGTCGGACGCTATGGAGAATTTTGGGGATGCAGCAATTATCCTGAATGTAAATATATAGGTTAGTTGCTTACTTTTACATACAAAAAAGACACTGCATAAATGTTCGCAACAGCAACATTTCATTTTGAAACTGACAGATAGGCTGATAGATATCGCCTCGAAAAGCGACATCTATCAGCCTTTATTCTGCTTATAATGTGAGTATTACGAGGATGCAGACAGATATGATGGATTATTTCTGTAGACATATATTTCTGTCAGACTTGGTGCTGCGGAGGCCAGAGACCTCCGCTACGGATAGCTGCGAAACCGCTTATCTTCTGCGCAGCATCACTGGTGCATCGCTAATTTCAAACTGCTTGCCCTCGCCCTTGCCGAAGCTAACGGTAGCGGTAGAGTCGGCACTCTTCAGCTTGTGCGGTGCGCTGTAGCCACGAACACGATAGAGATCGAAGAAGACGAACTCGTCGTTGTTCACACCCTCCATCACTCCGTTGAAGCGACTGTTGTCGAGCGAGAAGCCTGAGTACTTGCTGTTGCCGTTGGCATCGAGCAGGAAGCGGTAGCCACTTTCAGTGTACTCTACATAAACATTGCCGGTGCGATAGTCGACATACCACTTGAAAGGCAACGTCTGCTTACGACCCGTGCCGTCGTAGTCGGTCTCGTAGCCCGTGCCGTTGATGGCATCGTAGCGATACTGTACGAAAGTGAAGTCGGCACTGCATTGTGTCTGCTGACGTATGCCGTTGTCGTTGGTGTACTCGTTGATGATGGTTCCGGTCCATGTGCCGTTGAGTGTCTGCGCGAGAGCTATGGCGTTCTCTGTAGCATCATAGTATGGCTTGTCGTACCAATCGTAACCATCGTACCAATCGTCGTCACAACTGGTGAATGTGAATGGCAGTGCTGCCATAATCAGGAGTGTTAGGAAAGAGCTGAAGCGTTTCATAATATTCGATATTTTAAATGTTTCACTTTTTGTTTAGCGTAAGCCGAACGATATACGTCTTACTTACGCTTGCAAAATTATAAAAAGAAATCCCTACCTGCAAGTGAAAAACCATATTCGCAGGTAGGGATTTTCCTATTTAGTCGCGGCGGAAGATGTCGCGTGTGTACACCTTATCCATCACATCATCCAAACACTCGTCGTAGCGGTTGGCGATGATGGCATGGCTCTGCGCCTTGAAGGCTTCGAGGTTGTTCACCACACGGCTGCCGAAGAATGTTGTGCCGTCTTCGAGTGTCGGCTCGTAGATTATCACCTCTGCACCCTTCGCCTTGATGCGCTTCATGATGCCCTGTATAGCCGACTGGCGGAAGTTGTCGGAGTTCGACTTCATGGTGAGTCGGTACACGCCGATCACACAGGCGTTCACCTCTGCGCCGTACTGGTTGTTCTCGCTATAGCCGTACCATCCTGCCTTGCGCAGCACAGCGTCGGCGATGTAGTCCTTGCGTGTGCGGTTGCTCTCTACGATTGCCTCGATGAGGTTCTCTGGTACGTCGGCGTAGTTGGCAAGCAGCTGCTTCGTGTCCTTCGGCAGACAGTAGCCGCCGTAGCCGAACGATGGGTTGTTATAGTGGGTGCCGATGCGTGGGTCGAGACCTACGCCGTCGATGATTGCCTTTGTGTCGAGACCCTTCATCTCGGCGTATGTGTCGAGCTCGTTGAAGTAGCTCACGCGCAGTGCCAGATAGGTGTTGGCGAAGAGTTTCACCGCCTCTGCCTCCTTCATGCCCATGAAGAGCGTGTCGATGTTCTCCTTCAGCGCGCCTTCCTGCAGCAATGCAGCGAAGGTCTTTGCAGCCTCCTTCATGCGCTCCACGTCGGTGACGGTACGGATTGCTTCGTTCTCCTCTGCGTAGCCCTCGCCATCAATCAGCTTCGGGTAGCCCACGATGATGCGGCTCGGGTAGAGATTGTCGTAGAGTGCCTTGCTCTCGCGCAGGAACTCGGGCGAAAAGAGCAGATTGAACTGCTTCACGCCCTTCGCAGCATACTTCAAGTAAAGGTTGCGTGTGTACCCCACTGGTATTGTACTCTTGATGACCATCACTGCGTCGGGGTTCACTTCGAGCACGAGGTCGATAACCTCCTCTACGTGCGTCGTGTCGAAGTAGTTCTTCACGGGGTCGTAGTTGGTAGGAGCGGCTATCACCACGAAGTCGGCATCCTTATACGCTGCCTTGCCGTCGAGAGTAGCCACGAGGTCGAGCGGTTTTTCTGCCAGATACTTCTCTATATATTCGTCCTGTATAGGCGAGATGCGCTTATTCAGTTTCTCCACCTTCTCGGGTACAACATCAACGGCTGTGACGTGATGGTGCTGTGCGAGCAGTGTTGCAATGCTTAGTCCGACATAACCAGTGCCGGCTACAGCTATCTTTATGTCCTTAAATTCTTTCATCGCTATATTTATAGGGTAATATTAGTTATGATGTGGGCAAAGATAGTGCAAGCCGAAGGCAGAACATCAAGCTTGCTTGAATGTTATGCTGAGGTGCAGCCTATCTTCTGCAAAGATACAAATTAAAATTGAGAGTTGAAAATTTTCAACTCTCAATTCGTTTATCTTGTCAATGAGAACTTCATGCTCAATCCGAAGTCCTGCGTCGTTGTCGGATACGAGCTCGACGAGAGCAGCGGTGTGTTGGTCTGTCGGTCGTAGTAGAAGCTCATGGTGAGCAGTCGCGACACGGTGTAGTCGGCAGAGAACGCGAGCTTAAACGCCGTGTTGCCGCTGTTAGCCGACGAGGTCATCGTGGCGATGTCGCGACTTATCGACGCCTGCTTGCGCAGACTGAGGTCGAGACGCAACCTCAAGTCGTTGTTCACACCACCGGTCGAGCGCGAACGGTTCGACGAACTGTTGTTGTTGGCGTTCTTCGACTTCACGCGGCGATGCTTGTTGCTGCCACCACCTCCGAAGAGTCGGAAGTTGTTGATGGTGTAGCCGGCACCAATCACCCAGTCGTTCGACGACGACTCGTTCACCTGTACCGATGTCATACTCAGGCTCAGCACGCGTGTCTTGCGATACTCCGCCTTAATGGTCATGTTGTTGTTCAGCGTCACGTCCACGCCAAGCAGTGGCGAGAACGACTCGTTGATGCTCACTGTCGACACGTTGTACATAGAGTTAGGTGTCGGCATACCGGTGGTGGCATCGGTGATGAAGCCGAGTCCGCCCATGTACTCCATGAACGTGCTGTACGACGAGTAGGAACCTACGGCGTACACGCTCTTGTACGAGTGGTTGATATTGACACTCTTGAACACGTCGCGGAACCACGGCAGCTTCGACAGACCGCTGTACTTTATCGACCAGTTGGGCAGCAGGTGAGCCAGCGTCGGGAATATCGACATCTGCGAGCCCATATTGGTGTAGGCTGCGAGGAACGCCGGCACCATCACATCGGAGCTGTACTTGTTCACTCCGCCGTTGGCAGCGTCGAACTTCTTGCCTGCGAGTGGTGAACCGGCAGGATATACCGCACCGGCATACCGCGCCTCTACACGCTGACGGAAGCCTTCGAGCGAGTTGCAGAAGCGTTCAAACGATGCCGACTTGTAGCCGTTCTTTGCGCTGCCCGAGCCCTCGAACGCACTGCGCAGCGAGAGCGTTGTCATGGTGAACGTACCGCTCTCGGTGGTCGGGTTGCCGGCATACATATACTGCACCTGGCGTGCCGTTGTCTTGGCACGCGATGCCGTGAGGTCAATCTTCAAGTTGCGCACAGGCTCAAGCGTTGCTCTTAGCTGCAGGTCTTCGGTCTGATTGGTAGCAGCAGGCGTAGCAAGCGAGTCAGCCACCATCAGCCAGCCGTTCTCGCGTGCCTTGTCTATATACGAGTCGCCCACGAAGCCGAACGCAAAGTCTAAGCCTGGCGACAGCGGACCGTAACCCGAACCCTGTCCGAACATATTGCCAACCATCGGCTTGAAGCCTGGTATCGACATCGAGTACTGGTTGCGATAGCTGATGCTCACGTTGCGCACCATCATCATCAAACGTGCCACGCTCTGCGCTGCACGATACCACTTCTGGTTTTCAAGTGGTTCCTTTGCCAGAACCGACACCTTTATCTTCGTAGCCGAGTCTACCTTATTCAATATCAAGATATTGTTGTCGTCGACACGCTTGTACTTCAATTCGAAGACTCTGCCAGCCTCCGTGCGTCCGCTTACGATGATGCGCTTCGTGCGCTTACCGTGGTTCACCTTTATAGTAGTGTCTGGCATGAGCGTTATTTCCTTCTCAAAGCCCTTCTTCTTTTTGCTCAGCAGGTCGCGTGGGTTGAGATCTTTTGCCAGTGCAGGCTTCTTCTTCGATTTGAGGTCGCCACCCTTTGCGTCTTCCTCACGTTTCTTCTTAGCCTCCTCACGTTTCTTCCTTCGCGCCTCCTCTGCCTTCTTGCGGTTGGCTGCCGAGTTGTCTTTCTTGAAGCGGTCGTTCACCTTCTTCAAGAACGGAACATGGTTGTAGAGTTTCTCCAGGTTCCACTGGCTGTTGAGGTTTATCTGTCGGTTGTTGGCGATAGTGTTACCAAGCGACGTGCCGTCCTCAAGGTCCGAACCGCGCATCCAGTTGTATGTAGCGTTGTACGAGCCGTCGGCTGTAAGCCAGTCGAACACCGGAATGAGGTTGATAGGTACCTTATACGATGCCTGGAACGATTGGTTGTACTTCAGCGGTCTGCCCAAATGCTTGATGGATGTCCACACGGAGTCCTTCCATGCCTGATAGCTGTCGGGATAGAGGTCTTTGTTCACCGGTGTGTACGGTTCCTCAATCTCTGCGTTTGTGGCACTTTGAAAGTTCATGTGCAAGTTCTTAGTGAGGTCCCAACGCAGGTTGAACTCGCGGTTCCACAAGAACTGTGACGAGAACGTGAGCGGCAGCTTCTGGTTCTCGGTCGACTCCATGTCGCGCTCCTGCAGCTCATAGTAGTTGCGTGTGATGTCTGTGTTGAACGCCACATTCTGCGGCAGCCAGTTCAGTCCGAACTTCTTCGGCAGATCGAGCCACTTTGAGCGTTTCTTTATCTTCTTGAATGGCTCCCATGCCTTGTACACCGGCGACCACGAATAGTTGAATGCACCGCGCCAGTTGTCCTCGCGCTCGTAGATGGTTGTCTCGCCCGTGGTGTAGCTGTGGCTATGACTGTACGAGAACGAGAAGTTTGCTGGGTCGTAAGGCATCGGGTGGCGCTTGTTCTGTATGCCGACACGCACGTTCGACAGCGAGAAGTTGGTCTGCGTCACTTTCGTCACGGCGAGACTCTCAATCGAGTCGCGCTCGTGCTTAGAGCCAGCCGCTTCGAGAGCGTCGTCGAGCTCCATGTCGGTGTCAAGCGGATTATACTTTGGCGATGTCTTCTCCTTAGTCACCGAGTAGTAGAGCGGTGCCGTCACCTTCGCCTTGTCGGGGAAGAACTTGCCGAGCTCTACGTTTGCCGTAACGGTGTAGTTGGAGTAGTTGTCGGTAGAACGCTGTGCCACGCCCTCCTCCAGTCCGCCGAAGCCTGCCGAGCTATATTTGCCCTGCACGTTGACGGTGCCGAGGTCGGAGAGTTGCAGGTTGAGCGTGCCCTGTGCAGCCCAACCGCCCGAGTTGTTGAATTCCTTCAGTCGGAGTTCGTTCACCCAGACCTCACCACTCTTCACCTCGCCCGAGTTGTTGCGCACACCGATGACCATTGTCTTCACCTCGCCCAGCGTCGGATTACCCATCACCGAGATGCGGTTCTTAGGCTGGTCGGGGTCGTATGCCGAGTAGAGTCGGTTGAACGAAGCCTGTCCGTGCGCCTTCGCCTTGTTGCGTTCCTTTTTCAAGCCAGTGAGCTTAGAGAGAGCTATGTCGAGCATATTCTCCTCGGGCCACACGGCGCGGGCATCGGTAACCGAGAAGCGTCCGTACTTGCCGGGCTCGGTCAGCTTCAGCGGTATCTCGTACTCGTAGAAGTTGCTCTTGTAGTCGGAACCGAGACGAATGAACACCGACAGCTGTCCGTCCTCAAGGTTTGTCTGGTTGGGCTGGAAAGCATTGGCGTGCACGAACATCTGCAGGCGCTTGTACTGTCTGAGGTCGAGCGATGTGTTCTTGTACACCGCCTTCGCCTCACCTGTGCCGAGCGTGGTGACGCTCATCGAGAGTGCCTGCTCGTTGTTCTCAACGAGCTGTGGCTGCGTGGGGTCCTGTCCGCGCTTGATGCCCGGCGGCAGGATATAGTTGACGGGCTGTTTGTCGTTGTTCTCCTCGATGTTCACGGCACTCACCACGAGCTTGCCCGATGTTGAAGCCGAGTTGTCGAGGTTCTGCTCGTAGACGCGCCACTCGCCACGCACGAGGTCGAGTGTGCCGAAGCGCAGCACGATAGGATGCTTGAAGCCGGTGAGGAACATACGCATGAAGCGCATAGATGTGAAGTCGTTGATTGCGCCGAACTTCTTCTCGTACTCGCGCAGTGGGATGCGGAACTGGTACCAGTTGACTGTCTCTGTCTTGTTGTTGCGCAACTGGTGGGTATCCTCGCGCTTGTCTACGATGTAGTTCTTGCCAACCTCAAGGTCTTCGGGGCGGATAGACACGCGATACTGGAAGAACTTCTCGTACTCGTTGAGTGTGTAGTCCTGGTTGATATCCTCAACGTCGGGTGTCGACTTGTACGATGTGTCGTAGCTCTCGGTGCGCGAGTCGTTGTCGGGCGAGTTGCCCTGCGGGTTGTTTATGTACTTGTAGCGGCGCAGGATGGGTGCCTTTATCTTGTCGTAGTCGGAACCGCGGAAGTAGTGGTAGTTGTCGCCTGCCGGGTCTGCCCAGATTGAGTCCCACACGGCAGGGTTCACCTTGCCCTGCACCTCGCGCAGGAAGTCCTGATAGCTCTCCCACTTCTGCTCCTCCTCGTCGTTGAGTCCGTTGAAGCCCACGTCCTGCAGCGCACGCGAGCCCTTCGATGTTGCGAAGGCGTACACGACGGTAGCCTGGTTGGGCACCTTACCCCACTGCGTTGTGGTGAAGTTCTGCGAGCCGTCTACGGGCATTCCGCTCTCGTAGAACTTCTTGCCGTCGCGCAGAATGTCCTCGCTCATCTCGCCGAGGTTGATGTAGAAGTCGCCGCCGTAGTCGGCAGCCACGCCCTGCTCGCGTGTATAGATGAACGGGTCGAGCATCCAGAACTCGATGTACTCGATGTTGGCAGCCTCGAAGTCGTTGGTGTCGAGCTTGCGCATCATACCGCCCCAACGCTTCTGCGGATTGTTGAGTGTGCCGTCGTAGTTGAGGTCGGGGTCGAAGTTGTACGGGCCGCGCTCGTTCGGGTAGTAAGCGAGGTTAAGGATGTTGAGCATCGACGAGTTGCCGTTGTATGCGCTCTGGTCGCGGGCTGGGAACAGCTCGCTCACATAGAACTCGCGAACGTAATGGTTAGACAGCTGGTCGAGGTCGCTCTTGATGTGGCTCGGCGTGAGCGACGAAGAGCGGCGTGTGAAGAGCGGGTCGATGGTGTACCACGCCAGGCGCGAGCGGTTGAAGCCCGAGCGCAGCGTAGACTTGTCGCCCGACTCGGGGAACATCGACGGCACCGACGAGATTATCCACGACGTAGGTGTAGACACGTCGATGGTGTTCTTGGTGTTCTCGAAGTCGTCGATGTACGAGGCGTTGTCCTGCGTGCCGCTGCTCTGTCCGGCTATGAGTTGCGCGAACTCGCCCGAGAACGAGATGCTCGAAGGTTGTGTGAGATGCAGGAAGGGCAGCTTGTCGAGCATATTCGTAAGCCACTGGCTCTGCTTCTTCCAGTTGATGTTCAAGCCCCAGATGGTGTTGTTGAGCGGCTCCGAGCCCATGTTCACCTTGTTGGTGAGAGCCTGTTCGGAGAGGTGTTGGAACGTACCCGAGAGCTGGAAGTCCTTCGAGAAGTCGTACTCCCAGTTCATACCGAACATCGTCTTGCGCTCCTGTCCGTAGTCGGTATTGCTTTCGAGCGACACGTTCACGGCGGTGCCGGCGTCGATGATGCTCTGGTTGAGGATGGTCACCTCGCCACCCGAGTAGTCTACCGAGTAGTCGGTGCCTTCGGCGAGCGTCACGCCGCCTGCCGTAACCACTACAGAGCCTTGCGGAATGTTGTATGCGCCGAGCGAGATGACGTTAGCCGATGTGCCGCGGAACTGACCCATAAGCACATACTTGTCCTTCTCGGCTATCTGTTTAGCCACGATTTTCGTAGAGTCGTAAAGCTCGGTGAAGGCATACTTCGCAGCCTGCTCTGCCGCCACACCGTTCTTCAAGAGCGTCTCGTACATATAGCTGCCGAACGGTTCGGCAACGGGGAAGAACACGCGTCCGTTCGTCACGGTGTAGCCCTCCACGTAGTCGAAGTAGCCGTTGGGGTGCGCCTTGTTGTTATTGTCAAGTCGGTCGGCTCCGAGGAGCTTTATGAGGGTCTGGTTCTTCACCTGTGGCTCGGGTATGTACGTGAGGTAGACACCGGCGGTGTCGCTCTGGAACTTCACATCCAAGCGGAACTTCTCCTTCTCCACCGACGATGCGAGGTAATACACGTTCTTCATCATCAAGCCCCAGTTGCCCTGATGTGGGTTGTTGCTGGTGTTCTTCAACGCCTTCACGTAGAGTGCCTTGTTCGAGTCGGTGATGTCCGAGGCGAACTCGCCCACCTGGTATGTCACGCCGCCGTATGTGTACTCGTAAGCCACGGCGAGCACCTGGTCGGTCTGCAGCGATGTCTTCAGCGAGATGTAGCCTAAAGCCTTGTTCACGGTGTACTCCGACGAGTTGAGCAGGCGCGCACGCTCCAGCTTCTCGTAGTCGGATCCGCCCACGAAGCCGGCTATTCCGTCGAGCACGGTAGAGGTCTGGTCGATGTCGCGTGCGGCGGCGTACTGCGATGTCATGGCTGCATACTCCGAGTTGGCAGCATTGGCAGGCACGGGCTGACCCGTGATGCCCCACAGATTGTTCGACACGCGGTTGTTCTCGCCCAAGTCGGTGAGGGCGATGATGTTACGTGTGTTCGACGTTACGCCCGACTTGTTCGTCACCCACACCTCCACGCGGTTGATAGTGATGCCCGATGTGAGGTTGGGCAGCGAGCGCATCGACTCGTCGTAGCGGTCGTGGAAGTACTGTGCGAGGAAGAAGTGGCGGTTCTCTTCGTAGTTGGCTGCGTCTATCTCGAATGGTGTGAACTGCTTGCCGCCCTTCGACGACACCGACTTCGACGACGACTTCTTCTGCGAGGCTACGAGCTGCAGCTTGAGCTTACCGAACTGCAGGTCGGTGCGCAGACCGAAGAGCGAGGAAGCTCCGCGCACGAGCGACGAGTTGGAGGGGAACGACACGTTGCCAGCCTCGATGAGCTTCACAATCTCGTCCTCCTTGCCGTCGTACTTCAACTTGAGGCTCTGCGCGTCGAAGTCGAACGTAGCATCGGTGTTGTAGTTGAGGTTCATGTTCACCTTGTCGCCCACACGTCCGTTCAGACTAACGTTTATCTTCTCGTCGAAGTCCATCGTGGTGGTCTTGCGGTTGCGCACGGGCAGCGACGGGTTGTCGATGCTCTTCATCGTGGCGCCGAACTTCAGCTCGGCAGTACCCTGCGTCTTGATGCGCACACCGCCCGGACCGAATATTTTCTCAGCCGGTCCGAGGTCGAAGTGCATGTCGGTAAAGTCGAACTTCTCCTTGCCCTTAGCCTGGTATATCTCGTCGTTCTTCTTGCGGAAGAACTGGTTCATCATGCGTCGCTCGCTCCACTTGCGATACTCCTCCTGCGTCATCATAAACGGGGCGTTGATGTACGAGTCGGATATCTTCGAGCCGATGATGTAGCGGTCGAGCGAGTCGTTGTACACCACGTCCTGCTTCAGGTTGTCGGGACGCTTCAGGTCGGCAGCACTCTGGTCGAGATCGTCGAGCGTTATGGGCAGCGTGCGCTGTATCTTCCAGCGCGGATGCAGCAGCGAGTCGGGTATCGAGTCCTCGTTCTCGAGCTTCGGCTGCGCCTTGATAGCGAGCGTGTCGGGGCGGTCGGCATCGGCATCGCGCTGCGGAGCCGCGTCGCGCGTCTTGCGCACAGAGAGCTTGCGCTGCGGTCGTTGCGGTGTCTGCGTGATGGCATACGATGCCACAGCCGCCATAATCATTATGACGACCATCATGCGAGCCGTGCCGAGCGAGCGTATCGCCTGCAGCCTACACTTAAAAAATCGGTTTATAATATTTATGAAATTCAAAATCAGCTTATTTATAGGAGGCTACGGCATCCCTGCCGTAGCCACGCAGCCACCAACTTATTTACTTAATCTGCTTCAACGCCAACTTCACCACCTGCTCAACGGGCAGCGTAGCATCGTCGGTGAGTATCGCCGTAACCACCTTAGCCGTTGGCGCAGGCGAAAAGCCGAGCATGGTGAGCGCAGCTACCGCCTCGTCGCGCACATCGACGGGTATTGTGCTGTCGGCAGCCGTGCCGGCAGACACCTCCTGCGCTATACCTAGCGAGAGAATCTTGTCTTTCAGGTCGACGATAATGCGCTGCGCAGTCTTCAGACCGATGCCCTTCACACTCTTCAGTACGCGCTCGTTGCCCGTAGAGATGGCATTGCAGAGCTCCGACGGCGATGCCGACGAGAGAATCATACGCGCCGTGTTGGCTCCCACACCCGACACGGTGATGAGCAGACGGTAGAGGTCGCGCTCCTGCTTCGACGCAAAGCCAAAGAATGTGTAACTATCGTCGCGACCGCCAGTGACAAGTGCCTCGTGCACAAACAGTTTCACGTTCTGCTTGCCCTGTATCGCCTCGTATGTATTCAGCGAAATATTCAGCGCATAACCCACGCCGTAAGCCTCAACAATGGCTTGCGCCGGAGTGAGTTCTGCCAGTTCGCCCTTTATGTAATCAATCATTTCTCAGTACGTTTTATTCGTTGTTCTCAGTACGTTTTATTCGTTGTTTTGTTGTCAACATTAAGCCCTCAAAGTGCTTAACGTTTATTAATAACGTACCTTTCCGCAATTTATTATATACGCAGGCGCAGTTTGTTGCAAATACAGGTGCAGTTTGTTGAATGTGTTAGTGCGGTTTATTGCAGATACAGGCGCAGTTTGGTCGCTCTTCACCACATGTTTTGTCATCGTTGCGCGTCCGCCACCCGATCAGATTCCGTCCGCCACCCAATCAGATTCCGTCCGCCATCCAATCAGATTCCGTCCGCCGCCCGATCATATTCCGTCCGCCGCCCGTAGGAGGATATGGCATCTTGCCATATCCACGC
>NZ_JH379411.1:38327-48887 GCF_000235885.1 Leyella stercorea DSM 18206
AGGAGGATATGGCATCTTGCCATATCCACGCAGCCCTCCACGCAGCCCTCTACGCGACCCTCCACGCAGCCCTCATAGGGGGTGCAGCGGTCTCCGCTGCACCAACCAAGCAATCAACCAACCAAACACCCAACCAACCAACCAAACACCAACCAAACACCCAACCAACCATCCAACCAACAAACCAAACCACCCAACCACCACACCATTTAATTTTACCCATCAAAAGCAGCCATATATCCAACAAAAACACTAACTTTGCAAATCCATAAAAACTCCAACCATATGTCCAACACAAACACCATCTTCACAGAAGAACATAACATCCAAACACCCTGCAAGCTCTTCGTCGTGGGCGACCCACAGGTGCTGCTCATACAGCCGTCGGCACGCCACGAGGAGAAGAACGACGGTGTGCGACGCGAGGTCGACCTTATTGCACAGGCGAGCCCCACAGGCTTCGCCATGGTCTTCTTCGACTGCGTTGAGTGGGCGCGTGCGCTCATGCCGTGGGCTGACGATGCCGTGTCGCGCGACGCGGAGGTGGGCAGACACGCTCCCGACACGCTGCACTTCATTGAGCACGCCCTACTGCCATGGCTTCGCGAGCGTTTCGGCGCACTGCCCTGTATCATCGGCGGCTACTCGCTCGGCGGACTCTTCGCCCTTTGGGCTGCACGCAACACCGATGTCTTCACCGCCGTAGCTGCAGCTTCACCTTCGCTCTGGATTAATGGTTGGGGCGAATATGCCGCTGCACACCCCATCCTATCGCCACAAGCAACTGCACATCACAGTCTTAACACAACACTACAAATCTCAACACCTCAACATATCACCACTACAACACCTATCCACCTCTCCCTCGGCGACCGCGAAGAGCACTGTCGCAACCAGCGCATGAAGCGCATCGGCGACTGCGTGCGTGCAGAGCACGCCCTACTCTGCCAGCAACTCTCCCCCACCGCCGTCACCCTGCGCTGGCACGAAGGCGGACATTTCGGTGCCGAAGCAGAGCGCACAGCGGAAGCATTCGCATGGTGCATAGAACAGATTGCCCAACAACACTTAGACACACAACAACCAGAGTCGACGAATATTGACAGCCGACGGAATATTTTTTATAAATAAGGTACATAATTCAAATAAAACCCTTATCTTTGCAGAAATATCTCTCCTAACGGAGGACAAACACAAGGTGTGAATTTCATAAAAGTTCTTGCAACTTTTGAGATATGACTTACTAATATATTTTTTTGCATGCAATTAGTAATGACTATGCTTTTGCTATCGCCACCTATGGCGATGTGCAAGGACATAAAGTAGACGGCGAAGATGACGCAGGATTGCTTAGATTCACCTTCTACAGCCAGTGTAAGCCAACGCTTACCAAAGGGCATTCACATAATCGGGGCTGACAAACCATCGGCACCGAGAGTAGAAACTATACCCATACCGAAACACAGCAGCTATTATGAAGATGTTGCTCAGCAGCCCACCTCCTGGAGCTATCTGTTCATACATCACATGGCGGTAAAGTCGTTTCAGAAGTGGCTTGAAGCATACAACGCCGACAACACCCACCCCACTAAACAACCCTTCTTCATACACCAAGCCACCAGCTACGCCTACAAAAATGCGGAGACACAACGCGGTGTCAAGAAAATCGTGAAGCCCACCATCAGCGGCCTCGTCTTTCTGCAAGGCACCGTGAAGAGCATCCAGAAGTTCCTATCACAATATTTTCCTCAGTACCACTTAGTGAACGACCGCTGCCACGGGCGTCCTGCCTCCATACGCGACACCATCATGCAGCCCTTTATGAACGTACTGAAAGCCCACCCCGAGCAAGTCACCCTCCTCAACGCCCCCATCGAGAAGTTCTCCAAAGACCACGTGAAGCTCCGCGTCCTCACCGGTCCCTTCAAAGACTACGAAGGCTACATCATCCGCATCGACCGCAACCGCCAACTCGTCTTCGACTTCGCCGGCCGCGCCGTCGCACTCAGAGGCGTGCACCAGGAAGATTTTGAGGTGGCAGAGTGAAAACAGTAACTTTCAGACACTATATTAACCATGAAGTTGATTCTATTTGTCAAACAGATAAATTTTCCGACATGCCCATCGTCTTTTTACTTGTCACCGACATTGATGTCAATAAAAACGGTATAGATAATTTCAACCACAATCTCAATGCCCTCGCATCTACATCAACAGTCACCTATTCTGAATGCATCACCAAATCCCGCCAAACATTCAATTCTGAAATCTACATCCAACATGATTATATATGTTGCAAGGATTTTGATGAGCATATGAAGAACTTGTGATTAGCTAACATAGCCAAGGGTATAGTCAGGAAACACATCATTTTCACCGCCTATACGATTGCAACCATTACGTATGTTTGCAGCCAACGACATAAAGTAGAAAAGAATTTATGAAACCAAATGGTACGGACCTCCTTATATTGGCATATGGAGCATTTACCAATTGTATTCATGCTGGTAATACATGTTATTTAGAACCGAATTAGTATAAAGGCTCTTATGTAGAGTTCATACCATTTGAAACGATCTATAGTTATGCCAAAAAATAAAAATATAAAACTTCGTGAGTTTTCTTTGCAAAAAATGAACAATCAAATAGGAGATGCTTTGAACGAATAATGTTAAGAAATAGTGATAATCATAACTTATGATAAAGAACAAAGAGTCATTGGAGCAAATACCCGTATCCTTCTTCTTGAATGTTAAGGCTGAAAAGCATTCCGATATGTCTGTTGGAAGAGTTTTGCGAGGTATAAAGAATTGTGCCTATCAGAAGGAAGTCAATAATGCAAGATATTTTCTGACAACTGGTGATCGTGTTAAGTATGCAGAGGAAAAAGGGAAGCTGCCTGCTATCACGTTCTGTGGTACGTTTACAAAAGGACATAAAGCAGAGGAATGTGAGCATTATAATAGCTTACTTGTCATTGATATAGACAAACTGGAAGAAATGGAAATGATTTATACAGAAAAATGTCTTCAGAATGATCCATATATTGCTGCTTATTGGCAATCTCCTTCTGGGCATGGGTTCAAAGGACTTGTTCATTTGAACTATGATGGATCTTTTGATGACCTTCCATTAAGTGTGTCTCACAAGAAAGCTTTTCAGCAGTTGTTTACATATTTGTTTTCTACATATGAAATCGAATTGGACAGAAGTGGTTCTGATATAAGCAGATTATGCTATATGTCTTCGGATGTAGATGCTGTAGTAAAAGAAGAGGCTTGTGTATTTGAAGTTAAAAACGATGATATGCCAGTTATACCTAAACAAGATGGAATAAAAGCAGAATCAGTAAAAACTTTTGTTCCAAAGAATTGGAATGATCTATATGGTAAGGCTACAGGATACAAAGACAGCAGCTACAATCGTAGCCTTGTAATATATATATTGAAGAAACTTACCAAACGGCATCTGTCTATAACTGAGACATGGGAAGATTGGGTAAAAGTGGCTTTTTCAATAGCTTCGAGTCTTCATCCTGAAAAAGGAAAAGATTTATTCTTAAAACTGTGTCGACTTGATGGTATTAATCATGATGAAGCAAAAAGCGAGCGATTGATATGGAATGCTTATTCGTCAAATCAAAGACGATGTAGCATTAATACAATAAAATACTTGGCAAAACAAAAGGGAATCATACTAGATAGGTAGGCTGTAGCGTAAAAGCTATGGTATATTGAGGCATGTAAAAAATAGAGGGTGCCTTCCTTTCATGCCCTTATAAGGTGACGCTTTTCTCTTCTGTATCTTATGTGGTGAACGTACTAATCAATAGTCGTTGTGCCATTACATCTGTTTTAGTAATTTCTTTTTGTTTATGCCAAGTAATTATGTATTTATAGATCGTGACAAAGTAGTCATGATATTTATTAAATATCGTTGTAAATTAGCCGATTGCAAATCTAAAGAAAATCAAAAGAGGGAATTTTTGAACACAGATTCATTGTCTAAACGTAAAAAGGCAAAACGTAATGAATTGTATGATATGTTTCCATCGCGAAAACATTGGTGTAATATCGGAGAAATAAATAGAAATGCCCTTGATACCTCGGCTCGCAATGAGCGAAGATTGAAATTGACATATTTAAAAGCGAAGAAAAACAACAGTCAGAAAGATTGGTATTTGTTGCTTTGCAAAAAAGCAGACGCTGTAGTAAAGATTGCAACTTCAAACGAAGGAATGATACCAGCCCCACGAATTTCTGTAATTGAGAAAAAACGCAAACCGCAGCAGAAGAAGATAATTTATCGTCCAGTATGTTCTTTTCCTTTAATACAGAAAATAATTTTTTCTCTGCTAAACAAATATTTGACCCGGCTTTTTAATGATTACTTTTATGATTGTTCATATGCCTTCAGAATGCCATCAAAAGGCAAACATTTGCTTCAGCATCTTAATGCTGTTGAAGCTGTTAGAGATTACAGATGTCGGCATTTGAACAAGTCGCTTTATGTTGCAGAATGTGATATGCAGAAGTTTTATGACACTATTTCGCATAGAGTTATAAAAACTCGTTTTGCATTAATGTTGCAATGGGCTAAGAAGCAAGGGAAAATTAGCAATAAAGATATTGAACGTATTGGTTATTGGTTTTGGACGTATATTGATTGTTTCAATTTTTTAGAGAATGTATTTGTCTATAATAGAAAACCGCCAACAGATCCATTTTGGGGCAAAGAAAAATGTCCAGATCATTTTACTCGTGTGATTGAGTGGGTTGATAAAAAAGATCTAAATTACAAATTAGCAAGAAAACGAAAAGGATATGTAGGCGTTCCACAAGGTGGTGCTTTGTCTGGGTTGATAGCTAATATTGTTATGCATTTCGTTGACAATTGTGTTTTACGAGAAATCCAGAAGCGTGATATCCTATATTGCCGTTTCTGTGACGATATGATTCTGATAGGCGAGAATAAAGATGAGGTTAAAACGATATTTGATTGTTATTATAAAGCGATAAGTAAATCTCATTTGATACCTCATCCAAACAAGGATATCAAGATCAACAAAATGAAGGAATTCTGGGAAGGCAAAACCCGTGGACCATACGAATGGGGAGAGAAAGGACACGATGTATACCCTTGGATTACATTTGTTGGCTTTGATTTCAACTGGAAGGGGAATCTTCGTATTCGCCGACCGTCGTTTCAGAGACATATAGCAAAACAAACAAAAATTGCAAATGAGCTACTTTTACCGTACGAGCAAGGTGGCATTAAACCACGTTATTGTGCTGCAACTGTTCTTAATAGTTTAAAGAGTCGTCTGATAGCAACAAGTGTTGGTCATGTCTCTTTACGAAATTTTAGAGGCAATCCTAATATACGCAGTTGGATGAGTGCATTCTCAATCTTGGATAAAAACCATTGGTCAACACAACAACTTCGAGAACTAGATAAACATCGTATGGTTGTTATTGCCAGGACCAAGAAGCGACTTGCCAAAATAGAATGCTCAAGCCTAAGTAAGCTTGCTAGCTATGATAACGACCCTGACAGCTTTTTCATATATATGGGGTGTCCCTATAGTTATTATGGGCAATGCTTTAATTACTGAAACCTATAAATGAAATTTATAAAATAATGGAAAATAAAGTTTACTATGGAGAGTATTCTTTAAATTATTGGATAGAACTAATCTTGTCAAAGAGTATAGTCCTTCCTGAATACCAACGTAGTTTTGTTTGGAAAGAAGATGATATACAACAGCTGGTCAAATCGTTTAAAGCTAAGCAATTTGTACAGCCTGTTACAATTGCATTGATGAAGACGAATAGTAAAGTAAATGGTCAGAACTTAATTCTGGATGGGCAACAACGCCTTACGACAATCCTTCTGTCAAAAATTGGCTATATTCCTGATATTGATGCTTTTGCCAATGCAGACGAATTGACGAAAGAGGACGTTACAGATGAAGGTGATGATGATTCTAATCAAAAAAAATCTATAAAATGGACGTTTTCACAAATGCTTTCTGAAGACCCTAAAGGTAATACAATTCAAAGAATTCAAGATAGGGTACGTGGCGATGGGAGATATAAAGAATTGAAGTTGCCAGTATTGTCTGATAAGTTCTATGACAATACTTTCTTAGGTTTTTCCTATATCGTGCCTGATTGCAAGAAACAAGAAGATGTAGTACAAAGTTTTGCTCAGTTATTTAGAAATATCAATTATTTTGGTAAGCATCTATCTGCATTGGAAAGCAGACGTTCACTTTATTATATGAATTCTGATTATTATAATTTCTTTGAAGGTATTGATGTAGAAGGGAAAAGTGTACTTTGCGATATATTGATAAAGGAAAAAATGCAGTCAAGCAAACTTGATCTTGTTAGATACATGGCTCCATTATCACAATATCATTCTGATGATGCGCATGATGTTAGTGTTGTGATGAAATGGTATTCTAAAATATCAACAAGGGAATCGTATTATGCCGATTATGTTGCTTATATTCTTGGTTTAGACCAAGAGGCGAATAAGCAAAAGTTTGAAAAATTCATATTTAAAAACGTTTTTTCAAATCATGATGATTGGAAACAGCGATATTCTACGTTGCGAAAATCTATAGAACGATTGATACCAGAAATGGGGTTAAATGAAGATAAATCCTTTTCATCTTTAATTAGTGCAGACTATTGGCTATATGGACTAATATATCATATTGTCTTTATTGGCAAAAAACTTAATGATGATGTCACTAACCTTGTTAATGAATTGAAAACAGAAATTCATACAAAGATAAATGATAAAACAGGTTATGCCAAATCACCGAATCAGCTTGGATTGTTGCGTGATAGAATTAAGAAATCTGTAAAAATTTATTCAAAATATGTACACTGATATTCATTCTGACTTTATTTCAGAATCATTAATAGAAATCTTGAAATCAGGAATCAATGCTTGCAATTCGTTGAATGGTGGTATTGAGAGTTTTCCTATGGCTGAATATTTTATGCAGTCATTATTTCTTAAGTTGACTGGGGCTTTGGAGCAAAAGATGAAGTGTATATGTTGGGAATTAGCCACGAACAATTATTCGTATAGATATGATTTCCTTCATAATAAAAACTATGGAGAATGTTCTTCATATGATGAGAAGAACAATATTTTTAATGATATTATTAGATGTATCAAAGAAATAGATTCTAAATTTGAGCTATATCGTATATGGGATGATATAGAAATAGAGACCTCTGTAGTTGAAGCGGAACGTTTAGATTGGGAAAAAAAGATAGAAAAAGCACGGAATAAACACGTCTTAACTATCATAGAAAAAAGACAATCTTTAGGTAATCCAATGAATGATTCTGAAATAGATAAGCTTAAAAATGGCATTTATAACAAACCATTTCCAGAAGAGGATTTCCTAATTCTTCTTAGCAGTATAAAGCGAGACGAATGGTTTCAAAAACAATTAAGCATAATAAAAGAGATATTAAATAAATCTCAATTAAAAGAGTGGTTTCCAAGAGAGAATAGTAACTATATAACAAAACTTAACATCAAGTTTAAAAGTAAAGACTTTGCTATAATAAACAACAAAGGAATGTCTCTTTTAGGTGGTGGTATGGTAGGCTTTTATAAAACTGTAGTTTATGACCATCGTAATCGTTGTGCTCATAATACTATGTCCTATCAACGCAATCTACCATCACTTACTAAAATTGCTGATAACAATTATATGTATTACAATTATTTCTTTCGTTATACATTGATTGTGTTGATGGATTCTGTTATATCAAAGTTGTATAACTATTATAGAGAATTAGCAGTAACTTCTCGTTTTGTTCTTTAAATTACTTGTATTTATGCCTCATTTGTGTCACGTTAAACTCGGGATCAGTTAAATGATTATTCAAATAGCCATTTAAAAAGGATGATAAAGTTCTTTGATATTAGGGATGTAGACTTTGAATATAGCAGGCATTTATATGATGCTGCTTAGTAGAGAATTCAAATCGTCTAACATTTGAAATCTCTTACAAAAGACTGTATTTCAATTAATTCAAAGAGCGATTGTCGGCTCTAACGGGACAATAATTAAACAAATACTATGAGCAAGTTAAATATTTCTGGAATAGTGAAAGGCATTAAAGCCCAAACAACATATTTGACCCCAATAATTGAGGCTGTATGTAATTCTATAGACTCTATAGGCAAGCGTCCTAATGGCTCTATTGATATTATAGCTATCAGAGATGGTCAGAAAAGCTTTAATGATAAAGAGGATTCTGTTTGTGGTTCTATCATTGGCTTTGATGTCATAGACAATGGAGTTGGCTTTACTGACGCAAATCGAGACTCTTTCGATACCTATCTATCAGGACATAAATACGAATCTGGTGGAAAAGGTTTTGGAAGATTTATGTATCTCAAGTATTTTAAAAAAGTGTCTATTGACAGTTATTATTGTTTTGAAAATAAGTATTGGCATAGAACTTTTGACTTTGGTCACAATGAAGAAATTATCGAGAATGAAACTAATGAATTGTGTCAAGAAGAGATTGTTGCTTGCAAGACAATACTTCATTTGAAATCCGCAGTGAAAGGTTATAATGCCGACAATGGGTTAAATGTTATAGCAAGAAAACTTGTGGAACGCCTTTTGGTGCTTTTTGTGGATAATACAGAAGGCATGCCTATTATAACATTGAAAGAGAGTGATGGAACTAATCCTATTGTCTTAAATGATTTTGTAAGCAAGAATGATACAATCCAGTTTGTTCAAGAAGAATCTTTCGTATTACAAGATAAAAAGCATACAAAGCATCGATTTACTGTAAAATCGTATAAAGTCTATTTCTCCTCTTTGGCAAATAAAGTGATTTTAACAGCACACCGCCGAGAGGTTACAAATAGCCCCATACACAATTATGTTCCTGAATTTAAAGATACTTTGATTGATATAGAAAATGGGAAACAAAGAAATTATGCTATCCGTTCCTATGTAATTGGAAAATATTTGGATGACCATGTTGATACAGAAAGAGGTGATTTCTCATTAGCCCATAATGAAGAAGACATTTTTGCCGACATATCCGTTGAACGAATCGAAAGAGAAGCTAGTCTTATAACGAAGAAATTCTTCAAGGATTACATTCAAGAAAAATTTCAGGCAAAGAAACAAAAAGTACTGGATTATGTTTCGAGTATAGCACCTTGGAACAAGAGCTTGTTGAAAGATCTGGACATGGAAAACCTCCCCTTAGGAATATCAGATTTAGATTTGGAACTAAGATTTCAGAAAATTAAATTTGAGAAAGAACAGAAGTCTCGTATTGAGATAAATGATCTTCTGGCTTCGCAAGAAGATATAAATACAGACAATATAAAGGAGCAGGTCAAAGATTTGTTTTCAAAAGTAACAGATGAAGGCAAGAATGACTTAGCCCATTATGTTTGTAGCAGGAAGAAAGTTATAGACCTCTATAATGAACTTCGCAAAAGAACAGATTCTGGTAGCGCTCACTTAGAGAGTGAACTTCATAATTTGTTCTTCCCTATGATAAAGGATGATAGAGAGGTTGATTATGAAGATCATAACTTGTGGCTCTTGGATGAAAGACTTGTGTTTAGTCATTACATTGCGTCAGATAAAGTGATTTCTAAAAAAGACCACAAAGAGCCAGATGTAGTGGTCTTCTATAACGAGAGGATGTTTTTCAGAAATGGAGAAAACAGCATCACGTCTCCTGTAACCGTAATCGAATTCAAGAGACCTAAAAGGAAGGATTATTCTGATGCAGATAATCCAATCTCGCAAGCTCTCAGATATTCAAGAAAAATACTTGATGGAAAGTATGAAATGCCCGATGGCATCGAACCTGTCAAAGTAAACAGGCAATCTACGCCAGTTTATGTATATATTGTCTGTGATATAGTTTCGCAAATCAGAGAGTTCGCAGAGCAATCCAATCTGACAGTCAGTCCTGATGATGAAGGTTATTTTGGATATGTATCAAGCTATAACGCATATGTAGAAATCATGTCATTTAAAAAAGTGATTGATGATGCGACAATGCGCAATAAAATTTTCTTCCACAAATTAGGATTAGAATAAACTATCTCACCCAAAACATCAGATAACAATAAGCGTATAGCTAAGAATACCTCGCTTCTTTACTTCCGTATGCTCTTTATGATGGTAGTGTCGTTGTATACGAGCCGTGTGATATTGAATGCGTTGGGGGTGGATGACTTTGTAATACATTTCTGTCAGCAGTAAACACAATTTTAAGTTCGTTGCTTTGTGCAAGCATAACGCAATACATATAAAACAATTTAAAACGTAAAACATATATATTATGTCAAATCAATCATCAGACAATAACAAGCGGATAGCTAAGAATTTTCATGCAAACGAGCGCAGAGCCAAACATGTTTGAGCTATGCCGAGTGCAGCCGAAAATCACTTGTGTGTAAAATGTATGTAATCGTCAATAAACAAGTAAAATTTTAACATCTCAGTAAGCACTCAAATTAGGGCTTAAATTAGAA